>CANPTT010000008.1 GCA_947577065.1 uncultured Pseudoflavonifractor sp.
CGTTCCCGTCGTCTTAACCGCCCCATCTCGGAAAGCATTTTCTATAAACTTGCGTCACTGGGCAGAATAAAGAATCCCTTTTCCTGCACCAAGCTCTCACGAGCCTCCGCCGCCTCAACATCAGATAACTGTGCATAATCAAAATCAGAATTTCCGGCGGCGACCTCACCCTCGTTGATATAATTGCAGAGGTTCTCGGATATGTAGCGATAAAACATAGTGCCGAGGACATAGTTCTTAAAGTCCCAGCCATCTACTGCGCCCCGCAGTTCATCGGCTATGGCCCAAATCGCCCGATGCAGTTCCTCGCGCTCTTGTTCCTTTTTATTGTCCATTCTCAGCACCCTTTTCTGTTTGTAATTTGATCTTTAGCCGTTTTATCGCTCCCGCTCCCGATACATTTTTACATTATAATAATTCCTGCACCTTGTTGAACAAAATTCGCTCTTGGCTCGGGGGTTATAGTACACCCTCCCGCAATTCTTACAAATCTTGAGGCTTCTGCTCGGCGCTGTGATCAGGGCTGCATAGGTCAGTCGCAACACTGATTCCAAGCTTTTGATCTCCCAGATGAGCTGGGGTGTCCGCCCAGCTGTCAGTCGGTACGGCAGAAGACCAGTCAATTCCCCAACAGGAGTTTCCCCTTCTCCGTTGGCGTGGAGAAAATGCTGATAGAGATGCTTGAATTCCTTTTGGAATGAATCCATATCCTCGCCGTATTCTATCGTGCCTACAGGGCGAAACGGTGGGGGCGTGTCCGGCTCCTCTCCGATGGCTTGTCCCAACTCCACATCCGGCCCCAAAAGGCCGTAGCGGACCGCAAAATCGGCACACAGGCGGTCTTGGTCGGTGCCCTCCATATTGAGCTGTCGTCCCAGCTCCAAAGCATCGGCCACCATCTGCTCGGCATGCTCGGCGCAGTTGTAGGTCACCTCTGTGGCTCCCGGTACAGGTACCAGATAGCGGAATATCCGCCGGTTGAAGGCCTGCTCCACCACCCGGTACTCCGACCATCGCTTCCACAGCACGGTCAAATCAGAGAACATGGCTTTCATTTCCATGAAGATTCCTCCAGTGTAATCTATGTAATCAATGTATCATATTTCAGTCCGGGCCGCAAGTACGGCTTGGACGTTTTTCTGTTTTTAGGACTGATTTTCCCGATTGGCGGCGGTTTTTCCCGTCACCAGCCACCTTACTTGTTCCAGCGCCCTCTGCCGCTGCTTGGTGATATTACGGACGCTGCACCCGGATTCTTCCGCCAAATCTTTTGTTGGAATACCCCAGACAATGTTTTTCAGCAGGATCTCCTTCTGCTTTGGCGTCAGTTCCCGCATGGCTGCGCTTACCGGGTATTCCTCTACCAACTGGTACAGCTCTTCCGGGTCTTGTAAGAAAATAATCTCATTCCAATCCTCCGTCCTGCACAAACTCCGTAGTCCAATGAAGCCGTACTCACCTTCACAATGTTGTCGCTCCAGTAATGTCAGGTCCCGGTCATCCCGATGCTCCCGATGCCGCCGCTCGTTGTTTTCATCAAAATGATCCAGCTCAGCCAACACCTCGTCCCACTTTCCCTCTGTTGCCAGAGCCTTTAGCTTGGCATCCAGCCGTTCTTCTCTTTGCTCCGCCATCGTCTTTTTCAAAATTCCTTTGCTCATGCGTACCGCTTTTAACCTCCTCACCGTCTATAAAATAGACGATTGTAATTGATATAATTATTATGATCAATTACAACGATTTTGTCAAGAGTGAGGAGGGTATCCATGCGAGATGAATGGAGCGGTCTGGCGGATTTGCTGGCCGGATTGATCGAAAAGTACATAGACCAGTTGGATCTGGATAATCTGCCTGCCCCTGCTCCCAAATCTTACAACACAGAAAAAGAAGTCGAAACAGCTCAAACTCCTTGTTGCAAAGGCCCGGAAGCTATGGTATGATTATCGTGATAGAGCTGTCCAAACGAAATACAGGAGGTGTTCCTTTCATGGGAAATCCGATCAAGAAAGAGGTCATCCACGCCAAAGGAATTGATATTGGTATCTATACCACAGACTTCGAAAACGAATTTATTTCCTTGACTGATCTGGCAAAATATAAGAGCGACGAGCCAAACGATGTGATCCGCAACTGGATGCGGGGCCGGGATGTCATCGAATTTCTCGGCCTGTGGGAGAGCATGCACAACCCGGATTTTAAACCCGTCGAATTCGACACCTTTAAAAGTCAGGCCGGCTCCAACGCTTTCACCATGTCTCCTACAAAATGGATTAAGGGTGTAAACGCCATCGGCATTGTGGTCAAGTCCGGCCGTTACGGTGGCGGCACCTATGCTCACATGGACATCGCCATGGCCTTTGCCACCTGGCTCTCCCCCGAATTCCAACTCTATGTGATGAAGGACTACCGGCGGCTGAAATCCGATGAGAGCAGCCGTATCTCCCTGGGATGGAACCTGAACCAGGAGATTGCCAAGCTCAACTACCGCATCCACACCGATGCCATCAAGGAAAACCTGATTCCCCCGGAGCTGACAGCGGAGCAGATCGCCTTTACTTACGCCAGCGAGGCCGACCTTCTCAATGTGGCTCTGTTCGGTCTGACCGCCAAGCAATGGCGGGAGGCTCACCCCGGCAAAAAGGGCAATATGCGGGACGAGGCTACTCTCCAACAGCTTTTGGTGCTGGCCAATCTGGAAAGCTATAACGCCATCCTTATTGAGCAGGGCAAAGCACAGTCAGAACGGCTGGTGGCTTTGCGAGATCTGGCCGTTCAGCAAATGCGTTCCCTGCAAGCCTTAAACCTCAGCAGCCTGCCGCAGCTTCCCGAGGGCCAGGCGTAACATGAACAGTATGGACAGAGGAAAAATAAAGGTCTATCTTTACACCCGTGTGTCCACCGCCATGCAGACGGATGGATACTCCCTTGATGCCCAGAAAGCCCGGATGAAAGCCTTTGCCGAATATAACGGCTATGAGATTGCAGGGGAATACGAGGATGCGGGCAAGTCAGGCAAATCCATTGAGGGCCGGGCCGAGTTCTCCCGGATGATGGAGGATATTAAATCCGGGAAAGACGGCGTATCTTTTGTACTGGTATTCAAGCTGTCCCGTTTCGGACGGAACGCCGCCGATGTGCTGTCCACCCTCCAAATCATGCAGGATTTTGGGGTCAATCTCATCTGTGTGGAGGATGGCATCGACTCCTCCAAGGATGCCGGAAAGCTGATGATCTCCGTCCTCTCCGCTGTGGCGGAGATCGAACGGGAGAATATCCGTGTCCAAACCATGGAGGGCCGCATCCAGAAAGCCAGAGAGGGCAAGTGGAACGGCGGCTTTGCCCCCTACGGCTACCGCCTGGTGAATGGACGGCTGGAGATCAACGAAGAAGAGGCCGTTGCCATCCGAACCATCTATGACCAGTATGTTAACACCGACATTGGTGCCAACGGCCTTTCCAAGTATCTGGAGGATCACGGCATCCGCAAGCTACCCCGGCAAAACGGAACAAACACACTCTTTGACGCTCACCTTATTCGCTTGATTTTGAAAAACCCCGTTTATTGCGGCAAGATCGCCTATGGCCGCAGAAAGACCGAAAAGGTACACGGTACCCGCAACGACTACCGCCTGGTTCATCAGGAAAATTATTTGCTTGCGGACGGCCAGCACGAGGCTATTGTCTCTGAGGAGGTCTGGCAACAGGCTCAGGTGAAGCTGTTGGCCCAAGCTAAACGGTACGAGCATATTCACCGGGGCAAGGATGAGCATATCCATCTTCTCTCCGGCATCGTAAAATGCCCTCTTTGCGGTGCCGGGATGTACGGTAACAAAAGCTCCAAGCGACACCCGGATGGCTCGTTTTACAAGGATTTTTACTACTATGGCTGCAAACACCGCACCATGCTGCGGGGACACAAGTGCAATTATAAAAAGCAGATCCGGGAAGAGTTGCTGGACGAAGCGGTGGCGGAGGTCATTACCAAGCTGGTAAGCAATCCCAAATTCGCCGCCATGATGCAGGAGAAGATCAATCTAAAGGTGGACACTGCCGCCATCGATCAAGAGATCACCAACTACGAAAAAGAGCTTCGCCAGATCTATTCCCTCAAGTCCCGGCTGACCGAGGAACTGGATGGCCTCAACCCAGATGACCGGCACTACCTCCGTCAGAAGAATGACCTGGACGAGCGCATCTACAAGCTGTACGATAAAATCGAGTCTGTGGAAAATCAGCTTATCGAAGCCCGAGCTAAGAAGACCTCCATTGAGGCGGACAAGATCACCAGCGACAACATCTACAAAGTCCTCATCTACTTTGACTGTCTGTATGCCATTATGAATCCGCTGGAACGCCGCCAACTTGTGGAGTCTCTCATCTCCGAGATTCATGTCTATGAGGAGCGCCAGCCTAATGGTCAGTGGCTCAAATCCATCAAATTCAAGCTGCCCATCATCCGGGAGGGCATGGAGTTGAGTTTAGACTCTGGAGAACATATCGAGACGGTGGCTCTTCTCACAAAATAAAGATTTTCTCTTGACCTTGGACCCTCTCCATGGTGTATCTTTGATTCAGAAAGGAGTTGAGCCCATGACCATCAAGGAAGCCCAACAGCTCTCCGGAGTGTCCGCCGACAACATCCGCTTTTATGAAAAACAGGGACTTCTCCACCCCATACGGAATCCGGGCAACGACTACCGAAACTACTCGGAAGAAGATATCCGCGTCCTGAAGCTCATCCGGCTCCTGCGGACGCTGGATATGCCCCTGGAGCAGGTGAGGGAGGTCCTCCGGGGTTCCCTCCCCCTTCCCCAGGCCGCCGCCCGGCAGCAGGCGCTGTTGGAGGAACGTTCCCAGCAGCTTTCCCACGCCATCCGTCTCTGCGAAGAGTTTACCGCCCTTCCCAGCCTGGAAGGGCTGGATATAGACGCCCTTCTGGCCCGGATGGACGCCCCCGAAACCAGGGAAGGTTTCTTCCAGGGCTGGCTCCGGGATTACCGCCAGGTGGCTCTGGCCGAACATGAGAAACGGTTCACCTTCCTCCCGGACGAGGCGGTGACCACCCCCCAGGAATTCTCCGCCGCCCTCTTTCAATATGCCCGGGAACACGGCCTTGACCTGGTAGTTACCAAGGAAAGCATGTACCCGGAATTCACCATTGACGGGATCGAGTATACCGCCACCCGGAACTATACCGCTGTCCGGGGCTGTCCCGTAGCCTCCATCCACTGTCAGGTCCTCCACCCCGAGGACTTTGAGCCTCAAGGGGTCTCTCCTCACCGCCGCCGGCTTCAACGGCTGTTTCACCTGCTCTGGTTTCCCCTTCTTCTGGTCCTGCTCCTGCTTCTGTCCCGAAAGGACCAGCTTGGCGGGCTTCTTTCCTCCTGGGAGGGCTGGGTGGTCCTGGCCTCCCTCCTGGTGGCCGTCGGTACCATGTCCTTCCGGAGCTGGCTGCTCTTTTACAATGAAAACGGCAAGGGAAAAAAATAACGTTCTTTCCCTCTGGACACCCCCCTTTTTCCGTGATAGGATAAAGCCATCACGGAGAAAGGGGGGCCTTTTATGCCCACGCCCGTCATCCTGTTTTACTCTCCCACTCCCGCGCCGTATGGGTCTAAGCTCCTCCAGCTTTGTGCCGTCCAGGGAATCAGGCTGCGGACAATGGCTCCTGCCGATCTGGACCGCTCCCTCTCCTCTCTGGTCCAGAGCTCTCCCTCCCCAGAGATTCCGTCCCCCGGCGAGCCTCTGCCCGAGCCCCTGCTCATCCTCTGCCGCCTGTCCGACCGGCAGCTGGACCGCGCCCTTCTGTCCATGCGGCAGGCTCAGATCCGCTGTCTCAAGGCCGTCCTTACCCCCAGCAATGCCGTTTGGACCCCACGTACCCTATACGGGGAGTTGGTCCGGGAGCGCTCTCAGCTGGGCGGCGCCCATGCCCAATAACCCATCCTATTTTCCAGCAAAAACTTCCCCATTTCGCTTTTCTTCCCCTTGCGGGAAAAGGTGAAATGGGGTAAACTATTTAGGAGAAAAAACCGAAGGGGAGGAAGCCGTCATGGATTATAGCGAGCTTTTGACGGTGGCCGCCGATCTGGGCTATGCTCTTTTGCGGAGTGGCGCCGAGATCTACCGGGTAGAGGAGGCCATTGAGCGTCTTCTCCGTGCCTATGGCATTGCCCAGCCCGCCCCCTTTGTCATTCCCAACTGCATTATCGTCAGCTTTGTCACCCCTCATGGGGAGGCTATGACCCAGGTGCGCCGGATGCCCTCTCACGGCACCGATATCGATCAGCTGGAACGCTACTATGACCTGGGCCGCCGGCTTTGCCGGGAGGTCCCGCCTTTGGAGGAGGCCCATCGCCAGTTGGAGGAGGTCCGCCGCCAGTGCCGCACCTATTCGTTCCCCGTCCTGCTGTGCGCCTACTTCACCGTCACCCTTTTTTTCGCCCTCTTTTTTGGCGGTACCGCCCGGGACGCCTTGGCCGCGGGGATCTGCGGACTGACCATTGGGCTGGTCCTGACCCTCATGACCCGTCTTCACGCCAACCTGTTTTTTAAGTCTATGCTGTGCTCCGCCCTGTCCGCCCTCTTGGCTTGTACTCTGACCTGGCTGGGCCTGGCCCAGCACAGTGAGCTGGTCATCATCGGCGCTCTCATGGCTCTGGTCCCCGGCATTATTTTTACCAACGCCATCCGTGATGTGATCGCGGGGGATATGGTGGCGGGACTGACCAAGATCGCCGACGCCCTTCTCACCGGGGTCTCCGTAGCCCTTGGCACCGGGTTCGCCCTAAGTCTGGCCCGGCTTTTCTGGGGGGTGTAGGCCGCTATGACAGACGTTCTTTTTTCCGTTCTTTTTGCCTTCGCAGCCAGCGGCGCCTTTGCCGTCATCTACAATATCCGGGGCCCCGGCGTTCTCATCTGTGCCTTTGGTGGAGGCCTGGCCTGGTTTTCCTATCTGCTTTCCGCCCCCCTGCTGCACAGCGATATCGCCCAGACCTTTGTGGCCGCGTTGGTCATCTCCCTCTATGCCGAAGTCATGGCCCGGATCCGCAAATGTCCGGTGACCGGTTATCTTCTGGTGGCCATTTTCCCCCTGGTCCCCGGCGGCGGGATCTACTACACCATGGAGCATGCCATGGAGGGAGAGGTGAACGCCTTCCTCGCCTCCTTCCTCCACACTCTGGGTCTGGCAGGTGCCATTGCCGTGGGTGTGCTGTTGGTCTCCTCCGCCGTACGGATGTGGACCGCCTTTCGTCGCCAGTCTTCCCCGATGAAAAAGGAGGAGCGCCCATGACCCAATACCGCTGGCTCCTGATGGACGCCGACAACACACTCTTTGATTTCGATGCCGCCGAGGAATTTGCCCTGACACGGACCCTGGTCCGTTTTGGGATCTCCCCCACGCCGGAGATCAAAGCCCAATATCGTTCCATCAACTCCAGCCTTTGGCTGGCCTATGACCAGGGGAAGATCTCCCAGGAGGCATTGGGTCCCAAGCGATTTCAGCTCCTTTTTGAGAGTGGGGATTTCCCCGGTCAGCCTGGCGATCCTACCCAGTGGAGCGCCTTTTTCCTGGACACCCTGGCCGATTGTCCCACCCTTCTTCCCGGCGCGGAGGCCCTTTGCCGCCGTCTGTCCGACCGGTATATCCTCTCTCTCACCACCAACGGCGTCTCCCATGTGCAGCGCCGCCGCCTGAAAAACTCCCCCCTGGCCCGCTATTTTGAAGACCGGGTCTTTATCTCTGGGGAAATGGGCTGCCGCAAGCCGGAAAAAGCCTATTTTGACCTGGTCCTCTCCACCCTGGGGGTAGGCAACCAGCGCAGCAAAGTGCTGGTTGTCGGTGACAGCCTCTCCAGCGATATCAAAGGCGCTTTCTACTCCCGGCTGGACAGCGTTTGGCTGCGCAGGTCCGGGGCCCGACCCGGAGTCCTTACGCCCACCTTTGAAGTGGAAAACCTCCCTCAGCTCGGACGGCTTTTGGGCGTTGACCGGTATGTAAATATTCCTCTATAGGAGTTGATCCCCCATGTCTTCCCCCTCCGCACCCCCTCGCTGGCTTATGCTGGTCCTAATGGGCTGCCTGAGCTTTCTGCTGGTCTTTTTTCTCTCCCGTTCCGATTTGGCCGGATCCCCGGCTGAGGCCGCGATAGCCTCTCCCACCGCCACCCCTGTGCCTACATCCTTTCCGGAGCCCGTACCCCTCCCCACTCCGGCCCCTACCCCAGAGCCCACTCCGGAGCCGGACTGGTCCCAGCCCGTCCCCGAGGGAGAGGCGGCAAATCAGGAAGAATGGTTTTCCGACGCCGTCTTTATCGGAGATTCCCGCACCGACGGCCTCAAACTCTATAGCGGCATTACATCCAAGGCTGCCTTTTTGGATCATACGGGTCTTACCGTCTACGATGTGCTGAATGAAAAAGAGGTGATCCGCTCCGGCGGGGAAAAGCTCTCTGTTTTGGGCGCGCTTGCTCTGGGAGCCTATGGGAAGGTCTACATATCTCTGGGCATCAATGAACTAGGCTATTATGATCCCCAGGGCTTCTCCGAAGCTTACGGCCAGATCATCGACGCCATTCGGGCCTGCCAGCCTGAGGCCCGCCTGTACATCCAGTCCATTCTTCCGGTAAACTCCGCCAAATGCAAGGCCAATGACGTCCCCTACTATGTGACCAATGAGGGGGTATCCAGCTACAACAGCATCCTTCCCGCTCTCTGTGAGGAGAAAAAGGTCTTTCTGTTGGATATCCCGGCCGAGCTGAGAGATGAGTCCGGTGAAAGTCCCGACCAGCTCTCCGCCGACGGAGTCCATTTTAAAAAAGCGGGCTATGGCCTTTGGCTGGAGTATCTCACCACCCATACAGGTCAATGATCCCGCCCCAGGAGGAGCTATATATGAGAAAAATCCTCTGCGCCGCTTGTCTTTCCGCCCTTTTCCTCACTCTGAGTGCATGTGGCGGAGGGGGGGAGAAGGCGGAATTTTCCCCCACCGATGACGCCAGGACTCTTCTGGATTCCCCCGGTGTCTTTGGAGAGGCTTTGACCGAGATCGACCAGTCCACCGCCTGCGCCCTTTACGGCATTGAGGAGACCACCGTCACCGAAAGCGCCGTCTATGGCTCCACCTCCTCCGCCGAGGAGCTTGCCATCTTCACCTTCTCCGACGAGACCTCCGCTCAGGCTGCCGCCCAGCAGTTTACTTACCGAGTGGAGGACCGGCGGGACGAGCTTGAAAATTATCTGCCAGACGAGCTTCCCAAGCTGGATTCCGCCATCGTGGAGGTTCGAGGGAACTCCGCTCTGTTGGTCATCGCCGCCGACTACGGCCCGGTAGACGTCTTCTTGGGGAACTGACCCATGAAAATTTATAAGCTCCCTCCCGTGGCCCTGTCCCTGCTCCTGCTCCTCTCCCTCCCCGGGCAGGCCGCCCCGCCCTCCCACCGGCAGGTCCTTCCCCAGGTGGTGGACGCCCCCCACGTTTTTAACACCCCCCTCCCCGCCTCCCGTCCCGTATCCGCCGATTGGTTTTCCGACGCTGTGTTCATTGGAGACGCCCGTCTGGGAGAACTTCTGAATGCGGGTCTATTCCAGCCCGCTCTGGCTCTCACCCAAATCGGCCTCAACGTCCGGGACGTCCGTTCCGGCAGTCTCTTCTCCCTTGACGGGCAGCGCGCCACTCTTCGTCAAATGCTGGAGGGGACACAGTGGAAAAAGGTCTATCTTATGCTGGGCTTTAATGAGGCAGCCTGGATGGACGACCAGGAATTTTATGAGGAATACTCCGCCCTTATCGACGACCTGCGCGCCCTGCTTCCCGGCGCCCAGATCTATCTCCAGACCCTGATCCCCGTCACCGTCTCCCGGGCGGTGGCCCAGGTCCCGGATAACCGTCTTTTGGCCGACCGCAGCGCTCTTTTGACCCGCTTGGCCCGATCCCAGCGGGTCTATCTGGTAGCTGTGGACGCCTTTTTTACCGAGGCAAACGGGACGCTCTCCCCCGGACTCAGCACCGACGGACTCCATCTGACCGCCGAAGGAAACGCCCGGTGGTTTGAATACCTCCGCACCCACACCATGGGAAGTTAGACAAAATCAGCCCCCGGCGTTTTGAAAACGCCGGGGGCTTTCTTTTAATCCTCAGGAATAGGGGCGATCACAGGCTTTCCGTCCCGGCTCAGCAGAGGGGTCACCCCACCGCCGCTGCCGCTCCAAAGGTAGAGGTACTCTACCCCCGTCGCCCTGTCCAGCCATATGTCCGCACCGGAGCCGATCCCTTGGCTATATATTTTTTCAAACCGTTTTTCCGCCACGTTTCCCTCCCCTTTCTCTCATTTACGGTATTCAAATTCCAGATTATAAAGGCAAATGGGGTCTCCATCTTGTATCCCCATCTCCTCCAGTCTGGCATACACGCCGGACTCTCTCAGCTTCCGCTCAAACCAGTTCCGAGATTCGTAATCCCCAAAGTTTACATTGGCCATAAGCTGGCGCAGCCAGGGCCCGTCCACCACCCAGGTCCCATCCACCACCTCGATGGTCGGGGGCTGGGTGATATCCACCTCAGGAGGCCGCTCTACAAACGTGGGCTCATATACCGTAATGGGAGGCAGCTCCCGGAGCTGTCCGGCGGCATACCACATCAACTCCTTTGTCCCCTGATGTGCGGCGGCGGACATCTCAAAGAAGGGCAGTCCCAGCTTCTCTGCATGGGCCCTCAGCGCTTCCAGCCCCTCCCTGTCCTGGGCAATATCCACCTTGTTTCCCGCCACGATCATGGGACGGGAGGCCAACTCAGGACTATACTCCGCCAACTCCCCATTGATGGCTTCAAAATCCTCCACCGGGTCCCGCCCCTCACTTCCGGACACATCTACCACATGGATCAGCAGCCGGCAACGGTCGATATGGCGCAGAAAATCATGTCCCAGCCCAGCCCCCTCCGCAGCCCCTTCAATAATGCCGGGGATATCCGCCAGAACAAAGGAGGTGTTCTCATCCAGCGCCACCACCCCCAGATTGGGGGACAAGGTGGTAAAGTGATAATTGGCGATCTTGGGCTGGGCCCGGGTCACCACGCTGAGAAGGGTGGATTTCCCCACGTTGGGAAATCCCACCAGCCCCACATCGGCCAGCAGCTTCAGCTCCAAAGTCACGTCCCGCTCCTGGCCGGGGAGGCCCGCCTTGGCAAAATGAGGCGCCTGCCGGGTTGGGGTAGCGAAATGCTGGTTGCCCCAGCCGCCCCGGCCGCCCCGACACAGCACGAACGTCTCCTGTCCCGCCATGTCGCAGATGATCTCACCACTGTCGGTATCTTTGACCACGGTTCCCCGGGGGACCCGGATGTAAAGGTCCTCTCCGTCTTTGCCCGAGCAGCGCTTCCCCTGGCCCGGCGCCCCATCGGGCGCCACATACTTGCGCTTATACCGAAAGTCCATCAGTGTGGACATGTGCTCATCCACCCGGAGGACCACGTTGCCTCCCCGACCGCCGTCGCCCCCGTCGGGCCCCCCTGCGGCCACATACTTCTCCCGGTGAAAGGCCACCGCTCCTCCGCCGCCCGCACCCGCGCGAACGGTAATACGGGCCTTATCTATAAATCCGTTGTTCGCCATCTCACAAATCCCTTTCCTTCCAAACCCCTTAAAACTCCAGTAAATTTAAGCCGACCTCACCGCTGAACTTTCGTCCCGCCTGTCCATCCCACACCTGGACAAATATCTCCGCCGTGGCGCTGATGACGCAGCGGGTCAAGTGCCCCGCATAAACCTCCCCCTTCGCGGGATCCCCAAAGGTGATGTGAAGATGGAGGTAGGGTTCCCCCTCCTTGCGGGTAATATTTCCCACCAGGGCGGAAACCTCATACTCCCCCTCACAGCGCTTGCCATAAAATTTTTTCTCCTCCACACGGAAGAGCCCCACCGTCACGTCCTTCGCCGCCCCCAGCCCGGTGATGCAGGCCAGCCCGACCTCTTCCTCTTTTGCCAGCCGGGTGAGGCAATCCACCACCTCATCCCCGGGATCCAGGCGGAGAACATAGCCCTCGCCGTATTTCCGATATTCCATGGAATACCGCCTCCCTTTTAAAAAAGAAAGCCGCAAACGAAGGTTCGTTTGCGGCTTCTTGCTGCTTACTCCGTGACGATAGAGACCTGCTTGCGGTCCTTGCCCAACCGGGAGAACTTCACCTTGCCGTCCCGCAGAGCGAACAGGGTGTCGTCGCTGCCCTTGCCCACGCCCTCGCCGGCGTGGAAGTGGGTGCCCCGCTGCCGGACCAGGATGTTGCCGGCCAGCACGAACTGGCCGTCGCCCCGCTTCACGCCCAGGCGCTTGGCGTTGGAATCACGGCCGTTCTTGGTGGAGCCGCCGCCCTTTTTATGAGCGAAAAACTGAAGACCAATATTCAGCATTGGTATTACACCTCCATGACGATGATATTGTCGGGATACTCCTCCTGAAGCTGGGTGAAGTAGACCATCAGAGCCGCCATCAAAGTCTGGCAGGTGCTCTCGTTGGTCTGTCCCAGTCCCCCGGGGAGCTTAAGGGAAATGAGGGCCTTCTCCGGCTTCACCTTCACGCCGGCCTCCAGCCCCAGTACGTCGTTGACGGCGCACTCGGTAAGCCGGACCGCGCTGGTGACGGCGGCGCAGAGAACATCCTTCCCTGCTTCCGCCAGACCGCTGTGGCCCTCCACCTGGAAGGAAACAATGTTGCGCCCCTCCATGTGAAATGTGGCCTGGATCATCAGGCCTTGATCTTGCCGATGGTCACTTTGGTGTAGGGCTGACGATGGCCCTGCTTCCGGCGGTAGTTCTTCTTGGGCTTATACTTGAAGACGATGATCTTCTTACCCTTGCCGTTCTTTACCACCTCGGCCTCCACCGTGGCGCCCTCCACAACGGGAGCGCCAAAGGTAGCCTTGTCGCCGTCGATGACGGCCAGGACCTTGTCAAAGGTGATCTTGTCGCCGGCCTCGTTGGGCAGCTTCTCGATGAAGAGGGTATCCCCCTCCGCCACCTTGTACTGCTTGCCGCCGGTCTCGATGATTGCATGCATTTGCTTTCAACTCCTTCATTACGGGCTCGCTGTCGGGGGTGGAGATGTCTACACCTCTCACTTAGGGACCCATTCAAAGCGGCTTTAGTAGTATATCAATCCAATCCGGAAATGTCAATAGGTTTTGGGGATAAAACCTTGTTTTCCTGGACTCTCCGCCGCTTTTTCTTCTCTAATTCCGCAAAACGGCTGCTCAAATATTCCGCTGTGACGCAGTCCGGCTCCTGAAACAGCGGGCTATCCCCCCGGCG
Organism: uncultured Pseudoflavonifractor sp.; assembly: GCA_947577065.1. GTDB lineage: Bacteria > Bacillota > Clostridia > Oscillospirales > Oscillospiraceae > Vermiculatibacterium. The sequence continues at coordinate 13,305 of CANPTT010000008.1, forward strand.
GCGGAGGCTTTCCCGGCGCACCCAGGTCTGGTAAAAGGCCAATATCCGCCGCAGGGCTACGATCTCCCCCAGGGTTATCTTGACAGAGACGGTCAACCGGTTTTCCTGCTCGTACATTTCCCGAACCCGCGCCAGCCGGCGGCGGCGCAGGAAATCCTGGTACAGGTAGGAGGCCTTTCCCGGAGAGATTTGATACATCTCCCCGATGGCTTTGAAGGTCAGGCCCTGCTGTTCCCGGAGCTTGGTGATCTCCTCGGACATTTTTATGGTTTGGGCATCCATAGACTTCACCTCTTTTGACATATTTTAGGCCACATACAATCTAATGTCAATAGGCAATATATAATCTATGATAAAATTTTTTATCTACACAAGGGAGATGAATACCTATGTCATATTCTGAAAAGCTGCGGGAGCTGCGGACGGATCATGATAAGACACAGCAACAGATCGCGGATTTATTGCAGACTACGCAAACCTATTACGCCAAATATGAAAATGGGAAGCATCCCTTGCCTATCAAGCATTTGATAGCTTTGTGCGAATATTATCACGTCTCTGCTGATTATATTCTTGGGCTGCCAAAGGGGTTGGATTGGCCAAGGGAGTGAGTTGGGGGTGGTTTCGTCTTCTGCTGATAGGCAGGATGGCGATGATGGGGTGTACCATTCCTTTCACTGAGTGGTCTGGGGGACTATTCTTTGGCGGCAAAGAATAGCCCTCCAGACCCCCCAAGAAACCGCCAAGGGGAGAGAGTTTCGACTCTCTCCCCCCTTGGAACCCCTCTCTCAACGACCAAAGAGGGGGCCCTGCGGGGCCCCTCTTTGGAAACTCCCCTCAGTTGTTCTATTGTTAAAAACTGACCCCCACGGCGTTACGAAGTAAGCCGTGGGGGTTCGTTCGCCTTTTCTCTAATGTGACCCCGTTCCTCCCCCCCGCGGGCGCACATTGTGCGCCCCTGCGAAGGGCCAAGAGCAAGGGCGGAGTCCTCACTCTGGGAAATGTCTGCCCAACTTATTTCGCCCGGCGGTAGATCTCCGCCATATCCTCCCGGGTCAAATGCTTGGCGGCTCCCAGGTTGCCCCGGGTTGCCGCGTCGCACTTCTCGGCCAACTCCAGCACCTGCTCCTCGGTGAGTTCCAAACCTAACTCCTTCAGGTTGGTGGGCATCCCGATCTCCCGGTAAAACTCCTCCATGGCCTCCACTCCCTTCAGGGCGGTGGCGGTATCGTCGGCCTGGGGGGCCACCCCCAGCACGTTAACGGCAAACTTGGCGAAGCGCTCCGGGCACTCGGGCAGGACGTAGCGGGCCCAAGTGCCCCAGACGGCGGCAAGGCCCGCGCCGTGGGAGACGTCAAACATTCCCCCCAGTTCATGCTCCAGCCGGTGGCAGGCCCAGTCACCCTTGCCCGCGCCGCAGCCGGTAAGGCCGTTGTGGGACAGGCTGCTCGCCCACATCACATTGGCCCGGGCCTCGTAATCCTTGGGGGCCTTTACCAGTGTCCTGGAGGCGTCGATAACCGTGCGCATAAGCCCCTCCGCAATGGCGTCGGTGAGAGCCATCTCGTCGACATTGAAATACCGCTCCATGGTGTGCATCAGAATGTCGGCACAGCCGCAGGCGGTCTGGTAGTCGGGCAGAGTCATGGTCAGCTCCGGATCCATAATGGCAAATTTGCACCGGCACAGATCGCTGTTGCAGCCTCGCTTAATGCCTCCATCCTCATTGGTGATAACAGAGGAGTCGCTCATTTCACTGCCCGCCGCAGCAATAGTGAGCACCGCACCGATGGGGAGGCAAGCGGTGGGGGTGCGCTTAAAGTCATAAAAATCCCAGACCTCGCCTCCGCTGGCTACACCGTAACCGATGGCCTTGGCCGAGTCGATCGTGCTGCCGCCGCCCACGGGGAGAAGGAAGTCCACGCCCTCCCTCTCGCACAGGGCGATCCCCTCCCGCACAAGCCCCACATGGGGGTTGGGGACTACGCCGCCCAGTTCTACGTATCCAACACCCACCGCGTCCAGGGACGCCTTTACCCGGTCCAGGACCCCGGTGCGTTTGACGCTGCCTCCCCCGTAGTGGATCAGGGCCTTCTTGCCGCCAAAAGCCCTGACCTGTTCCCCCACTTGGTCCAGGGCGCCCTTTCCAAAAATCACCTTTGTGGGGGTGTAGTACTGAAAATTCATCATGCTCTGTCCGCTCCCTTCAAAAATATATTGTATCGGCAATGCAGGCCGGCGTTCAGCCCCTATGCTTCGATCAGACGTCCAAAATACCAGCCCGTAACCCCATCCTTTTTGCACAGAGCCCCCCGGCTGGTCTGCCGCGCCACACTGAGCCTGTCCCCCGCCGTTACAGGCAGCCGGTAATCGGTGGAGTCCTCACAGTAGACCCCTTCCTCATCCCAGCGCAGATACTCAATCAGTATGTCCAGCTCCCGTCCCGTCTCCATATGGCGGCAGCGGCAAAATTCAGTCCCCGTGTCCAGCACCTCCACCCGGCTTCGGCCCCAGCGGATATTCAGCGGATCCTCCGAGGGTGTTTGATCCTCCAGCGCGGTCATGACGGGAAGCCCGTCATAGGCCGCATAGGAAAATTCTCCCCCCGGCCTTTGGGGCAGGATCAAGGCGTTTAATTGTCCGTCCGCCTTTAAAACACAGCCTCCGTCAATGCTGGCGATATGCCGGTCATGATCCAAAAGGGGCTTGGCAGACGGGATGTCCGCCCGGTAGAGGGTCACAGGGGTGTGCCCCACGATCACCCAGCGGCGGAAGGAGCGGCCCTGGTCCAAGAAATTATCGTTCTTCATGCAGCCATAGGCGTCCAGCTCGTCCAGCCGGTCCTCCCGCGGCACTCCCCCATGGACGAAAAGATAGTCGTCACTGAGGAGGATGTGGGGCAAGTCCCGAAGAAAATCCAGTTCGGGGGCAAATGCCTCCCGGATCGCCTCCCGAAGGGCGGGGTATCCGTCCGGCAGATCTGCCCTCAGCCCCAGTAGCCCCGCCATTTCCACCAAGGCACACTTTTCCTTACGGGTCCGGAACCAATGTTCAAAAAACGCCTCCGGGATCCCATCCCGTCCGTCCACAAAGGCCAGCGTAATGTTGTCACAGTTCCCCAGCAGGGTGTGGACTGCGTATTTTTTCGACAGCTCCATCACAAAGCGCAGGGTCTCCAGACTGAACTCTGATTTTTCCAGGATATCTCCTAAAATAAAAAGTTCGTCATTGGCTCCAAACCCCACCTTGTCCAGAAGCCCCTTTAAAAAGGAAAGGTTGCCATGGATATCGCTGAGCACCAAGGTCCGATGGGCAGAAGATATCGCAACCCGCTTTACGACCGCATTCATTTTTTACTCCAAAGCTGCGGCCATTGCGCACCAGCCGTCCCGCTCGACGCGCTCCAACAGGCGCAGGCCGTTTTTTTTCAGGGCGCCTTCCACCTCATCGGCCCGGGTATCGATGACTCCCGAGCAGATAAATACCCCCTCGGGGGCCAAATACCCCTTCGCCTGAGCAGAGAGAGGAATGATCACATCGGCCACAATATTGGCAAGGACCAGACGGTAAGGTCCTGTCCGGCCCAGCTCCTCCGCCAGCTTTTTATCGCAGAGCACATCCCCCGCCCGAACAGTGTAGGCAGACGGCCCGATCCCATTCAAGGCGGCGTTTTCATAGGCTACGTCCACCGATTTGGGATCGATGTCCACCCCCAGGGCCCGTTCCGCCCCCAAATTCATGGCGGCGATGGATAGGATCCCGCTGCCACAGCCCAGGTCCAATACGGCGTCTCCGGGTCGGAGGTATTTTTCCAGCAGGGTCAGGCACAGTTGTGTGGAGGCGTGGGAGCCGGTGCCAAAGGTAAGTCCCGGATTCAGATATACCGCCGTGCGGCCTTGGGGCACATACTTTCCCCGCTCCCACTCCGGAACGATATAGACCCTTTCCCCCACCGCCATGGGCTGGTAGTATTTTTGCCAGCCGTAGGCCCAGTCCTCTTCCTTCATCACGGTGGTGGAGACCGGAGCTTCGATCCCCGCCAGGGCCTGCGCCATTTGCTCCCTCCCTGTCTCGTCATCGGTAACATAGAACTTGACCCGGGCAACACCCTTCATCCGCTCCAAAAGGGTGTCGTCCACATAGTCCCAATATTGGCGGTTCTGTTCCAGAAAGGTCTGAAAATCGCTCTCGCTCTCCAGCACCAGGCCCTCAGCCCCGTTCATGGTGAGGCGGGCGGCAAGGGTGTCCATTTCCTTGTCGGTGGTCTCCACCGTCACTTCCAACCAGTCATTCATGTTGGGACCTCCTTCCAGGTTTAGTAGTCCAACAAAATAGGCACCTGATTTTCCTCCGCGAATTTCAGTGCCTGCCAAAAAAGAGAGAAGGCGAATTTTGCCAGGGACTGGGTGTCATATTGAAGATGTTCCTTCTCCATTGTGATACCGCCGCCCACACCGATGCTGCCGTCCGCAGGATAGCCCTCGGTGCGGCTCCAACTCAGGATCGTATCCTCCTGTGCCTTCCATACCATGGCATTGATTCGCTTCAACTCGTCCCGCAGAATGGCGGTAGTGGCCAACATTCTCTGGTCCCCGTTGGGCAGAGGCACGCGGAACAGCATACTATCCGGCAGGGGAAGCCACCAGTCTGTTCCCCGGAACAGGGACCAGAACTTTTCCCTATCCTCTGACAAGCGCTTGATGGAGGGGTGTTCCATGAACTTCCAATCCTTTGGGACTGTGGAAGGCACTGGATCCTCATACACATGGCAGGCAGCCACCAGCAGCAGGGCTCCAAAGGCGTCCCAGTCCGGTTTGTCGGTAAAATAGGGCTTTTTGTTGTCCTCCGTCCAGGGCGCATAGGGCTTCTGATTTGGCCCGGTGATCGCGTTCAATATCTGGTCCCGCCAAGCTTCAACGCTCTTTTGGATCTGGGCGGGAGACAACTTCTCCCACCCCTCCTCCGGAGCAATGCGCTGGAACCCGCAGCCATTTTGCTCCGCCCACTGTTGGGTCACGGTCTTCCAGTTGTGGGCGTAATACCGGGTCAAGGTCCCGGCATAAATATCAAGTCCCATAATTGTCTCCCGAAAAACAGCAAAATTATCTGGGCTCTCCGAAGAAGAAAACCACCGCGCAGCCGGGGCCTGTGTGGGAGCCGATCACCGGGCCGATGTCGCAGATTTTTACATCTTTGACCTTACATTTCTCCTTAAGCTGATCCGCAAGATACTCCACGTCCTCCCGGCAGTCGCTGTGACTGAGGAACATGGTCTGACCGGCGGGATCGATGGCGGTATCCGCCACCTTCTGCACCAGGTAATCCAAGGCCGCCTTCCGGCCCCGGGCCTTCCCCACCGTATCCAGCTTACCGGCGTCATCCACATGGATGATGGGTTTGATCTGAAGCATAGTCCCCACCATAGCGGTGGTGGCGGAGATCCGGCCGCCCCGCTTCAGGTGCATCAGGTCGTCCACGGTGACCCAATGGCAGACCTTCATTTTGTTGTCCTCGCACCAGTCCCGGACGGCCTCCAGGCTCTCCCCCGCCAGTCGTTTCTTTCCGGCGTACCAGACCAGCATCCCCTGGCCGGCGGAAGCGCAGAGGGTGTCCACCACCTGGATCTTCCGCTGGGGAAACTTTTCCCGCAGCTCCTCCGCCGCCATCATGGACGCCTGACAAGTGTTGGATAATCCCGAGGTAAAGGAGAGAATGAGCACATCCTTTCCGGAGGACAAAATGGGGTCCAGAAGATCTATATACTGCTGCATATTTACCGCCGAGGTAGTGGACATCTCCCCATCCCGGAGAAGCTGATAGAATTCCTTGGAGCTCATGTTCCGCTTGTCGGGGTGGTCCTCCAGAGTGGTGCCCCGGATGGTAAAGCTCAGGGGAAGGACTTTCAGCTCCAACTCCTCTACCAGCTCCTGGGGCAGATCGGCGGAGGAGTCGGTAACGATCATATACTCACTCATGCTGCTTTTCTTCCTTTCGTTCCTTCTTGGATTTTTTTTGCGGCTCGGGTCGGCCCCGACGGATCAGATCCAGGACCCGCTGACAGGCCAACTTGTCGGCATAGCTTCTCATCGCCAGCTCCAGGGCCAGAGCAGGAAGCTCCTCCTCCCCCAGCTCGGGGTCCAGCCTCCCGGCTGTGGCGTCCAGAGCCTTGTCCAACTCCGTCTGAAACCGGACATACATCTGTTGCGCCCCCTCTCCGGCATGCTGTCCCACCAGCATCCCGGCGTCCTTTACGGGGAGGATCTGCTTCAGCGCGCAAATGGCGGTCAGATAACACAGATGGGGCCTGGAATACCGTTTCCCCTCTGCCCGTGGCAACAGGCCATCCTTAATGTAATTGTTCACCATAGCGGAGGTGAGCCATTCCTCCTCCCCGTAACGAATAAGCTGCCGGGGCATATATCCAATGACCTGATCCATGTAAAGGCTCAGGTCGGGCAAAGCGTCCCATTGGGCGGGCCGCTGGGTCTCCAGCCGCCGCTTGAGCTCACCGAGTTCTTCCACCGCTCTCCCTCCTGTCTTTTTTAGAAGCAAAGGTATTGTACCACATTTGGAAGGAGGTAGTAAAGTCCGCCGCCGCCGGTTTTCCGGCATATTGGGTCACATAACAAAAATATGTGATATGTGAAAAAGGAGGGCGCCGGAAGGCGCCCTCCTTCAAGTCTCTTAGCGGGGGTTCTTAATGGCGGCCTGCGCAGCAGCCAGGCGGGCAATGGGTACCCGGAAGGGGGAACAGGACACATAATCCAGCCCCACACTGTGGCAGAACTCCACGCTGGTGGGGTCGCCGCCGTGCTCGCCGCAGATGCCCAGATGGATATCCGGTCTGGTCTGACGGCCCAGCTTGGCGGCCATGGCCACCAGCTTGCCTACGCCGTTCTGATCCAGGCGGGCAAAGGGATCGCTCTCATAGATCTTCTGGTCATAGTAATAGCTGAGGAATTTCCCTGCGTCATCCCGGGAGAAGCCGAAGGTCATCTGGGTAAGATCGTTGGTACCAAAGGAGAAGAACTCGGCCTCCTTGGCGATCTCGTCGGCGGTAAGGGCGGCCCGGGGGATCTCGATCATGGTGCCGACCTTGTACTTCATATCAGAGCCGGCGGCCTTAATGACCTCATCGGCTGTGGTCACCACCACATTTTTGACAAACTTCAGTTCCTTGACCTCGCCCACCAGGGGGATCATGATCTCAGGGACCAAGGTCCAGTCGGGATGCTTCTTCCGCACGTTCAAGGCTGCCTTGATAACGGCGCGGGTCTGCATCGCGGCGATCTCAGGATAGGTGACCGCCAGACGGCAGCCCCGGTGTCCCATCATGGGATTGAACTCATGAAGGGAGTCGATGATAGCCTTGATCTCCGCCACGCTCTTCCCCAGATCCTTTGCCAGCAGCTCAATGTCCTTCTCCTCGGTGGGGACGAACTCATGGAGGGGAGGATCCAGGAACCGGATCGTGACAGGGCAGCCCTCCATGGCCTCGTAAATACCCTCAAAATCGCTCTGCTGCATGGGCTCCAGAACGGCCAGGGCGGCCTCCCGCTGCTCGACGGTGTCGGAGCAGATCATACGGCGGATGGCAGGGATCCGGTCGGCGTCAAAGAACATGTGCTCGGTCCGGGTCAGGCCAATGCCCTGGGCGCCCAGCTCCCGGGCCTTTTTGGCGTCGGCGGGGGTGTCGGCGTTGGTGCGGACCTCCAGTTGGCGGAATTTATCGGCCCAGCCCATGATCCGGCCAAACTCTCCGGCAATGGTGGCGTCCACAGTGGGAATGGCCCCATCGTAGACGTTGCCGGTAGAGCCGTCCAAGGAGATAAAGTCGCCCTCATGGTAGGTCCTTCCAGCCACCTCAAACTTCTTATTGGCCTCGTCCATCTTAATGTCGCCGCAGCCGGAGACACAGCACTTACCCATACCGCGGGCCACCACGGCAGCGTGAGAGGTCATGCCGCCGCGGACGGTGAGGATCCCCTGGGCCGCCTTCATGCCCTCGATATCCTCGGGAGAGGTCTCCAGACGGACCAGGACCACCTTCTCGCCCTTCTCATGCCACTGCTTGGCCTCCTCCGCAGTAAAGACGATCTTGCCGCAGGCGGCGCCGGGAGAGGCAGGCAGAGCCTTGGCGATGGGGGTGGCAGCCTTCAGGGCCTTGGCGTCAAACTGGGGGTGGAGAAGAGTGTCCAGGTTGCGGGGATCGATCATGGACACCGCCTTCTTTTCATCGATCATCCCCTCATCCACCAGGTCGCAGGCGATCTTCAGGGCGGCCTGGGCGGTCCGCTTGCCGCTACGGCACTGGAGCATATAGAGTTTTCCGTTCTCTACGGTGAACTCCATATCCTGCATGTCCCGATAATGGTCCTCCAGGGTGGCGCAGACCTTTACAAACTCGGCGTAGGCGGCGGGGAACTTGTTCTCCATCTCAGAGATGGGCATGGGGGTCCGCACGCCGGCCACCACGTCCTCCCCCTGGGCGTTGGTCAGGAACTCGCCCATCAGCTTCTTCTCACCGGTGGCGGGATCCCGGGTAAAGGCCACGCCGGTGCCGGAGTTGTCGTTCAGGTTACCGAAGACCATGGGCATCACGTTGACGGCGGTGCCCCAGGAGTAGGGGATATCATTGTCCCGGCGGTACACGTTGGCACGGGGGTTATCCCAGGAGCGGAACACGGCCCGGATGGCCTCATAGAGCTGGACCTTGGGATCGGAGGGGAAATCCTGCCCCAGCTGCTTTTTATATTCCGCCTTAAACTCGGCGGCCAGCTCCTTAAGGTCCCCGGCGGTCAGGTCGATGTCAAGCTGCACGCCCCGGCGCTCCTTCATTTCGTCGATGAGCTTCTCAAAATATTTTTTGCCCACCTCCATAACTACGTCGGAGAACATCTGGATAAAGCGGCGGTAAGAGTCATAGACAAACCGTTCAAACTTGGGATCGGGGTTGCCGGCGATCATAGCGGCCACCACCTCGTCGTTGAGTCCCAGGTTTAAAATGGTATCCATCATGCCGGGCATGGAAGCCCGCGCACCGGAACGGACGGAGACCAACAGGGGATTTTGGAGATCGCCGAACTTCTTGCCGTTGAGCTCCTCCATCTTGGTCACGTTCTCCCAGATCTCGGCCATGATCTCATCGTTGATCTTCTGGCCGTCCTCATAATACTGAGTACACGCCTCGGTCGTGATCGTAAAGCCCTGGGGCACCGGCATGCCGATATTGGTCATCTCAGCCAGGTTGGCTCCCTTGCCGCCCAATAGCTCCCGCATATCGCGGTTGCCCTCGGAAAATTTGTAGACATACTTTTTTGACATAAAGTATCCTCCTTCATTCCGCTCTGGTGTAATTTTTTTGTGCGCAATTTTGAGCTTGACAGATATATTTGATTATAAGCACTTTGGCCTGGAAAAGCAAGGAATCTTTTCCTCTTTTTCACGTTTTTTCCTTCACAAAGGGACCCAGCCATTTTTGGGCGGACCGGGTCATTTCCCGTGAAAAGGCCGACTCATATTTTCTCTCGCAAAAAGCCCTGATCCATTCCTCAAAGCTCCGCTGCCCCGTATGGCCCTGAAACATCGACCGCAGCTCCTCCCCAGTAAGGGTGCGGTAGCGGTTTTCTGAAACCGTATATCTGCTCTCAAACCGCTTCGGCTTGGGGCGGGCCGCCTGCTGCTCTGTGGGATGGCCGATCACCAAAAGAGCGGCTGGGAATACAAATTCAGGCAGTCCCAGCAGCTGCCGTACCCGCTCCTCATTTTCCAAAATATCCCCGATGTAGCAGCTTCCCAGTCCCAGGGCCTGTGCTGCCGTCACCACATTTTGGGCGGCGATGAGAGCGTCCGCCATGGCCAGAAGGGCATCTCCCAGCCCGGGACTCCGGGGCGTCAGCCCCGCCTCTCGATACGCCTCCAACCATCTTTGGCAGTCGGCACAGAAAACAAGGACCATGGGGGACGCGGCGATAAAATCCTGGTGGTCACACAGCTGAGCCAGCTCCTCCTTTTCCTCTTGATCCGTCACGTCAAGAATGGTATAGAGCTGCTGGCATCCGGCGGTGGGAGCCTGGAAGGCGCACTCCAGCAAAAGGGTTCTCTCCTCCGCCGCCACAGGCTCCTCGGTAAAGATCCGGACAGATCTTCGGTCATACAAGCTTTGGATCACAGGGTCCATTGGGATCCTCCTCCGTATATTCTTTGCTCCTATCATGCCACAGGATAAAAAATTTTTCAACCGGGAAAAGCGCCCCAATGGGACCATTGAACGCCTGTCAAAAAAGGAAAGGCAAAATTATTGACAAAAATAGATGGGTCTGCTATACTTCTTATTGGTTGGTTTAACGTTTGATTAACGGAGGTAATGGATGTGCACGCCACATTAAAGGACATTGCAGACGAGGTCGGGACCTCCATCACCACCGTCTCAAAAGTGCTAAACGGAAAAGAGATCCGTGTTTCTGAGGACAAGCGCCAGGAGATCCTGGCGGTGGCCGAGCGCCTGAAATATCTGCCCAACATTTCAGGCGTCAATCTTCGGAAGGGCTGCACCGACCTGATCGCCGTCATTGTGGGCGATCTCCTATACCCTTACTACGCCAAGCTGCTCAAGGAGATGAGCGATCTGATCAGCTCCCGCGGCAAAAGCGTGATCGTCTGCGACATCGATAACAACGAGGAGATGGAACGAAAGCACTACCAGCGGCTGAAGAGCGGGTATGTGGACGGAGCCATTATCGTTCCCTCCCCCATCAATCGCTCAGAGGACAATGTGAAACAGGTCACCAAGATCCTGAGCGGCATCGACATGCCCATCCTGATGGTATCCGGCGACGGAGGAGAGGTGTATCCCGACTTCACCACCGTGGGGACCGATTCCGAAAAATGCGGGTATATCGCCACCAAGCACCTGATCGAGCTGGGTCACCGCAGGATCGCCTATGTGTCCGAGCCCAGGGAAACGGGGCGGACCAATCCCCGGCTATGGGGCTACATCGCCGCGCTGCAGGAGGCCGGCATCCCCTATCAGCCTGAATGGGTCGCCTTGGGCCGCACCCGCTACAACGGTGGACGGACGGCCTATCAGGAGCTGGTCGGTCACGGGGTGACCGCGGCGGTTTGTTCCAGCGATATGCTGGCCATCGGCTTTGCGGGAGCAGCTATGGCGGACGGCTGTCTGGTCCCGCAGAACTGCTCTGTGATCGGCATGGATAACATCATGGCCACCGAGCAAAACACCCCCCAGATCACCACCGTCTCCCAAGGAGTGGGAGAGATCGCCCAAATTGCCGTGCAGGAGCTTTTTGACGACCTGGACGCCCGGAGACGCGGGCAAAAAAGAAAGCTCTGCCACATTCAGATCGAGCCCGAGCTGGTCGTGCGGCACAGCACCGCCGCTCCCCGGCAGAACGGGGGAAGCCGCCTATGAGCCGAAAGCGATATTATCCCTACCTTATTTTTCTTTTATGCTTTTTGATCCAAGGCGGTATTTTGGGTATCATCTCCAACTGCCGGGGCCTTTTCTACACGCCGGTATGTGAAGAATTGGGGATCGGATTGGGCACATTCACCGCCTATTCCACATTTTACGGCATAGCCCTCTGCGCCTCCATCCCGCTGGCGACAAAGCTTGTCCGGCAGGGAAATTTACGGGTGGTCTTAACGGCGGGCAGCGTGGCCATCGCCGCCACGCAATACGCCATGTCCTGGTTCAACGCCCCCTGGCAATGGTATCTGGCCGCGGCAGTGCAGGGCATTTGTCACGCGGTGCTGTTTATTCAAACGGTACCCATGCTGATCCACAACTGGTTTGCCGATCGGAAGGGCCTTTTCCTCGGCCTTGCCTGCTCCGCTTCCGGTCTGGTAGGCGCCGTGATGAACCGGGCCACCGAGCGGTACATGGCCCTCCACGGCTGGCGCGCCTCCTACCGCATGCTGGGACTCGTTCTGTTTCTGCTTCTGGTCCCTGCCTGCGCCGCTTTTTCCGTTCGCCGGCCCGAGGACGTAGGGGCAAGGCCCTATGGCGCGGACCGGGTCCGGGCTCCCACAAAGGCCGTTCAAAAGGACTTCCAAAATTTCAAGCGCAAGCACATGGTCTTTGGCGCTCTGGCCGGATACGCCTGTTTGATCTGTCTGACTGTGGGATACAATCAAATTCTTTTTTTGCTTGGTTTAACGTTTAATCACTCCTCTGAGCAGGCCAGTTCCTTTGTCTCCCTGGCCATGATCGGCACCATTGTTTTTAAAGTGTCGGTGGGTTGGCTCAACGACCGTTTTGGGGCGGCGGCAGCCTGCTACCTCTCAGGCTTCGGCATTGCGGCCGGCCTTCTTCTGCTGATGATGGGGCAGACCACAAGCTTTATGTTGGCCGGCTCTCTTCTGATGGGAATGCCCATGGCGGTATCCATCGTGGTCATGCCCAATTTGGTCCGCAGCGTATTTGGAGAACAGGAATTTGAGAGCAGGTATAAGCTTTTGTCCATTCTGGTCAACCTGTCCAGCAACTTCAGCTACTCCCTCATCGGTTGGATGATATCCGTAACGTCCTACCAGGATACTCTGGCCGTTGGCGCTCTTGTGACGGCGGTGGCCCTGCTTTTGTCCGCGATAGCCTTTGCGATCCGAAAAAGGAGTTTTGTCTATGAATGAAGTGATCAAAACCATTCTGGAGCGCCGCTCCATCCGCAGCTTTGAACCGCGGGAGGTGGAGGCCGAGATCGTCGCCGAGATCCTGGAGTGCGGCCGATGCGCTCCCTGTGCCTGGGGCCGTCAGAGCTTTGAATTTTTCGCGGTGACCGACCGGAGGTTGCTGCATGAGCTGGCCTGCCTCACCGCCAAGTATTTGGGGGGTGAGCCCCGGGAGCACGACTTTTTCTCCGCGCCGCTGGTGATCCTTGTCGCCGACCTGCGGGAAAATTTTATGCGTTTGGCCGACGCCGGCTGCGCCATGGAAAATATGTTTATTGCCGCCCAAAGTTACGGTCTTGGCTCTGTCTGGATCAACCAGCTCTCCCCCATCAGCGATAAGCTGGAGGTCATTGAAAAGCTGGAGAGCATCGGTGTGACCAAGGACCGTATCATCACCAGTGTAGGGGCCTTTGGCTATCCGGGGGAAGGCCCACGGGAAAAAGAACTGATTTCCAAGGTCCATTACATCCGAGGGGAGGAAACCCTATGACCATGCACAACCACGCCCGGCCCGGACAGATCGCCAGCCACGTGATCGTAGCCGGAGACCCCGGGCGGGTGGAGTATATTGCCCAGACTTATTTAAAAAACGCGGAGTTGGTAAGCGATGTGCGGGGGGCGGTATGCTATACCGGCATTTATGACGGCCAGCGCATTTCCGTTATGGCCACCGGCATGGGAGTGCCCTCCATGCTCATTTACGCCACCGAGCTTTTTCGGGACTACGGCTGTGAGGCCATTATCCGGATCGGTACCTCAGCGGGCTACCTGAGCTCCATGAAGCGTCACGATATCGTCTTGTCCCAGGCCGCCTGCCACACCACAGCCATCAACGACGGTCTGTTTAACGGGACCTTCTGCCCCATCGCGGACTTCGGCCTGCTTCGCCTGGCCGACCGGGAGGCCCATCGCATGGGCCAGGCGGTATACATAGGCAACACAGTCTGCAACGACCGATATTACCGTCTTCCGGAGAGCTACCGTTCCTCCAGCTGGGCCGATTACGGCGTCCTCTGTTCAGAGATGGAGGCGGCCGGTCTCTATACCGCGGCGGCCCAGTTCCGCAAGCGGGCTTTGATGATCGTCTCCATTCTCTCCCACCTGGACCGTGACGAGGCCGGGAGGGAGACCATCACCCCTCTCCCCCAGGGAGAGCAGACCATCGACAACGCCATCCTTCTGGCTCTTTCCACCGCGGCGGCAGACATCCGGGAGGGACAAGATGGAGCTCTTTGAGGCCATGCGTGCCCGGAGCAGCGTGCGGGAATACCGGGACGAGCCGATCCCCCCGGGAAAAATAGCGGCCCTGCAGCAGGCCGCTCTGCTGGCCCCCACCTCCCTGAACCTCCAGGAGCAAAAATTTTATTTTATTACCGACCGATCCGTCCTAAACCGGATCACAGAGGGAATGATAGAAGTCTCCCGGCAGCGAGAGGAATGGGACTATCTGGAGCGGCTGGCCCAGCGGGACGGAAAAGCCCTCTTCGGCGCCCCTCTGCTCATTGTGATCGCTGTAAACTCAAAAAATAATTATATCGATGTAGACGCCGGGATCGCCGCTCAAAACATCACTCTGGCGGCCAAGGCCCTGGGTCTGGATTCGGTCATTATGGCCGCACCCGACCGGGTCTTTGGGGGAGAGCGAGGTGAAGAATACGCCGCCCTGATCGGCATTCCCGAGGGATATCGTTTCGCCATTTCAGTGGCTGTGGGCTACGGGGCCCGCCCCTTCCCGCCTCATGACCTGAAGCCGGGAAACATCCTATCCGTATAAGTGACAGGCCGCATTTGCGGTTTTCACAAAAACCAAACAAAAAGGAGAAGAACAAATGAAAAAGAAAAACTGGCTCGCGATCCTTCTTGCCCTGAGCATGACCCTGGGACTGGCCGCCTGCGGCAAAGCCCCCAGCGCGCCCACGCCCTCGGCGGGCACACCGGACGACGCCCCCTCCGCCTCCGGCGAGTCCTGCAATGTGGTCCTTGTCGTCCCCAACACCTTGGGTGACAAAGCCTTCTCCGACATGGTCTGGGCCGGCGTTCAGATGGCCAAGGCGCAGAATCCCCAGGTCGGCAACATCAAGTGCATCGAGCTTCAGGGCGACACCACCACTCCCATCCCCACCATGACCGAGTTGGCCGAATCCAAGGAGTGGGATATCATCGTCACCGGCACCTTTAGCCTGAAGGAATCCATTGTGACCGTGGCCGAACAGTTCCCCGACCAGAAATTTATTATCTACGACGCCGATATGGATTACAGCAACGGCGCCTTTGCCAACTGCTCCTCCTTTGCGGCCCTGCAAAACGAGGGTTCCTTCCTGGGCGGCGCCCTGGCCGCCCTCATGTCCGACACCGGTGTCGTCGGCTTTGTGGGCGGCAAGGAGACCAGCTCCGTCAGCGACTTCCTGGTGGGCTACATTGAGGGCGCGTCCTATATCAACCCCGACATTGTAGTTCGGTCCTCCTTTATCGGCAGCTTTACCGACACCCCCAAGGCCAAGGAGCTTGCCCTGGCTCAGAACGCCCAGGGTGCCGACGTGATCTACGCCGTCTGCTCCGGTGCCGGCGCCGGGGTTTATGAGGCCGCCGCCGAAAACAATTTCTGGTCTCTGGGCGTGGATTCCGACCAGTCTTTGATCTTTGAGGAAACCAACCCCACCGCCGCCAAGGCCATTCTCACCTCCGTGGTAAAGAATTTTGACACCATCCTGTGCCAAGCCATTACCGACGCTATCAGCGGCGATTTCCAGTGGGGCGTCCACAACGCCATCGACCTGGCCGCCGGCGGTATCGGCCTTGCCGAAAACAGCTACTATGAGGCCGCCGTCCCCGCCGACATCCGCGCCCAGATCGACGAGCTCAAGGGCAAGATCGAAAGCGGAGAGATCAAGGTCAGCACTGCCATCGGCATGGAGGCCAGCGTATACGAAGCGCTCAAGGCGTCTGTGAATTAAAAATAAACCAGCGGACAGCGCGGCAAGGAGGCTGCCATGGAACAGGAATACGTCCTTTCAATGCAAAACATCACTAAGATCTATAAGGACGGCTTTGTAGCCAACAAAAATATCGACTTCTCCGTCCGAAAGGGGGATATCCACGGTCTGGTAGGGGAAAACGGCGCCGGAAAAAGCACCCTGATGAAGGTACTCTTCGGCCAGGAACTGCCTGAGACCGGCAAGATATTCTTCAAGGGGGAGGAGGTCAATATCAGCAGTCCCCTCGCCGCGCTGAAGCTCGGGATCGGGATGGTGCACCAGCATTTCATGCTGGTGCCCTCCCTTACCGTGGCCGAAAACATGGTATTTGGCATGGAACCCACCAAGGGGGGGCTTTTCGATTTCAAGGAGGCCGTCCGCCTAACCGAGGAGGTGGCCCAAAAATACGGTCTTCCCATCGACCCCAACATGAAGATCCGGGACCTCTATGTGGGCCAGAAGCAGCGGGTGGAGATCTTAAAGATGCTCCTGCGGAATGTGGAGGTCCTCATTCTGGACGAGCCCACGGCCGTGCTTACCCCCCAGGAGACCCAGGAGCTGTTTGTCCAGCTGGTCAAGCTGAAAGAGCAGGGCTATACCATCATCTTCATCTCCCATAAGCTGGGGGAGATCAAGCAGATCTGCGACCGGCTCACCGTGCTGCGGGACGGCTGCTCTATTCAGACCGTGGACGTGGACAGCGTCACAGAACAGGACATCTCCCGCATGATGGTGGGCCGCAACGCAGTAAACTCTCTGGTAAAGACTCCTCCCAAGATCGGACAGGTCAAGCTCCGGGTAAAGCGTCTCAATTACTTTAACGGCTTTGGCAAGCACGTACTTCAAAACGTCTCCTTTCAGGTGCGGGGCGGCGAGATCCTGGGTATTGCCGGGATCGAGGGGAACGGCCAGCGGGAGATCTCCGAAATGATCACCGGCATCGACTCCATCCAAAGCGGCGAGATCCTGGTCAACGGTACCTGCGTCAAAGGGAAGAGCGTACGGGAGATCCGGGAAATGGGGGTGGCCCACATCTCAGAAGACCGCATGACCTACGGTGCGGCCGCCGAGGCTTCTATCGAGCAGAATCTGATCTCCGACCGGTTTTATAAAAAGCAATATCAGCGTGGGCAGATCCTGAACAAAAAAGTGATCCAAAGGACCTCCAGGGAACTCATCAAGAGCTTTACCATTAAATGCGACGGCGGCTCCGCCCCTGTGAAAACTCTCTCCGGCGGCAACATTCAAAAGGTGGTGGCTGCCCGCGAGTTCTCCCAGAGCCCCCAGGTCATGGTAGCCAACCAGCCCACCCGGGGAATTGACGTAGGCGCCAGCGAGCTGATCCGGGAAAAGCTGATCGCTCTGCGGGACGAGGGTGCCGCCGTGCTCCTCATCTCGGCCGACATGGGCGAGCTGCGGGAGGTAAGCGACAGTCTTATCGTTCTTTGCAACGGAAAAATCGTGGCCTACTTCGAAACGGTGGAGGGCCTGAGCGAAAACGAGCTGGGCGAATATATGCTGGGGCTGAAAGAACAGACGCCGGAGGAGATCGGGAGGTGCTTCCAATGAATAAAACCAAGAAAATCGAAGCGTTCTTTTTTGTCCTCCGCGACCTGTGCGCCATCGGGATCGCTCTGCTCATCTCCCTGATCCTTATCTTCGCGGTGAGCCAGGACGGCTGGGGCGCCTTTCGCCTCTTCCTTTTCGGCCCCCTTCAAACGGTGAGTCGAATGGGCTATATTGTGGAAAAGATGATCCCGCTCATGTTCACCGGCGTAGGCGTGTGCCTTATGGTCCGCTGCGGACAGATGAACATGGGCAGCGAGGGTGCTTTTTATCTGGGCGGCGTTGCCTGCGCTGCGGCAGCCATCAAGATCGCCCTGCCCGCCGGGATCCACCCCCTGGTCTGTATGCTGGCTGCCGGCGTCGTGGGCGCTCTGGCCTGCGGCGTTACCGCCGTGCTCCACACCAAGTTTCACGCGCTGACTATCGTGACCTCCCTGATGATGAACTACATTTGCCTGTACCTGGGCCAGTACTTCATCAACCACCCCCTTTGGGACTCTATGTCCGGATACCAGGCGTCCTTTAAATACGCCCAAACTGCGCTTCTTCCCAAGCTGTTTTCCCGCACCAACATCCACGCCGGTCTCTTTGCCGCCGTGGCAGTGGTCATTCTAGGTCACATCCTGCTGGAAAAAAGCACCTTTGGCTACCGGATCAAGATGGTGGGCACCAATCTTCACTTTGCCCGGTACTCCGGCATCAACGTGACCGCCACCATCATCATCTGCGAACTGATCGGCGGCTTCCTGGCCGGTTTTGGCGGTGCGGTGGAACAGCTGGGCATGTATAAACGGTTTGAGTATTCCGGCCTGTCCGGACACGGCTTTGACGGTGTTATGATCGCCGTTATCGCGGGCAACAACCCCAAATACATTCCTCTGGCCGCCCTGTTCCTGGCCTATGTGCGGGTAGGGGCGGAGGCTATGGCCCGCATGTCCGACGTCCCTCCCGAGCTGGTCTCCATTGTCCAGTCGGTGGTCATCATGCTGGTCGTGGCCGAGAAATTCCTTGCCGGCTGGAAGCACCGGGTCATCGCCAAGCAATCTATGAAGGACCTTGCGCTCACGGAGGTGAAATAAGCATGGAAAGCGTATTGGGGTATATCTTTTCCACAGAGTTTATTATCGCGATCCTCCGTATGAGCACACCCCTGATCCTGTGCTCCATGGGGGTGCTTCTGGTGCGGAACTCGGGGGTGGTCTGCATCGCCTTTGAGTCCATGATGCTGGCTGCCGCTCTGGGCGGGGTCCTGGGCAGCGCCTATTCCAGGAGTCTGCTGGTGGGCCTTCTGTGCGGCATTGCTCTCAGCGTTTTGTTTGCCATGCTGTTTGGATTTTTTGTCCTGGTGCTAAAGGCCAACAATATGCTGGTAAGCTTGGCCCTCAACACCTTGGGCAGCGGCGGGACAGTATTTATCCTGTTCGCCTTTACCGGCGACCGCGGCAGCTCTACCAGCATTCAAAGCCTTCAATTTCCCACCGTAAATATCCCTGTCATTCAGGATATTCCCATTCTGGGCAACATCCTCTCCGGCCACAATATTTTGACCTATGTGGCCCTTGTCAGTGTGCCCGTGGTCTATCTGATCCTGATGAAATCTCCTCTGGGCCTTCGCATCCGGGCGGTGGGGGAAAACAAAAACGCCGCGGAATCTCTGGGGACCAGCGCGATGAAGACCCAGTTCGTCGCACTGTTCATCGCCGGCATTTTCGCCGGTCTCGCGGGCATGTACATGTCGATGGCCTACGTCTCCGCCTTTACGCAGGACATGATCGCCGGTCGGGGCTTTATCGCCATCGCGGCTCAAAATCTGGGCGGCTTTATGCCGATCCCTACCCTTATCTGGTCCCTGGTGTTCGGTGCGTCCAATGCTATCGCCAACGCCTTCCAGGCCATCAATATGCCCCCGGAATTTCTCCAGATGTTCCCCTACTTTTCCACTGTTTTGGGTTTGATGCTGGTGGGTATGAGCATCAACCAGCAGGAGAAGAAAAAAGCCGCGGAGATCGAAGAAAAGTCAAAACTGGCTGACGCCTGTGAAGGGAATGGATAACTATGACAAAGCCAAAGATCATTATGGACGTAGACACCGGTACCGATGACGCCGTAGCCCTGACTCTGGCTATGTTGGGCGGGGAGGTAGAGCTGCTGGGCGTCACCACAGTGAATGGAAATCTGGAGTTAAAGCTTACCACAGACAACACGCTGCGGGTGGTGGACTATTGCGGGAAGGGTGACCAGGTCAAGGTGTACAGCGGCTGTGAATATCCGTTGGTCTCCACCCTCTCCCCCACCAGCGCCCAGTCCCTTCACCCCATTCCGAAGCGGGAGGGAACAAAGGTGGCCTTTGCCATGCACGGCGACCACCTTCCGTTGCCGGAAACCAACTTGAAGCCCCAGGCCAAGGGCGCGGTCCTTTGGCTCATTGAAACCATCATGGCCGCCGAACCGGGCTCCATCTCCATTGTCGCCCTCGGCCCCCTGACCAACATCGCCACCGCCATGCGGGCCGAGCCTTCCTTCGCCTCCCGTCTGAAGGAGATCGTGCTGATGGGCGGCGGAGACCGGGTGTGCAATGCCTCCCCCGCCGCGGAGTTTAACATCTGGACAGATCCGGAAGCGGCGGAGATCGTATTGCAAAGCGGCTGTAAGCTGTCCATTATCCCTCTGGACGCCACGCATGAGGCAGAGATCTCCGCCTCAGAGGCCGACGAGCTGGCGGCCATTGGAAGCAAGGAGGCCCGGTTTGTGGCAGACGTTATCCGGGGACGGATCGGCGGCTACAGCCTTCGGGATCCTGACCTGGCTGCCCGCCAGGCCGCCCCACTCCACGACGCCCTGGCCCTGTGCTATCTCCTCCACCCCGAATGCGTCAGCAAAAAGCTGGAGGCCGTGTGCCATGTGGACATATCCGGAGGGCGGGCCTACGGCAGAACGGTGGTGGATCGCCGTGCCAACCTGGTCTCCGAAGCGCCCAACTGCACCTTTGCCCTGGGCGCCGATCGGGAGTGGTTCCTTCAGTGGATGAGCGGACTTTTAAAGCAGGCCGCCCTCGGCTCTTGAAGGGGCCCGACATATTAAATATGAGGCAAAAATCGGGGCCCCCTGTCAGACGACAGGGGGCCCCAACTCGAAAGGAGAGAAAAACGCTTATTTCTTCAGCGCCGCCACAACGCTCTGAGCCGCCACGGCTCCGGAGGTCCAGGCGTAGCCCTGAGTCCAGCCCTCCCCTTCATAGTAAGGGTAGCTGAAATAGCCGCCGCTGTCCTGACCGGCCACATAGAGCCCCGAGATGGGCTGGTAGTCCTTGTTCATGGCCTGCATCTTGTCGTTGACCCGGATACCGTTGTAGGTACCGTCAATGGCAGAGATGACCTTCACGGCGTAGTAGGGACCCTTGTCCAGGTCGGGCATCATATCGGCGCGTTTGCCGAAGAGGGGATCCTCCCCGGTCTTCAGGACCTGGAGGTAGTCGGCGATGGTCTCCTGGTAAAGGCCCTGGTCTTCAAAACCGATAACCTTGCCCAACTCCTCCAGAGAGTTGGCCTTCCAGGCCTCCCCGGCCTCCAGAGCCGCCTGCATCTCGTCGTTCAGGGTGTAGTAGGAGGGCACCACGATCCGGGCCCGAAGCTTCAGGCTCTCAATGGTCTCCTTACTCAACACGCCCCACAGCCCCTTTTCCACCATGGCGTCCAACTGGTCCTGGGTAAAGACCAGATAGGCGTAGCCCACCCGGCGAAGAGCCGAGGCGCCGTAGGACAGGGCCTGGGTCACAAAGAACTCCTCATTGACAAACCGCTGGCCGGAGGGATCCAGGGCCAGGAAACCGGCCTGGTTCATAAACTTCATATAGCCGGCGTAGAAGTCCAGGTTCTTGTTGGAGCAGAATTCAGCCAGGTGAGGAGAGACCTCATCGGACAGGGAGGCCCCGGCGGCCAGGCACATGTTGAGGCCGTCGCCCACATTGGTGGCCAGGCCGTTGAGATAGAAGTTGTCGTGGCCGAAGTACTCCCGCATCATCTCATCGTTGCCCCCGAAGCCGCCGGTGCAGACCAGGGTGGCCTTGGCGTTGACGGTAACGGTGGTCCCGTCCTGCTTTACGGCCTTTACCCCCGCCACGGTATCCCCCTTCATGATGAGGTCGGTGGCGGAGGTTTCCAGCAGCACCTTCACCCCGCCGGGCTCAAGAAAGTTGTCATAGAGCACATCAAACTTGTGGGTGCCCTTCCCGGTGTCGTGGGCCCAGCGGGCGTTGTTGACCTTGGTGACGCCGGGGTCATCGGTCTTGTCCCAGTAGCCCTGGATCTTGTTGGCAACACCGGCGCTGGAATTTAAGATCTTATAGACCAAGGGGGCATTGGCCCGCCACTTGCAGAAGTCCATCAGGGTCTTAAAGGTGCCGTCCACGGTCTGGGGGTTGTCCACCGCCTTCTGCAGGTCACTCCCCACGGCGGCAAATCCGGTGGAGCACACCGAGGTGCCGCCCACCTTACCGCATTTCTCCAACACCACGACCTTCAATCCGGCCTCCATGGCCTCCAGGGCCGCCATGGTTCCCGCCGCACCGGCGCCCACGATGGCCAGATCTACGTCATAGCTCTCGCTGGCAGAAGACTTGGCTACAGGGGCGTTAAAGCCCGCCAGGTTGGCTCCCGCCTGGGTCAGGGCCTGGGAGATGCCGCTCATGATGGCATTGCTGGTCATGGTAGCGCCGGTGACAGTATCCACCGCCAGGGACTGGTGCTCCACTACGGCGGCGGGGATGCGCTCCATGCAGGGCTCGATAAAGCCCGGGGTATCGGAACAATCCTCCACCACCACGGAGAGGATCTTGGTCTCATCTACGGTGACGGCCACCTTGGTGGGAAGAATGGTGGCGGGGGAGCCGAAGCGCTCGCCCTCAATGGTGCCCTTGCCCCACTTTCCGTAGGCCTCGCCGTAATAGGTGCCCGGCTTCATGTGCTGCTCCACCGCCACGGTCTTCCCCGCGAGGGTGACGCCGCTCTGCCCCAGGGCCTCCTTGGCGGCAGCCAGGACGGCTGCGCTGGTGATCGAGGCGCCGGATACGGCCTCCACCTCCACGCTGCCGGCGGCCATCATGGTCTGGGGCAGCAGGTCCACGGCCCGGCTGCCAATGCCGCTGGTCTCCTTATCGCCCACTACAGCGACAGCGGCCAGGGCTCCGCCGGAAATGGTCAGGGTAACGGTCACATCGCCGCCAAAGCCTTGGGCCGTAGCGGTGTAGGCGCCGTCCTTTCCTCCGGCAGGCTGTACGGGAGCCTTTACATCCCCCACCAGCTTTACGGTGTTGGGGTCATTCTTGTCCCACTCCACATCGATGCCCAGCAGTTCACACAGATAGCGCACAGGGGCATAGGTAACGCCCTCGGAGGCGAAGACCTCCCCCTCCGCGCCGTTGGAGGCGACGGCGGACACCTTCTGACCGTTGACCGCCAGCTCCATGGGCATCACGGAGATGGTCCTTGCCCCACCGACGGCCAAAGCCGT
The DNA here is from genome assembly GCA_947577065.1 of uncultured Pseudoflavonifractor sp. GTDB lineage: Bacteria > Bacillota > Clostridia > Oscillospirales > Oscillospiraceae > Vermiculatibacterium. Next base: position 36,044 of record CANPTT010000008.1, read on the forward strand.
TGTTCCCATGACCATGGCAGCAGCCAGGGCCAGGGCCGTGATCCTTTTTTTCATACATATTCTCTCCTTTTTTGGGGGATCCCCCAGTGTTGAAAAAATCATACACGCTAAAGCGACTTTAGATGCAAGCTCTTTTCAAGAAAAAACAGAGGCCGTGGGAGAATATTCTCCCACGGCCTCTGAGGACTACCATCGATCATCTCTAGCTGTCTTCCGCCGCACTGGCGGATCGTACATCCTACGGATAAATAGGGACCTGCCGGCCAATCTATGGATCCCCTTTGCCCGGCAGCCGGATTATGGCGCCGGTGCGTTAAATTTTTCTATCCCTCCACCGCCAACCAATATTCAAAATGGACCATCTGTGGAAGCAGATCCTCCCGGCATCGGATCTCCCCCGTCTTGGCAAGGCAACGGCCTACGGCAGAGGTCACCGTCAGCCCTTTGTCCCGGGCGTAGTCCAAGGCGTAGCCCAACAGCTCCCCCACCGTAATGCCGGGACGGTCCAGGGCGGTAACGGTATGAATGGCCCGGCCTCCCCCCATCACCCGAGTATGGAGGCCCCGGGGCACCCCCAGAGTCCCGGCTACCGGCTCCTCTATGCAGTAGCCACATTCCCGGGCTTCCTCATAGGGGGAGTCCGGAACCAGTCTCTCCCCCTCTATGGCCACGGCGGCGTAGACCCAGGGAAGGAAGTGCATCCACTCCTGGACCTCCTTCTGAAGGGCGGGGGTCTGGTCCACGTTCTGTCCCTTCTGGTCCATCACAAGCCAGAGCCGGGGCATATCCGCCATCTCACAGCGGTGAAACAGCTGACCGATCCGTTCCAGCTCCTCTCTCTGTCGCCGAAGAGCGCCCAAGCGGCTCTCCAGCAGCTCCAGCTCTGCCCGTGTCTCCCGTTCCTTCGCCGCCGCCATAACATCCAGCTCTTGGACACTCTCGCAGGAGAAGAGCTCCAGGGTCTCCTCCAGACTGTAGCCCAGGTCATGATACCGCCGAATGCTGTAGAGCCATTTCAGGTTGCGGCTTTGGTATCTCCGGTCTCCCCCCTCGCTCTCCCGGGCGGGCAAAAGCAGACCGTGGCGCTCATAAAAGCGCAGGGCCTGGGGTGTGACCCCAAACCGTTTTGCCAGGGTACCGATCTTATAATACATCCCTCACAGCTCCCAATCCTCCTGCTCGGTATGGAGCAGTTCATGGGCCCTATGGGACAGGGGCGCACCCAAATAGCTCTTATAAAGCTCCTCCACTGCCGGGTTCTCATGGGAGAAGCGCAGGGCGTAGGAGCGGTCCAGCTCATAAAGCCGTTCCCCCCGCTCTCCCGCCAGCTCCTGCCCGTCACAGATGGGCTGTCCGCCCCCTCCGGCACAGCCGCCGGGGCAAGCCATGATCTCCACAAAATCGTAGGAGACCTCTCCCCTCTCCAAGGCTTCCACCAGCTTCCTGGCATTGCCCAGTCCACTGGCCACCGCCACTTTCAGCTTCTTATCCCGGATCTGGAAGGAGGCTTCCTTCCAACCATCCAGGCCCCGGACCTCAGAAAATGCGTCCACCTCCGGATTCCGACCGGTAAGCAGGTAGTAGGCGCTGCGCAGGGCCGCCTCCATAACACCGCCGGTGGCCCCAAAAATGACCCCCGCTCCGGTGGCGGTGCCCAGGGGCTGGTCAAATTCCTCTTCTTCCAGGGCCGCCACATCCACATGCCGCAGCAGCCGCCCCAGTTCCCGGGTGGTGAGGACCACATCCACATCCTTCCGGGCGGCGTCGTTCACCGCCGCCACATCACACTCGTACTTCTTGGCGGTGCAGGGCATAATGGACACGCAGAAGATCTTGTCCGCCTCCACCCCCAGCAGCTGGGCATAATAGCTCTTGGCCACCGCCCCAAACATCTGCTGGGGACTCTTGGCTGTGGAAAGCTTCTTCACCAGATGGGGATACTCCAGCTTCAAAAACCGTACCCATCCAGGACAGCAGGAGGTAAACATGGGCCCCTGCCGCCCCTCCTTGATGTGCTCAATGAGCTCGCTTCCCTCCTCCATGATGGTGAGGTCGGCGGAAAAATCAGTATCAAACACATAGTCCACGCCCAAGGCCCGGATGGCAGCCACCATACGTTTCTCCGTGGCCGCTTCGGCGCTCACGCCCACCGCGTCCCCCCAAGCCGCCCGGACGGCGGGGGCCACCTGGACCACCACGATCTTCTCGGGGTCGGCGACCGCTTGGCGGACTCTCTGGGTATCGTCCCGGACCGTAAGCGCTCCCACAGGGCAGTGGGTGATGCACTGCCCGCACAGGGCGCAGTTCACATCCCGAATGCTTTTCCCTCCGGCGACCTCTACCCTGGCCCGCTTCCCCGTTCCCGTCAAGGACCAAACCCCCAGGGTCTGTACCTTCTCGCACACATTGACACAGCGCAGGCACTGGATACACCGAGAGGCGTCCCGGACCAGCGGAAAGGTCTTGTCCCACTTGTTGGAGAAGGGCTTCTTCTCAAAGGGTTCCTCCTGCAGATTCAGGTCCAGGGCAACCTTCTGCAGCTTGCAGTTCCCATTGCGCATGCAGGTGGTGCAGGACACGTTATGCTGGCTCAGGATCAGCTGCACATTGATCCGTCTGGCGTCCAGGACCCGAGGAGTCGCGGTGCGGACCACCATCCCCTCCTCCGCCACAGTGGCGCAGGCGGCGCTGAGCCGGTCCTGCCCCTCGATTTCCACCACGCACACCCGGCAGGCTCCGATCTCATTCAGATCCTTTAGATAGCAGAGAGTCGGAATGTCGATCCCCGCCTTCTTCGCGGCGTCTAAAATAGTAGTCCCCTGTTCCACCGCCACCGGGTGGCCATCGATCGTCAGTTTTACCATCTCTTGTCCCTCCCTCCCCGGAACGAACCCATTCCATGATGATCGCAGCGCAGACACCGGGAGCACTCCTGATGCGCCTCCTGCTCGGTCATGCACAGCTCCATCAGAGCAAAGTCTCCCTTTCTCTCTCCGGCGGCCCGCTCGGCCATATTGATCCGTCCGCAGGGGCCCGCCGCGGTCCGCGGGGCGTCCGGGATGGCCACCGGTCGCGCCAGCACATGGTGGAACCCCAAGTACGCGTCAATGTTGGCGGCGGCCGTTTTCCCCGCCTCCACAGCCCGGATCACGGTGGAGGGTCCGCTTACCGCGTCTCCTCCGGCAAAAACAGCCTCGCTGCCAAAGACGGCGCAGCCCGCGTCACTCTTCAGGTTATTCCGGCTCACAGGCAGCCCCCGCTCGGCAAAGGTGGCGCTGTCCACCACCTGCCCGATGGCGGCCACGATCACGTCGCACTCCAGCCGCACCTCCTCCCGGTCCGCCTTCACCGGCCGGGGCCGCCCCCGGTCATAGGCCCCGGGAAGCTGGGGTTGGACAATAAGGGCGGCCACGTTCCCATCCCGGTCCTTCTCCACCCGAACAGGGGACATCATGGTCACCATCTCACAGCTCTCGGCAATGGCCCCCTCCACCTCCTCAGGAAGGGCGGTCATATCCTTTTGACGGCGGCGGTAGACACACTTGACCTCCTTGGCTCCAAGCCGCATGGCGGTCCGGGTGCAGTCCATAGCTACATTGCCGCCTCCCACGACCACCACCCGCTTGCCCCGAAGGTCCAGCTCCTCCTCATCCCCCATGGCCCGCAGCAGCTCCACCGCGGACAGCACGTTCCCCGCGTCCTCTCCGGGAACTCCCAGGCTGTTGGCGGCGTGGGCGCCGATGGCGATGTATACCGCGTCAAATTCCTTGCGCAGCTGCTCATACCTCTCTCCGGTAATGGCGACTCCGGTCTCAGCCGTTACCCCGGTACTCAAAATAGCGTCGATATCCGCGCTTAAGTAAGACTCCGGCAGCCGGTACCGGGGAATGCCATAGCGCATCATACCTCCCAGCTTCTTCCGCTGCTCAAACACCGTAACTTGGTGGCCCATCAGCTGCAAAAAGTAGGCCGCCGTCAGCCCGGAGGGACCGCCTCCCACCACCGCCACCTTCTTTCCCGTGGCGGGCAGGGGCTCGGGAGTGGGCACCGTCCCCGCGTTGTCGATGGCCATGCGTTTGATCCCCCGGATGTTTATCGCATCGTCCACCATATTTCTCCGGCACACGTTCTCACAGGGATGCTCGCACACCAGGGCGCAGGCCGCTGGGAAGGGGTTGTCGTACCGGATGACCCGCACCGCGTCGGCATACCGCTTCTCCTTCACCAGGGCGATGTACTCCGGGATATCCACGTGAGCCGGACACCCCAGCTTACAGGGTACCGGTACAAAGGTAGCGGTACAGTGATCGGACAGGATATGGGCCATAAAGTCCTCATGGAAGGACTGGAGGCTCTCCAAAAGGCTCCCCGCCGCCTCATAGCCGATGGGGCAGTCGGCGCTGTCCCGAATCGCCTGGGCCAGCCGCTCCAGGGTATCCAGGTCCTCCATCTCTCCCCTGCCCTCCAGGATACGGCCCAGAATAAGGGACATCTGGTTCAGTCCTACCCGACACGGGACGCACTTGCCACAGCTTTGGGAGGCACACAGAGCCAAAAATGCCGCGCTCTGCTCCACTGGACAGTTCCCCGCCGGAGCCACTGCCCCCCGCCGGGCCAGGTCGGCATACAGGCTGCTGACCTTTTTCTCCGCCCCGGAGGGATGGATGATCTCGATCCGATTCATTCCCGCTCACTCCTTTATTCTTATTTTGTCAAAAAACTTTCGTTTTCCCCATTATATCACCACATTGTCCCCGGTGAATAGCCCCAGATTTTTCATTGTTCTCCCCGTCAGGCCACCAGCACCCCTTCCACCGCCAGCACCACCAAACAGCAGCATACCGCCACCGGAAACAGACCCGCCCCCGCGAAGGCCAGGCCGACCCCCGCCGCCAACGCCAGCGCCCCGGCCACAGGGGACTGGGTGGTCTCTACGATGGCGGGGAAGGTCATGACCGCCAAGGTCACATAGGGTACATAGTAAAGAAAGGACCGGATAAATCGGCTTTTGATCTGTCCCCGGATCAGAGTCAGGGGCAGCACTCGGACGGCAAAGGAGACCAGGGACATGACCGCGATATAGATATATATGTTACCCCCCATGGCATTCTTCCTCCTTTATCGGAAACAGGACCGCGGCGCCCCCCGCCAGCAGCACAGTCAGCAAAATGACCCGAGTCCCCCCGGTGAGCCAGTCCAGCCGGAAAGCCCCCGCCGCCCTTCCCAAGGCAAAGCTGCAAAGAAAGCTTAGAAGCACCAGCGCCCCCACCACCCTGTCCCTTCGGGCGGGGGGAATGATAATGGCCAAAAACATGCCGTACAGCGCCACGCTGAGGGCGCTCACCACCCGAAGAGGCAGAATGTTCCCGGCCACGATCCCCAGCGCGGTCCCCGCTGCCCAACTGGGGATGGACACCAGCATAGCTCCATATGTATAGACAGGTTCCACCGCTCCCATCCGGGCCATGGTAACGCCAAAGATCTCATCGGTGATCCCGAAGCCTACTCCGAGCCGGTGCCAGAGGGAAGTCTCAGGGGAAAATCTTTGACTTAGGGCACAGCTCATCAGTAGATACCGGGCGTTAGTGATGAGGATCGTGAGAGCCAGCTCCCAGTAGGGGGCCATGGCGGCAATGGCGGTGATCCCCGCGTACTCCCCGGCGGAGGCGTGGTTCAAAATGCTGATCACAAACCCCTGCGCCGCGGTGAGCCCCGCGTTGCGCCCGGCTATGCCCAGAGAGAAAGCCACGGCAAAGTATCCCATGGCAATGGGGACCCCGTCCCGCAGTCCGGCCCGGAAGGCCCCTCTTTTTTCCATAGTCATGGGCATCATTGCCCCTTTCCGGTCAAGTTTTCTGTCACATCCACCACAGTGAGGGTCCGCCCGTCCACGGTGAAGCGGACCTCCAACCCGGCGAAGGCCATACCGTAGACCCGCTCCGGGTCGGCCTGATAGTGGGGCCGGGGATCCCAGGCCAGGACCCCCCGCAGGGCCTGCACCCGCTCAGGAGGGATCCTTCCCTCCATTTCCGGGGAAATGACCACCTTCAGCGTCTCCGCCGGGGCGGGGGCAAAGCCCTCCGAGGCCTCAGGACGGCAGTCGGCATAGGGAACGTATGGCTTGATATCGTAAATGGGGGTGCCGTCCATCAGATCGGCGCCGGATACGTGGAGCACAGGCCCCTTTGGGGTGGATAGCTCCACCCTCTCCAGCTTTACGCAGGAAAGGCCCAGGCCGTTGGGCCGGAAGGGAGACCGGGTGGCGAAGACCCCCAGCCGCTCGTTGCCCCCCAGCCGGGGGGGACGTACCGTGGGGGACCAGGTCTCCCGGCGGTTTTCCGAAAAGCCCCAGATGAGCCACAGGTGGGAGAAGCCCTCTATCCCCCGGAGAGCGTCGGGGCAGCGGTATTCCGGCTCAAAGGTCACTGTGGAGCGCAGCTCCTCCACCAGCCCACTCTGCCGGGGGATGCCGAACTTGGTGGGGAACTGGCTCTCCATCCGGGCGATCACCTTCAGTCCCGTTCCCTCCTCCATGTCCGTCTCCCCCTTTCCTTTGGAAAAAATCATACCACAACCCGCCGTCAAACACAAGCGGTCCCTCCGGCGCTCCCATTTTTCAATTTTGCCTTTCCCTTGTTTCCCCTTGCTGGTATAATAGACTCATCACTAAAGAAACGGGAGGTATTTTCATGAGCACCCATATCAGCGCCCAGCCCGGCCAGATCGCCCCCAAGGTCCTGATGCCCGGCGATCCTCTCCGAGCCAAATACATCGCGGAAAAGTTCCTGGCGGACCCGGTGTGCATCAACGAGATCCGGGGCATGTACGGCTACACCGGACGTTATAAGGACCAGCCCGTCACCGTCATGGCCTCGGGCATGGGAACCCCCTCCCTGATGATCTACATGACCGAGCTCTGCCGGGACTATAAGGTCAGGGAGTTTGTCCGCATCGGCACCTGCGGGGCGGTGCGGGAGAGTCTGAAGGTGAACGACCTGATCCTCTCCACCGCCACCAGCACCACCTCGGGCATCAATCTCTACGACCTGCCCGGCACCTTTGCCCCCGCCGCTGACTTCGACCTGAGCCGCCGGGCCTGGGAGCAGGCCAAAAAGGCGGGGCTTGCCCTCCACACGGGCACCACCCTGTGCAACGACCACTTTTATGTGGAGGACAAGCCCGCCTACAGCCGCAAGTGGGAGAAGTGGGGGATCCTGGCCTCCGAGCAGGAAGGGGCGGGCCTCTACTCCGTGGCCGCCCGGGAGGGGGTCAAGGCCCTGATGCTCCTCACGGTGGTAGCCAACCTCTACCATCCTGAGGAGGACGTCCTCACCGCCCAGGAGCGGGAGCGGGGCCTGGACCGGATGATCCTGCTGGGGCTGGATACGCTGGTCAGTGAGTAGGTTTTTCTCCGCAGAAAAGAGACGCCTTCTTTTTATGCCAAGCGATCCCCCCCCCAAAAAGCGACAGAAGACTCTCTCCCACGATCTGATATCGTGGGAGAGAGTCTTCTTTGCTCGTTCCAGGCCCTGCCCTGTGCCCTATATTGCCCGGCGGCGCTCCCCGCCCCCTCTCAGCGGCCCAAAGCCTCCATAAAACGTCGGACCCGACTTTCCTCTATAGGGTTCCAGACGTTTCCGTCCCTTTTAAAGGAGCTTCCCACAATGGCCCCGTCCGCGATTTGAAGAAATTCGGCCCCGTTTTGAGCGGAGATCCCGCTCCCCAGCAAAACAGGAAGCGCTCCCGCTGCTCTTTTGGCCTCTCTCACATCCTCCAGGGTGGGATTGTGCCCTGTGGCAATGCCGGTAATGATAATGGCGGACGCCTCCGCCTCCTTTGCCGCCTCGATAGAAAAATCCATAGGCTGTTCCGCCAGCGGATAGGTATGCTTCACCTGGATGTCCGCAAAAATCATTGTCTTCGCCGGATACCGGGCCTTCCGCCGCAGAAGAGAGGGACCCGCCGCCAGCGTGATCCCCTGGGGACCCACCCGGTTTTCCACCAATGCCTCTACCCGGATAAAATCATACCCCGCCGCATGGGCAATACTCCATTCCGCGGCGGTATCGTTAAATTGAACGTTCAGTCCCAGCACAAGTCCGCTCTCCTGCCGCAGGCGGCCGGCCAATACAGCCATTGCCGTCAGGGTGGCTATCTCATTTTCTATACTGTAGGGCACATCGCCAAAGTTTTCTACAATAGCGGCGTCCACCCCTCCCCGCTCCAGAGCATGGAGATCCTCCGCCGCCGCCCGGTATATTCCCTCCATATCTCCGTCATAATGAGGCGTCCCCGGCAGAGCCCTCAGGTGGACCATGCCGATAACCGCCTTTTTCCCTTGAAACACAGTTTGAAAATCCATGCCTTCTCCTCCTTTTTTCTTATAGCCGTCCCACTGATTTTTTGCTAAATGACCGAGCGGATATACTCCCCCATCTCTTTTACCGTACGGGCGGAAAAGACGTGGGGGATCCCGTCCAGACTTCCGGGCCGCCGAAATCCCTCCCCCCGCAGCAGGGGGACAAAGGCCACGCCCGCCTCCGCCGCCGCCAGGCCGTCCTGGGGACTATCTCCAAACATGACCGCCCTTTCCGCGGCCCGGTCCAGGCTTGCCAGACATTCCCGGATCAGGCCCGCTTTGCCCCCCGTCCCCATGTCCAGGGCTATATGATCAAAGCATTCCGACAAGCCTGTGCGAGACAGGACCTCTTGGGCCAAATGGTGCTCTTTCAGCGTTGCCAGCGCTGTTTTTCCGCCCCGGTCACGAATATAATACAGAAAATCAAATACCCCGTCAAATATCACCGTCCGGTCCACCCCCAACTCCATATAGCCCTCCCGGTAGACCTTAAGCATATCCTCGATCTCGGCAGCCGAAGCGTGATAGTGCGTCACAAAGGAATCCTTCAGCGCCGGGCCCAAAAAGGTTCGCAGCGCCTCTTCAGACAGCGGCCGCAATTTCAAACGCTGCTCCATCCGCCGCAGAGCGGTCAGGATCGCTCCGTCGCTGTCAATAAGCGTTCCGTCCAAATCGAATAGAAAGCAATCTATTCCCACTGTTGTCCCCTCCTGTCTATCTCCGATTCAAAGAGGCAGGCTCACGCGCCCCGGTCAACGCCCAAAGCCGCCTGACCTTGTTATAAAAAGATGGGGACAGCCTGTATCGTTCGGACGGCTGTCCCCATTTTTTATAGCTTCCAGAGCTTCCTGGCGTTATCGTAAAAGATTTTTTTCTTGTCTTCCTCCGACAGCCCGTAGGGCTCAAATTTGACGATCTCACTGCCAGGATATTTATAAGGCCAGTCCGTAGCAAACAAGATCCGGTCAGGGCCCAGCTCCTCCAGGGCCTTTTCCATTACCTGGATCTCCACCTGTCCCGCCGTATCCACATACACATTGGAAAGGGGCTTCGCACACTCCACGCAGCCATAGCCAAAGTCCAGATATCCAATGTGCGCAAAGACAAAGGTCGCGTCAGGGTGACGGGCGGCAATGGCCGCCCACTGCTGCGGCAGCGCCAAGGGCGCGGTCCCTGTATGACAGAGAATCGGCACGTCATAGGGCGCTATGGCGTCAATGATCTTGTCCAACGCCGTATTGTTGTCAGGAAAATATCCGTGCTTCCAGGAGTGGAACTTGATCCCCCGAAAATATCCACTATCCAGGCAGCGGCGCACCTCATCCACCGCTCCCGGCTCCCGGGGATTTATGTAGGCAAAGCCCACGATCCGGTCCGGGCACTCCTCTACCGCCGCCTTGACCTGGTCGTTAAGCTCAGCGGTAAGTACCCCATTCAGGATCGACAATCCGGAGCGCTCAATCTGGAACCGATCCATAGAGGCCACCAGATCCTTTAGACTGTAACTGCCCCCTTTGCTGCTTTTCCCCATGTGGACATGAAAATCGTTGATCATGGAATTCCCTTCTTCCTTCAAGGTATCCGGTTCGCAGTCGCACTTTCGCTCAGAATATCCCCAAATACGTACCGGCCACTCCCGCCGCCATCAGGGCCAGCATAAGGACGATGGGAGATACCTTTTTCTTTGATACCAGATAGAACATGAGCAAGGTCAGTCCCACGGGAAGGATCCCGGGAAGCAGGCCGTCCAGAGTCTGCTGAAGACTGATCACCGTATCGCCCGCCGTATAGGCCAGGGAGGTGTTCAGGCTCACCACGCCCGGAGTAAAGCCGCCGATGATCACAAACGCGGCCACCGCCGCCAACTCAGTGATCTTGCTGATCAGGCCGGATCTTTGCAGGTCGGCCACCAGCGTAACGCCCTTTTCATATCCCTTGAACACGCCAAAGTAGCGCACTCCCAGAGTAATGATGCTCATGCCCACCAAAAACAGAAGGGGACCCAGGATGCTGCCTTGGAGCGCCAGTCCGCAGGCAATGCCTGCCAGGATGGGCCGGGCCGTACCATTGATCAGGCTGTCGCCCAGGGCGGCCAGAGGGCCCATGAGTGCGGTCTTGACCGCGCTTATGGCGGAGGGATCCACATCCCCCTCTGTCGCCAACCGCTCCTCCATGGCGGCGGCCACACCCACCGGAATGGCCGAGACCATGGGCTGGGTCAGGAACAGCTCCATGTGCCGCTCCATCGCCTGCGTCTTCTCCTCCGGCGTATCGTAGTACTTTTCAATAATGGGTCCCATGGCCTGAGTAAAGCCGATGCACTGCTGCCGTTCAAAGTTTAGAGCACTGCGGATAAACATCTGGTTGCGCAGGATCTTCCAAAGATCCTTCCGGGTCAATCTTTGATCGGTATTTTTCATGGGGGTCTCCTCCTCTCTTACGCTGCTTCAGCAGTATTCTTGCCGCTGGTAAAGATCTGATGCAGGGATACAGCGGCTACGGCGATCAGGCCAATCCCCAGCATGTTGATGCCCAGGAATGCGGCGGCAATGTAACCGACAATAAAATAGGGCCACAGCTTTTTGACCTTGATGGTGCTCAGCAGCAGGCCAAAGCCTACCGCGCCGATCATTCCGCCGCCCACAGCCAGGCCGCTGATGATCTGCTCCGGGATCATGGCAATGATGGGCTCCACAAATTCAGCCCCGAAATAGACCGCCAGGAAAGTGGGCAGGCCATAAAACAACAGATTGAATGCCAGCGCCACATAGTTGGCCCGCCGCACCCCTTTGAGTTCCCCCTTGGCCACAGACTTGTCCGCCCAGTGCAGAAGAGCCACGTTTACTACGCCATACTGCAAGGTGGTGATGGTCTGACCGATCAGGGCGATGGGGATCGCGGTGGCCACGGCCAGCTCAGTATTCCCCCCCGCAAAGACGGCAAAGGCGGTGGCGATCGCTGCCGCCAGGGTCGGGTCGGGCGGGATCGCCGTTCCCACGAACACTACGGCCAGGAACATCATCTCCACGGTAGCGCCTACCACAAGACCGGTCTGAAGGTCTCCCATGATAAGTCCCACCACAACGCCCGTAATAATGGGCCGGGTGGTTTGCAGCTGGAGGGTCTGTTCGTCAATAATGGCCCACGTCACCCAAAGTCCCACCAAAATTGCTTTTAACAACATGGTTCTTTTCCTCCCTTTTCTGTTTTCGGGCCCTCTATCCAAACTCCGGAATCTGGACCGGGCCCCACATTATGCTCTATTGGCGGCCGCCGCAGGACACACGCTTTCCACTCTCCCTATTTATTCGATCAGAGAGAACAACTCCGTCCCCTTCTCGTTTGGCACCACTCGGACCTCCAGGTAGATCCCCTTTTCCTTCAGTCTGGCAAAGTTGGCAATATCCGCCTCATCCAGCCATACCGACTTGGAATACTTTGTCTTCCGGGCGTTCGCACTTACGTTGCCCACATTGATCTCCTCTATTGCCACCCCGTTCTCCACCAGGGCCAAGGCGCTCTCCACGTTCCGCAGGACCACCAGTACCTTGGGAAGGTCTGCCTCCGGGGAGCAAAGCCATGCCGCGGCCTCCGCCACCGGCAGGATCTTCAACGCGATCCCCGGTGGGCAAGCCATCTCCAGCAGCATTCTTTGAAACGGCTCCGCCGCCGCCTTATCGTCTGCGACCACAATGGTATTGCTTCTCAGCACCGAGAGCCAGGCCGCCACGATCTGTCCGTGGATCAGTCTGTCGTCTATTCGCACATGTCCGATCTTTCCCATTCTCGCTTCCCCCTTTCAGTCTGTGGTGATCTTATCCATTCCCTGCGCGCCCGCGTGGAGCGCAGCCTCCGCCAGTTCCTTCAAATCTCCCCTGTGCTCCCTCAGCTCCAGGATCTCCAAGAGCATTGGAATATTGAACCCGTGCAGCACCTGGATCCCTTCCGTTGTCTTCTGGTACAGGCTTGCCACATTGCAGGGACTCCCCCCCTTCAAATCGGTAAGGATCATGATCCCCTCCTCTCTTCCCAGGTCCTGGATCGCGGCCTGAAACCGCTCTCCCAACACGTCCAGGCTGTCTCCCGGCTGAAAATCGATGCACCGGACCCGTTCCTGTTCCCCCAAAAACATACTCACCAGCTCCAGCGCAGCCGGCGCCATGGTACCATGGGCCGCTATAATGATCCCCACCATATCTCCACCCCATTCCTTTCCGATTTTTCCTCATTTTGTCTATACATATATACTAAACAGGAGAAAAAGAAAGTGCCGGGCTCTCCCGCCAGCATTTCGGTCAGCTCATCCGCTGATGATAGCAGATAATTTGATACATATCACTTCTCAAATAATTTCTTGTGTACTCAAACAATTTCTTCGCCCCATCATAATTAAACCGCTGTCCATAGATCACCGGGGCATTCCGCCCATATTTCAGCAGGTCGTATATCTCCTTTTTTGAAATCACACCAATCGAAAAAGTCTCTTTGGTAGAATATGGCTTTACCCCTCTCTCCTCCAACAGCTTATAAAGTGAGCGCTGCCGCTCCAAAAATATCCTGTCGTCGGCGGTAAGGATCGCGGTGGGCAGATAGGAAATGGACACCGCAGCCGGCTCCTCATTCATATAGCGAAGACGTTTGACCTCGGTGACCGGTTCCGTAGGCTGAAGGCCCAACAGCTTCGCCACCTCCGGCTTCACTACCGACCGCATATCCAGGATCCTCGTAGACGGTGCGTACCAGCTTTCCTCCACATTATCGGCAAAATTGCCCGACATCGTTTTCCAGTGGAGCGGACGCCGCTTTACAAAGGTCCCCTTTCCCTGCTCGGCATACAGGATCTCATCGTGAATAAGCCCCAAAAATGCTTTTCGGACCGTGATCGAGCTGACTCCATACACCTTTCGATACCAACTCTCCGGCGGGATCCTCTCTCCCGGCAAAAACACCTTCCTTTTGATGTTCAGCGCCACATCCTTCTGCATGTGCTGGTACTTGGACGCGCCCTCCGCAAGGGCGGTCACCCACACCAGCTTGTCCGGCTGTCCCTTTCTGTAAAAAGGCACTTGCCACTCCCTTTTCGTTCCTATCATAACCTTTTTCCCCCTCCTTTGCAACATCCCTCACACCGATTCATATGGCTGCACAAAATTTATATATATGAACTCTTGGAATAACATATAGAAATTTGACAAATTCCCCTTTTTCCCGCCTTTCGTGCATACCTTTCTGTTTATTCTGCCCCAAAGTCCCCTTGGGCAGGAAAGTTTGACAGGCAAATCCTGCCATGATAAGATAAGTATTATTATACAGCCAGGGGGTGCCTATGCACAATAGTGTAGATAGAGAAAAACCCATTCCCATTTATTACCAGATAGAGGAAAGCATTCGTCAAGATATTGCCGCGGGGCGGCTCTCCCCGGGGGACCGTCTGCCCACGGAGCAGCAGCTGTGCGACCTGTTCAAGGTGAGCCGAATGACGGTCCGCCAAGCCCTCCAGAACCTGATCTCTGACGGAGTGGTCCAGCGCCGGCGCGGGCACGGTCCCGTCGTGGCTCTGTCCAACGTAGTCCATCCTCTGAGCCATTTTTCCGGGTTTTCCGATACACTGGCCGCCCAAGGGATCCATGTAACCACCAAGGTCCTATCCTTGCAGACTCTCCCAGCCACAGGCAAGGAGGCCGCATGGCTCCAGGTCCGGGAGGGCGATCCGATCCTCTTCCTCCGCCGGCTCCGCCTGGTGGACGGCACCCCCATCGCTCTCCAGCACACCTTTCTTCCCAAGGCCGTGGTGGGCCCTATCCGGGCTGCCGAGCTGGAGGAGCAACCACTCTACCACCTGCTGGACCGTCGCGGTTTCCAACTGGAAAGCGCCACGCAAAAGGTCTCCGCCTGTATGCCCACCAAGCTCCAGTGTCGCCTGCTGGCCCTCTCCTCTCAAACCCCTCTTCTCTACACCGAGCGCTCCTCCCGACTGATCGGCGGCGTTCCTTTGGAATTTGCCTGCTCTTGGTATAATTCCTCCCGCTTCTCCATGACCGTAGAGTTGGGGAGTTGATCGGTCAAAAAAGGCTCTCTCCCGCGACCTCGGGTCACGGGAGAGAGCCTTTTTTGACCGTTTTTCCTTTTGTCTTTCCTTATACCAGCTGACGGCGCTGCCGCTCCTTCTCAGCGGCCTCATCCTCGGCGGGATACCACATGGGAGAGGCCAGCCGCACCCGGCACGCCTCGCCCTCGGCAAAGGCGATCCGGTGGGGAGTCTGGATCTTCAGGTTTTGCTCTCCCACAGGCACGATGTACTCGGTGCGGTCGGTGAGGAAAATGCGCTTGGCAATGTGGGTGGGATACCCCTCCTGGTCGGCGCCCAGCAGATCGATGGAGTTGGGCCGGGTGGCCACCACCATCTGTTTGTCGGCGTCCTTGGGGATATCCAGCGCCAGGGGGTTCTCCATATCCCCCTTGGCGTAAACCTTTCCGTCCGCGATCTCCACATTGAGGAAGGTGCTCTCCCCCAGGAAGCTGTGGACAAACCGGCTGTTGGGCTTGTTGTAGAGGTTCTCCGGGGTGTCGATCTGCATGATCTTGCCCATATCGCACACCATCATCCGGTCGGAGATCGCCATGGCCTCCGACTGGTCGTGGGTCACAAAAATAATGGTGAATCCAAACTCCCGCTGGAGCTCCTTGATCTCAAAGCGCATGGTCTCGCGGAGCTTGGGGTCCAGGTTGGAGAGGGGCTCATCCAACAGCATGACCTTGGGCTGGGTGACGATAGCCCGGGCCAGAGCGATCCGCTGCTGCTGGCCGCCGGACAGGTCGGAGGGATATACGTTCTCAAGGCCCGTAAGGCTGGTATGCTTCATGGCCGCCTTGACCCGCTGCTCGATCTCGGTCTTATTCACCTTTTGGATCCGCAGGGGGAAGGCTACGTTTTCAAAGACGTTCATGTGGGGCCACACGGCGAAGGATTGGAACACCATGCCCAGTCCCCGCTCCTCCGGCGGGATGTAGAGATTCTTCTCCTTGGAGGAGACCAGCTTGCCGCACAGCTCGATCTCCCCCTCACTCAGGTCCTCAAACCCGGCCACCATACGCAGGGTGGTGGACTTGCCACAGCCGGAGGGGCCCAGGAAGGAAAAGCACTCGCCCTCGTGGACCTCCAGATTGAAGTCGTCCACGGCCACGATGTCGCCCAGGGTCTTGGTGGTGAAGCGCTTGGTCACATGTCTCAGTACCACTTGATCCATGGCTCAGACCCCCTTCCTGTCCTTCGTCACCTCAGTGACGATGGTATTGCAAACAATGATAATGATAATGGCGATAGATCCCAGCGCCGCAGCCTGGGGGATCATTCCCGCGTCCCGCAGGGAGTAGATCTGCACGCCCAGGGTCCGGGTGTAGGGGCCGTACAGAAGCACCGAGGTGGTAACCTCCCGCATGGCCGGCAGGAAGATCAGGAAGAAGCCGGAGACCATAGCCGGGCGGATCAGGGGCAGGGTCACATCCTTCAGACTCTCCATGTGGCTGGCGCCGCAGGTCCGGGCCGCCTCCTCCAGAGAGGGGTGGACCTGAAGCAGGGCCGCCGAAGAGCTCTTCATAGAGAAGGACAGGTACCGGGCGATGTAGGCGATCAGAATGATCCACAGGGTATTGTAGAGGCTGATCCCAAAGATGGCGCCGGACCAGGCCAGGATCACGCCGATCGCCAGCACTGTACCAGGCAGAGAGTAGGGCAGCACGGAGAGGATCTCCAGCATTTCCTTTCCCTTGGGCTTGATCTTCTGCACCACATAGGCGATCAGAGTGCCCAGGAACATGCAGATGATACCCGCGCCCACCGAGAGAATAATGGAGTTCTTAATGGAGCCCAGAGTACCGTCAGACTTAAAGACCTTGATGTAGTTATTGAAGGTAAAGTTCTCCGGCACCAGCGGCAGGCCATACGCCTTCACCAGACTCACCAGGAAGATCATCACCAGGGGCACAATGACGATGAGCACCAGGGTGGCAATACACAGCACCAGCAGGGGGATCTTTGCACCCCGGAGCTTGATAAGAGTGGGCCGCATACTTTTGCCCTTGATGATATCGTAGCTGCCGGAGGAGAGGATCTTCTTCTGGATGACCAGAGCGACGGCCACCACCACCACAAGCATGATGGACAGGGCCGCCCCCTGGCGGATCCCCTCAAAGCTGCCTCCGGTTCGGGAGATAACGGCGTAGATCTTAGTGGGCAGGGTGAAGATGCCCTGAGAAAAGCCAAGAATAGAGGGCACGCCGAAGTGGGCCAGGGAGGTGGTCATGATAAGCAGGGCTCCCGCGGAAATGGCGGGGACCACCAGAGGAAGGGTAATCTTCCGAATAACGGTCATCTGCTTGGCCCCCGCGATCCGGGCGCACTCCTCCAGCGTGGGATCCATCCGCTCCAGAGCGGAGACCACCTGCATGAACACGAAGGGGAAGTAGTAGGAGAGCTCCACAAAGATGATGCCACCCAGGGTGTTGATATTGACAGGGGCCTTGGAGAGGTTGAACACACTCATCAAAAGCTTATTGAGGTAGCCGGACCGGCCATTGAGCAGCAGGTCCCAGGCCATGGCCCCCAGGAAGGGGGGGAACATATAGGGGATGTTGAACAGCGCCCGCATCAGCCCCTTGGCGGGAATATCGCTGCGGCCCAGCAGCCATGCGTAGAAGGTGCCCAGGATCGTGCCCAGAAGGGTCACCCAAAAGGCGATCTTGATGGTGTTCCACATGGCCGACAGATTGCTGGGATCGGTAAGCTGGCCGATAAAAAGTTGGGGATCGAAGTGGCCCTGGTAGAAGAAGGAGTTGTAGATGATGGATACCACAGGGATGACCACCACGATAAGCAGCAGGACCACGCTGACCGCGGTAAGGACTCCGTCCACATTGACGCGTCGGCCGTCCACCGCGGCCAGGTCTTTATTTTTACTGCCAAACCGGCTCATGCCGACACCTCCTTTTTCGGGGAATAGAAGCGGTAATTGAGGAATCGGACCCCAACCTCGGTCCCCTCCTTTACCACGCCCTGCCGGGCGGCGTCAAGGGTATTCTGCTGGACCCGAAGCTCCTGGTCCCCCAACTGGATAAAGTAATCGTACTCGCTTCCCAGGAACACGGAGCGGGTGACCGTGACCTTGATGGGGGAGGCGGGGTCAAAGACGATATCGTTGGGCCTCACTCCCACCTCCAGCTCTTGGGCTCCCTTGTTCTCCTCCGGGAGGACCCCGTCAGCCCAGGGAATGGTCCCACCCCCGGCGGGCTTCAGGGTCAGCTTGCCGTCCTGGACCTCCACGGGGATAAAGTTGGACACCCCAATAAACTCAAAGGTAAAGCGGTTGGCGGGACGGAGGATGATGTCCTCATCGGTGCCCATCTGACAGAGGGTGCCGTCAGGCTCCATGACCGCCATCCGGTCGCACAGCTGAAGGGCGGATTGCTGGTCATGGGTGATATAGAGGACGGTGGTCCCGCTCTTGCGCTGGATCTCCCGGATCTCCTCCAGCATTTGTTCCCGAAGCTTGGCGTCCAGGTTGGTGATGGGCTCATCCATGACGATGATGTCGCTGTTGGTCACCAGGGCCCGGGCGATCGCCACCCGCTGCTGCTGGCCGCCGGAAAGCTGACTGGGAAGGTGGTTTGCATACTCGGTCATGTTCACCATGGCCAGGGTGTCGGCCACCCGCTGCGCGATCTCCGCCTTGCCGATCCGCTTCTTTTTCAGAGGATATCCCACATTCTCGCTTACCGTCAGGTGGGGCCACACGGCGTAGTCCTGAAAAACGATGCCGATATTCCGCCGCTCTACCGGCTGGTTGATCCGCCGGCCGGCGCTGAAAATACAGTTGTCCCCCACATAAATTTCTCCCGTTTCCGGCTTGTTGAGCCCCAGCAGGCAGCGGACCAGGGTGGTCTTGCCGCAGCCGGAGGGCCCTACCAGACAGAGGATCTCGCCGCTTTCAATGTCCAGGCTGAAATTCTTCAATATCTGGTTGGCGCCGTACTTGAAGGAGACGTCCTTAAATGAAACCTTTGCCAAAAAGTTCCCCTCCTTACTCTCTTTTTTATGGGTCTATTTACAACAAGGTGGGGGCAACGTATCGTTTCCCCCACCTTGTCAGTCACGCTTTCGTTCCCGCCCGGACAGCCGCGTTTTCCGCGGTGGGCCTTACCAAAGGTTCACCATTTGCCGGGCAGATCCTTTCCGCTGTTTGGGAGAGTGCGGGATCAGGACAGGCCGAAGATCTTGTTGAAGTTCTCCAGATTGGTCTTGCCGTCGGCAGCCAGCTTTGCAAAGTCGCTTTCCAGCATAGAGGGAATGGCGGTCAGATCCACAGCCTGCTCCACATCGGTGCGGACGGAGACCAGGTTGTTGGCCACCAGGATCTCCTGACCCTCCTTGGAGAGGATGAAGTCATAGAGCAGCTTGCCGTTCTCCTCGTTGTTGCAGTCCTTCACCAGGCCGATGGGGCTGGCGATGGAAACGGTATCCTCAGGATACAGGAAAGCGATGGGGGAGCCCTCGGCCACCAGATTGGCGGTGACGTAGTCCAGGCACACGCCTACCTGATAGGCGCTGGCGGCCAGCTGGTTATGGGTGGCGGTAGTGCCGCTCTCCAGCAGACAGCCGTTGTCCTTCAGCTTCTGCATATAGTCGGTGCCGTACTTGTCAGAGCACATCATGGCGTTCATCCAGTACTTGGTGGTGCCGGCGGTGCCGGGGTCGGACATAACGATCTGGTCCTTCCACTTGGGATCCAGCAGGTCGTTCCAGGTCTTGGGCGCCTCCTCCGGGGTAACGGTGGCGGTATTGTAGGCAATGCCTACGCCCACCAGACGGGCGGCGGTGTAGTAGCCGTCGGCGTCGATGTAAGCGGGGTCAAGCCCGGCAGCCTCGGGAGAGGAGTACTGCTGAAGAATGTCCTCTTCCTTGAAGGAAACATAGTCGGCGGCGTCGCCCACCCAGATCACGTCGGCGTCCACGTGGCCGGCCTGAGCCTCGGTGGAGATCTTGGTGACCACCTTGCTGGTGCCGGCAAAGTAATACTCCATCGTCACGCCGGGATACTTCTTCTCAAAGCCCTCTTTAATGGCCACCAGCTGGTCCTCCTGCATGGAGGAGTACAGCATGACCTTGCCGGAATAGGTCTTCTCAGGGGCGGGAGCGGGGGCCTGACTCTCCACAGTGGGAGCCTGGCTCTCAGGGGCGAGAGTCTCGTCAGTCTTGCCGCTACCGCAACCGGCCAGCAGAGACAGGGTCATGACCAGGGACAGGCCGAGACAAATTTTCTTCTTCATTTCACTCAGTTCCTTTCCACTCTTGATTTATGTAGCGAAGGTTTCCCCCCGCCTTTACCCGTTCATTTTATAGCATTTCGCATAAAAACGGAAGTTTAAATTTTAAAAAAATGTGCAAAGTCACATTTTCAAACTTTGCTTTCAGGGAGTTTCCCCCTGTGTTGACATATTTTTCTCAACCGATATAATAGGTTTATCTTGAAAGCAGGAAGGGGGCTCCCTATGGAAAAGTCCGCCAGTTCCTCCCGGCTGCGCCGGCGTCTTACCCAGGTGTGGATCTGTATTCTTCTCCTTCTTGCCTTTTTGAGCGTTTTTCTCTTTCTGTTTTTTCAATTCCGGACCGCCGCTCTTCAGAGCATTACCGCCGCCAACGAGAGCTTTGGCAATTATGTAGATTCCGTCCTGGAGCTGTCCCACGCCAACATTCGCACCTCCGCCATGCAGGTATTCTATACCTCCTCCATCCGCAAGTTGCGTACCGCCGGGGAACTCACCCGCTCGGAGCAGATCATCGGCCTTCGGGACCTGGGCAATTTTGTCAGCAGCAGCGCTTTTATTGACAACATTATGGTCTACAACGGGGAGGTGGACATGATCTTCACCTCAGAAAGCGGCTACGGCTCCGCCTTCTCCGGCCAATTTCACGATCAGGAGGCCTCCCACCTGCTCCTCCATCCCAAGGAGCATTCCTACCTGGTCCCCTTCAAGCGTCAGGCCGACGGGTACACCCACTACTCCTTCCTCTTTTCCGCCGACGACTCCTCCGGCTTTAGCTCCATCCTTTTGGACATCAACGCCTCCTGGTATGAATCCCAGCTCCTGGGGGCCCTTCCCCAGGACCGGCACATGATTGTGGACGGACAGGGCCAGCCCATTATCTCCGCCAAGGAATCTATGGTCCTCCCCAGCTGGTCCGTCTTTGAAAACGCCTTTCTCTCCGCTCCGGACAGCGGTTATGTCCCGGCCGACCAATCCCCCTTTCTCTCCTCCTGCTGGGTCTATCACAGGCTGGGACAGACCGGCTGGTATTATCTGGAGTCTTTCCAGCTGGAGACGGATGCCCCCGGTCTTGTCCGTATCCAGCGGGTGGTCTTTGCCGTATTTTCCGCCATCTGCGTCGCCATTCTGATCCTCTTCGCCTACCTGCTCTTTGTGATCCTGCCCACCTTCTTCCACATCTCTCGGGCCCTTACCACCGTGAGTACAGAGGGAAAGGATTTTACGGAGAAGTTTGACCGGCTTCTCTCCTCCCACCAGGCTTATGAATCCAGTCGGAAGCTTCAGGAGCTCCAAGCGGGAGTCTTTCCCTCCGACACTGCCCTTCCCGTGGTCCTCATTGCCGCCAGCAATGACAGCGGAGAAAGCCTTTACAACCTGCTCCTCCTCTCCTGCGGGATCGGGGAGGCCACCGTGGCCCGGTCTGAGCTGGGAGACATCCTGGTCCTTCCCGCCTGCACCAACAAGGGCCGAAATCACCTTTTGGGCTCTCTTCAGGGATTAAAGCTCCCCTCCCCCATTTTTGTCAGTCTCCCCTGCTATTCAGAAGAGCAGCTCTTGACCGCCTTTGACGCCTTGGATGAGCTGCGGCGGCTGGCCTTTCTCTATCCCAATCAATCCATCCTGTGCCAGGAACTTCTGTCCGACTGCAATGAAACCAGCAGTCTTCAGCCCGAGATGGTCTCCGCCCTGGAAACCGCTCTTAAAAAGGGACAGCTGGAGGTCGCCCAGGCCCAATGGCTGCTCCTGTTCAATCATATTCGCCGCGACCGGTACAATGACTTCCATTTTGCTCTTCACTATGTGGACCGGACGCTTTCCTCCCTGGCCGGGGAATACGGCCTGGACCCCGCCCCCCCTATCGACGGCAGCCTTACAAGTCTTTCCGTCCTTCAGGACCATGTGGCCGCCCGTCTCAGGTCCATCACCGACGCCGCCTCCCAGCAACAGCAGCAGCTGGCGGAATCCCTGTCCGGCTCCGTCTGGGACAAGGTATACGAGCTTTACCACGATGAAAATTGCTGCAGTCAAATGATTGCCGAGCAGCTTGGCATGAGTCCAAGCTATCTTAACCGCCAGTTCCGGGCCGCAGCGGGGATGTCCGTCAACGACGCCATCCAACACGTCCGCATCGATAAGGTCTGCAAGCTCCTCCGCCAGTCGGACCTCCCCGTGGAGCAGATCGCCCGCCAGGCAGGGTACAGCAACACAAAATACTTTTTTGTCCTCTTTAAAAAGTATACCGGCAAAACCCCCTCCCAGTTCCGGAGCGATATGACGGAGTAGATAAGTTCCGTTTTCTCCCCCCAACGCACCCTTTACGGCAAAAATGGGCCGCCACTTTATGTGGCGGCCCATTTTTTATGTCTGCTGCTGCAAATATTCAGAATCGGTCATTTTTATTTATATAGCCCCAAGCCAATCAGGAAGTTCGGCATGCTGACCCCTATCGTTGAGATCAGCATGGTCGCCCCCGTCACCGTCCTGCGTCTTGTAAAAGCAGCGATAGTCCCCAGCGTGATCCCCACCGCCATGGAAAACGCAAAAGCCGTAAGACCCAGTCGGGCTGTCACCGGAGCGCTCCTCGCAATTATTTCGGTCACCTGCTGTCCCTTTCGAATCAAGGACTCGCCCAAATCTCCGTGGAACAGACCCTTAATGTAAATGACATACTGCTCCCCCAGCGGCTTATCTAACCCATATTTGATATTCAAAGCCTCATAGGCTTTGACCGCGGCCGCAGTGTCGTCATCGTTGATAAATGGAGAGCCCGGGATGATTCGTTCCAGGAAAAAGGTCACCGTGATCAGGATCGCCATGGTAACTAACCCAATAGTCAAACGCTTTAGTATATATTTCGTCATCTGCCCTTCCTCCTGCCGAAATAAACGAATTTGGATTTTTTCCCAATTTTAAATTTATTTCCGGTATTTTTACCATTCATTTTTATTTTATAAGTATACATAGCGTGCCCCCTGCTGTCAATATACTTTTTACGTCACAATTTAATAAAAATTCCAAATATACCGCAATAGTTTTGTGATATTTTTACCGTGCTATACAAAGTTGTCAAAACTGTGTACAGTTAATTTTCTCCCTTTTCTCCCCATTTTTGTACCCTGCGAGGGGCAAAAGGGAAAAAATAGCCGCTGAGAGCTTCACAACAAATGCTCTCAGCGGTTGTTCAAATTGATATTTTGTCAACCCCGTTTTTTCTGTTCAAACCATTGAAATAGAGATGTCTAAAAATAAAATAATGACATCAGCAAGTGTTTCTCTCTCCCAATTTGACAATCAGGAACCGGACAATGCGGAGCCTAAGTAAGAGACCAGCACCTCGATCCAAACCAGATAGTTGGCATGCTGATCCAGAAAAAAGTCGTCTGTAAACTGATTTGTCGACGGTATATATACCGTTTTTTCTGCATATTTTTGCATAGGGCTGTTCTTTGTGCTGGTCACCAAAAGTGTGTAGACCCCCGAAGACCGAGAGACCTCAATCGCCTCCCGAAGACCCGGTGTATTTCCGGTTACCGTTAAAAAGATGTGAGCATCCTTTGGGGTCCCGACTTGAGACAGCTCCTCTACCAGAACGGGATCAAACACTGCCTCAGCGTCAAAATTGATTTTATAAAAATGGTGACGCATGTGCTGAGCGGTATAGGCGTCCCGGTTCAGCGCAAATATTTTTACCCGCTCAGAGACCATAAGCCGCTTTGCGATCTCAGCGGTCTCTGCTTCACTGATGCAGTGCTCCATTTCTCTCAGTGTATAGAGATAGGCCTCAATAATTTTATACACTGCCGTGTCTTCCCGGTTTCCGCTTTTTATTCGTTGTCCCTTTGCCCCACTGTGGACGTAGCGGGAAAAATCGTATTTGAATTCTGTAAATCCACTGTATCCAAGCTTTTGAGAAAAGCGCATCAACGCTGTTTTCGATACGCCGCAGGCCTGCGCAAGGACTATCAAATTGCTTTTAAGAACCTCCTGACTATTTTGAGTAATATAGGAGTAGATCTGTTTTTCGCTCTTGGTAAAGGTATTCCATACCTCTGACATTCGTTCCATCGGCGTCATTTCTCTTTTCTTCCTCTCTCCACAAATTGGGGATAGTGCACCTGCATCCCCCTGCGGCCCTATGATCGCAGCTGAAATCAAGTCTATACGGCCCAGTATTTTTTGCGCTCCTTTAATTTTCTATTGGTCCAAACTGACAATCTCACTAATTTATGTTAATTATTATATGTCAGAATTGGTTCTTTTGCAAATAATATTTCGCCTGTCCAGTCTTCTCCTCACCCTATTCCCGCCGCAATTATTTGTCTTAACATCACATATGCGAAACCACTCTCAGCCCTGAGCCTGAACTCTCATTCCTGCTCAATAAAGCCAAACGTCTTTTTCTTTTCTGCGATTGGATCGCGGTTGGAAAGATAGGATCCTGCCATTCCTTGCGTCCCAATAGACAAACAAGGGTAAGCGGCCCCAAAAAGTTGGCCGATCAGTTGAAAAGCCGTTTTTTGCCGGGGCTCTCTTTCCCCAACGAAAAGAAAAACCCTGTAACCGAAACGGTTACAGGGTTTTTCTTTGGAGCTGCTACCCAGATTTGAACTGGGGACCTCATCCTTACCAACTGATTGCCAGCCTCGGATGTACCGCTTTCCGGTGCTTTCGGGGCGTTTTTGTTGCGGAGGTACATGGTCTTTGGCCCTTTTCCGTCCTTTGACTCCGTCTGGATTTTTCCGCGTGTGGGTCACGGTGTGGGTCAAAGATCAAGCCTCTGCCCGTTGGAGATAGAATTCACTCTCTGCCACTCGCACCACAAAATCGTATTCCAGACGAGTCGCTTTGGAGGGAATAATATTATACCGTTTGAACACTGTGCGTAAATAAGAAAAGTATTCTTTATCCTCCTTGGTCATCGGAGAAACCCATCCCTGCTCACTGCCCACAGACTCAGCCTGTAATAATTCTTCTCTGCTCATTTCAGACATTGGAATCCCTCCTAAACTCTGAAATAATTCGTTCCGCTGCATCCTCCCAAATCACCATTCGGAAAGGGTCATATGCGGAAACCTGACGTGCACCAAACTCTCTCCTATAGTAATCCAGCAACTCACTAGTCTTGGCCTTGAACATTAAAACTCCGTCAAACCCGGCCTCCAGAGATACCTGCACTGCATAGGCAAACAGCGCCTTAGCAATTCCGTAATAGCGTTTTTGCCCACCCTCAATATGAAGAAGATTCGCATTGCTGTGGCGGGCACTCTCCATGTAAACAATTTCCACTGCCAAACAGCTCTCATCTGCTTCATAGGCCATAAGGCCCAGCAACTCATTACTGTCCAATCGACGCAGTGCCACTTTATTGGGTAGCTGACGCACATATGATGTAGTCCAGCTCGTCTGCCAATCCTGTGTCTCTATTAAATCATGCTCTGTTGCCTTTTCGATGATGGTCGATATTTTTCTGTCAGAACCAGATTCCCGTACAAATAGGTCAAGCATAGCACCACTCTTTTCACTGGTAGTCTACCATAGAAACCCGCAAAATACAAGTCCCGCCCCCACGCAGAATTTGCTATGCTGTAAACAATATAAGGGGCTATTCTAATACTCCAAATATCGTGGCAGCATAGTAGGCGCTGACCTTCCGGGTGGCAATCGCTAAAGGCAGTTTAAGAAATAGTGCCTCTTATATGTTTGAAATCTTACAATTACTTTTTGCCTCTGTATTTCACCATTTGTCCCTATCGACTTCCATCTCCAATTATGTACAATAAAGGAAGCCCCTCCGGCCGGTGGAAATCGGCCAGAGGGGCTGATGCTTTATAGATGCTGTTACCGAACCGAAAAAGGATTTTGCGGCAGGCAGACATTATCCCCATACTGCTTAAAATATCCCATCATCAAATCAGACATCTCCAAATTGATCTCCTTCTCCACCCGGCAGCCCAGATAGCACTCATAGCCCCCCGTCCCGCTGGCCCGATAGCTGTTGAGACAGATGGAAAAGCTGTCCTCCTCCCGGACGGGGACGCCCTGGTACTCCAGCTTGACCACCCGGCTGCCCACAGGCTTTGCAATATCAAAGGTATACGCTACTCCCGCATAATAGTCATAATTATAGTGCTCCACCTTCGGATGCAGAAAGCTGTCCGAGACCTGGAGCGCTCCGTCTGGCCCATAGGAAAAGTAGGCCGCGCTGCGCTCCATGGCCTGGCGGAGCACCGACCCGGAGATCCGGAGCACCGCTAAGGTGTTGGTGTATGGATAGGCGGTGAGGAGGTCCCTGCGGTGCACCGTCTGGGGCAGTCCCGCAATTTCATTGGCCAGGCTTGTGGCAGACAACTGGGCCCCGGATACCCACAGCTGGACCAGATTGAAAAAGTCTGCCAGTCTGCACCCCTTGCTGGCCATGGTCAGCGGATCACTGGGAAGCAGCGGTTCCTCCAGATGGCCCACCACCTCGTCCAGCCATTGCTGGGCCCCCTGCTCAACGGTGGAAAATTTCTGCAGCAGGGCCGGCTCACAGGCCCCGCCCGCCGGGATCGTTCGGCTGGAAAAATACTTCTTTCCATCCTCTTCCTCCATATTGATTTGGAGAAACTCTTTCCCATTCTCAGCGGGTTGAACCACAAAGGTACCATGAACCATCTGGCCGGGAACCGACATATGCTGGTGTCCGGTCAGGAGAAGATCGAAGTCCAGCTCCCGGCAGATGCGGCAGGCGATATTTTCCCTGCTGGTGCTGAGCGTCCTCCCGGTGGACAAATCCTGCTCAAATCCGCCATGATAGACGCACACCGTCACATCCACCTGACCCCGTAATTTTTCAAGCGCCGCCCGGGCTTCCTCAAAGGGGTCGCTCACCGTGATACCCTCCAGGTGCTCCGGCCGCTCCCAGATATTCACATGGTCGGTGACAATACCTACCAGCCCCACCCGCAGGCCGTTCTCCAGCACATGGATCCGGGCGGGGAACCGGGCAGTACCGTCACTTCCCCGCACGTTTTCACAGATACAGCCCGCTCTGAGCATCCGGAGATAGCCGTCCAGATAGGGCATGCCGAAATTGAAGTCGTGGTTCCCCAAGGTGACGTAGTCGTATCCGCAGCAGTTCATGATCTCCGCCAGTGTGTCGGCTTTGCCCAGGTTATCGTGGCAAAAGGCCCCAAAAGGAGAGCCCTGCAGTCCGTCTCCCCCGTCAATGACCAGGGTATTCCCGTCCTTTTGGAACCGGTTGGCGCACTTGAACAGGCCGATATTTTTTTCTTCCCGGCTACGGTAATCCGTGGGATAGATATAGCCGTGTATATCAGAAGTAAAATAAATTGTCAGCTTCCTACTTCCCATAGTTTACCCCCTCGCCAGCTTTGTCCTGATCCTGGCGGATATAGTCTCGATAATCAGCACCAGGACGATCAGGCCCAACAGGATGGCCCCCACCTCGTTCCAGCGGTATGCGCTCATGGCGAAGATCAGGGGCGCGCCAATACCTCCCGCTCCCACCAGACCGAGAACGGTGGCGTCCCGCAGATTCATGTCAAAGCGGTAGATGATGGTGGAGGTAAAGTCCGGCATGAGCTGGGGCAGGATGCCGTAGCGAATTTTCTGAAAGGTGGTGCAGCCGGCAGCGTCCAGGGATTCCAGGATCCGTTTATCCAGGTCCTCGATGCTCTCAATATACATTTTGGAGACCATCCCAATGGAGCAGAGAGACATGGTCAAAAGGCCCGCAAAGGGGCCGGGGCCGGTCACGCGGATGAACATAAGGCCATACACAAAGGCGGGGATGGTCCGCACCGCCGCGATCAGGCCCCGTCCAATGACCGCCACGGGCCTGGGCACCAGATTGGTGGCGGACAGGAAAGACAGGGGCAGAGAGATCACCGCCCCCACCACCGTCCCCAGGAAAGCGATGCAGAAAGTCTCCAGCAGAAGATAGGGCACTCCATTAGTGCCAAAGGTCAGCAGAAGCTTGCTGTCCGGGTGAAAAATCCCTGCCAGGATGTTCCCCGCCACTTTCCAGCCGTTCTCTCCTGTGCTACCCAGTTCAATGGTTGTACTGGACCAGGCCAGAATGCCGGCGAGCAGGAGGGCGAGCAGGAGCTGATACGCCCAGCGCTTTGGCGCGGACTGATAGGCCTGCCGAATGGTTTCATTCATATGCCGCACCTCCCGTCAGGTCAGCCGCTTGCGGATGGCATGGCTGACCCACTCGATCACGACCACCGTGACAAAGAGGACAACCAGGATCATCCCAAGGCTGTCATATTCCCGCCAACCGATCTTCTCGTTCATGATGAGGCCCAGGCCGCCCGCCCCCACATAGCCCAGGATGGAGGCGTAGCGCACATTTCCCTCCAG
This sequence comes from uncultured Pseudoflavonifractor sp., assembly GCA_947577065.1. Classification (GTDB taxonomy): domain Bacteria; phylum Bacillota; class Clostridia; order Oscillospirales; family Oscillospiraceae; genus Vermiculatibacterium. The sequence goes on from CANPTT010000008.1 coordinate 64,092, forward strand.
GCAGAACAGGGACACGGAGAGATAGGTGGGCAGTACCTGGGGAAAGACCGCCGTGACAAAGGCCTGCAGGCGGGTGGCGCCCAGGGCCTCCATGGCCTCAAAGGGGCCCATATCCACCGTTTCGATGATCTCAAACAGCTGCTTGCCCACATAGGCAAAGGTGAACACCGCGATGGCGCAGGTGCCGGCCATCGTGCCAAGGCCAAAAATGTAAGTGGCGATCAGCGCACAGACCAGCGTGGGCAGGGTGCGGACCAGGCTCAGAAAGAGCCGAACCAAAAACACCAGCGCCCGGTTTGTGACGATGTTGCTGGCCGCCAGCACCGCAAAGGGAATTGCCAGTACCGCCCCCACAAAGGAGCCCAGCAGAGACATCTTGATCGTATCCAAAAGGGGCTGCCAAATCTTGGAGAGATACCCGGTATTGGGGGGCACCATCGCCTTCAATATGTCAAAGAAACGGCTTCCGTTCTCCAGGAGAACACCGAAATTGAAGCCGGTGATATGTACGGACAGGGCGGTGATCAACACAATCACCAGGAGGATCAGGGGCATACGGCTCCGCTTCTCCTCCACTGTCTCCCCGCTTGGGAGGCAGTACTTCCGTGGCGGAAACAGGCGGTCATATACGCTCATGCCCTCCCCTCCTGTCCCTGCTCCTCCCCATAGATGGCATCCAGCACGGCCTGATCCACCTCCTTGGCGGGGCCGTCGTAGACGATCCTGCCGGAGCGGATTCCGATAATCCGGTCGGCATACTCCATGGCCAACTCAATGTGGTGGATATTGAGCAGGATGGAGATGCCCATCTCCCGATTGATGCGGACAAAATCCTGCATGACCTGCTTGGCTGTGACAGGGTCCAGGGCGGCCACCGGCTCGTCCGCCAAAATGATCTTGGGGTCCTGGGCCAGGGTCCGGGCCAGGGCCACCCGCTGCTGCTGCCCGCCGGAGAGCTGGTCGGCACGGATATAGGCCTTGTCCAGAATGCCCACTTTTTCCAGGGACTCCAGGGCGGTGATCTTGTCCTCCCGGCGGAAGATCCCCAGCAGGACCCGCCAGAAAGGCATATCCGGGACACAGGCGGAGAGGACATTCTGAATCACCGTGGTGCGGGTAACCAGGTTGAAAGACTGGAATACCATTCCGATTCCCCGGCGAAACCGCCGCAGACTCTTGCCCCGCAAGCCGCTGACGTTTGTTCCGTTGACCGTCAGGGTCCCGCCGGTAATCTCGTGCATCCGGTTCACCGCACGCAGAAGGGTGGATTTTCCCGCCCCGGACCGGCCGATAATGGCCACGAACTCCCCGTCCTGAATGGTCAGGTTCACATCGTCAAGGCCCACCGTTCCATTGGGATAGACCTTTGATACATGGTCGAATATAATCATTTGCGCCCCTCACTTTCCGAAAATGAAACGGAGGGGAAGAACGACCTGCGCGGAACACCAACGGTCGTCTTCCCCCTCCAAGGAAAGTCTTTTTTGTCTCTCTCAGGGATAGTCCACAGAATTGTTTTAATTGGCCGAAAGCTCCTGAATCAGCTTCTGGGCCGCCCGCTCGTTGTCATAGTCGGTGGGGTTCGCTTTCTGGTAGCCGTTGTGGCTGTAGATGGCGATGACCTCTTTGCCCGCGTCGGTATTGCCAATGTTGATAAAGGCGTCCTGAAGGGCGGCGATCAGATCGTCCGACATGCTCTTGGAGTTCTTGCTCACAGAGATGGTGTCGTTGTAAATGGGAGCGGTGACGCCAATAACGTTGGTCTCCTCCCAGATGGAGGCGGTGCGGCTGAACTCGGTATTCCAGCGCTCGGCGTAGTCCCGGCGGGCGTCAGCGTAGGTCACCAGCACGTCCACCTGGCCGGAGGCCAAACGGGCAAAGGCGCTGGCGTAGGAGTCGGCCTGCACGGCGCTGGACAGGTCAGAGATTCCCTTTCCAAACCGGTCCTGAAGCCACAGGGCGGGGTAGATATAACCGGCGGGAGAGGAGGTGCCCATCACGCTCCAGTTGGCGCTGTTGATGTCCTCCCAGGTCAGCTCTTCACCGCTGTTGACCTTGGCCGCCAGCTCCTGGCCTTTGTCAGAGGGACCGGCAATCATCAGCGCCCGGTAGGAGACCGCCTGTTTGTCAGAGGCCTCGGTAGCCTTGCCGTCGTTCCAGTCCTTGGCCTCGTCAGAGTCCTTGCTCAGACCGTCCCGGGTGGCGGTGAGGATGACCTCGGCGCCGTCATCATAGAGTACGTAGGTCCCGCCGGGAATCAGGCCCACGTCGATGGTGCCAGCCACCAGGCCCTCGCCCACGGCCTCGTAGGTGGTGCCCACGGTGATCTCCACTTCCCCGATGTCCCAGCCCAGCTTGGCCAGCTCGTCCTTCAGCATCTGCTTCAGGGGCTCGGTGGCGGTGATGATCTCGCTGGGCTCACGGGAGGGGACAAAG
>CANPTT010000009.1 GCA_947577065.1 uncultured Pseudoflavonifractor sp.
TGTGTGACCGGCTTGGGCTGACCCTCAATCGAAAGAAAACGAGAGTGGTGCCTATGAGGAAGAATTGCGGAAAGATGAGATCATCTTGGGAGCTTTGAAGTGCGCTAAGGCTCACGGCTTCTCTGGCGAAGCGTAAAGAAAGGCACTCCCTACCGTCATGGTAAGGAGTGCCTTTTGGTTTGAACGAAAACCGTCCCCAGAATAACGATCCGGTTCGGATTTGCGTCCAATGGTGGAGTTAAACACTCAATATCCGAACTCTTGATAGTGATGGTATTGTTCCCGGAAATATTGAAGGTCAGCACGATTTTACGACCTTTGTCTCCATCGTCATAGACGAAAACGGAGTTTACTAAAGTGTCGATTACTCGCCGCTGATACTCGATGTCGTGAATATCGCCGCTCTTGAACGATGTGAGCCAGTACACAATACGCTCCTTCGTCAAGAGCGGCTTTTTCATTTCTTCCCGGGCTATTTGCCCTTCGATGTCTCTCCGCTCCTGTTCCAGCTCCTCAAGTCTGTCTTTGGTTGCCGGAGTGACAAGCCCTTGTTCTACCGCAGACAGAAGGTTTTTGATTCGCTTGTTGCACTCTTTCAACATCTTTTGCAGACCTACGAGGACAGAGGTATCTTGGAGGTCTTTTTCTACAATCTCCATCGCTTTGGTTGCGATACGGTCTATGGATTCATCGGTGAGTACCTTCTCAACGGTGAATCTTACAACGATTTCTTCTATCCAATCTTTCTTTTCAACAGCTTTGGGGCATTTGCCGCCCCTTTTTCGTCCAGTGCATTTGTAGTAGTAATACATTCGCCCTGTGTGAGAAGTGCCGCTTTCTCCGACCATCGGCTTACCACAGTGACCGCAAAATAGCTTTGTGGTGAGAAGGTAGTCCTCTTTTGACTTCGTTCTCGCCCGGACAGAGTAATTGTGCTGTAACATCGCTTGCACCTTCTCAAAGAGCTTTCGGTCGATGATAGGCGGCACAGCGTCTTCCAGTATAACATCGTCAAAACGATAGACACCGATGTACTTGTCATTTCGTAGAATGGTCTTCAAACTGTTCTTGTTAAAAGCATTTCCCCGAGAGGTTTTGCACCCTTGCTCGTTGAGCCAGTTGACAATCTGTGTGGCAGATTTTCCTTCGGAGTACATCGTGAATATGGTTTGTACAGTCTTTGCTCCTACTGGCTCTATCTCATACTGCCTGTCTGCTCCAATCTTATACCCAAGACAAGGGCTACCCATAGCGATTCCATGCAGAGCGTTTTCTTTGAGACCTCGCTTGATACTTCGAGCAAGGTTTTCAGAGTAGTATTCAGCGTACCCTTCGAGAACAGATTCCAGAATGATACCCTCGGGAGTGTCCGGCATGGGCTGTTTCGCATAGTAGACCTTGACCCCGTTCTTTTTGAGCTTGGCCTTGTAGATGGCTGAATCATACCTGTTTCGAGCGAAACGGTCAAGGGTGTACATTATCACAGCGTCAAAATGACCCTTCTCGCTGTCTTTTATGAGCTGTTGGAAGCTGGGACGGTTGTCGGTCTTGCCCGATATTGCCCGGTCGATGTATTCGTCTACGACAATGAATCCATTTTTCAAGGCAAACTCTTGGCACTCTCGGAGCTGACCCTCTATGGATTCTTCTCTTTGGTTATGGCTCGAATATCGAGCATAGATTACCGCTTTGATAGTCTCACCTCCAATACTTTTTTTCTATGTAGTAATTCAAACGGCACTATCTTTCCGCAGTTCCGTAGTTTCTCCACTATCCCCCTTTAGTTCTTCCCGGTTCTCGAACTCATAGGCCATAGACATGAACTCATGCTTTGCTCTCCGAGACAACCCCCGGTAAATTCGTAAAATATCTTCTTCGTCTTCGTCTCTCGGTTTGACCGGGGGAATGTCCTCCTCGTCAGCGAAAAAGTCCATAACCGAACAATCAAGCTCTCTGGCAAGGGCTATAAGGTCTGTCTCTTTGGGGATAGACCCTTTTTTATTGATGGCTGTTGTCATAGATGAAGACCCTTTGACTTTGGTTATAACGGCGGTGAGGTTTGTTCCACGCTCGGCGCAGATACGGTTGATGTTCTCCTTGAAAGTCATGGGGAAATCCCTCCTCAAAATTCAATTCGTATTTTTTGAATTTTCCTCTTGACAATTCTCATAAGACGAATTATAATAAGAACAAGAAATTCGGGATATGCGAATTGGCAATAAGAAACCGACCCCCTCGAAATTGGCGTTTCGGGGAAGTTTGGTGGCGAGCTACTTCTAATAAGAATAATAACAATAATTCGCCTATTTGTCAAGAGTAATTCTGGTTTCAAGAATCAAGAGAGGAGGAAAATATCGTGAATGTCAAGTCGAGAATGGCTGAAATGGGAATTACGCAGGTGGATATGATTCTGGAACTGCAAAAGCGAGGTATCGCAGTCCAGCCCCCCATGCTGTCTTCCATTCTCCGGGGTGTGTACACCTACCCGAAAGCGAAGCTGGTTCTCGCAGAGTGCGAGAAGATTCTCGCCGAAAAAGCGCATGAATCTGTCTGACGCACAGGTGAGCGACCTCGCAAGCTCGCTTGTCGGTATCGTAGAGAAGTTCTACGAAGACCCCCAACATGAGGAGGATTTTCAGAAATGGTTATCCGGCATGATGTGTTGATGGAGCTGTTCGGGCGGTATGTCGATAACGAACACGCACTCTGGCTGTTGGGAAAGACAGTGGAGCGGTCGAAGGTCGATGTATCGTACATGACGGACGAGGAGTACGAGAACTGTCTCGATACGGTTTTCAATTCCTTGCTCTATCACTACATCAACAAATCGCTTCTCACAGGCGAAAAGTTCATGGGAAAGCACCTCAACATCGGAGACCAAGTGGCGCAAACCGCTGGTATCTTCTACCCTATGAGGATTGACAATTTCGTGAAAATTGTGCGGAGCGTGAAGTTCTACGGTCGGTATATGGACGATAGCTATGCAATCCACGAGAACAAGGAGTTCCTGCAAGAGCTGTTGGAGGACATTATCAAAATTGCGAAGGCGCTTGGCATTACAGTCAACACCCGGAAGACAAGAATCTGCAAGCTCTCCGACCACTGGCGGTTTTTACAGATTCAATACTCCCTCACCGACACCGGGCGGGTAATTCAGAAAATCAACCCGAAGCGGCTGACAGATATGCGCCGTAAGATGAAAAAGCTCGCCCCGAGGTTGAGCGAGAAGGAGTTTACGGATTTGTACACCTCATGGTTCAAAAATCACTACCGCATTATGAGTAGGCAACAGCGAAGCAACATGGATATGCTGTTCAAACAACTAAAGGAGGTAACAAAATGCAGTACACAATCACACTCGCAGACGGAAGGAAACTGACCGGGCTGGGAAAGAACGGCGATAACTTCGTCAGTGCCGAGAAGGTGGACGAGACCATCTTCAAGGACAACCTGTCCACCATGACCGTTTCGGACGGCGAGACGGAAACCGTCTACCACAACGCCGAGCTGATTCAGCAGCAGAAATGGGCTGACGGTAGCTGGTATCTGGCTTTCCGGGAGCAGACCGCACAGGAACAGGCTATGGCGGCTCTGAACAAGGCTGTTGCGGAGAACGCCGACAGCATGACCGATTTGCAGATGGCACTTGCCGAAGTGTACGAAATGATGTTGGGAGGTGTGTAAGATGGCAAAGGTGTATGCCGCTCTGATTCGCAAGGGCTTGAAGACCCTTGACGAAGTTCCCGACCAGATTCGGGAGGAAGTCTCGAAGCTGTTGGAGGAGCAGTAAAATGTTCCTCAACATATTCGGAAACCTACTGATTTTTCTCAAGAGGAAGGAGGTGCGAGACATGGCGGTTATCTATGTTGCTCTGATTGTCAAGGGCAAGAGGACTTTCGCAAGCGTCCCCGAGGTTGTCAAGCCGAAGGTGCGTGAAATGCTGATTGACCTCGAACTGGAAGACCTCGTGACCGAGTAAGACCGGGCGGGAGGGAGCTGTTGCGGCGGCTCTCTCCCTATACCACAATCAAGGAGACGCACTATGAAAGAAATTCTCACTCAAACCTACACGATTGCGCTCCCGGTCGTGCTGGGTTACATCGTCTGGCTGTTGCAGAACCAGAAGAAGGACAGGGACGCAAACACCAAAGGTACAATGCTTCTGCTTCGAGTGCAGTTGATTGAGTACCACGACAAATATATGAAGCTGGGGGAGATTCCCTCGTATGCCTACGAGAACTTCGAGGAAATGTACGAAGCCTATCACAAGCTGGGCGGCAACGGCATGATTACGAAGATGAAGGAGGAAATCGAGGAGCTTCACCTCGGCAAAGGAGGGAAAAGAAATGAGTAATAGTTCTATGGTGAGTTACACCAAGATTTCGCCGAACAGGACAAGCCCGAGGAACAAAGCGGTTGACATTATCACACCTCATTGTGTGGTCGGTCAGTGTTCCGTTGAAACCCTCGGCAACATTTTCGCTCCCACTTCAAGACAGGCCAGCTCGAACTACGGTATCGGTACAGACGGTCGTATTGGTATGTACTGCGAGGAAAAAGACCGTAGCTGGTGTTCTTCCAGCGGCGCAAACGACAACCGGGCAATCACTATCGAGTGTGCGTCCGATACCACCGCTCCCTATGCGATGAACAGCAAGGTCTATGCGGCTCTGATTGACCTCTGTGTGGACATTTGCAAGCGGTACGGCAAGACGAAGCTCATGTGGTTTGGGGACAAGGCCAAGACCCTCGCCTACAAGCCCAAGGCTGACGAAATGCTTATCACCGTCCACCGCTGGTATGCAAACAAGTCCTGCCCGGGCGATTGGCTGTATAACAGGCTCGGAGAGCTGGCTACGGCGGTCACACAGCGGCTCGGCGGCACTGGGGGTAGTAGTAATACCCCCTCGACTACAAAGCCCTCTACGGCGGCTGGAAATGCCCTTTACCGAGTGCGTAAGTCTTGGGCTGAAACCAAGAGCCAGAAGGGAGCGTTCAAGTCGCTGGACAACGCCAAAGCGACCGCCGACAAGAATCCCGGCTATTCGGTGTTCGACAGCAACGGCAAGGTGGTGTACACCCCCGGCGGCACAACCGCCAGCTTCAAGCCTTATCTCGTCAAGGTGACAACCGGGGAGCTGAATATCCGCAAGGGAGCGGGTACGAACTACGGCACGAATGGAGCTATCCGGGACAGAGGTACATACACCATTGTCGAGGAAGCGAAGGGTGAGGGTGCTACCTTGTGGGGCAAGTTGAAATCTGGTGCCGGGTGGATTTCGCTGGACTACACCATGAAGGTGTAAAATGTACCGGGGCAAGAGAAGGAAGAAGGTTCGCATGGAGTTTTCAAAGGTGATTCTGGTTGTTGCGGCTATTGTAAATGTGGCGGTAATCCTTTTCACATTCGTAATGGTGTGGAGGACGAACGATTTATCGCCGCTCACATACCTTATCCCGGCAGTAGCCGCCGAGACCGCCACAGGCACAGGATTTTATTATTCCAAGGCCAAGGTGGAAAACAGAATAAAACTGATGAAGCACTACAAGGTCGAGCCTACGGAAAATTCGTTCAATGATGAAGGAGGAACTTACAATGGTTGATTTGACACAGGTAATCGTAGCGTTTCTGACGCTGGTCTTCTCTCTGGTATCGGTGTACCTCATTCCGTTTCTGAAAACCAAAGTCAGCGGCGAACAGCTCGAAACCATCAAGTTTTGGGTGAATATCGCTGTCGAAGCCGCCGAAATGATTTATGTCGGCAAGGGTAAGGGAGCGGAGAAGAAAGCCTATGTGGAGAAATATTTGAGCGAGAAGGGCTTTCACCTCGACACCCGGGAGATTGACAGTCTTATCGAAGCGGCTGTGCTTGAGCTGAAAATCGCTACCAAAAAGAAAGAGGAAGCCTAACCGAAGTCAGACTTCCTCAATCGTCAGAACAAACCCGAAACAGTGCTTCACGAAAAACATAGGGTTCGGATTTGCACATTCTGGTGGAGGCGGGGGGAGTCGAACCCCCGTCCGAAAGCATTTTCATGGGAACTTCTCCGGGCGCAGACAGTCCTTTATATTCCCTTGCCTAAGCGTGGGCTGACACACTCATAGGTTCGGTAGCTTCATTGTGCATGGTGCGCTCAAAGCTTTGCGCACTCACGTTCGCCACTCAACGACGCCCCGTCCCAGGCCGTGGCCCTCCCGGGCGGAACGGTCACGGCTTAAGCCGCGACAAGCTCAACGTTATTGTTGGCGTTTAATTGTTTTTTGCCCATTTTAAGGATGTTAGGCGCATCCGCCCGCTATTCCCACTTCCACGCCCCCGTCGAAACCAGTACGCCCCCTCATTGGAGGAAATCTGCTCCATTCCGCTTCCGGCCTGAAGAGCGGCCGAAAGCTCCATATCCGCAAATTCCCTCCTCCTCTCCGCAAAAAGTTTGAGAACCAACTTTTTGCGGCTAAGGACAAGGTCAAGGGCCAAAGGCCCGGCGGACAAAATGTCCGAAAGGGAAACTCAAAATAAAGTCAGGATCTTTTCGGCTCCGGGTAGTCTATCCCGAAGGTGTCCACCGTGACCGTCTTCATCCGCTGATCCTGGTTGGGCTTGTCGTTGTAAACGTTCCGGGGGGTCAGCACGATCTTGTCGGCGGTCTCCATACCCTCGATGACCCTGCCGAAGGCGGCGTACTCCCCGTCCAGATGGGGGGCAGGGGCTACCATAAGGAAGAACTGGCTACCCGCCGAGTTGGGGGCCATGGTTCGGGCCATGGAGAGCACCCCGCGGTCATGCTTGAGGTCGTTGGGGAATCGGTTGGAGGCAAACTCGCCGGGAATGGTGTAGCCCGGCCCGCCGGTACCCGTACCCTGGGGGTCGCCCCCCTGGATCATAAAGCCGGGGATCACCCGATGGAAAATAGTGCCGTCATAGAAGCCCTTCTTTATCAAGGAGACAAAGTTGTTCACTGTGTTGGGGGCCACCTCCGGATAAAGCTCGGCTTTGATAATGCCGCCGTCCTCCATTTCGATGGTCACAATGGGATTGCTCATATCACTCTATCCTTTCCTGTTTGGATTCGTTCCGGTGTTCGCCGCCTCTCAGCGGTTGTAGCTCTTCAATACCCGGTCCATGGCTCGCTTGCTGTCCCGCTCTGCTGCCGAGGCTCGCTTATCATAGAGCTTTTTGCCCTTGCAGAGGCCCACCTCTACCTTTACCTTGGAGTCTTTGAAATAGAGACTGAGGGGGACCAGGGTGAGACCATCCCGCTGAACGGTGCCCAAAAGACGCATGATCTCCCGCTTGTGCATCAACAGCTTTCGGGTGCGGCGAGGGTCCTTGTTGAAAATGTTGCCCTTTTCATAGGGGCTGATATGTACCCCATAGAGCCACAGTTCCCCGTCCTTTACCTGACAGAAGCTGTCCTTCAGATTGGCGCCGCCCTGGCGGATGGATTTGACCTCTGTGCCCGAGAGGACTATACCGGCCTCATACCGCTCCTCCACAAAATAGTCGTGGAATGCCTTGGCATTTTTGGAGATGGGCTTGACTCCCTTTTTGTCCAATGGGGTACCTCCTTCCGGACAGAGATCGGGGCGGGTCTTTGGCCCACCCCATCATTATAGCATAAATTTTACAGATGTAAACGCAAAAAATGGCGGCACAGCTCCCACAGGGCATGGTGGGGAAAAATAGCCTGCCCCGCCTCCTCCAGCCGGGCGGAAAGCAGCGGCTCGACCCGGCGGGGAGAGCCAAATTCCCGGCAGACCGCCGCCTCTCCCTCCGCCTCGGGGGGGAGGGAGAGCCAGTATTTGTCCTCCCACCACCACAGCGCGGCGTCTACTGCCGTGGTGTGGAGGGCCAAGGCGGCCTGGAGCAAAGGTTCCAGGTCGTCAAAAAGGAACCAGACCGGTCCGGTGGGGCGGACGTGGGCAAAAACCAGAACGCCGCAGCATTCGGGATAGGCTTCGATCTCTACTGCGCCGTCCAAAACAATGCCCGCCTGTCCACAGGCCTCCTGCGTCAGTTCCAGGGCCTGCTCCAGAGTGAGGGAGCTGGGAGAGAAGCCGCGGCAGGAGAGGTCGGCGGGGGTAAGGTAGAGGGCCACACTGGCGGCTCCAATGGGTTCAATGGTCATAAGGGGGCCTCCTTTGTCTACATGGGTGACTCCATTATATGACCTTTGGGCTTGGCTGTATAGCTGTAAAGATTGGGAATTGAGGAAGGATATCAATAGGGGCCCGCATGTGGAGGAGGGGGGAGGATCGATCGCTTCCCTCGGCCAAAAACGCCGCCCCGGCCATATGACCGGGGCGGCGTGAGGGGCCGGAGATCAGGGGACTACGATCATGCGGATCTTGCCGCCCTCGGCGGGAGCGCGGTCATAGTAGAGGGTCAGGTCATCGGAATAGGCCCGGGCGGCCTCCATCCCCTCCTTGCCCGGCTTGAACCAGGTCTTGGTGGTCTTATTGTAGCACTGGACTTTGTCGGATACGGGGTAGGAGACGCCGGCCACGGTCACGGTCATCTCCTCGGAGTCAAAGGCGGAACGGCCGACCCCGGTGAGAGATTGGAGGGTTACGGTAGCGGCGACCCTGCCCTTGGAGTCCAGGGCGACACCGCCCGGAACATTGTTGCGGACGGTGGACAGAGAGGTTCCCTCACTGGCCCGGATCTCGTTTCTGTTCTCATCACCCTGGAGGACCCAGATCTTAGTCTGTGTGTAGCTGTCCGGCTTCCCCTCCAAAGTAGATGTCTGGATCTGCTCGGTCTTGCAGTTCAGATAGCCGTAGGCATAGGCATCTCCGGTGGCATCATTCAAAACCAGATATTTTACCCGCCCGGCATAGTCGTAGCTGACAAAGCTGATCTTATCCTGAGGGATGACGGAAGCGCTGAGACTGTCGTAGTCGACCTTTACCGCGGTGCCATCTGTTACCCGGTCATAGACCAGCACGTTTTCCGCCACATCCCGGTCCCCCAGCTTGCGCTGGGCCACATTCAAGCTGCCCTTGGAGGAAGAGGTGGTTACCAGGGAGAGGCTCAGCCGGTCAATGGCGGAGCTGGTGACAGAGACCAGCTGGTTATCATAGCGGCTGGCAGTGCCGGAGTTGATTTTGCCCTCTACGGTGAGGCCGCTTTGCAGCAATTGGACAGAGGCTTTGGTATCGGAGCCCTCGCCGGAAACAGAGGCGATACCAACCGCGTCGCCCTTCACCACAGTAGGGGAGACCGCACCCGCCACATCGCCATCTCTGGTGAGAAGAAGGGTGATCTCATCTCCGATCTTGAAGGAAGCAAGATCGTTCCGGGCGCTGGGCAGGACCTTGAAATCAGCCTTACCCATGACCTTGATGGCGATGGGGGCGGTGGGGCTGGGGGAGGCATCCTCGTAAATGCCGGTGAGCTTCAGATCGGAGACTTGGATGACCCGTGTGCCGGCATCAAAGGTAGCAACGTCATATTGGCGGATATCGGCGGCGGTGGCGCTCAACCCATTTTTGTACATGGTGTAGGTTCCGCCGGAGGCCAGGGAGGCAAAGGGGTTGGTATTTCCGCTGGGAGCGGTCCGGGCTACCATGGAGGTGGAGCCCTCCTCCGAGACGGAGGAGAAGAACAGGTAGGCCAGCTTGCCATCCGCGTCATAGTGGAAGGTGACGGGGGCGGGAGTGGAAAGATTGGTCCACACCTTCTCCCAGGTGGTGGCCTCCCCCTTCTGATAAACTACAGTTTCAGGCTCCACAGTGATCCTCTCCCCGCCGGAGGCGATGAGGTAGGTGGCGTTTACCGAGGTGGCGTTGACCACCTTCTGGGTGGTGTTCTCCTTGGGGGAGAAGGCCAGCAGCTTGCCATCTTTATCCAGCAGGGCTTTGCCTTTGCGTCCCACCAGGGAAGCGTCAAAGACCCGGTCTGTCTTGTAGGTGCCCTCGGTGGTCTTGACGGCCCCGGTGGTGCCATCATCGGCGGTGGCGTTTACATCCAGAAGAACACCGCCCTCCACCTCCTTGCCGCCCATGGTGACAAGATAGGTGTCCTTGCCGCCCTTGGTCTTGGCAAAATAGAGGTTATAGAACAGGATGGCGGCCTGGCCCCGTGTGATAACGTCCGTGCCGCTGAGGGCAAGGCCATCGGTGAGTCCGGCGGATGCGCCGGCGGCCAGATAGCCATCGTACCAGGCTCCGCCGGTGGCGACATCGCCCGTTCCATAGCCCAGGATCCGGCAGAGGATGGTCACCGCCTCGCCGTAGGTGATGGACCGGTCAGGCTGGAAGGTGCCGTCGCCCACGCCGGCCACCAGGGGGGTGCCGTCGCCGTCGGAGCCGCCGCCCAGGGTGATGATGGAGGCCAGATTGATGTAGCCCGTGGCCCAGAAGGTGGGACCCACGTCCAGATAGATGGTGCGGCTGCGCTGGGCGGGTTCCTCATCCTCCCGGTCCAGGGCCCGGACCGCCATGGCGCAGAACTCGGCCCGGCTGAGGGTGCCGGAGGGGTTATAGGCGCCGCCGGGGACGCCGGTGACCACCCCCATGAGGCGGAGGAACTCAGCGGCTTCGGAGACCTCGGGCAGGGCGTAGAGGTCGGTAAAGGAGGCGGCCTGGGCCATAGGGACCGCCGCTGTCAGGGTGGCCGCCGTCAACAGGGCGGCTAAGAGACGCTTTGCGCGCATTTGCAACACATCCTTTTGTGAAATAGAAAGAAAAAAGAGAAAACAGAAAACAGGAAGAGACACGATCCCGGTCAATCTGCCCGCAGAGCCTCCACCGGCTGGAGACCGCTGGCCTTCACCGCCGGGTAGAGGCCGAAGATCACGCCCATAGCCAGGGAGAAGAGGAAGGAGCCTACCGTTACTGTCATATCCGGCCAGGAGATGAAGCCCAGAACCAGCTTACAGACGATGGCGGTCCCCAAATATCCGATGGCGATACCGATCAGTCCGCCCAGGCCGCAGATGAGGCAGGCCTCAATGAGGAACTGGGCGATGATACTCTTTCGCTCTGCGCCGATGGCTTTTCGGATACCGATCTCCCTTGTCCGCTCGGTGACAGTGACCAGCATAATGTTCATAATACCGATACCGCCCACCAGCAGGGAGATGGCGGCGATGCCGCCCAGGAAGAGCTGCTGCATCCGGCTTTGTTCGTTGGAGTTATCGATATACTGGTTCTGATTCTCCGCCCAGAAGGAGCCGTTGTCCCCCACCAGGCCCTTTCCGTAGCCGTTGAGCATGGTCACCGCCAGCGTGGCGGAGGTGGCGTCCTTGGCCACGGCGATGAACTGCCCGGAATCCACGTTACCGTTGAAGAGCCGACTCAGGGTATAGGGCATGAGGATGACCCGGTCCTTGCTGCTGTATTCGTCCAGGCCACTGTCTTCATATAGGCCCACCACGGTAATGGGGGTGCCGTTGATGTAGATGGTCTGCCCGACGGGGTCGGCGTAGTCAAAGATGGTGGCGGCCGCCTTGGCCCCCAGTACACAGACCTGGTTCAGCTTTTCAACGTCCAGATAGGTCAGGTCCCGGCCTTTGGCCAGAGTGTAGCCCTGACAGACGGTATACTGCTGGTTTCCCAGATAGATCTGGGGGCGGCTGTTCCAGTCCGTATTGTCCTGGGTGATGGTCTTGGAGCCGAATTTGATAGTGGTGTTGCCGTAGACCTGGCTCATGGGGGTCACGCCGATGAGATAATCGCTCATCTGCTGGCAGTAGGAGTATAGGTCCTCCGCCACGCTCTCGTCGCTGCCGTACATGGACCACTTGTAGGCGTAAATGCTGATGGAGTTGTCCACCATGCTGGCGTAGTAATCCTCCAACCACTTGTTCTGGCCCTTGGCGAAGGACACCAGGATGATGACGGCGGTAAGGCCGATGATCACGCCCAGCATGGTCAGGGCGCTGCGGCCCTTTTTTGCGGCGATGGATTTGGCCGCGATCTTGAACGCCTGCTTCAGATTCATAGGCCCGCCCCCTCTCTGGGACCGTCGTAGATGATCTTGCCGTCGGAGATCCGGACCACCCGGTCCGCCGTGGCGGCGATGGAGTTGTCGTGGGTGATGAGGATGACGGTGGTCCCCGTCTCCTGATGAAGGGTATGTAGAATTTCCAGCACGTGCTTACCCGTCTTGGAGTCCAACGCACCCGTGGGCTCGTCGGCCATGATAATGGGCGGATGGGTGGCAATGGCCCGGGCGATGGCGATACGCTGCTGCTGTCCGCCGGACATCTCCGAGGGCTTGTGGCCCGAGCGGTCAAACATGGACACCTTGTGCAGGGCCTCCTCCACCCGGACCTCCCGCTCGTCGATGGGCAGGCCCTGGTAGATAAGGGGCAGCTCCACATTCTCCGCCGCCGACAGGGCGGGGATCAGGTTGTAGCCCTGAAAGATGAACCCGATCTGCTTGTTCCGGGTGTGGGCCTGCTTTTTGTCGGTGAGGGTGGTCACATCATCCCCGTCCAGATGATACTCCCCGTAGGTGGGGATGTCCAGCAGCCCCAGCACGTTCATCAGGGTGGACTTGCCCGAGCCGGAGGCGCCGATGATGGCCACGAACTCCCCCCGGTCGATCTGGAGGTCGATCCCGTCCAAGGCCCGGACCTCATTCTCCTTCCCCTCGTTATATATCTTATATAGATTTTTGACTTCAATCAGCATGGCGATCCCCCCATCACCAGTTGCTGGCGCTGTCGGTAATGTAACCGGTGAAGACCTCGTCCCCCTCGTTGAGGCCCGACTTGATCTCCACATTGTAGGAATCGTTCAGGCCCGTTTCCACAATGACCGCGAAGAAGCCCTCGGGCATTTTCCAGCTTTCGTCGGCCTCGATGGCCCGTTCGTCAGGCTCGCCCTTCACAAAGCACACCGTGGCGGTGCCGCTCTGCTGGAAGGCGGAGGGACCCCGGCTGGAACCGCCCATAACGATGACCTCGCTGCCGCCCATAATGGACACCGCGGCCTGGGGCACGGCATTGTCGGGAATGGCCACCAGGTCGTCCCCGGTGGGCAGGCCTACAGTGTCTCCGTCCCCGGCGGGCAGATCATTCTCGCCCTCCACGGGGTCGGCGTTTTCATCTTCACCGCTCTCCGGCAGCACGTCGCCGCCCTCAGGGATCATCATATCCCCGCCGTCAGGCATGACGCCAAAGTTGCCGTCTACCATACCCGGATCCATCATGTCCCCGCCCATCGTGCCGTCGTCCTCGGCCAGGGTCACGTTCATGACGGCCTGGATGGGTACCACCAGGCAGTTGTCCGACTGGCTGGCCACGAAGGTATAGTCCACATAGGAGTTGGTCATCAGCATTCCGTCGGGGTTATCCACCACCACCACGGCGGGGAAGGAGGCGATGCCGTTCTCCGCCTTGGCGGACAGGGATACGGAATCCACAATGCCCATGTAATAGTTGCCCATCATATCCCGAATGTCCACCATCATGCCCTTGGAGACATAGCCGATGTTCCGCTCGTCGATGGTGATGTCGATCATCATGGTGGCGGTGTCCGCGATGTAGATGCTGGACCCGGAGGTGACCTCCTCGCCCACCATCAGCCCGCAGGAGATGACCTGCCCGGCGATGGGGGACACGGCGTGGTAGTTGTCCAGCTTCTCCTGGGCCTCCTCCACCGCCTTCTCGGCAGTCTCCACGTTCTTTTGGGCGTCCTCCACGCTCTTCAGGGCCTCCCGGCGGCTGTTCTGCTTGGCGGAGATGTCGGCCAGAGCGTCCTTGTCTCCCAGGCGGACCAGGGTCTGGCCCTCCCGCACGTCGGCGTAGTTCATCAGATCGACATACTCCACCGGACCGGCCACCTTCACGGCGATCTTGGTGGTCTCGTAATACTCCAGCGTGCCGTTCTCATAGGGATAGGCCGGTTCCCCGTTGGCCCCGGTCAGGCTGGCGGAGGCCACCATGCCTTCGGTGAGGGTGCCGGGGTTGTCCATGACAAAGACCACCTCGAAGGTGACCGAGCCTTCGGGCACCACCCGCTTTACCATGTTCACCTGCTCCACCGTGGCGGGGTAGTCGCTCATGGAGGCGGGCAGGGTGATCCGGGCAGACTGTCCCACCGAGATCTGCCCCTCGTAGGCCCAGCTGTAGTAAAGGTGGAGCCGCAGCTTGGTATCGTTGATAATGGTAGCCACCGCCGCCCCCACGCTCAGGTCGTCCCCGGTCCGAATGTCCCGGTTTACATCGGTGAGTTTGCCGGCGTGGGGAGCGGTGATGGTCAGGTTGCTGAGATTCTCCTCCATCTTCTCCAACTCCCGGTCATAGTCCACGATGGCGTCCTGGGCTTTGCGCACGCTCTCCTGGGCGGTGCGCACATTCTCCTGGGCGTTGCGCACCGCGTCCTGGGCGGCGGTGTCGTCCAGGTTGTAGAGCAGCTGTCCCTCCTCCACATAGTCGCCCTCGCTGACGAACAGCTCCAGCACCCGGTAGCCCGCGTCGGGGGTGACAGTGGCCGAGTTCTTGGCCCGAGCGTTGCCCATGCCGTCGACGGAGCTCTGGATGGAGCCGTAGGTGACCATCTGGGTCATCACCTCTCCCAGTCCCTGGTCGCTGTCGGTAAATACGTATTTGTTCAAGGCCCATCCGCCCCCGCCCAGAATGGCGGCGGCCAGGACCAGAGCGATGACGCGCCGGATGATCTTCCTGCGCTTCTGCTTCTGCTCATGGGTGGCGGGGCCTTTCCCCTTCCGGGGGCCGGTGGGCGGCACGGGGGCCGCCGGCGTTTCCATCACGGGTGTTTGCTGTTCTGCCATGACATTTTCCTCCTGGTCCAAAATATCAACATTTCTGCGTCTTATTCAGCAGATAATATTATAGAACTGGGCTTTTGAAATTACAATAACAAAGCGGTGACAAATTCTTAAGTGTTTCTGACGATGGAAAATGTGAACGATTCCATTTTGTATATAGACGTAAGACCAGGGGAAAAGTTTCACTCTT
The DNA here is from genome assembly GCA_947577065.1 of uncultured Pseudoflavonifractor sp. GTDB lineage: Bacteria > Bacillota > Clostridia > Oscillospirales > Oscillospiraceae > Vermiculatibacterium. The sequence goes on from CANPTT010000009.1 coordinate 14,933, forward strand.
TTTGAAAAAAACCTCTTTTTTGGGGACTGGCGGATTTTCAGCGGGTGTGGTATAATTATCCTAACTACATTAAAAATGGGGTGGTGTGCGGTGAAGCTGTTTGAAGAGACTGTGGATCAAAAGATAGTTTATCAGGGCCGGATCGTGACCCTGCGGACCGATATTGCTCGGCTGGAGAACGGGCGGATGGTCGGACGGGAGGTGGTGGAGCACCCCGGCGGAGTGTGTGTACTGCCCCTGGAGGCCGACGGGACCACCTACACTGTGCGGCAGTTTCGCTACCCCTTTGGGAAGGTTATAGAGGAATTGCCTGCCGGTAAGCTGGATGGAGCCGAGGACCATGAGGTTGGGGCCCGCCGGGAGCTGTCCGAGGAGGTGGGCTGTGAGGCCGGAGAGCTCATCTATCTGGGCAGGCTTCTCATGTCGCCGGGGTTTTGTGATGAGGTCCTGCACATGTATCTGGCCAGGAAGTTGATCCACGGGGAGCGGCATCCGGATGAGGATGAATTTTTAGAGGTTGACCGGCTCCCGTTCACACAGCTGCTGGAACGGGTGATGTCGGGGGAGATCACCGACGCCAAGACGGTGGCCCTCACTTTAAAAGCCAAGGAATTTTTGAGCCGAGAGGCGGGAGGGACAAAATGAGCAAGAGGATCCTTATCGTAGAGGACGAAAAAAACATTGTGGATATTCTCTCCTTTAACCTGGGCCGGGAGGGCTATGATACCTTGGAAGCCTATGACGGGGAGATGGGGCTGAAGCTGGCGCTGGAGGAGAACCCGGACCTCATCCTGCTGGATCTGATGCTGCCCAAGATGGACGGCTTTGACGTGTGTAAGGCAGTGCGTACCAAGAACCGCTCAACTCCCATTATCATGCTCACCGCCCGGGAGGAGGAGAGCGATAAGGTTTTTGGCCTGGAGCTGGGAGCTGACGATTACATCACCAAGCCCTTTTCCATGCGGGAGCTGCTGGCCCGGATCAAGGTGAACATCCGCCGGACCGAGATGCTTGCCGAGCAGCCCTCCGCGCCCGCCCAGAGCGGCGGCAACCGGTTGGAGCGGGGGAGGATCCTTATTGACGAGGCCCTTCTGATGGCCTTTAAGGACGGAAAGGCTCTGGATCTGACCCAGCGGGAGTATGAGCTTTTGAAGTATTTGGCAGCCTCTCCTGAGAAGGTCTATTCCCGGGAGGCTCTTATGGAGCACGTGTGGAATTACGACGGATATGTGGGAGACGTGCGGGCGGTGGACGTGGCGGTCCGGCGGCTGCGGGAAAAGGTGGAGGACGACCCGGCTAACCCCACTTTTATTCTGACGCGGCGGGGCCTGGGCTATCTCTTTAGAGAGGGATAGAGCCCTGCGCGGATCTTCTATTTTCACTCCAACAGGGGGGTAGACCATGTTCCGTAGCCTTCACATGAAGCTGATGCTCATCATGACGCTGCTCATCATCTCTCTGATGACAGTGGTGGGAGCCTTTCTGGTGAACTCGGTATCCGGGTTTTACCTGGAGCAGTTTTACTCCCAGATGCAGGGGGTTTTTCAGAATGACCCCGAGTTTTATCATGACCTGGAGACCGCCGATCCCGACGAGCCCAGCGGAGCGCAGCAGATCGATCAGATGCTTCGGGCTCGGACGGGCGATCTGGGCGTTGACGGGCTCACCCGGAATTTTTATGTGCTGGATGGAGCCACGGGGGCCTATCTGGCGGGCAGCAACGAGACGGAGGGGGTATCCCTCACCTTGACCCACAATCTGTCTGCCGCTCTCACCGGGGAGGTAGGGGACTCCTCTGATCCCACCGCTGCCTATATGGATGTGGCGATCCCCGTGACACGGGGAGACCGGGATTATGTGGTGTATATCAAGGACTCCAAGCAGGCGGTGCAAAATCTGACAAATCAGTTGGTGATCCTGATCCTGGAGGCCCTGGCCTTTGGCATCGCCATCTCAGTGCTGCTGTCCTTCCTCTTGTCCAAGACGCTCATCACGCCTATTGAGCGGCTTACAGAGGGCGCTGAGGAGGTGGCCTCGGGTGACTTTTCCCACAAGATCGAGGTGGATTCCCGGGACGAGATCGGGGTTTTGACCTCCACTTTTAACGATATGGCCCGGCAGCTCCAAAGTACACTTCAAGAGGTGGAGAACGAGCGCAATAAGCTGGGGACCCTCTTTCTCCACATGACCGACGGTGTGGTGGCCTTTGACCAGCGGGGGGAGATCATCCAGTCCAATCCCGCCGCGGAGGAGATGCTGGGGCGGAGCCTGCCCATTGGGGGCGGGGAGAACTATACCGCTCTCTTTGGGGATATTGCCTCCCTTAAGGAGGCCCTGGAGCCTGGCGCCCTGGGTTTTATCGCGGGCAGCCGGGAGTTGGGCGGACGGAGCCTGGAGCTGCTGTTGGCCCCCTTTGACCGGGATCATCAGGCGGGGGTGCTGGTGGTGATCCACGATGTGACGGAGCGGAATAAGACCGAGGAGATGCGCAAGGAGTTTGTGGCCAATGTGTCCCATGAGCTGCGCACGCCTCTTACCAACATCCACTCATACGCGGAAACACTGGTGGACAGCGCCGGAAGCCTGCCCCCGGATATGGAGAAGAGCTTTTTGAATGTGATCCTCAGCGAGTCGGAGCGGATGGCCCATATCGTCCAGGATCTGCTGACCCTGTCCCGCTTCGACTCGGGCAGGAGCGAGCTGAATCTGACTGCCTTTTCCTTTGCCGAGGCCATCGAGACCATGGTCAACGCCAACCGCCTGGAGGCGGAGCGCCACGGGCATACCCTTACTCTGGAACTGCCGGGAGACCTGCCTAAGGTGACGGCAGACCGGGAGCGGATCACCCAGGTAATGATGAACATCGTTTCCAACTCCATCAAGTATACCCCTGACGGAGGGAAGATACAGGTCAGCGCCGGCGCCGACCGCGGCCGGGTCTGGCTGGAGGTGGCCGACAATGGGATCGGCATCCCCAAGGCGGACCGGGATCGTATTTTTGAGCGGTTTTACCGGGTGGACAAGGCCCGCTCCCGGGAGTCGGGAGGAACGGGACTGGGTCTCAGCATTGCCAAGGAGATCGTGGAGCAGCATCAGGGGACCATCCTTATTGTGGACAAGCCTGCGCCCGGACTGACGATCCGGGTGGAGCTGCCGGTGGGAGGGCCCAGTCATGTCGAGGCATAAGGAGATCCCCCCGGTGGCGAGACCCACCGGCCGGCAGCGGCTGCTTGAGATCGGAAAAGACGTTCTGATCGTGGCGCTGACCTGTTCGGCCTTGTTTCTGGCATGGCAGACCCCCTTGGCCTCTCAGCTTCGGGGGTGGGTGGGAAAGCCTGTGCAAGCGGCGGAGCCTGGGACCCGGCAGCCTACAGAGGCAGTGGAGCCTTATGGGATCACGGTCCGAAGCGGCATGGGCCTCTATGGAGCGGTCTATGACGCGGAGCAGGTGGACCGGGCTTTTGAACAGCTCTCTCCCCTGTTGGGGGAGGGCTTTGCCTCCGCTGGGACGCCGGAACAGATCACCCGCCGCCAATGGCAGACGCTTTTGGAAGCGCCGGGTATTTACTGCGTGTTTCAGGGAGCCCCCCCGCTCAGCGTTCTTTCCGCATGGCTCGGAGGAGAAGGGGATACTCTCTCCGGGAGGGCCCAGAGCTTGCTTCTGGCTTGGGATGGGACCCAGATGTGGCTGTGCTGGCGGGATGGGAACGGCTATTTCCGGGCACCTACCCAGGTGGCCTATGAGGGACATATGGACAGCGTTGTAGAGAGTTTTCACCCCAACGGAGCGGCGTTTGCCTATACCTTGGCGCAGACAGACCGGGCCTATTCTGCCGTTGATCCGGACGTTCTGGTGCCCATGACGGCGCCCCGGCCACATGGCTACACCGCCTCTGCTCCCGATCTGGTGGGGGATCAGAAGGCGCTGGAGCAGCTTCTGGCGGCTCTGGGCTTTCAGTCTGGGGTAGGCTCAGCCTATGAGGTGAGCGAAGGACTTGCCATTACGGAAAGTGGAGACCGTCTGCGGGTGAGTTCCGCCGGGACGGTGGTCTTTCATGCGGGGGAGGAGTCCCGCTATCCGGTGGCCTATATGGAGGGCCGGCCCACTATGGAGGAGGCGGCTATGGCGGCCTGGGGACTTTTAAACCGTGCCTCGGCCCAGTGGAAGGGAGACGCCGTTTTTGTTCTGACTGGGGTCACAGAGACCGCCGGCGGCTGGATCATCACTTTCCACAGCCGTCTGGAGGGGGTCCCTGTTCTTACGGGGGCAGAGGGCTGGTGTGCCAGCTTCACTGTGGCGGAGGACCGGATCCGTGATTTTTCCCTGTCTCTGCGCGGCTATATTTCCACAGGAGAGGTCTTGCTCCTGCCCGGACAGCGGCTGGCAGCGGCCGCTATGGCTTCTGAGACGCACAGGGACAGTGGAAAGCGGCTTACCCTGAGCTATAACGATACCGGAGCCTCCACTCTCAACTTCGGATGGGTGGCGGAGGAATAAGTCCAAGGGACAAGGAGGGCCGCCATGCGCTGGTCCAAGATCAAAAATATCATTATACTGTTGCTGGTGGTCGTCAACGGCTTTTTGCTGGGGCAGGTAGGACTGCGGGAATGGCAGAGCAGGCGGGATGAGCGGGAGACCCGGGAACGGATGGTGGATATCCTGGCCCGGAATCAGGTCTCTTATCTGCCGGATGAGGTGCCCGGCGCTCTGGAGATGCTGGATCGTCGGGTGACCCTGGCGCCCTTGGGGGAGGCGGAGGCGGCTCTGCTGGTGGGGACGGTGAGCGACGTTCAGACTGTAGGAGGGCGCACCGTCTACACAGGGGCTGAGGGTACGGTAGCCAGTTCGACCACCGGGGAGTTGACGGTGGAATTCCTCCCCGGCAGCACGCTTACCGAGAGCACCCTTCAGGAGCGTCTTTCCAAGCTGGGGGTCACCCTAAGGGAGGTCGACCGGACAGGGGAGGCCGAGGATCCTACGATCTCCTATGTTCAGCTTTGGAGTGGAGCCCCCGTTCCGGGGGAGAGAGCCATTTTGGAGTATGAGGCCCAGTGCCCCCGTACCCTGACCATCCGCCTTCTGTTTGGCGCTGAGGAGGTTTTGCCCACCGAGGAGACCATTACTGCCGTTACCGCCCTGGCCCGTTTGCTGGATGAGCTGAACCGGGGTGAGGGCTATGTCTGCTCCCAGATCACAGATATGTACCCCGGTTATATTTCAGGGGGCACAACGACCGTGACCCTGACTCCCGCTTGGTGCATTGAAACGGATACCTGGCGTTTTATTGTAGACGGACATACGGGCGGGGTGACCGCCATGGAGTGAGGGGCGAAGAAGAAAGAGATGTGAGCATCCTCAAGATCCAAAGAGAGGGGCCCTCTGCCGAGGGCCCCTCTCTTTGCTTACGTACGGCAGAATGCCGTGATTTAGTTTTTCAGGGTCTCGGCCCAAGCGGCGTACTTTTCTACCTTTTCGGCGCACTCGGCTTTGCTTTGACCGCTGGCCAGGATGTAGACCTTTACTTTGGGTTCGGTACCCGAGGGACGGACAATGAGATCGGTGCCGTCAGCCAACTTATATTTTAGAACATTGGAGCCCTTCAATTCCATTTCTACCTTCTTGCCGGTGGCGACATCCTCCTCCGTGCCGTCCTTGTAATCCTTGCGGGTGGTGACGGGAACTCCGGCAATTTCAGTCAAGGGATTTTCCCGCAGGCCAGACATCAGTTTCGCCATTTTTTGGAGACCGTCCAGGCCGGGCATCACCAAATTCAGGGTCTTCTCGCCATAGTCGCCGTATTTGGCGTACAGCTCCTGAAGAGCGTCGTAGAGGGTCATGCCCCGGTCATAGTAGTAGGCCGCCATCTCGGTTGCCACCAGAGTGGCGGTAACGGCGTCCTTGTCCCGAACATAGTCGCCCATCATGTAGCCAAAGCTCTCTTCGTAGGAGAAGATGACCTTTCCTTCCCCGGCGGCCTCCAGGGCGTTCTTCTTCTCGGCCATAAACTTAAAGCCGGTGAAGGTGTCAAACATCTGGACCCCATTGACCTGGCAGACCTTTCGGGCCATCTCGGTGGTGACGATGGTCTTCAGCGCGGTGGCTTTTTCAGGCAGAGTTCCCATCCGCTTCTTGGCGCCGATGACATAGTCCAGAAGCAGCACGCCGGTCTGGTTGCCGGAGAGGACCACATATTCCCCGTCGGGTCCTTTGACCATGATGCCGATCCGGTCGGCGTCGGGATCGGAGCCCAGAATGAAGTCGGCGCCCTCCCTCTTGGCGAGCTCGACGGCCAGGGCAAAGCCTTCCGGGTTCTCCGGGTTGGGGGAGACCACCGTGGGGAAGTCGCCGTCGATGACCATCTGTTCAGGAACGCAGATCACATGCTTCATACCCAGCCGGCGCAGGGCCTCCGGGATCAGCTTATAGCCCGTGCCGTGAAAGGGCGTGTAGACCATTTTGAACTTGTCGGCAACCCGGGCCACTACTTCTTTATCCGTGGCCTGGGCCAGCACGTTGGCAAGGAATTTTTCATCGGTCTCCGCGCCCATAATGGTGATGATACCGGCCTTTACTGCCTCATCATAATCCATGCGCTTGACGGAATCAAACACATCATTTTTCTCCATCCGGGTGGCAATGGCGGCGGCATGGTGGGGGGGGAGCTGGGCGCCGTCGGCCCAGTAGACCTTATAGCCGTTGTACTCCTTGGGATTGTGGCTGGCGGTCACATTGACGCCGGCGATGCAGCCATATTCCCGAATGGCGAAGGAAACCTCGGGGGTGGGGCGCATGGCCTCAAAAATACGGGTGGAGATGCCATTGCCCGCCATGACGGCACAGACTTCCTCGGCAAATTCACGGCTGTGGTTGCGGCAGTCGTGGCATACGGCCACGCCCTTTTTCACCGCCTCAGGGCCCTCGGCCAGGATAACTTCGGCAAAAGCCTGGGTGGCGTGGCGGATCACGTGGCGATTCATCTGGTGAAGACCCACGCACATGGTGCCTCGCAGACCGGCGGTGCCGAACTCCAGGGGGGCAAAAAAGCGGGTCTCAATCTCCTTCTCATCTCCGGCGATCCCCTCCAGTTCAGCCTTTTCTTCGGCGCTGAGGGCAGGGGCGTGGAGCCATCTTTCGTATGCGTCGCGGTAGGACATGGGAAACGACCTCCATTCCATAATATGGTATGTTAATTATAGCATAAGGGACAGGCTGATTTCAATAGGCATTTAGGAGGTTTGAATAAAGGGAGGAGGCGGCGAAGAAACTCACTCCGCCTCCTCCTCTTCCAGGACCTGTGCCGACAAAAGCTCCTTAGCCTCCTCCAGTCGGGAGGCGGGGACATAGATCTTGACTCCCTCCGGGGAAAAGCCCCCATAGAGAAACCCGATCTGTCCCTGGGCCGAGCGCCGGGTCAGGTAGGGGATGCCAAAGGATCTCAGCATCGAACAGGTCAGGCCTCCAAAGGCGGCAAAATCTCCGGCGTTTTCCAGCAGCGCGGCCTCCTCCGGTTCTCCATCTGCCCCTTTGGGCCAGTTTTTCAGCCGTTCATCCGACATAATGCACTCTCCTTATTTGTGGTAGGGACTTCCCGCACCGATCTGAAAAGCCCGGTATATCTGTTCCAGCAGCATCACCCGGGCCAGGTGGTGGGGGAAGGTCATGGGGGACATGGAAAGCCGCACATGGGCCTGGCTCTTCAGCGTCGCATCCAGGCCGAAGGAGCCGCCGATAAGGAATGTCAGCTTGTTGGTGGGGCCGACCTGCCAGGTTTGCAGCCGCTTTGACAGCTCTTCGCTGGAGAGAAGCTGTCCCTCGATGCACAGGGCCACTGTTCGGGAATTGGGGGGGAGCTTGGAGCGAATGGCGGCGGCCTCTTTGGCCAGGGCCGCATCGATGAGAGCCTGAGAGGGGGTTGGGGGCAGCTTTTCCTCGGGCAGCTCGATGATATTCAAACGGCAGAAAGGAGAGAGCCGCTTCTGGTACTCTGCTGCCGCATCCATATAGAATTTTTCCTTCAGCTTGCCCACACAGATCAGGGTCACATTTACCATGGTCTACACCTCATAAGCGGGGGAGGGCTCGTTTCGGGGAGCCACAGCCAGGGTGACGCTGCCAAAGCCCTCGGCGGACAGAACGGTTTCCGTTGTCTGCAATGCCCTGGCCGGGGAGTTGTTTTCCGCCGACAGATGGGCCAGCAGTACCGTGTGTGCTCCCGACCGGGCACACTGAAGGGCCAGGGCGGAGCCTGCCTCGTTGCTCAGGTGGCCCTTGTCTCCCAGAATGCGGGATTTAAGATAGTAGGGATAGGGCCCAGACCGGACCCATTCCACATCGTGGTTGGATTCGCAGACCACCAACTCCGCCCCCAGCACGCTTTTCAGCACTTGGTCGGAGACATAGCCCAGATCGGTGACCACCGCTGCCCGTTTTCCACCCGCGGAGAAGGTAAAACCCATGGGCTCCGCCGCATCGTGGCTGATGGGGAAGCTGCCCAGAACAAAGGGGCCTGTCTCTATCTCCTGCCCAGGGGACAGGGGTCGGAGCAGATCCTCCAGCCCCGCCATACGGTAGCACAGCTGCCGGGCAGTGCCCGGGCTGGTATATATATTCAGCCTATAGTGCTTGGTGAGGGTGGAAAGTCCCGAGATGTGGTCGGAGTGCTCGTGGGTAATACAGATCCCCAGCAGCCTTTCCGGCTCCGCGCCGAAAAGGCGGAGGGCAGAAACGATCCGGCGGCAGGAGATACCGGCGTCCACCAGCAGATGGGCGCCGTTGTGGGAGATCAGAATGCAGTTGCCCGAGGACCCGGAGGCCAGGGTACGAAGTTCCATGGAAGGGCTCCTTTATGTAAAATATGGGGAGGGATACGGGCTGTAGATCCGACACGATCAAACCGACAAAAAAGCGGCGGCTCGCGCCGCCGCTTCCCCATTTTGATACGCTCAGCCCACTTGGGCAGCTTTGTTTTCATCGGGGGTGACGACCACCCGGATGTCGGCCCCAATGCCGGAGAGCTTTCGCACGATATCCTCATAGCCGCGTTCAATATGCTGGATCTGTCCAATGACGGTGGAGCCCTGAGCGGCCAACCCCGCAATGATGAGGGCCGCGCCTGCCCGCAGGTCGCAGGCCTCCACAGCGGCGCCGGTAAGCTGGGGGACCCCTTCGATGACGGCGATCTTGCCATCCACCTGGATGTGGGCGCCCATACGGCGGAACTCGTCCACATAGCGGTAGCGGTTGTCCCAGACCCCCTCGGTGAGGACGCTGGTACCCTGGGCAATGCACAGGCAGGCCGCCACCTGGGGCTGCATATCAGTGGGGAAGCCGGGATAGGGAAGGGTCTTTACGTTGGTACGGTACAGCTCTCCTGCACGGCTGACCCGTACCGCATCGTCCAGTTCCTGGATCTCCGCTCCCATCTCCATAAGTTTGGCGGTGATGCACTCCAGGTGTTTGGGGATCACGTTTTTAATGAGTACGTCGCCTCCGGTGGCGGTGACGGCGGCCATATAGGTGCCTGCCTCGATCTGGTCGGGGATGATGGAGTAGATCCCACCGGACAGGTGGTCCACGCCCCGGATCTTGATGACATCGGTGCCCGCGCCCATGATAGAGGCGCCCATGGAGTTCAAAAAGTTTGCCAGGTCTACAATGTGGGGCTCCTTGGCGGCGTTTTCAATGACGGTGCTGCCCTCCGCAAGAGCCCCGGCGATGATCAGGTTCATGGTGGCGCCCACGGACACCATGTCCATATAGATGGTATTGCCCTGAAGCCGACCGTCCCGGGCCTTGGCCCGGATCAGGCCGCCCTTGACCTCCACATCGGCCCCCATGGCCGCCAGCCCCTTAATGTGCTGGTCGATGGGCCGGCCGCCAAAATCGCAGCCGCCGGGAGGGGGGACCTCCGCCGCGCCGAACCGGCCCAGCAGGGCGCCGATGAAGTAGTAGGAGGCCCGGATCTTTCGGGCCAGAGAGTCGGGTACCCCCGCGTTGCGAATGTGGGAGCAGTCGATATCCACCGTGGTGCGGTTTACCGTCCGCACATCGGCGCCCAGTTCCTGAAGGATATTCAAAATGAGAGAAACGTCGCTGATCTGGGGAAGATTTTCAATGCGGCAGACTCCGTCCACCAAAAGGGCGGCAGGAAGAATGGCCACCGCCGCGTTCTTCGCGCCGGAGATGTCTACCGTCCCGTAGAGAGGCTTGCCGCCATGAATCACATATTTCGTCAAGAGAAAGCCCTCGCTCTCCCACCGGACGCAGTCCGGCGGCTATAGTAAAGCCGGAAAAGCCCGGCCGCTTATCTATTGTGTCCAATAAAAAGGAAAAGAACCCATGTAGACAAAATGATTATAGCATCCTTCCCGGAGGAAAGTAAACCCCTTTTCACAACTTTCCACCAGAATGTGAAAAATTTTGCGTCCGCAGGGGGGATCCTTGAGGGATATCACGGGAAATTGCGGGGATGTAATTTGAAATTTCCATTATCTCCCCCAGACAAAAAGCCGCCCGGAGCCGGCGGCTCCGGGCGGGCGAAAAGGTCTGATCAGGCGGGAAGATACTCAATGGAAATGACCGTATCGGCTTCAAAAATAAAGGAGAGGGTCACATTTCCTTTGGTATACATAATGGCAGAACTGGACTCCTCACCCATGCCGTAAGCGGTGGTCACATCGTCCTTAGAAGAGCCAATATACAGACCTTCTGGAGTAGTGACACTGTCGTCTGTGAGGAGAATGGAGTTTACATAATCTTTTTCTCCTTCGGGGCGAGTGATAACCTGAAAGCCGGGATAGGTATAGGTTTTGTCCAGCCCCTCAAAGGCGCAGGAGGCGGCTTCAAAGTAGCTTTGGGCCTCCCCAAGAACGTCGAGGACCTCGGCCATGTCCTGGTCAATAGAGATGGTGAGCTCCCCGGTTGAAAACACATACCGCTCTGGAGCGGCGGGGCCTTGGCTTTCTGTGGGGAGGCTGCTCTGCAATGCCGGGGGGGCAGACGGAACGGCGGGGGTCTGGGTAACCTCTCCACCGCCGCAGGCAGTGAGGGAAACAGACAGTGCCAAGGTGGTCAGAGTGTGGAAAAAGGGTCTTTTCATGGTACTTCTTCCTTTCCGGTCGCTTCAATAAATTCCGACGGAGTTTCCGCCGCCGGTGGGTCGGTCTCAGGGGTTGAGGGGGGCGGTGTCTCCGGGCTTTGGGTCTCCACGGGTGTGGGTTCCTGGGAGGGCTCTGGGACAGGCTCCGCCGTAGCTTCGGCACCGACAGTTTCCGCAGGAGGGAGGGGGCGTTCCTCTGTGCCTGGGTTCTCCTGGGGCTGCCCGGTGGGCGTTGGATCGGCAAGGATACCGGGGGGAAGCAGGATTTCCCCCTCCTCCGGAGGCAGTTCGCTCTCCTGGGGAGGACTGCTTTCAACAGGCGATCCGCTCTCCGTGGGCCGCTCTTCTGCGGGGAAGCCCACCGCTGTCACGGGACAGTTGGCGTAATCGTACACATAGTAGTTGCTCCGTACCGGGGCGCATTTCTCCGTATAGGCCCGGACCGCCATCTCGTCCAGCAGAAAGGAGCCTAGGGGATAGCTATCCGGGTGAGGGCAGGCGTCAAAGTGGTACCAGCCGCTGCCCACATTTACAAGCTGCCAGTAGTGGTCGGTGCTGCCCCCCACCCGCTCCAGGTCTACATTGGGGATCCCGGCCCGGGTGAGCAGGGCCTTGGAGCAGGCAAAATAGTTGTAGCAGTCCCCCCGGCCCCGGGTAAAGCCTACATAGGCGCCTATGAGCCAGTTGGATTTGTCCGAGGAACCCACGTATTTCACATGAGTGTGCACGTAATTATAGATGGCCCTGGCCTGCTCCCACTGAGACATGGAGGGGGAGAGGATCTTATCGAGAATGCGATCGGCCTCCTCGTCCACCATTTGGGGGGTGACCTCTTTGATGGGAAGCGGTTCTGTCTCTGGCTCTTCTCCGGACACATCGGCTGTGGGGTCGTCATCGTTGACTCCGGCCACCGCCACCACTGTGACGGTGACGGAGGTTTCCGCCCGGTTTCCCGCCCTGTCTGCCGCCCGGTAGATCACGGGATATTTTCCCGGTTCAAGAAGGTTCACGGCGGAGGCGTCGATCTCCAGCTTTACCTTGCCGTCCACCTTGTCCACAGCGGTGACCCCACTGCGATAGGAGAGGGTCATGCCCACCGCCACAGTCATGTCGTGGAGGCCCTCAATGACGGGCGGCTCGGTGTCAGCGGGCGGAGAAGTGGAGGTCGCGGTGGGAATGGGAGAGGGGGTGGAGGCGGGAGGGCGGGACTGACTGCGGAAAAGAAACAGTCCCAGGGCGCAGGAGACCGCCAGAATACAGAGGACCAGCACAGCGCCGATCCCCTTTCCGGAGCCTGTCTTTTTTTCTTTGACTGCGGATGAGGGCATATGGGCTCAAACCTTTCCTCCAAGGCAGGTCCTTTATGGAGCCGCCCCGTTCCTCAGACTGAAAATTTTATCACAGTTTGGGGGATTTGGCAAGGGGGCGTGGATTTTTGGGCGATTTTGGCGGGACAGGGCGGGCCTTGACACCACAGGGCAGAAACGGTATACTACCTTTATATGTGCCCACGCTGTTTTGGGGCATGGATGGCAAATCAACGCCTTTCGAGGGATGGATATGCAGAACAATGTGCTCAACTATCTGAACCGTATCGTGAGGGAAAAGCCGGATAAGTTGGCCTACTCCGACGGCGATCAGGGCCTTACCTTCCGGCAGGTCTATGACCAAAGCCGAAGCGTGGGGAGTTTTCTTCATGACAGGGGTATATACAAAAAGCCTGTGGTTGTCTTTATGCGGAAATCCCCACAGGAGGTGGCGGCCTTTTTCGGGGTCGTGGCCGGGGGGTGTTTCTATGTGCCGGTCGACGAGGAGATGCCCGCGGGCCGTATTCAGCTGATCTTGGACAATGTAAAGTCCCCTCTGGTCATCTGTGACAGGGATACTGTTGGGATCGCCCGGACATTCGCGCTGGGGGAGGGGCAGGCCGTCCTCTATGACGATATCTCCGCCGTCCAGGCAGACGATGGGGTGCTGAGCGAGATCTATGAGCGGGCCATCGATACCGATCCCATCTATATTGTCTTTACCTCCGGCTCCACCGGGATCCCCAAGGGGGTGGCCGCCTGTCACCGGTCGGTCATCGACTATGTGGAGCAGCTTTCCGAGATCCTGGCCTTTGACGGGGATACGGTTTTCGGCAACCAGTCCCCGCTCTACTTTGACGCCTGCCTGAAGGAGCTATATCCCACCTTGAAATTTGGAGCTACCACCTACCTGATCCCCAAGGGCCTTTTCTCCTTCCCTACCGCCCTGGTGGAGTACCTGAACACGCACAGGATCAACACCATTTGCTGGGTGGTCTCCGCGCTGACCATGGTCAGCGCCTTGGGGGCCTTTGATGAGGGGAGGCCGGAATACCTGCGCACCGTCGCTTTCGGAAGCGAGGTCTTTCCCATCAAGCAATTCCGACTGTGGCGCCAGGCGGCGCCCAAGGCTGTCTTCACCAACCTATATGGTCCCACCGAGGGCACGGGAATGTGCTGCTATTACCGGGTGGAGCGGGACTTTGCCGACGGCGAGGTCATCCCCATCGGTCGTGGCTTTCCCAACCGGGAGATATTGCTGCTCAAGGCGGACAACACCCCGGCGGGAGTGGGGGAGGAGGGGGAGATCTGTATCCGGGGCACCTCGGTCACGCTGGGCTATTACAATGATCCGGAGAGGACAGCGGCGGCCTACGTTCAGAACCCTCTGAACACCGCCTATCCTGAGGTCATCTATAAGACCGGGGATCTGGGGAGGTACAATGACCGGGGGGAGTTGGTTTTTGTCTCCCGAAAGGATCACCAGATCAAGCACATGGGCCACCGCATCGAACTGGGAGAGGTGGAGGTCAATGTGGCCATGCTTCCCGGCGTCCGCATGGCGGGGTGTATCTACGACAGCGAAAAGAAGAAGATCGTGCTGTGGTATGACGGCGACCCCGATGAGAAGGAGTTGACCAGGGCATTGAAGACCAAGCTGCCCCGGTATATGCTGCCGAACCGGATCTATAAGGTAGACAAGCTGCCCTTTACCGCCAACGGGAAAATAGACCGGATGGCGTTAAGGAAGATGTATGAGAAAGGATGAACTGTCATGGAAGAACTGTTGGAGATTTTGCGGGATATGCACCCCGATGTGGACTTTGAGACCGAGGAGCACCTTATCGACAATGGGATCCTGGACTCTTTGGATATCGTGAGTCTTATCTCTGAGATCAGCGAAAACTTTGACGTGACCATTACCGCCAAGGATATCCTGCCGGAGAATTTCAACTCCGCCCAGGCCCTCTATGAGTTGGTCCGCCGCCTGGAGGACGAAGGCTAAATGCTCTTTACCTCCTACGCCTTTTTGGGCTTCGCGGCGGGACTGCTGCTGCTATACTATCTGCTGCCCAGGCGGTGCCAGCAGCCCCTGCTGTTGGGCGCAAGCTGCCTTTTCTACCTGGCGGCGGGGCCAAAATACATCCTCTATATCCTTTTTACCGCCCTCACTGTCTGGTTTACCGGGGTGAGGATGGGTCGGAATACCCAAAAGGCCGCCGCCTACCTGAAAGAGCATAAGGAGGAGTTGGGCAAAGAGGAAAAAAAGGCATATAGAGAGGGGCAGAAGAGAGTCCGCCGCCGCTGGCTGGCGGGCTGTCTTGTGCTGAATATAGGCGTTTTGGCGGTGGTGAAGTATACGAATTTCTTCCTCGCCAATCTCAATGGACTGCTGACCGCCGCAGGCCGGACCGGGCAGCTGTCTTTTTTTGCCCTGGCCCTGCCTATGGGTATTTCCTTCTATACGTTTCAGGCCGTGGGCTATCTGGTGGATGTGTACCGGGGTACGGTGGAGGCGGAGGAAGGCCCCTTTCGGTTTCTGCTTTTTGTCTCCTTCTTTCCCCAGCTCATTCAGGGCCCTATCAGCCGGTTTGGGGACCTGAGCCAGACTCTCTACGCGCCCCATGCCTTTGACGGAAGACAGGTCAGTTTTGGCCTTCAGCGGATGTTGTGGGGTTACTTTAAAAAGCTGGTGGTGGCAGACCGGCTCCTGGCGGCGGTCATGACCATTGTGGGGGATGTGGGAGCTTACCAGGGAGCTTACGCTGTCGTGGGGATGCTCTTTTACACCGTGCAGCTGTACGCTGATTTTACCGGAGGCATCGATGTGACCATCGGTCTTGCCCAGGCCCTTGGGATCACGGTAAAGGAGAACTTTGAACGGCCCTATTTTTCCAAATCCCTCAAGGAATACTGGCGCCGGTGGCATATCTCCATGTGCTCCTGGTTCCGGGACTACCTCTTTTATCCCCTGTCTACCTCTAAGGCCATGCAGAGGTTTACCAAGTTTACCCGGAAGAATTTGGGAGACAAGGTGGGCAGACGCCTGCCGGTCTATGTGTCCTCCTTTGTGGTCTGGTTCTCCACCGGCCTTTGGCACGGGGCTAGTTGGAATTTTATTGTCTGGGGCCTCCTCAACTATGCGGTGCTTATGGCCTCAGAGGAGTTGGAGCCCCTCTATGCCAAATTCCACGCCCGGTTTTCCGTGGAGGGAAGGCTTTGGTACAGGCTCCTTCAGGTGGGCCGGACCTTTGCGCTGGTGTGTGTGCTGAATATTTTTGACTGTTATGCCACCCTGGGCGAGACGGTTCAAGCCATCGGGAGCGTATTTACGGTCCATAACTGGGGTGTGCTGTGGGACGGATCTTTGCTCAAGCTGGGCCTTGCCGGGCTGGACTACGGGATCTTGACCGGCGGGTGTTTCCTTATGCTGGGAGTGAGTCTTATCCAGCGGTCGGGAAGCGTCCGGGAGAGGATCGGTCGGAGGCCCTATTGGGTGAGATTCATCCTCTGGTACGGCCTGTTTCTGGCGGTCCTTCTCATGGGGGCCTACGGGGTGGGCTATGACGCCAGCCAGTTCATTTACAACCGGTTCTGATGCCGGGGAAGGAGGGCTGAGGCATGAAAAAAGGATATATCCGCACCGTGGCTTCGGCCCTTGTGGTCGTGGGGACCCTGGCTTTGCTCCAACGTCTCCTGGTACCCAAATACGTGGACGGTATTGTGGAGGGGGCTTTCGTGGCGGAATACTACAAGGAGGTCAAGGACCACGACCTCCTTTTTGTGGGAGACTGCGAGGTTTATGAGAATTTCTCTCCGGCGGTGCTGTGGCAGGATTTCGGGATCAACAGCTACATCCGGGGAAGCGCGGAGCAGTATATTTTCCAGTCCTATTACCTTTTGGAGGACGCCTTCCGCTATGAAAGACCCGACGTGGTGGTGTTCAATATCCAGTCCCTTCAGTTTGCCGAGGCCCAGAGCGAGGCATACAACCGGATGAGCCTGGAGGGTATGAAGTGGTCACCCACGAAAGTGAAGGCCATCTTTGCCTCCATGAAGGAGGGGGAGCATTTTCTGGATTATCTGTTTCCCATCCTCCGCTACCACACCCGGTGGAGCCAGTTGGAGCCTACCGATGTGGAATATCTTTTCCATGCCAAGCCCGTGTCCTTTAACGGCTACTATATGCGCGTGGACGCCAAGCCCGCCGAAAATGTGCCCACGGGAAAGCCTTTGGCGGATTATTCCTTTGGGGACAACGCCTGGAAGTACCTGGACAAGATGGTGGAGCTGTGCGAAAAGGAGAAGGTCCAGCTTGTCCTTATCAAGGCCCCCAGCCTGTATCCCTACTGGTATCCCCAGTGGGAGGAGCAGGTGGAGCGGTACGCCCGGGAGAAGGGGCTTCCCTATCTCAACTTTCTGGAGCTTCAGGAGGAGACGGGGATCGACTATCGGACCGACACCTATGACGGAGGCCTTCACATGAACCTCTCCGGGGCGGAGAAGCTGTCCCGCTGGCTGGGGGAGTGGCTGGTGGAGCATACCGGCCTTACCGACCGTCGGGGGGAGGAGGATCTTTCCGCCCGCTGGGAGGAGAAGCTGTCGGCCTATGAGGCGGAAAAGCGGAGGCAGTACGAATTTTACGGAATAGAGACGGGGAATTGATATGTGCGGCGTCTGTGGGATGTTTAACCAAACCAATACTACCCGGCCAGATGAAAAGGTATTGGAAAATATGCTCCGGGCTATCCATCACCGGGGACCTGACGGTACAGAGTCTTTGGCGCTGGACAATGTGGCCCTGGGCTTCAACCGCCTGAGCTTTATTGACCTGGAGGGCGGGATGCAGCCTATCCGGAACGAGGATGGGACCCTTTCCATGATCTGCAATGGGGAGGTCTTCAACTTTCGGGAGCTGCGGGCTGAACTGGAGGAAAAGGGCCATAAATTCCGGACAAAGACCGATGTGGAGGTCATTTTGCACCTCTATGAGGAGGAGGGGCTGGACTTTCCCAAGCGGCTCAACGGTCAGTTCGCCATCGCCCTATATGACGACAGGGAAAAAAGGCTCCTGCTGGTCCGGGATCAGATTGGCATTTGCCCCTTGTTCTATACGCTCTGGGACGGAAGGTTGCTCTTTGCCTCTGAGATCAAGTCTATTTTGGCGTACCCCGGCGTGCCCCGGAAGCTCAATATGAAAGCGGTAGACCAGCTCATGAATTTTCCCGGGGTGGTGTCCCCGGTCACTTTCTTTGACGGGATCCGGGCCCTTCAGGGGGGACATATGCTGGTGGTGTCGGCAGACAGTGTCCGGGATGTGGAATTTTGGGATCTGGAGTATCCCACCGAGGAGGGCCCCGACCTGGGGGAGGAATACTACGCCGAGACGCTGCGGGAGAAGCTGAAGACCGCCATCTCCCGGCGGCTGGTGGCTGACGTACCCATCGGGTTCTATATCTCCGGGGGGCTGGACAGCTCGGTAGTGGCCTGTTACATTGGAAAATTTTTGCTCAACAGCTGCTATTCTTTTTCCGCCGAGATCGGGGAGGGGGAGCTGGACGAGAGCCGGTTCCAGCAGATGGTGAAGGAATGTGTAGGCTCCGCCCATTACAGCGTGAAGGTCAGCGAGGCGGAGATCTGGGAGAACCTGAGCAAGGTCATCTACCACGCCGAGTCCGCCGTAAAGGAGAGCTACGATGTGGCGGCCTATCTTCTCTCCGGCTTGGTCCGGCAGTCCCCGGCAAAGGCAGTGCTGACGGGCCAGGGCTCCGATGAGTTCTTCTGCGGCTATGTGGGCTATATGCTGGACCTGTTCCGCAATATGCAGAAGGGGAGAATGACGGCGGAGGAACAGGCCGCCAACGAGCTTCTCTGGGGAGACCCCTACTTCCGGTATGAGCGGATCCATCCGGAGATCCGGAGGATACACCGCCGGATATACAGCGACAATGTGCGGGGGGATGTGGAGAACTTCTCCGCCTGGCGGGAAAGCCCCATCGATACCCGAAAGGTGGCGGGGCTCAGCTCCCCAAAACGCCGCTCCTATATCGATTATAAGTTGCGCCTCAGCGACCACTTGCTGGGGGAGCACGGGGACCGGATGTTCTTCTCCCACTCGGTGGAGGGCCGACATCCCTTCCTGGACATGGAGCTGCTGGACTTTGTGGTCACTGTCCCCGACAAGTATAAGCTCAACGGCACCAACGAGAAGTATATCCTGAAAAAGGCGGGGGAGGGCATCGTCCCCGAACCCATTCTGAAGCGGAAAAAATTCCCCTTCCAGGCCCCCGGCATGTCCGCCATGGTGAAGCGGCCCTCTCTGGGCCCCGACTTCCTCAGCGATGACTTGATCCGTAAATACGGGGTCTTTGACGTTGATTATGTAAATCAGATGAAGGCGGCCTATCAGCGGGAGGACTTTCAGCTGATGGGGGCCTATGAGATTGACTATCTGCTCATCGTCATGACGGTCACCATGCTCTGTGAGCAGTATGGGCTGAGTCTGTAATAATCGGATAATACGGAACGAAAAACACGCCCCGCGGGAGATTCCGCAGGGCGTGTTTTACTTTATTATGTAAACTTCAGATGATCCGCCGGGCATAGACGTATTTGGCGTCGTAGTTCTTGGCGTACAAACTGCTGATCTCTACGGTGTAGCTGTTGGAGGAGGCGTGGATGAAGTCCCCGTTGCCGATGTAGATGCCCACGTGAGAGACGGGGGTGGAAACCTTACCGTTGTAAAAGAATACCAGGTCGCCGGCCTGGAGCTCGCTGCGGGAGACGGATACGCCGTTCTTGAGCTGAGCGGAGGCGGTACGGTTGATGTTGTAGCCAAAGTGGGAGTACACATACTTGGTAAAGCCGGAGCAGTCAAAGCTGTTGGGGCCGTTGCCGCCCCATACGTAGGGACGACCCAGGAACTGCTTGGCGTAGGCCACGATCTGCGCGCCCAGGGCGGAGTCGGTGGCCAGGGCGTCCCCCCGGTCTCCGGCGGCGTTGAGGCAGGAGACCATATACTCGCTGGAGGCATACCCCACCGTACCGTTATAGCTCACCTTGAACCAGCCGTTGTCCATACCCAGAAGCTGGACCACCGCGCCGTTATTGAGGACTGCCACCCGGTCAAAGCCGGTACCGGCCCCGGCCCGAAGGTTCAGGGTGGCCCCGTCGGTATCCACCTTTCCATAGCCCAGGTCTGCCTCATAGGAGAGATAGAGGTCCACGTACTGGGAGGACATGTAGCCCTCAATGGACTTGTAGTCTACTTTATACCAGCCGTTCTCCATGTCCTCCAGTACGATGGCGAGCTCCCCTTCGCTGGCGGTGGCCAGAATAGAGGCGTCGGTACTGGCTTCGGAGCGGAGGCGGAGGCCCCCGGCGTTGACGGCGCCTACTCCCTCGGCCGCGGAGGCGGAGATGACGCACAGCAGAAGAAGGGCGGTGGAGACAAAAGAGATACGGAGAAGCTGACAAAAACGGTGCATAGCGGTATGTCCTTTCTGTCCCTCAGGGATTTTGTAACTGAATTGTAACTTATTGTAACAGCTTGAAACTATTTTGTCAACCACCCGTGGGGGGAAATTACTGGAAATTTGCTACATCTTGTGGAAGGACAAAAGAGAGAGGCGGGCACAGCCCGCCTCTCTCTTTTGCCCTCTATTTTTCCTTATTCCATGGCCCCGGCACAGCCCTTCAGATATTCTATGATGGACAGGCGCTGGGGACAGGCGGCCTCACACTGGCCGCAGGCGATACAGTCGGACGCCTTACCCTTGCCCTGGATCGCGTCCTGATAGGAGGCAAGGCCCCGTTCCGTCTGTCCCCAGATGAGCTGCTGGTTCCGGGCGGAGAAGATCCGGGGAATGGGGATATTTTGGGGGCAGCCTGCCAGGCAGTATTCGCACCCGGTGCAGGGGATGGAAGGGACTCCGGCCAGGGCGGTCTGGGCATCGGCGATGACAGCCTGCTCCGCCTGGGTCAGGGGCTGGAAGCTTTGCATGTAGGAGAGATTATCCTCCATCTGTTCCAGGGTGGACATGCCGGACAGCACGGTCAGCACCCCCTCCAGAGAGGCGGCAAAGCGGATGGCCCAAGAGGCGTGGGAGACCCCGGCTCCGGCGGCGTCAAGGACTCTTTGAACGGGGGCGGGAGGGACGGCCAGGGCGCCGCCCTTTACCGGCTCCATGATGACCACGGGCTTTCCATGCTTTCTGGCTACCTCATAATTGGCGCGGGAGGCCACCGAGGGGCTTTCCCAGTCGGCATAGTTGATCTGAAGCTGGACAAAGTCCACGTCCGGGTTTTCTGTGAGAAGGCGGTCCAAAAGCTGGGGGCTGTCATGGAAGGAAAAGCCCCAGTGCCTTACCAGCCCCTTGGCCTTCTGCTCCCGGACAAAATCCCAAATGCCATAGCTGTCGTAGGAACGGATGTTGCTGTCCTGGATGGCGTGGAGAAGATAATAGTCAAAATATCCCGCCCCAGTGCGCTCCAGGCTGACGGAAAACTGATCCTTGGCGTCTTGGGCGTCCTTTGCCACGCGGGTATTCAGTTTGGTGGCCAAGGTAAAGCTCTCACGGGGGTGTCGGCGGACCAGGGCCTCTCCCGCCAGCAGCTCAGAGTCGCCGTTGTCATACACATAGGCGGTGTCGAAATAGGTCATACCTGCCTCCAGAAAACGGTCCACCATGGCCTTGCATTGTGCAAGATCGTATTTTCCGTTTTCCAGCCGGGGCAGACGCATGAGTCCAAAGCCCAGCTTTGGAGTAGCCATCGCTTTGTCAAAGTTCATATGATGTAGACCTCCGTTTCGTTGTAAGGGCTGTGCCCTGCGTTTTATGCTTTGCCCAGGAATCTCTGAAACCGCTCCGCCTTCAGGCTCAGGATCAGTTCCTCCGGAAAAGCGAGGCGCTCCAAAAGCTCACGGGCCAGCGTGGTCTCACCCACCTCCAACGGGTCGTGAGCGTCGGAGTCCACAAGGATGGGGACATCCCGCTCTTTGCACAGGGAAAGCATGGTCTCATAGTTCTTTACGCAGTTCAGCCGTCGGTCGGGCTTCCAGAAGGAACTGCCGTTTACCTCCAGAGCCACATGGTACTCCTTGGCGGCCGAGACCAGCTTTTCATAGTCCAGGGGGGTGTGGTCGTCATCTGGATGGGAGACCAAAAACACCCGGGGATGCCGCATACAGGCGATCAGATCCTGGGTATTTTTCTCCCGGCCCTGGTTTACATAACAATTCCGATGGATCCCCACGACGCCGTAGTCGATCATGTCCATGTACCGTTCGGGGAGGGATAACACGCCGCCTTGCAGCACGTTGATCTCGCAGCCATACATCAGCTCCACCCCGTAGAGAGTCCGGGGCGCGTGTTCCAGGGCGGCAAAATAGATGGGGTCACAGGTCCCGGGGATCCCGGGGCCGTGCTCGGCAAAGCCCAGAAGCTTCAGCCCCTTATCCGCCGCGGCCTGGGCCATCTCCCGAATGGTGCCGTAAGCATGGCCGCTGACAATGGTGTGGGTATGAATGTCCAGTTCAAATGGGGGCAGCATGGAAAAACCTCCTTCTCCTTGCCCTTCAGTATAGCAAAAGTAAGGATGATTTTCAATGCTTCGGGTATAAAAAGGGCCGGAAAGCAGCGCTTTCCGGCCAAGTATCTGGGGCAAAGGAGGTCCTGAACGATTTAAAACAGCGCTCTTGCCGCATCCAGGCCGACCGGCCCCTTCGGGGCCAGCCGGTTTTCCAGCCAATCCATCCGCCCCATGATACAGGCCCAATAGAGGTCATCCTGGGCCCAGGGGCTGACGTTTTCATCATCATTGCAGAGGGTCGCTCCCTCGGGGAGGAAGGTGTCAAGCCCCAGGTGGGCGTCCAGACGGCGAAGAAACGTGGCGCACTCCTCCCGGGTCAGAGGGCGGTCCGGGGCAAAGAGAGCGTTCCCCACCCCCTTTACCAGCTTCAGGTCATAGGCCCAGGCCACGGCCTGGGCCGCTTCATCCCGGCCCTCCAGATCGGTGAAGGGGTGGGCCGTGATATCAAAGGGGACCCCACCCTGGCTTTCCCACATCAGGGTCACAAACTCGCCCCGGGTGATAGGAGGCTCCGCGGCATGAGCGGGAAGAGATAAAAGGAGGAGCAGAACAGGAAAAAACAGCCGCTTTTTCATGGATGGATACCTCCAAAAAGGGACATGGGGCGGGACCGCTCGGCTTGTCATGTTTGGGGGATGGCCTAAACAGGGTACCACGTTTTTTTGGAAAAATTTGGAGAAAGAGGGAGGAGCCATATTTCGCCAAGGATTTTCCAAAAAATGGAATATACTGTCTTTGACACTGGGCCGCACAGGCCCCTTACATAGGAGGAGACAGTGATGGCGGAGAAGAGGAGGGCCAAGGCGGCCCGGTCCAAGGAGGAGATCAAGGAGGCGGTGGTACGCTCTCCTCTGCTGGTGCGCTCCGCGGAGAGCGCCATGCGATTTTTACTGGGGTGGGTGCTGGCGGGGGGAGAGATCTTCGGTGGCTTTTCCCCCTTTGGCGTGGGGCTGGCGGCCTCGGCCGGGTCCGGGCTGGACGGGCTGATGGCCACCCTGGGGGCGGCTTTGGGGTATCTGACCCTTCGGGGACTTACCGAGGGGCTGCGGTATGCCGCGGCCTGTGTGCTGACCTTTTCGGTGGCCTTTGCCTTTTATGATATCAGGATCTATAAAAAGGGCTGGTTCATGCCTTTCATCAGCGCCGGAATGACGGCTGTGACGGGATTTGTCTATCTCAGTGACGCCCGGTGGACTCCGGCTCAAGCGGTGTTTTTTGTGACGGAGATCCTGCTGGCGGGGGCCTCGGCCTATTTCTACCGGCTGGCGTTTTCCCCCTGGCAGTCCCCGCGGGAGGAGCTCCTGGATACCCGGCAGGCGGTGAGTCTTCTGTTTTTGCTGGGTACTCTGCTGATTTCGCTGGGAGGGCTTACCTTTTTCGGGGACCTGTCTATGGGACGGGTGCTGTCGGTGGCGCTGGTAATGGCGGTGGCCCATGTCGGGGGACTGGGGTATGGAGCTGCCGTAGGGGTCGCTCTGGGGATGGGAATGGACCTGGCAACAGGGGAGGGGACGGTTTTTTACGCCATGGCCTATGGGCTTTCCGGACTGCTGATGGGGGCGGGCTGGAGGCAGAGCCGGCTCTTTGGAGCGATCAGTTACATAGTTGCCAACGCGGTGGCGGTGCTTTGGACCTGGGACGCGGCGCCCCGGGTCTCCGGCCTTTATGAAGTGTTTATGGCGTCGGTACTGTTTTTGCTGCTGCCCCAAGGATGGCTCAAAAGACTTGGAGCCAGGCTTAGCCGGGAGGAGGGACAGAGCACGGCGCGGCGGGCGGCGGAGTATGTGGGGGATCGGCTGGCAGCCACCGCCGGGGCATTTCGACAGGTGCGGGACTCTCTTCGCTCGGCCTTTCCGGAGCGGGTCATGAACGACGCGGACCCCGCCTGCGTTTTTGACCGGACTGCCGAGCGGGTATGCCGCCGGTGCGCCCTCAGGGATACCTGCTGGGAGAAGGAGTATGTGAGTACCTTCAATGCCCTCAACGACGCTCTGCCTATTATGATGGAAAAGGGAAAGGGGGAGGCTACAGACTTTCCCGCCTGGTTTGCCAGCCGTTGCCTGCAATTTTCTTCCTTTTTGCGCTGCGCCAATGAGGAGGTCACCGCCCTGCGCTATCGGCGGCAGTATCAGAGCAGGCTGCGGGAAAGTCGGGGAGCGGTATGCCGCCAGTATGAGACCTTGGCGGATATCCTGGGCGAGGCGGCCTGTGAGCTTTCCGCCGAGCTGGTCCCTGACCCTGTCCGGGAAAAGCGGTTGCGCCGCCATTTGGTGGGCCTGGGGCTGGAGGGAGAGACGGCGGTCTATTATGATGAGCATGGGCGGCTTCGGGCAGAGGTGACAGGCCGGGGGACAGAGGTCCTGGAAACGTCCCAGGAGGTTCGCCGGCTCAGTGAGGTGATGGGGCTTCCCCTCCGGTTGGGGGCGGGAGCCCGGGACCGGGTGGTCCTGCTTCAGGCGGAACCCCTGATGGCGGTAGCCGGGGTGGCGGCTCGCCGCCGGGAGGGGCAGACCGAAAGCGGAGATACGGGGACCTGGTTCAAGCGAGAGGATGGCAGCATGTTCGTTCTTCTCTGTGACGGCATGGGAAGTGGAGAGGCCGCCCAGAGGGAGAGCGCCCTGGCGGTGCGGCTGCTGGAGGATTTTCTGCGCTCCGGTATGGGAAGCGACGCCGCTCTGCGGACGGTAAATTCAGCCCTGTCCCTGCGGAATGAGGAGACGGGGGCCTTTACCACGGTGGATCTGCTGCGGGTAGATCTGTACACCGGGCATGGAGAATTATGTAAACTTGGGGCGGCGCCCACCTATCTTCGCCGCAAGGGAGCGGTGAGCCGACTGAGCGGCGCGGCGCTGCCTGCGGGACTGGCGGAGGGAGGAACAGGGCCGGACGTTACCAAGCTGGAGCTTTGCGCGGGGGACTGTGTTCTGCTGGTCAGTGACGGCATCTCCGACGTTGGGGAGGATGCCTGGCTGCGGGAGCTTTTGACCCAGTTCGACGGGGAAAGCCCCAAGGAGCTGGCCCGGATGGTGATGGAGGAAAGCGAAAAGCGGGTAGGAGCGGCGGATGACCGGACGGCGGTGGCAATTACCCTGAAAAAGAGGGGATAGACAAAAAAGGAGCGAAGCGCTGTAAACGCTTCGCTCCTTTTGGATTTTGAGGATGGCAGGGCCTGATCCCCGCTCCATAGAGGAATGGCTGCCGCTGCCGCACAGGGGCTCTGCCTTGCCAGGGTCACCAGGCGGCGACAGAGAGCATCTCCGCCAGAGAAAGTTTATCCCACAGGGCATTCTGGATGGCGGTCATGTTGTCCTCGCTGTGCTCCAGTTCCTGGCAGAATTGACGAAAGGTCTCGGGAAAGCTTTCCGGATGACAGGGGGAGAGATGGGCGGAAATTACTGTGCCCAGTACGGCAAACTCCGCCCAGGACAGCACATCTCCGTCCCACGCCCCACGCAGCCAATGGCGGTACAGAAAATAGGCGGCGGCGCGCTCTCCGGAATGGGGGGGCAGAGGAACAGGCTTGCCAAGACGGGTCTTTCCGGCGGAAAGAAGCTCCTGCCACTGGGGGCACAGGATGGACAGCCCCTCCAAGATACACAGGCACTTTTTCAGCACCTCCTGCCGGGGGGGCAGGTTCTCTGAGGACAGAAGAGGAAATTCCTCCTCATAAAATTCACACAGCTGGGGAAGGGCCTCTGTCTGCCCGTCGTCCAGCAGCACCTGGACCTCGTTGGCAAAGAAGAGCAGGGCCTGGAGCCGCTGGGAGAGGGTGGCGTTCTCTACGGTGAGAAGGCTGAGGGCCGTTTCTCGCGCCTTCAGGAGTGGGGGGAGAAGAGGAGGCAGATCCTCCCCGTCGCCGGGTTCCCTTCCGGCGGTAAGTTCCATATTCTCCCCCAGGATGAGCCTTGCCGCCTCCGGACAGGAGCCGCAGAGACCCCTTTCCCGCAGGGGGCCGTAGTCATAACAAAACCGGGGGTGAGTGCGGCAGATAAGCGGGGGGGCCTCTTCCCCCAACTGGATGTGGATATGGCAAAGTCCCTCTTGACCGAGGAAGGGGCAACTTTCGCCCCGGAGAGGAAAGCAGGGGACTCCTTCCGGATCGGTTTCCACAAATGTCCGGATCCGTTCTCCCAGGGGACCGGACAGGGTCTGATACCGGACGGAGGTATCAGGGTCGACAGGGATCTCCCACCCGGCGGCGCAGCAGGTGTGAGGGCAAGCCCCCGCCAGACAGCGGAAAGCGGCGTAATACCGGGGGGTATTGGTTACCATGGGGTTTCCTCCTTCTTGGGGGACCTCAGTAGGTCAGCAGCTCAGGCTCCGCCTTTTCGCAGGGCCGGGACTCCAGGATGTCCATAAAGGGGCCGGGCCCATCATAGGCGGGGTGTTGGTGGATGGAGACGCGGAAGGTGGCGTCCAGCCACTGCTTGTTGCGATATTGCTCCAGCCCCTCCCCCTGGGCGATCAGCCCCAGAAAGGCGACGTCGTTGGCACAGCAGACCATGGCAAACCGGCCGGGACAGCAGACCCCCCGATATTTGGTGGAGCGCATCATCACCAGCTTGGCGTGGATGGTCTTGCCCTCATAGCGCTGGGGGTGGTCCATCACATCCACATACCAGACGCCGAAGTCCTCGTCAGGGATGTGGATGACGTCCTGGGTCAGGTCAAAGGGACACTCCTCGCCGGTGAGATAATTCTCGTCCACGCCGTTCGTATCCTCCAGATAAATCTCCGCCTTGCGGTTAGCCATGCGGAGGTTCCGGGCCCGGAGAGAGTCCTTCAACTCGGGGGTGCAACGGTTGAAGACCAGCACATCGGCGGCCTTCACTTTCTCCGCCATGAGCTGGCCCATGTTCCGGGAGTAGACGTCAAAGGTGCCCGCTTCTACAAAAGTGAAGGTCTGGGCGGCAAACCAACTGGGGGGCAGGTGGTCCAGAAGGGTCTCCATCTGCCACATGCCGTTATACTCTACCAGTACCTGCCGGGGGTGATATTTCTTTTCGCACTCCCGGAGGAACATGGGAGTCAGTTCCTCCTCGTCCTCTACCGTCACCACGGTGACATTTTTCAGCAGCGCGGGGTCATATTCCACATCCCCCTCCTCACACTGAAGGAGCAGAGTGCGGTGGTCGGTGGCCAGACCGTCGGCCAGGACGCCGTTGACAAACTGGCTCTTGCCCGCGTCCAGGAAGCCCAGGATCAGATAGACAGGAATTTGCATGGAAACCTCTCCTTCTGTTACAGGCCGAAAAGCTGGGCCAGCTTGTCCTCTTTCAACTCTCCGCCAATGACGCACAGCCGTCCGGTGTAGTCGGCCTGGGTCCGGCGGATCTCATGTTCTTCGGGAACATAGTCGAACTCCAGCCAGCCGTCCTCCCCATCGGGAATGATGCCCTTGGCCCGGAAGATCTCGCCGTATTCGCCGCTGTCCAGGGCGGCCAGGATAGCCTCGATATCCGAGCGGGAAAAGGATTTGGGAGTCTCTCTTCCCCAGCTTGTAAAGCGTTCGTCCGCATCGTGGTGATGGTGATGATGCCCGTGATCCTGACAGCCGCAGGTGCAGTCAGGTCCGTGGTCGTGGTGGTGGTGATGTCCATGTTCATCGTCATGGTGGTGATGCTCATGCGCATGGTCATCATCGTGGTGATGCTCATGCGCGTGATGATGCTCATGGGCCTCCTCCACCAGCTCCTTGAGCTGGTCGGACATGGCGGTGCCCTCGATGGCGGAGAGGATGGTGGGGCCCTCCAGCTGATCCCAGGGGGTGGTGAGGATGGTGGCGGAGGGATTTTGTTCCCGGATGAGGGCTGCCACGGCTTCCAGCTTCTCCTGGGTCAGCTTCTGGGTCCGGGACAGAAGGATGCTGCCTGCGGACTGGATCTGGTTGTTATAGAATTCGGGAATATTTTTCATATAGCTTTTGGCCTTGACGGCGTCTACCACGGTCACAAAGCTGTTCAGTTCCAACTGAGGGACCGCCTTCACGGCGTCCCCTACGGCGGCGATGACGTCGCTGAGCTTGGCAACGCCGGAGGGCTCAATGAGGATGCGGGAGGGCTGATACTGGGCATAGACCTTGCCCAGGGCCTCGGTAAAGTCTCCCACCAGAGTGCAACAGATACAGCCGGAGGACAGCTCGGAAACCTCAACGCCGCTTTCGCGCAGGAATCCGCCGTCCACGCTGACTTCGCCAAACTCGTTCTCAATGAGCACCAGCTTTTCTCCGGCGAAGACCTCAGAGAGCAACTTTTTAATGAGGGTGGTTTTGCCGGCGCCCAGGAACCCGGAAATAATATCTACTTTTGTCATAACTCGCTTCTCCTTCGTATATGGGACATCTTACACTTTATGTTACCACTTGGATGAAAAAAATCAATACGATTTTGTGAATTTGGCAGGAAAAACAAAAAAGAAGGCCGTCCGGATCTGTCAGGTCCGGACGGCCTTTTTCAGTTGGAGTCACCGTATCCGAAAAACCCATCCTGGGTTTGGACAAAGAGCAGTTTTTCCTCCCAGAGCTCTTTGAAAAAGTGCCGATCGGACATGAGGTCGGGGAGGAGGGCCCACTGGATGGCAAACCACCAGAGTCGGCCGCCCAGAAAGTATAGCTCGGCGGGCAGGCACAGGGAGACCAGAATGGGTGGCCAGGAGAGAATCAGTCCTGCCAGCCCGACTCCGGTGATCAGGGTAGCGCTGAGACAGCCCAGGGGAAGGAAAAAGGGAAACAGAACATAGAGAGGGATGGTGAAGAGCAGGGCGGGCTCGTGCCGGATAGAGGAGTATACGGCGATGGCCGCTGTGGGGAGCAGGATCTGGGAGAGGAAGGCGAGCAGGACCACTCCCTGTCCCCGCCGCAACTTGCCGCACAGTTTCCAGCGGTTTTTTCGGAACCGGACGGAGGCTTCCTGTTCCCGGATCAGCGCCAGCACCTGGTCGGGATCTTGAAATGAAATCTTTTTCCGCATATGATACCCTCCCTTTGTGGACGGTCAAAGCTCGTCTTCCTCGATCTCTGTGAGGCGAAAGATCCCGATCTGGTCCCGGCCCAGTTCAATGGCAGCCTGGGCCAGACGGTCCACATCCTCTTCATCGGCGCGGCTGGTGCAGGCATCAATCAGCATGGCGGCGTTGACGCCGTGGACCAGGCGGATCCGGGGATCGGACATGGTAAGGCGGACGGACAGGTTAAAGGGCGTGCCATTGAGAAGGTCGGTGAAGATCAGGATCCCGCTGCAGGCGGCCAGATCTTCCACCGCCTGAGACAGTTTCCGGTCCAGCAGGTCCACCGAGCCGGCGTCCTTGAAATCAATGGCGGTATAGTTTTCCTGTGGACCCACGATCAACTCCATGTTGGAGGTCAGGCCGCTGGCAAAGGAGCCGTGGCCGGTGAGGATCACGCCGATCATAGTATCATCTCCTGTTTCACAATATCCTTTATCTGATCCAGACTGTCGATCTGCCAGGTGGCCTGGGACAGGTCCAGTTCCAGTACCGGATCCCGGAGGGAGGCCACCCGAAGTCCCGCCCGGACTGCGGCCTCCACCCCATAGGGGGAGTCCTCTATCACCAGAAGCTCCTCGGGGGAAAGACCTAACTGTTTCATGGAGTAGAGGTAAATGGCGGGGTCCGGCTTACAGCGGTTCAAGGTCCGGCCAGAGACAATATGGTCGAAAAAGGGCCGCATTCCGCATTCGTCCAGCATCCGGTCTACGAAATCCAAGGGGGAGTTGGAGGCCAGGGCGATGACAAGCCCCCGGTTTTTGAGAAATTCCAGTAGGGAAATGGCGCCGGGCATCAGGATTTCCGGACCGTGCATGGGGTGTTCGTCAATGTATCGCTCCAGCATGGCCTGGGCGGTGGCAAAGTCCACTTTCAATATCTTAGCCATGTATGCGAAATTGTCAAGGTCGGTGGTGCCGACCAGGGCGATCAGATCCCTCATGTTGGGCTCCACCCCGTTTTCCCACAGGAAGTCCCGGTTATCCTCCACACTTTTGCGCTCACTGTTGATGAGAACACCGTCCAGATCAAAAATGATTCCTTTTAACATAGGCTCTCCTCATGGAAAACCGGCCTCCATCCCGAATCAGACGGAGGATGGGGACCGGTTCTCCTGTGGTTTATTTAAAAATCAATACTCCACGATCTGGTAATATCTGCGGGTCTTGAAGTTCATGCCGGTGGCTTCGATCATGTACTCAGCGATGAGCTCCTCAATGCAGACATTCAAAAGAATGGGGGAGAGGAAGCGGCGGAACTCGGGGCTGATCCCCGCCATCTCAAACTCAGCGGTATCGATGACCACCAGCTTTTTGGCGGCGTACTTCCGCAGGAACCGCTCACAGCGTTCGTCCAGGGGACGGGACTCATCCTCACTCTTGAGGAGGATGATGTTTACATCATCGTCCGCGATCTCCAGACAGCCGTGGAAGAACTCGGCGGTATTCATGGTCTGAGTTTTCTGGCGGAAGAGCTCCTCAGCAATGTCGGCGGAGTATTTCAGAGCCTCGCCAAAGTTGATGCCGCTGTAGAGCCAGAGCTGGAAGGGCTCCTTGCTGAACCGCTCCACAAACTCCTTGGCCCGGCCATCGAACTCCTCAGCCACCTTGCAAAGACCCTGAGGAACGTTGGAGAGCTCATCGGCAAAGCGCTCATAATCCTCGAAGTCCCCATGGTTTTTCAGCAGCCGGAAGATCAAGTAGTACATGGTGAGGTAGCGGATGGGGGAGGAGAACTCGTCAATGAGGACCTTGTAGGTCACATTGTTGGCTACCGGGGTGTTGTCGATCATCACAAAACCGATGGTGGGGATCCCGTGTTCCTTGCAGTACTCGGAAAGCTCCACGGTTTCCTTCATGGTTCCCGTCTTAGCCATGATGACCACCAGGGAATCCTTGTTCAGACAGTGGTAGTTGGAGTACATCAGTTCGGCGGCCTCCTCGGCGTAGGCGGGGATATTGGAGAGTTTCCGAATGATGCGGGGGAAGGGGGAGATGGTGGTGATGGAACCGCCGGAGCCGGCGAAGAAGATGTTGGAAAAGCCCCGGGCGGAGATCTCGTCTGCGATCTTTTCCACCTCGGCACGCTGGGCGATGGTCAGTGCGCCCCGCTCTGTAAACTGCTTTTTGAGTTTCTCAATCATTTATGTATTCCTCCATGTGAATAAGGTTTTTGCCTGAAAAGATTTGCTGCGATCAGCACAGGATGCCCAGCACGCCGCACAGGAAGCCAACGATGATGATGCCGGCCATGATGACGCCTACCCGGACCTTCTTCTGCAGGAAGTGGTAGACGATGAGAGTGGCGGTCAGGGGCAGAAGGCGGGGCATGATCTGGTCCAGATACTCCTGCAAAACGATCTCGGTCCCCGAGATGGTGAAGGACAGGGGGCAGCTTACGCTGATCTGGGTGGCGATCATACAGCCCACGGCGATGATACCCACAATGCCTGCACAGTAGGTAAACAGGTTCATCTGCCCGCTGGATTGGACTTTTTGCAGGAAACTGTTGCCGTTCCGATAGCCGATGAAGAGACAGTGATACCGGGTGAGGAAGTGGGGAACGTTGAACAGGAGCAGGAAGATAAAGGGGGCCACGATGCTTCCGGTTTGGGCGAAGGACACACCGATGGCGGCGGCCAGGATACGGAAGATGCCCCAGAAGAAGGTGTCACCGATGCCGGAAAGGGGGCCCATCAGGGCCATCTTTACCGAGTTGATGGAGGCGGGGTCAAAGTGCTCGGGATCCCTTTTATACTGTTCCTCCATAGCGATGGAGATACCCATGACGAAGGTGGAGGGAGCCACGGTCATGTTGAAGACCTCCATGTGGCGTCTCAGCGCCTCCTTGAGACCATCGGGGTCGTCTTTATAGATCTTGGACAGAGCGGGCATGATGCTGTAGTTGAAGCCCAGAGCCTCCATACGCTCGAAGTTGTAGGAGCCCAGCAGGGTGAAGGAGCGCCAGAATACCTTGAGGAAGTCTTTTTTGGTAATGTTGTTTTCGGCGCTGATGATCTCATTCTTGCTCATTACAGGTCCTCCTCTTCTTCATAGGCCAGGGTCCCCGCAGGCCTGTCAGATTTCAGCCAGTACATCACCAGAGCAACGGCGACAGCCAGAAGGGTGATGGCCAGCATGGTCAGATCCGTGTAAGCGGCCACCACAAAGCCCACGATGAAGAAGGGGATCAGCTTGGTCTCCATCAGGATCTGCAGCAGCATGGCAAAGCCGAGGGCAGGGAGCAGGGCGGAGACTGCGGTCAGGCCGTCCATAGCCCACTGGGGGAGACTGTCTACCACGGTCTGCACAAGGCCGCTGCCCATATAGACGGATACGAAGGTGGGAACGCAGTAGAGAAGGAAGGTGATAAAGCCGCAAAAGTAATGAAGGCGGATCATACCCTTCATGTTGCCCTCTTCGGCATACCGGTCGACCTTGTGCATGATGCCGGAGAAGCCGGTCATCTTCAGCACGTTCAGAGACTGCATCAGGATGGAGACAGGGAGACCGAAGGCCATAGCCACCTCGGCGCCGCTGTTGGTCATCAGGGCGATGGCGGTGCCGATGGTGCCGCCGCAGCCGATGTCCAGCTGGGCCGACAGGCCGATGCCGGTGGCGCCCATCCAGATGAGTTGGAGCTGGCCGCCGATGATGATGCCCTGCCGGACGTCACCCAGGATCAGGCCCACCAGGAAGCCGGTGACCAGCGGCTCACGGAGCTTGCATTCGCCCAGGAAGTCGCCCTCCAAAGCGGTGAGGGCTGCCACACAGCCGATCAGTAACGCTTGCCAAATCTCAATTGTCATGGAATTACCCCCTCTTTCTTTATCATGTCGGTGTTATAGAAAATTTTTCAGAGGATAGCCTGGGTCTGTGATCATCTTTTTCACTTCCACCTCTACGCCCAGGTCCTCAATGGCCTTCAGATCCGCCAGATCCTGGTCTGAGACCCATACGGTGCCAAGGATGGACTTTCGTCCCTCCCCTGTGCGCTGACCGCCCATGTTCACATAGCGGATAAAGTCGCAGGCCCGGCAGATCCGCAGCGCATCAGGCACATTGTCCACCAGCACCATAGTGTTGTAGGCGAAGGAGTTGAGTTTCGGCAGGGCCTCGATCCCCTCCTCCACCGTGCGGATCCACAGCTTGACAGCTTCGGGCTTGGCAAACTGGGCCGCCATCTTCATGGTGGGATCATTTGCGACCTTATCGCTGATGATCAGGATCCCCTTGGCATTCAGACTGTTGGCCCAGCCGAAGGTCACCTGAGCGTGCATCAGCCGGTCGTCTATCCTCATGGCTTTTATCATGTGCTCACCTCCCTTTTAATTTAATCTGGTATACTATGTATACCACTTATGAAAAGAGCATACCACTTTTGGGAGGGTATTGCAAGTATCTTTTGCACTTTTCAATATAATACACAATAAGAGGTTCTGTTTCTTGTGCAAGATAACAAAACCGCCTGCGAAAACCTTCGCAGGCGGCAGAGATGAGATCGGTTGAAGGGGGGTTAGGGCTGCTTAACGATAAAATGAAAGGCGGTATACTCGGGCAGGTTGTAGGAGCGGGTGAACTCCACCAGAGTGCCAGTCTTGTCATAGCCAAAGTATTTGAAGCTGAACACGTTTTTCTCCGCAGGGCATTGAAGATATTTGGCGTAGGCGGCGGGGAGGGGCTCCACCTTTAACTCTGAATTGATCCTTTTGGGGCGGCGGTCCTTGCTCTCCATGTACTCATAAAGGGAGCAGGACTTGAAATCGTACCGCAGAGCGTCTCCGAAATACTTGTGGGGGATGTAAGCGATCTGGACGGCGTAGGGGGTGTCGTCGATGAGCATGAGCCGGACCAGCTCAATGCAGTACTCCATGCCGTGGAAGTAAGAGGCCACCTCCCCCTGGGTCGGCACTTTTTTGCTGGAGATCACTACCCGGGAGGGGGTCATACCTCCGCTGTGGATATCCACGCTGAGTCGGCTGGCGGAGCCGGTGCCCAGGTGGACGATCTTCCTGTTATCCTCGGGGCAGCGCAGTACAAAAGTGCCCCGGCCCTGCTCGGATCCCAGGATGCCCTCCTTCTGAAGCTGGAGAAGGGCCTTGCGTACCGTGACCCGGGTGATGCCGTAGGCCAGGGACATCTCCCGCTCCGAGGGGATCTTGTCCCCGGGGCGGTAAATGCCGCTGATGATCTTCTGCTTGATACTGTCCGAAAGCTGAAGATATATGGATTGTGAGTAATGATTCATTCTTCCATCACACTTCTAAAGACAAAAAAGTCTGTAGCCGCAATATTCTGGTAGCTTTCCGTGGGAATGCCCCGCTGGTCAGTGGACAGACCGTTGATGACCATTACCTCGTCCCCCTTCAGATGGAGCAATTCCTTCTCCTCCTCCGATGCCTCTGAGATCAGGATGCTCTCCTCGCTGTTGGCAACGGCCAGCTTGTAGGGACCTCTCAGAAGCTGGTAGAGGGACTGGTTGGTGAAATCCATCTGCTCAATGCCGGGTACCAGGCTGTAGGGGATGTAGGTATGTTCCAGGACCTTGGGCACATTATCCACGATCACAAGGCGGCGCAGCTCAAAAACCTGACTGGCCAGGGGGAGCTGGAGGGCCTGGCTGACCAGCTTGTTGGCCTCGGTTACCTGGCAGGTCAGGACCTTGACTGTGTAGGTATAGCCCAGAACGTTCAGATGGGTGGCGATGGAGGTGAAGGTCTCCGTATTGCGTACCAATGTGATATTGTCTGTTTTATCCTGTCGCATATGTCACCTCAAGTTTCAGATCCTTGTTGCCGGGGATGGTATAACAGAACTGTTATTTATACCAGTTTTTGTTATTATAACACGGCTGTTTTGAAATTTCAATGCACATTTTATATTCCAGAGGGCAGGTGGATCTGGATGGAGAAGGATGTATTGCCAAATCATTCCGTGAAAATCTCTTGCATAGGGAAAAGGAACCTGCGGATAATAAGATTTGTCAATGGGACAAAAAAACCGCAGGAGGAGAGAGAAATGAAAGCGACCGGAATCGTGCGGAGGATCGACGACCTGGGACGGGTGGTCATCCCCAAGGAGATCCGCCGGACCATGCGGATCCGCGAAGGCGACCCGTCACAGACAGTGTTGACGAATGAGCAGAAGTTCTGCCTTGCCATGGTAGAAATATCGGAATATGTGAACGCATAGTGTAAATCGCTTGCGAAGGATACCGCTTACCGTGTACATACAAGAAGGGTATTTCACAGGGCCAGTGTGTTGAGAGATCAGCACACTGGCCCTCTTTTTTGTGTTTTTTCAATTTTTCTATTTTTGAGGGTGGTCGATAGGGTGTGTTTTTCTCCATTTATTACGAGAGGACAATCATCAGTTTTCAACTGAGCCAACCTGACCTCTCGGTAAATCAGCGGAGTGAACCTTGAAAACTGAATACCAACCTCAGACGTTACCGTGTCTGAGCCACCTGGCCGGTGAAAGGGAGATGCCAACTCCCGAGCGAAGAAGACACGGGAAAACAATGATACTCCCGATCGGCTGAGCTCACGCTCAGGATCGGCGCACCCACAAGCATGGGCCGAGGCTGAAATGCCTGTGTCCTCCTGGCAGGAGGGCTGAGGTTGCTTATTTTATAAATCTTCGAGAGGAGGTGTATGAAATGAGCTGCACACAGCAAAAGCAGTTGGTTTCTTTTCCCAAGGTCCGAGTCCAAAAGCATTGGTTTCGCTACCATTTTGATCATAAGGAGTTTGCGAACGAAGGAACTCTTCACCTGTTCAGCCTGATGGCCTTATACTCCTATGCGAACTTCCGCTCTGATAAGCGCCATATCCTTGATGAGTGGTACATGGAGTCCCCTGGCCAGTGGATCTGCCATCTCGGTTCGCTGCCCAGGATCATGAGGGTTCATAGCAAAGCTGAAGCTCTGGCGATGCTGGACTACTTTTCTGACTTGGGGCTGATCTCCTACACATTCTTGAAAGAAGGCAAAGAGTTCCTCAGATTCGAAATCACTGACTGGAAGAGGCATTGCACTCACTGTGACTACAACTACTACAGCTACAAGGGAAAGGGATTCTTCTTTTTCCCGCTCCCGGTGGGCAGGATTCTGATCAGGGCGAGTAAGAGTGTTGGGGTCCTGAGGTTCAGTGAGCTGGATGCCATCATGGATTTATGGCTGCACACCATCGTGAACGATGACTCTGTTCAAGGGTCGAACTACATGCCCGTGGTCTACTTCAGCGATCTCGGGGGTGTGCCGTTGCTTTCATACTCCTATCTCGCAAAGCGATGGGGCTGGTCCAAGTCCCGGGTAGGTAGGTTTATCCTCAAACTTGGAGAAAGTGGACTGATTGGCCGTGTGAGCTTTTCAAGCTCTCACGGCTCTGTTATTTCCCCATGCGGTTATCGGGAGATGCTGTATGGCGCTGATGCCGAGCAGCTTGAGCTTCAGCGGATCGGGGAGATCCTGGGGATGACTTCACTGGTGCTCGATGACTCCTCCAAAGGTGCCTTGGACCTGAAGGTGGAAACCTGCGTCCCATCGAATGAGAAGGAGCCGCAGGGCCCTGTAGACATTCGGATTGCTGTCTTTCAGGAGCAGCAATCTTCTTTTTTTGCCCGGCCAGTTCCTTTAATCTTCTACAGCTCAAAGGGCAGCAGTAGTTGTAATAAAGGGATAGCAGGCTATCGTGGCCCTCCGAAACAGGGGGCCAAAGGAAAGGAGTGATAACATGAGCGGAAAGAAGAGGCCTGCAGATCCTTCTTCTCAGCACAAGGAAGGTGGCATGGAGGATCGGCTCCACAACACGAAGTTTCTGCTCAAACAGTACAGAAGGATTGCCTACTCCGTTCAGGTATCTGAAAATGAGCTCAATCTGAGGATGGAGATGGAGCATGGCACAAAGCTATCCACATTTGAAGCAAACGCTGAGTTGGCTGGGGTTGATCTGACTGGCACGAAGCTGGAGGGCTACACCAAGAGCGTTATTCGCAGCCGTAAGATGCTCCAGATCATTCAGAGTGCCCTCAATACTGTCCGAAGCGATCCGGATCATGGGGATCTGATGTACCAGGTCCTCTATTTTACCTACTTCTCCCCGGTAAAGCCCAGGAACCGGGAGGTCATCCTGGCTGAGTTGGACAAGCTCAGCTACCCCATGTCTATGGTTACCTATCTTGACATTGATCTCACTGACCCAGCGTGGCGACTGGTAAGCAGAGAAGACTTTCCGGGTAACTCCCACGAGAAGCTTACAATGGAGGTATATGATCGATGAAGAAGGGTACATGGCGCACTATTCTCGTAATCCTGGCATTGTTGCTGATCTTTGCGGGTTGTAGGGGCCATTCTGAGGCTCCTGAGGAGAGTTTGCCGCTTCCCCCCTCCGCTGATACTACTGTGACTGCAAAACCATCCCTGGAGCCCGCCAGGGCGCCGGAAGAGACGGAGAATGCGCCCCAGGAGACCAACACGCCGGCTGAGCCGGCAGAATCCTTTGCGCCTGATCCGACTGAGACTCCTGCCCCGGAGGTTATCGCTTCCTTTGACCTCTCTGAAGTGCCGGCCTATTCTGGCAAGGCCTATGTCTCTGTGAACGGTAACGAGCCATATTTCTCCGAGGACGAGATGACAAGCAGTTCCTATGAGTACTACTCAGAGCTGGATTCCCTCGGTCGCTGCGGCGTTGTCGTTGCCACCATTGGCCGTGATCTGATGCCCACAGAGGAGCGTGGTGAGATCGGCATGGTCAAGCCGTCTGGCTGGCATACCGTCCGATACAACGACATTGTGGATGGGAATTATCTCTATAACCGTTGCCATCTGATCGGATACCAGCTTACCGGTGAGAATGCCAATACGAAGAACCTCATCACTGGTACCCGATACTTGAATATTGAGGGGATGCTGCCCTTTGAAAACATGGTCGCTGACTATGTGAAGGAGACCGGCAATCATGTCATGTACCGTGTGACCCCGATCTTTGATGGGGATAATCTGCTCGCCAGTGGCGTCCTCATGGAGGCAAAGTCAGTTGAGGACGATGGCGGAGGTATTTCGTATTGCATTTTTGCCTATAATGTCCAGCCATATGTTATAATTGATTATGCGACAGGCGAGAGTGAGCTTTCTCCCGATGCCCCACAGCCGACTCCGGAGCCTACCCCGACTCCCAAGCCGAAGCCGACTCCTGCGCCTGAGCCCGAGCCGACAGAGAATCCTGCGCCGGCGGGGACAGATTATATCGGGAACAAGAACACTAAGAAGTTCCACTATCCCAACTGCTCTTCTGTGAACCAGATGAAGGAGTCCAACAAGTTCTATTACAACGGCACTCGTGATGAAATGATCGATATGGGGTACACACCGTGTAAACGGTGCAATCCCTGAGGCCCAGGAGGTGATCCCCTTTGGCTGTCAACGTGAAAAAGAGATCTGCACACAATATTTTCTTTGGCAAAGACGCTGAGACTGGGATGACGAAGCACATCTCTGAGGTCGTGAGCGGGGCCAAGTGCGGATGCGTCTGCGCATTCTGTCTACAACCTCTGGAGGCACGTAAAGGATCTCAGCGGAGGCATCACTTTGCCCACGTTTCTAATTACGACTGTGAGTACTCCAACGAAGTTGCAATTTATCAGAGAGTATCAGAGATCCTGTCCCGGGACAAGCTTCTCGGTGTCCCGGCAGTATTCCTCAAGTTCAACAATTGGGAAAAGCCCACGCTTCTTCGCAATGCTCAGCTTTTGAAATTGGATGATGTTCAATACCACTGCGAACAGCTACAGTATCCGCCCGAACTCATAGTATCTGCAGCTGGCAGTCGGCTTCGGATACTGATCGAGTTTGATGATCGATACTATGATAAGAGGGACATCAGCGACCTCGTGTCCGAAGGAAAACTGAATGACTACTCCATCCTTCTCCTGAATATGCCCAGGCTTACCAAGGGAAATGAGGACTTCTACACCAAAGAACATTTGAGCCGGTTCTTTTTGGGGAAAGATGTGCCCGGCGGTTGGATGCGCAGTGCCCTTGAAGAGAAATGGCGGAAGCGGTATTTAGACCTGGTCACCGAACCCAGGAAGATAGGGGATTATACTGAATGCCCTCTGCATCAATGCTCTGGAGGTGCACCTGAGCCATTTTTCGTCAGGCATTGGGTCTGTGCTCGGTGTGAGTACTGCATGGAGGAGGGAAAATGCACTGGGGCCTCCGGCATCCGGGAGCTTTCCGATTTTGACCTCACTCCAGAGGAGCGCCAGGCTAAGGTGGATGCGCTGCGCAAGAAGTATGAAGAGGAAGAGGCGGAGCATCAAAGGCGACGTGCGGAAAGCATCCGGAATATGACGGAAGAACAGCGCCAGCTCAAAGCATACTTGGACTCCAAATCCACATCATCCCCCCTACCCCCGCCGCCCATCTTGAGAAGCAAGGCTCAGCGAATGCACGATGAGGCTGTTCGCATCTTTGAAAGCTTTGATCCTGCGGGCCCGGAGAAAACTGTTGATGCATTCGGCCGCAGATGGGTGAAGTGTGAGATATGCGGCAAGATTCTGCAGGATAGCCAGATCGCCGAATTTGGAGGGGCAAATCGAGGCCTTTGCAAGAATTGCTGGAGAGACGGACTGTGATCCTGAAGAGTTATCTAAAGAGGGGCAACGTATGGCTTTTTGCATTGAGATTATTGAGGAGCATGATCCCTCTTCATACTTCTGGTTCCGGCCTGTCATACTCCATAGCACTGACCAAATCAAGTGGGGCGATGTAGAGGAGCTGGATGATGAGTTTTCCATCGAGGAGGGTGATGTGAGCTGCTTTCTGCGCCACTTCCTTTACAAGTATTTTGATAAGGATCTGCCTTGTAACAAGAATAGATATGAGGATGGCGGGTATTCTTTTACAGGTTTTGAGTGGTACCTCACACACAATTTCTTCACTTATGAGACTATTAGCTCAATGCTAGAAGATATTGCCCAGGTTGCAGATCTCCTCGAATCCGATTACGATGCCCCTGCCCTGGATGAGGTAAAGGAACATTATTCGATCTTCTATCTGTGCGAGCAGGATTGTGAAGATTGGATCAGAGGGAACCAGCTGGCTATTCCAAAGTACAAACACCTGATTATTGACTTCTACCGTCGCTTTATTTCACGGACCCGACAAATGATGGAGAATTTTCCTCAGGCAGAATATATCTCTGTAATGGGGCCGTGACTATTGAGAGATGGTCACGGCTCATTAACTTGAACATTTTTTAATTAGGTTTTCAAAAACCTATTGACAAGAGGCCTAACATGGTGTACATTATCCTCAGAACATATAGGTTTTGAAAAACCTAAACGAAGATGAGGGGGAGACATCATGTCCAATTCGAGTATTCAGCCGACTAAATCTGTGGTATCTGGCGCTTCCGAAGCTTCCTGGGCCATTGCCAATGCTATGAGAGGAGCTGGAGTCCACTCCAGGATTGAGGTGGTCCTAGCTGCGTACCTGCTATACAAAGCATGTGACCGAGCCTCTGACATTGATCAGCCACTTCATGAGTTTATAGATGGTCTTGGCTTGGATCGGTCGATCAAGCTTACGCTCCTTGACAAAATAAGTGAGCAGGCGTGGCATTCCCTCAAGAGCCTAGTTGGAAATTATGATAAAGATGCTTTTGCTGGCGTCGTCCTCTTTTTTGATGTAGATGGAACTGACAAAACTGCCATGCCTATTTCTACTCCGCAGGCCATAGTTAAATTGGCTTATGAACTGCTCAGCATAGAGGATGGTGATGAGGTAGCGGATGTGGGGTGTGGATGCGGTGCCTTTCTGACCAACAGTGCATCGTTGAAGCCGGCAGCTACTTATTATGGATATGAGATCAATGCCTATGCTCACAGTGTGGCAAAGATGCGGGCAGAGCTTCTCTCTGTGGATATGAACATTGAGCTCACAGATGCTTTTTCAGTCTTAGAAAGGGATAAAGTGCCTCAGCACGACAAGGTCTTCTCGAACTACCCATTTGGTATGAAGCTTAGGAATCTTGCAGGGGGAGCTTCCTTCCTTGAGCAGCTATCCAATCACTTTCCTGGCCTATCAAAGGCAACATCCTCTGACTGGGTATTCAATGCACTGCTTTGCGAGATGTTGAAGCCCAATGGTAAGGCAATTGGGATTATGACTAATGGTAGCACATGGAATACCATTGACATCCCTATGCGCCGTTATTTTCTTGAGCGTGGTCTTATTGAAGCGGTTATTGCGCTTCCAAGCAAGCTGTTTGGATACACCGCTATCCCCACGACAATGATCATTATGAGCAAAGGGAATGCAGCGGTGAGACTCATTGATGCTGGATCTCTTTGCAAGCAAGGCAGGAGATTTAATACATTTGGCGATGATGATATCCTGGAAATTAAGGAAGCTATGTCCGTAGAAAGCGAATATAGTAGAATCGTTTCCATGGAAGAACTCAGTGCCAATGACTATGTGTTGAGCTTGAGCCGATATATGAAGAAACAGGTTGAGATCCCGTATGCAGTCGCATTTGATGCAGTCATCAAGAGTATGCGTAGGGGCGCTCAGTGTAAGGCTCAAGAGCTTGATGAGATGGCCTCTGACATAGCCACAGACGTGCAGTATCTAATGCTGGCCAATATCCAGAATGGGATTATTGATGATAAGCTTCCGTATCTTCGTACAATGGACCCAAAGTTCCAAAAATACTGTCTTAAGGATAAGGACTTAATCATCTCGAAGATGGGAAATCCGTATAAGGTCGCAGTTGCTTCCATTCAGGAAGGGCAACAGATTATTGCAAATGGTAATCTGTATCTTATAGAACTTGATAAAACAAAAGTGAATCCCTACTATCTTAAAGCTTTTTTCGAGAGTGAGCAGGGTCTTCAAGTTCTAAAGAATATTACCGTGGGGGCTGTGATGCCGACAATTGGCATGGATCAGCTGAGGAAGGTTCAGATACCGCTACCTCCTATTGAGGAGCAAAATAAAATCGCTGATAGATACCTGGCGGTTCAAGATGAGATTGCACTCCTTAAACTCAAACTAGAGAAGGCCTA
Organism: uncultured Pseudoflavonifractor sp.; assembly: GCA_947577065.1. Classification (GTDB taxonomy): domain Bacteria; phylum Bacillota; class Clostridia; order Oscillospirales; family Oscillospiraceae; genus Vermiculatibacterium. Next base: position 56,999 of record CANPTT010000009.1, read on the forward strand.
CAATAAACTCGGACAGGTCTTTGACGAGGAGGGCAAGTGATATGCTTGGCATTGAAGAACTTGCCGAACTTGAGGAAAAACTGAAAGATGAACTGTTCGAGAATCTGACAGAGATACTAACAAGACTTAATCGAACTGGCCAGCTTGAAAGTCTCCTCACTCTTTTGGGTATGAGTTCTTTACTTGGGTCTGAGGCCCCGTATCAGGTACATGTTACTGGCAAAATACTAGTGATTGGGCAAGCTGATGTAAAAGAAAAGGAACTCTATGCTATTGGAAAAAGGATGGGCATTTCTAAGGATAGGTTTGAGCTGCACCTAAACTATAATGATGGAGCAAACTTCAATTTTAACAAGGTGCAGTATAATCCGGAATACAGTGTTATCTTGGTTGGCCCTATGCCCCATAGTGGCGTTTCCAAGGGTAATGCCAGTAGCGTAATTACTAACATTGAAAGAGAGGATGGGTATCCACCCGTCATTCGATTGGGCAACGCCGGATTAAAGATCAGCAAATCAAATTTCAAGGATGCGCTGAGCTCTCTGCTGTTAGCTGGTAAACTCAAGCCGGATCAGGTATAGGGGGTGAAAAAATGCTTGGTGCAATTATCGGAGATATTGTTGGGTCCAGGTTTGAGTGGGACAACAATAAGTCCAAGGACTTTGTCCTGTTTTCACACCGTTGCCGGTTCACTGATGATACCGTCATGTCCATTGCAATAGCAAAGGCCATCCTCGACAGGGATGACAGCGGTGGTGACTTGTGCAAGGCAGCGGTGGTCCGTATGCGGGAACTCGGTAGAAGATATCCCGATTGTGGGTACGGAGGGATGTTCAGTCGATGGCTTTCTTCGTTTACCCCTGAGCCGTATAACAGCTTTGGAAATGGTGCTGCAATGCGGGTGAGCGCCTGCGGTTTTGCTGCCACCACGATAGGCGAGGCCATCGAAACTGCGAGGGCAGTCACATCTGTTACCCACAATCATCCAGAAGGAATCAAGGGTGCAGAAGCAGTCGCTGTGGCGATCTTCCTTGCCAGCACAGGAAAGAGCATCTTTGAGATACGTGATTATATCCATGAGAATTATTATCCTCTTGACTTTACTCTCGATAGCATTCGGGACAACTATAGTTTCGACGTTACATGCCAAGGATCTGTGCCCCAAGCAATAATGGCATTCCTGGAGTCGCACGATTTTGAGGATGCTATTCGCAATGCCGTCTCCATTGGCGGTGACAGTGATACGATTGCGGCAATAGCGGGCAGTATTGCAGAAGCCTTTTATGGCATCCCGCCAGAGATTCGTAAACAGGCTTTGACTTTCCTGGACTCAACGCTTCTGAAAATCCTGTTGGAGTTTGAAAACCGATACCAGACAAAGCATGAGATTAGTGGCAGCAAGTCCAAGATCTCTGTGAAAGGGGGCTCCGGAGTGAACACAGATACTGAAGATCGGGGTGAGCTTATATCAGCTGCCTTGGATGCTGTTGATCAAGACATTGAGAATAGTCAAACTTCTTATGAGGAAACTACCAGCCAACAGCTCTTCGCTCACCTGTTTGAGGCGTGCAATATCCTTCGTGGCCCTATCAACCAAGATGAGTATAAGTCGTATGTCACTCCGCTCCTCTTTTTCAAAAGGATTTCGGATGTCTATGATGAGGAAACCGAGGCGGCCCGTGAAGAGTATGGGGATGACATGGCTGACTTTGAGGAAGATGAAATCCATGTATTTACCATTCCTGAAGGGTGCCATTGGAATGATGTGAGAAACAAGGCAGAGGATATTGGCGTTGCCATAATCCAAGCAATGATGGGTATTGAACGAGCGAATCCAGACACCTTGGCGGGCCTCTTTAGCAGCTTTGATGATGCTAACTGGACAGATAAAAAGAAGCTCTCAGACGAGAGACTTAAGGATCTTGTGGAGCATTTTAGCGGAATAAAGGTTGGTAACAAGAATTACTCCGCAGATGTGATGGGAGATAGTTATGAGTTTCTCATCAAAAAATTTGCAGATCTTTCAAAAAAGAACGCTGGCGAGTTCTATACCCCTAGATCCATCGTAAAGCTAATGATTATGCTCTTGGACCCGCAGGCTGGAGATACAGTATATGATCCTGCCTGTGGTACCGGAGGTATGCTCATTGAGGCAATACGGTATATCCACGACGATAAGCAGACCTACGGAAGGATCTATGGCCAGGAAAAGAACCTTGCGACTTCAGCTATTGCAAGAATGAACCTGTTTTTGCATGGAGCGGGAGACTTCAAAATAGCGCAAGGTGACACGTTGAGAACCCCTGCTTTTATTGAACGTGGCTCACTCCAGCAGTTTGATTGCGTGGTTGCAAATCCGCCATTCTCCCTGAAGAATTGGGGGGCTGAGCAATTTGCCTCTGACGTATATGGAAGAAATATATGGGGATGCCCCACCGATTCTAACGGAGATTTTGCCTGGCTTCAGCACATGGTCAAATCAATGAATCCTAAGACGGGAAGATGTGCTGTAGTGCTTCCTCAGGGTGTCCTTTTCCGAAGCGGCAAAGAGGGAGATATCCGAAAGCAATTGGTCGAGTCGGACAAACTTGAAGCGGTTATTACCCTGGCAAGCGGGGTGTTCTATTCTACGGGAGTATCTGCGTGCATTCTCTTCTTGAATAACAACAAGATCCCTGAGCGCAAAAAAAAGATCTGCATGATCGATGCCTCCAGCATCTATACAGCGAAAAGGGCTCAAAATGTGATGGAGGATAAAGATATCAAGATTGTTTTCGGGCTCTTTACCGCTTATGAAGACAAGGTCGAACGTGTGAAGATAGTTGAAACAGATGCTATCAAAGCGCATGATTATTCGCTTGCCGTCAATAACTATATTGAGAAAAAGGCTCAGGAGACTGTGCCGCCCGAGGTGGTTCGGCAACAGTACTTTGAAGCATATGCAGAGATGCTTGCTGCAGAGGATAGAATGAGGAAACTTCTTTTGGAGGGAGGGTATGTGCATGAGCAAGAGGATCAGCCTTGAAGAGCTCCAGTCCTATCTGTGGAACTCTGCAGTTCTTTTGCGGACCAGTATTGATGCCGGAGCATATAAGCAGTACATATTTCCCCTCCTGTTCTTCAAACGGATTTGTGACGTATATGATGAAGAGACGCAGCAGATAGAAGAGGAGTACGGAGAGGATGCGGCTGATTTCGACGAAGAGGAGGTCCATACCTTTGTTGTTCCTAAAGGGTATCACTGGAATGACGTGCGGGCTGTGTCTGAGAATGTAGGGGTAGCAATTGTAGAAGCCTTCCGCAAGGTTGAGAGTGCAAACTCCGAAAAGCTTCAGGGCATATTTGGCGATGGAGCTTGGACTAATAAGAACCGTCTTCCGGATCGCTTGCTCAAAGACCTGCTGGAACACTTTAGCTCAAAGACTCTCTCGATCGAAAACTGCCCTGAAGATGAACTGGGGCAAGGCTATGAATACCTCATCAAAAAGTTTGCGGACGACAGTGGACACACTGCCCAAGAGTTTTATACCAACCGAACCGTTGTACATCTAATGACTGAGATGCTTAAGCCGGAATCAGGAGAGTCAATATATGACCCCACCTGCGGCAGTGCCGGTATGCTTATTTCAGCTATTGCCTATCTTAAAGAGCAGAAGAAGGAATGGCGAAATGTATCAATTTATGGCCAGGAGATTAACGCACTGACCTCAGCTATTGGTAGGATGAATCTCTTTCTCCATGGTGTGAAAGACTTCGAGATCGTCAATGGAGATACTCTAGCTGCTCCGGCATTCCTGGAGGGAGGGCAGCTTAAGAAATTTGACCTGGTTTTGGCGAATCCACCATACTCAATCAGTCAGTGGAATAGAGCCGCATTTGAGGCAGACAAATATGGTCGCAATTTCCTCGGCGTGCCTCCCCAGGGGCGAGCGGATTATGCTTTTCTTCAGCATATTATTGCGAGCCTGAAAAAGGATACTGGTCGATGTGCAATCCTATTTCCTCATGGTGTGCTGTTCCGCTCTGAAGAGAGAGCAATGCGAGAGAAACTTGTCCAGGGCGATGTGGTAGAGTGTGTCATCGGGCTGGCAGCAAACCTCTTTTATAACTCTCCGATGGAAGCTTGTATCATGATCTGCCGTATGAACAAAAGACCTGAGCGTAGAGGCCAAGTGCTGTTTATCAATGCGGTGAATGAGGTTGAACGCAAGAATGCTCAGAGCTATTTGGAGGAAAAGCACATTAAGCGTATCTCCTCCGCCTATGCGAATTACATCGATGAAACGGGTTTTGCAAAGGTAGCAACGATCCAAGACATTTGTGACAATGGATTTTCGTTGAGCATACCCCTCTATGTAAAGAGCCCTGTTATAGAGACGGACGTAGATTCGAGAGCTGTGCAGGAGTGCTATGAGAGCTGGTCGGTGAGATCGAAAGAGATGAGAGCGAGCTACGAAAAGCTCAATTCGATGCTGGGAAAGGAGGGCGAGGCGCATGAGTAATTCGGTGCTTGGCAGCGTGGCCAGAGAACGCCGGGAAACATGCAAGGAAGGTAAAGCGGGTTATCCCGTCGTTGGGCTTGAGCATCTGGTTCCTGAAGAGGTTACCTTGTCCTCCTGGGAAGAGTCTGGTGACAATACTTTTACCAAGCGTTTTCATAAAGGAGATGTACTTTTTGGCCGGCGTAGGGCTTATTTGAAAAAGGCAGTGGTGGCTCCCTTCGACGGAATCTGTTCTGGAGATATTACTGTCATTGAGCCTGATCCAGATCAGATCATACCAGAACTACTTCCGTTTATTATCCAGAATGATAGCTTCTTCGATTATGCTGTTGGCAAATCAGCGGGCTCTCTTTCACCGAGAGTCAAGTGGGAACACTTGAAGAATTACGAATTTTTCCTGCCTGACACAAAAAAGCAGCAGCAGGAACTTGCTGACCTGCTCTGGTCCATGGATGCTGCAAAGAAGTCTTACCAAAAACTACTTACCGCAACCGATGAACTGGTGAAATCTCAATTTCTCAGGCAGTTTGGCCTACCCGATAACAATATGAAAGGGTATCCGG
>CANPTT010000010.1 GCA_947577065.1 uncultured Pseudoflavonifractor sp.
ATGTGAAGCACAAAAGTAGAGGATGGAGTAAACTCAGCGTCGTGGCGTCCAACTACCGGCGGCAGTTAATCGGACAGAAATTCAGATGTGTGGTCCCAGTTCGCCAGCAAATAGCTGAGGGCAAAGTTCATAAGACGAATAGTGTCTTTCCGCGTGGAAAGCGCTCCACACTCCTCAGAGCAAAAGTGCTCAAAAGAACGGCCATTCAAAGCCTTGTCCTTGTCTATCATTCGGTCAAGGTACCGCAACCCGGCTTCAGTAGGGCAAGATGCCGCTTCCAGAAGCCTGATGTCCTCTTCGGTGTAGGGCTGGTCATCACGTCCCTTGCGGAATATATACAGGACGGTGTCGATTTTCTTCGGCCACAGGCTTACGATATAGCGGGCGAAGTCGAAGGTGAGAACCCCATAGGGGATGCTGCTGATGTTCCACTCGCCGTATTTGAGCGACTGCACAGCGGCTGCGCATACGGAATAGGTGCGTTTCTCTTCCGGCACTTCGCTCAGTTTTCCACGGCTGTGCTTCATTGCGGCACAGAGGAGCTCCTCTGTCCAGTGACGCTTAGCGATGAATTTCAGCTCATAATATTGAGCCTCATCTGTCATGGCATAGAGTGCGTCCTCGTAGGTTTGTTCGTTTTTGTTATGAAGAATAAACATGTCAAAAACTCCTTTTTTAAGTTGTTGGCTCAGCTGTTTATCGGATTTCCTCCTCAATACTGTCGGATGTTTTCTGTGTGTGGGCCTTTGTAGTACCACATGCCATTGACATGGCAGATGGTAATGGCACTGTCTTCGGGAGAGTCTTCGGGGTACTTAGGGGCATAGCGGGCAGTGTAGAAGGCCTGCGTTTGCGAAAAGTAGATATCTGCCTCTCGAGCCCACACACCTCCATATGCGCGGATAATGTTTTGGAACTTTTCAAAGGTCATATTCGTGTCTCCTTTCTCAATATTGTGTTGTGTACTCCATGCGTCAGATAAAGGTTCTGCATGAGTATGGAGGTTTGAGATGGGAGTAAAAAGTGGGCGTTATATAGAAAAAGACCGGCCTAAGCCGGTCTTTTCTCGGAAACATATTTTTCGATATGGAGTGTATCGTGGTTATCCTTGTGCTGGTTAATCCACGCGGTCTTGACGCGGGCAACGATGCTGCCGCTGCTATTCTCGGTAAAAATCGTCGCCATGCAAATATCTTCAGACTTTCGATGTTTATTGCGGAGTTTGGTGATGATTTTCTTCAAAATACCGTGGTCAACTTCCGCCTCAACGATTTCGCCATATAAGGCCGTTTTGTAGACTTCGGCGGGAAGGCAGTTTTCCTTCAGGCGCATGCGAAGATGGTCTGTCGGTTGCACGAGGTATTTCTTGGCGAGTGTGAGGTCAATCAGGAGCTGAAGCTCCTGTGGCCAGTATACGCGGCGGTTATATGTACCGTGGAGACTGCCTATGGATGTACGCAGGTAGTCTGCGGCTGCATGACAGAGAACGTCCGTCGATGGATTATTGAGCTGGCCATATGAGATATGATTGATTGAGAGACTGCTGTTGCTGATATTGATTTCGAGAGAGAGTTTCATGTGTAAGTCACCACGCTTCTGTATATACGAAGTATGGTGGATTTGAAATGCACTCGAACATAGCTCGAACATCGCTATGGGCAAATCTTGCTTTTGTTGTTTATCAATGGTATAATGAAAACCTCATATATAGAAACCGAAATATATCGCTGCCGCCCATACTTGTAGAGAAAACAATAGTTTGGAGGCGTATCATGGATTCTTCAAATAAGGTGATGGGTAAGGCGGCTATGTGGACTTGGGATGAAGTCCCCGAGGCTACTAAGTGTCAAATCAAAGCCTACCTTACAGACCCGGATACAAGGGTCTATATCAAATACAACAACGATATGGGCGCAGATTTATGGCTGTATAGCGTGGTTGTGGAGGGAGCGCAGGATTTTTGGCTGGATGCGTTTCCGACCGCCAATGAGGCGGTGGATTATATCCGGCGGCATCATCTGAAGGTCGCAAAGGAAGCTGGCCTTGGAAATGCTTGGGACGATTATCTCTCGGACGAAGCGAAGATGTTGGCACGGGTCTTATCGGAATGCATTGCTGCCAAGAGGAAAGATGCAGAGATATATCCGCCTCAGTATGCCATCTTTCGGGCCTTGGCGCTAACTCCGCCCGAGGCAGTCAGGGTTGTCATTGTCGGCCAAGACCCATATCATGGAAGGGGAGAGGCGAATGGCTTAGCGTTCTCTGTCAATCACGGAATCAAGATTCCGCCTTCTCTGCGAAATATCTTCAAGGAACTGCATAGCGACTTAGGGTGCGGCATTCCCCAAAGCGGAGATTTAACACCTTGGGCTGAGCGTGGCGTCTTGCTTCTTAATACAGCGTTGACCGTAGAAAGCGGTAAACCCGGCAGTCACAGCAAGTTGGGGTGGCAGATGTTTGTGCGTGACGTGCTCGATGTTTGTGTGCGTCTGCCACAGCCGGTTGTTTTTGTGCTGTGGGGCAACTACGCCCGCTCGTTCACAGAGGAGCTTCCGATAGCGGAAAGTCCGAATAAAGTGTACATCTGCTCCAGCCATCCGAGTCCCTTCAGTGCAATGCGCGGCAGCGGAGATACTCCGGCTTTCATGGGGAGCTGTCCTTTTTCTGAGACGAATCGGCTTTTAAGCCATATGGGTGCGGAGCCTATTGACTGGTCGCTCATATAGAAAAGAAGGTGACTGACGTATGCTTCAGATTGGAGCTTGGGTAGCTTATCGGAAAGATAATTTTACATATGACCCCAAAACAGACAAACCTTATTTTAAGACAAAGACGGAGGCAATTGAGACTGTCGCCGCAAATAGTTTAGACCCGTGTAAAACGCCCAAGGCTGAACGGGTAAGCCGAGGGAAGTATCTTTATCGTCCCAAAGACGTTGGGAATCTGGTTTTCTTTTCTGATAGGGAATATGTTATAGAGAGGGTCACCGCAGAGAACATGCAAATGATTGAAGAACTGATGAGAGAGTTTCTGGGAGAAGAAGAGAGTGAGGAGTCGGCATATCTCAAATCGTTCCTGTCTCAGAAGGAACTATTCTCCGCCATCGATAAGATTTCCTTTTCATGTGCGGAAGATTTCAAGACTCTTTTAGTCACACACGAAAGAGTGGCAGAGGGATATCTTCTTTGCGTTGACATCATAACGAAGTCTGCCCGTTGTGGGGGGCGTGTGGTTGTGGGGACAGTTCCGCATCAGCTTGGTCAGTCGGACAAGGAAACTTTTTTAAGGTTGAAGAAGCACGCGACTGCCGTAACACAAATGCTGCGGTCTTGGTATCCAGAGGTAAGGAAGGATATTTCTCGGCGCTATCAACCCAAAAAGGCTGCGGGAGCTGGCACTGTATAAGGCATGCATGAACCAAAAGCTGTCCATATAGGAAGTTCGCCTCATATAGAAAACAGGGGAGAGGTATTTTGTTTACATTCCAGCATACAGAGACTGTTAAATTCCCATCCACGAGCATTCCGGTGCATTTCGTGTATGATAGCGCTTCGGAACTGCTTTGGCTCGAAGTATCCCTCGCGGCCTGTCAGGCCAATAAGATTGATACCGATGGCGACGCATATCATCAGACGGTGGAGATGTGCGCACAATGGGGTCAACATAGCTGCGGCTCCCAAATGGCAGCGAATCGTATTATTCAACGCGACTTCCCGAAGCTGAGCAAAGGTGGCGCCATATTCTATGGTTGACGATGCTATATAACAAAAAGAAGCTCCCGCTATTTGGCGGGAGCTTTCTTTATGAATACGAGTGACGAAGGTGTCACTCTTCATCGCTTGATGAGTTCATAATTACTGGCATAATTGGGCTAAACCTACGCGGGTCCACTTCAAGTGCTGCACAAACCGCGAGACCAATACGCATGCTGGTTGCATAGAGACTTTGCTCCCCAGACTCCAAGCGCTGGTACTGGCGAAGCGTGATTCCTGCCCTGTCGGCAACTTGTTGTTGAGATAAACCCAGAGCTTTCCTTTGGTTTTGCAAAATCTGATTCGCTCTCTCTATATTTACGAACCCCCACTCGGCAAACGGGCTGGCTGGCTTTGATGGTTCATAGTCATCATCGTATTTGGGATGGATTAGACCTATTATTGTTAAGAAGAATCGTTGTTCTTTTAATTCAAGTACATCACAGATTGCAATACTGGTGTTTATGCTGGCATTTTGTAATTTGCGCTCGCCAGACTCGAATTGCTGATATTTATACAGGGGGATGTTAGCCATCTCAGCCACTTCTAATTGAGATAAACTTAGTTCCTCTCTTCGGCTCTGGAGGGCTTTGCCATCTGTGTTCATGAATATGGAAGCCATCACTTTTAAGTCGTAGTTCTCTTGCTGGTTTTCCATTTCGCCGTTTCCCATGAAAACATTCCTCCTGCTTTTTCTTTTGATATAGTTATATTACGCTCCTTTCACTATAAAGTCAACGAGACGCTCATGTGTGATTTTGTAAGTGCGTAGTAAAACATAGTGTGTGACTTGGTATATGAAGCGTGTATAGGATTTAAGTTATATGTGAAAATATCAGCTTATATAGAAAAGCGTCACCTCATATATGAAAAATAAGATAGACTTCGAGCGGGTGTGCCCGCTTATGATTTTGTGACGGCGCGCAGACTGTCACGGGATGTGATAGTCTTTTAGACGAAGAATGACTGCGGGCATACATTGACTTCGGTACAAGGATTGACTATGTCCCGCCGCTTTGTGCCATAGTTGCCCCTTGGGCGGGACGTAGATAGATAGCGGGCAAGGACTGACTGCGGATGCCGATGACAGACTGCGATGCGATGACCGACATAGCCCCGCTGTATTAGAAACATAGTATGCCTCCGAGCGGGGCGCAGTCTATCTGTGAGTCGAAGAGGATAGCGGCTGCACGTTGACAGTCTTTGCTTCGTTGAATACTACGGAGGCGAGATAAGCTGCGGAGCGTGAACTGACTTTGGCCCCGCAGACAATCTTCGAAGCGCTGACTGTCTGCAACCGGGTGGCGGTGTAACTACGAAACGATGACAGACTTCAAGGCGTGGATAGACATCGGCCCATGACTGACTCCGCCCCGCTGTATCAGAGACATTGTTTACCTACGAGCGGGGCGCAGACTGATGCGGGCTATGACTGAATGCGGAGACGATGAGTGACTGCGACTGGTGGGTGGACTGAATACGAAACGCGGACTGAATGCGGGCCTCCATGACTAACTACGAAACGATGTCGATAGCGGTGGGCAACTCAGTAGACTTCGGGATGAAGATTGAATGCGGGCGAAGAGAAACTGCGAGCGTGGACTGACATCCGGCCCGCTTTATAAGATACAATGTCAGACTGCGAGCGGGCCGTATACTGCCTCGAGAATAGAGGGGATAGCCCATTTTCAAAACTGAACACTTTTTATCAAATAACCATTATCCCAAAATCAGAACTTTTCGAAGATATTAGGAATCGTGAGTGGCCAGAAGTCTTAAAATTATCAAAATACCCCGAAATCATAGCTGAAATATAGTCAAAATACCCCGAAATCGGGGTTTTCATTGGTTGGCGCAGGTAGGTGTTGGATGTGTGCTATCGTTGATGGAGGGCCGAAATCGTGATTTCGGGGTGTTTTGGGGTGGTTTTTGGGTGGTTTCATATATGATTTTGGGGTGTTGCGTTTTGATACCCCGAAATCATAGTCAAATCCTATATGAAATACCCCGAAATCATGGTCAAATTCGGGGTATTGGAGTAGTGTTTTGTATAGGAGACCCCCGTGTGTGATTTCGGGGTATGAGGCCTTTTGGGGGCCATTTTTGTCACAAACCACTTTTTGCATTTTTGGGAACTTTTTTGAGAAGTGGGTAACAAATCTGTACTGCACAATATCTGTAACATAGCTACAGATTATGTTGTTTTAGCAACAAATCTGTATATACAAATTTTGTTGTTTTGGTAACAAAATGGTGGGTATTTTCTCTAATTTGAATTAAGTGATAAAGCATTGATAGAATCGGCCATACTTCTTATATAGAATAGGAGGCATTACTATGATACTTCAAATAAATGAAAAAGAAATCCCGGTTACTAAATCTAATGCCATAATTGCAAATCGGTCCGTGTCCTCTTTTTTAGAGGTGGTCCGGTCGAGTGCGTTAGAGGCAGGGAATGAAGCGCTTTTTATAACAACCTTATTGGAAATGCATAAGAAGTCCTATGCGCTTTTAGAGGAACTTGGCGTAGAAAATATCCGCTATATCATGGAGCACTATGCTGAGCAAGTAGAAAAATAAAAAAAGTTCATATGGAAGAAAAATTTTGAGAAAAATCCTCCATACTTACAGTGAAGACCAATACATAGGAGGACTTAAAAATGATTCAATCTGATAACAACGTTGCCATTAAGCCTAATGTGCGCCCCAGTTATTACCTCAAGGAGTACGACGACGTAATGATGGGAAATCGCAAAACATTTTCCTCCGCCTTGATGAGTAAGGAGCAGGGGCCTGCTCTTTGCACCGAGCTCCTCAAAAGTATTTTCACGCTTTATTTGAATTGGACGCCGGAACAGGTACGGGACCAGTTGACTCCAGAGATTGTGAAAACCATGAAGCTGTGGCCTTTGGTAAAGCGTCTACCTTGCCCTCCTGAACTCAACCCTCAGAAGGAGCTCTATTACGTCGCTTGGCATTTATATCCCCAGACGCGAAATGTAAAGGCGCCTGAGCTTATCATTAAGCTGTATACAGACCTCATGGAGGGCCGCGCAAAAAAGTTCCCCAGTGGCTACTTCGATGGCAATGACGGACATCTCCGTGCGCGAATCCTTTTTCTGACGATGGTTCGGGAGTATCTTCCGCCATTTGATGGCATTGAGTCAATGTATGCCTTTTTCGCTGGCGTCAACGGGAAGCGCTGTATCAATCAGTATAAATTGACCATTCCGCTGAGGGAGTTGTATGGTTCTCCTTTGGCTTATCTGCACGACGCGCTTCCTGATTGGCAGAAAGACGAAGAGCTGTATGAATACTACAATGCTATGCTTCAGAAGCCGCGCGCATCGGATTCCCCGTTTTTGCCTGTAACGGAGGAAGAACGCATCCTTGCTTTTGGGGATAGCGCTGTTACGACCGGGCGCAGCTTTGTAGAAAACGATGGACAATTCGAAACAGAAGTTGTAGACTTTGAAATGGAAGAGAAAGGATTGTGTCATGTCTAATAACATTCAGAGTAAGTATTTTTATGGCGGCGTTTCTGACGTTGGCTATATGCGTGAACGCAATGAGGACTTCCTTGCTTTTGAGGTCCTTCGGGAGGATATCCTTCTTGCTGTTGTCGCGGACGGCGCTGGGAGCCGCCAGTGTGGTTTTGAAATCCAGCCTGCTGTGATTGCGGCGACTGAAATTGTGGGGGTAGTCAAGCGCTTTTTTACGTCAAATCCTGAATTTCTGGAGAAGTATCCTATCGAAGTGCTCAATGAGGCAATGGCTGTTGCCAATCGCACCATTGGGGTATTTAAGGTCGCCAACGAAGACCTATATTCCGGGTTTGGTGTATGCGCTACCTGTTGCCTCGTAATAGGGGAAAAATTTTTCTTCGCTCACTGTGGCAATACTCGGCTCTATATGGTGCGACACCTTCAAGATGACTCGGCCCGAATTTTGCAGTTGACCAATGACCATACCTTGGCAGCTCGCATGGTTAAGGATGGTACGCTCAATGCAGAAGAATACTACAGCCATCCGTCTCGCAATACTTACACCAGCGGTCTTGGGTTTGTTGATACGCCGGAAATTCAAACGTATAGTGCCACGCTCAAAAAGGGCGATTTGTTGGCCTTGACTACAGACGGCATTCATTATGCAATCAACCCGGAATCTATTAAGAACATCATCCTTGAAAGTGATGGTTGGGAATCTGCCGCGAACGCTCTCATTAGTGGCGCGAAAATGCGGGAGATGGTTGATAACATGACCGCGGCTATTATTTACTACCTATAAACAGCTCAAAGGAATCACGAATTATAAATGAGGGGATTTAATTTGAAAAACACAATGAAAAGTATCGTCCGTATGATTGCCACTGCTGGCTTGGCGTTAGTCCTTTCTTTGCCAGTTCATGCAGCGGAGCAATCCAGCATTCAAGTCCTTGTTGATGGCCAACCCGTAGTGTGGACAGACGCTATTCCTTTCGCAAATAAGGATAGTCGTACTATGGTTCCGCTCCGAGCCACTGCCGAGGCTATGGGTCTTGATGTGGTTTGGGATGCCGAAAACGGGCGGGCAGTGTTTTCAAAATCATATGATGAGTTCACTCTTTCTGTTGAATTTATCCCTCGTATTTATGCGTTCGTAGTCAAAGATGGCATTCACTTTGACGAAACCAAGTATATGGATACGGCCACGGAGGCCATCAACGGGCGAGTATACGCACCGGTTAGATTTTTGGCCGAAGAGTTTGGGTATCAGGTAGATTGGGATGCGATGAACAATGCAGTGGTAATGGCATCCGGTCAACCGCTTCCATCGCAGCGGGAACGTCCTACCAAGTTTGTAGTGGATGGCGTAGATGCAGACGCAATTTATGCCGCTATTGCTCAGGCCGGAGATGATTATCAGGCAGAATATGAAATTATCTTCTCTGGGTGTAAATCGCGTGAAGAGGCAAAACAAGTTCGCCGCACTATCATTGCAAAGCATCAGGAAGCGCGCCCTGAATTGAATTTCGGTAAGTATTCCGCTTCGAACCGTTATGTTTTGGAGGGCGTATCCACAACTGTTACGGTTTGCGGTGCCCGAACGGAAGCTGGCGAGTCGTGTACAGAAATCGCGTTCCGAGATGGCCTTCAGCTCATGCAACAAATGATGGCCGAAGGATTGTTGACGGAAGGTATGACCGAATACGAAAAAGCTAAGTGTATTTACGATAAACTGCTGGAAATATACACCTACGACAAGTCGGATGACTACGTTGCGTCTGCTTGGTCTGTATTTGAGCGAAATCGAGGGAACTGTTCTGGGTACACCAGCGCGTATAATATGTTGCTCCGGTTCTGTGGAATCAAGTGTAAGGGGCAAGGCGGTTATGCTGACCAAGGTAGTCACCTTTGGTCTGTGGCACTATTAGACGGCAGAGAGTGCCATATTGACGTCGTGGCTGAAAAGTTTGACGTTTCTCCTGAATATCAGAAAGCAATATGCCCTGTATGGGATGAGGCGGTGGAGTATGAGTAATTTACCTTTATCTGAACGAGGTGCTATTGCAAATAGTGTAGCCAATTTCGTCTTGGAAAACCCGGAGTATACAAACATTTTGGAGGCATATAATGCTTGGGTGCAAAAAGAACGATATCGTGATTTCCCTTGGGGAGATGCGGATATCCCGCAAAATATCGCAACTTGTTGAGTGCTTTCATCATAACAAATTGTGAAAATATTGAAAACCGCGGAAACTTCTATATGAGCAAAATTTGTAAATTTTCTGTGAATTATTGCGATATTGCTATTTTGATACCGATAGAGTATAATGAATGGGCCTATGAACTTGCAACACGAACCCAACTAAAATTAAATATTGATTCAGGCTTAGCACAAAATACTTTAACTCCATCCCCAATAAAACATACGCGTTGTCCCATGAATTCTGGCACGAAGAAAAGAGCCTGAAGCGGATTGTATTCCGCCTCGGACTCTCTTTTTTTTGCGCTATATTCCGCGCGGCCCCCGTAGTATCAAGCGTTATGACGCATTCAATACACGGATGAGGTATTCTTCGGAGATGTTTGTCATGGATGGGGAGGGGGAGAGGTGTTGACAAAATTCGTGGGATAACAGTATCAAAATATATTGGATGAGGAGAGCGACGGCGTTCGCTGAAATGTCCCATTGCAGGCCAGAGTCCGGCTTGTGATACGGCAGCCTGAAGTTATCCACTACACAAAGACGGAGGGATCCTTTATGAACAATGAGATCAAGCTTCTCCAGCTTTTGGAGAGCGACTGTACCCTGACCACCGAACAGCTTTCCGCTATGACCGGCCTTTCCCCTGAAGAGGTGAGGGCGCAGGTCAAACGGCTGGAGGAGGAGCATCTTATTCTGGGCTATTGCGCCGTGGTAGATTGGGACCGCACCGACCGGGAGGCAGTTACCGCCCTCATTGAGGTGAAGGTGACTCCCCAGCGGGGGGAGGGCTTCGACCGGGTGGCCGAGCGGATCTATCAGTATGACGAGGTGGAGAGCGTCTATCTCATGTCCGGGGCCTTTGACCTCACCGTCATCATTTCGGGTCGCTCACTAAAGGAGGTGGCCCACTTTGTGGGGGAGAAACTGGCTACCATTGAGGATGTGACAGGGACTGCCACCCACTTTATCCTTCGCAAGTACAAGGAAAATCATCTGATCTTCGAAAAGCGGGAAGAGCAGCAGGAAAGGTTTGTGTTTGAGTGATGATAGACTACGATAAGATACTCTGCGACAGAATTAAAAAGGTCCAGCCCTCGGGCATCCGCAAATACTTCGACCTGCTCCAGGGGATGGAGGGAGGGATCTCTCTCGGCATTGGGGAGCCCGACTTTGTGACTCCCTGGCACATACGGGATGCGGGTATTTACTCCCTGGAAAAGGGGTTTACCAAGTACAGTCCCAACGCCGGCCTTTCCGATTTGCGGCAGGCCATTTCTCGATACATGAAGCGCCGCTTTGATCTGGAGTACGCCCCCATTGGCCAGCTCCTGGTCACGGTGGGGGGCAGCGAAGGCCTGGACCTCTGCTTCCGCTGTCTTCTGGAGCCGGGAGATGAGGTCATCATCCCCACTCCCTCCTTTGTCTGCTACGGACCTCTGGTGTCCATGCTCCATGCCCGGCCTGTATATGTGGAGACAAAGGCGGAAAATGAATTCCGCCTTACCGCGGAAGAGCTGAAAGCGGCTCTTTCCCCCAGGACAAGGGCGGTGGTGTTGCCTTTCCCCAACAATCCCACCGGCGGCATTATGAGCCGGGAGGACCTGGAGGCCTTGGCGGACGTTCTCCGAGGCACCGACATTATGGTGATCTCTGACGAGATCTACGCCGAGTTGACCTATGGCCAGCACCATGTCTCTATGGCAAACCTTCCCGATATGTATGAGAGGACCATTGTCATCAACGGCTTCTCCAAGGCATACTCCATGACAGGTTGGCGGCTGGGCTATGTCTGCGGGCCCAAGCCCCTTATTGCCGCCATGACCAAGCTTCACCAATATGCCATCATGTGCGCTCCCACCACCAGCCAGTATGCCGCTATTGAGGCGCTGAACAATGGAGACGGGGATATTGAGTCCATGAAGGAGGAGTATGACGGTCGACGCCGGTTTTTGGTGGACGGCTTCCGCCGCTTGGGTCTGAGTTGCTTTGAGCCCCGGGGCGCCTTCTACACCTTCCCCTGTATTCGTTCCACGGGCCTTACCTCCGCGGAATTTTGTGACAGATTTTTGGAGGCTGAGCACGTGGCGGTTATTCCCGGTACTGCCTTCGGGCCTGGCGGTGAGGGCTTTGTGAGGGCCTGCTATGCCGCCTCCATGAAGGATCTGGGCGAAGCACTGGACCGACTGGAACGGTTTTTGAAAACCCTGTGAGGAAAGGAGCGGGCTGGGTATGAATGTTGTCTGCCTTGACATGGAGGGAGTTCTTGTCCCTGAGATTTGGATCGCCTTTGCTGAAGAGAGCGGGATCCCGGAGTTCAAACGCACCACGCGGGATGAACCCGATTATGACAAACTGATGAGCTGGCGGCTGGGCATTTTGAAGGAGCACGGCCTGGGACTGAAGGAGATCCAGGCCACCATTGCCAGGATCGACCCGCTACCGGGAGCCAAGTCCTTTTTGGACGAGCTGCGGAGCCTGACCCAAGTCATCATCCTCAGCGATACGTTTGAACAGTTTGCCAAGCCTTTGATGGAAAAGCTGGGTTGGCCCACCATTTTCTGCAACACGCTGGAGGTAGCCTCCAATGGGGAGATCACAGGTTTTCAGATGCGCTGCGAAAAGTCTAAGCTCACCACGGTGAAAGCGCTCCAGTCCTGCGGATTTGATACCATCGCCGCGGGGGACAGCTATAACGACCTGGGCATGATCCAGCAGAGTAAAGCGGGTTTTCTTTTTAAGAGCACTGCCCAGATCAAGGCGGACCACCCGGAAGTGCCCGCCTATGAGGAATTTGACGAGTTGCTGGTTGCCATCAAGTCTGCTCTGGACTAAAAAGGGAGGGATCAGGTATGAATCAGGGCTTTGAAGGACTGGCCTTTGGCCCGGCTGATATCCTGCTGCCCCAAAACTGTGAGTACAGTAAGTGGGCGGTGGTGGCCTGCGATCAGTATACCTCTCAGCCGGAGTATTGGTCCCGGGTGGAGCGATATGTGGGCGGGGCGCCCTCTGCCCTTCGGATGATACTGCCCGAAAGCTGCCTGGACGGACCCAATGTGGAGACAGACGTTATGGAGATCAACAACACCATGACCCGCTGCCTCCGGGAGGGCTACTTCAAGGAGCTTCCCAACGCCCTGATCTATGTGGAGCGGACTTTGAAAAGTGGAAAGATCCGCCGGGGCCTGGTGGGAAAGGTGGACCTGGAGCAGTACGACTATGAGCCTGGAGCTTCAACTGCCGTCCGGGCTACGGAGGGAACGGTCATGAGCCGCATCCCCCCCCGGGTGGCGGTGCGGAAAAATGCCCCCATAGAGCTGCCCCATACGATGCTCCTCTGTGATGATCGTCAGCGGACGGTCATTGAGCCTCTGGCGGCCCGGAAGGAGAAAATGACCATCCTTTATGATTTTGACCTGATGGAGGACAGTGGGCATGTGGCAGGCTGGCTTTTGGACGAGGAGAGCGCCAAGATGACGCAGGAGGCGCTGCAGGTCCTCTGTGCTCCTGAAGCCGTTCAAAAGCGCTATGGCCTGGAGCAGGGAGAATTCCCTGTATTCCAGTTTGCTGTGGGAGACGGGAACCACTCTCTGGCTACCGCCAAGGAGTGCTACGAGCGGCAAAAACGATTCACTCCGCCGGAGAAGTGGGAGGAATTGCCTGCCCGCTATGCCCTGTGCGAG
Organism: uncultured Pseudoflavonifractor sp.; assembly: GCA_947577065.1. GTDB lineage: Bacteria > Bacillota > Clostridia > Oscillospirales > Oscillospiraceae > Vermiculatibacterium. The sequence goes on from CANPTT010000010.1 coordinate 13,121, forward strand.
GTGGTAAACCTTCACGATGACTCTCTGGAGTTTGAACCCATTCACCGAGTGATCTTTCACATCAAGGGCAGGGAGCTGCTGAACGCGATGCTCCAGGTATTCCCCGGCGCGTATGAGGGGGAGGGAGAGGGCCATGTTCTCCGTTACGTCTGGGCAGGGGGAGAGGGGGCTGTTACCGTGCCCAAGCCGGTCCATCAGCTTCCGGTGGGGACTCTTCAGAGCTTTTTGGACGACTACATCCCCGCCCATGGCGGCAGCGTGGACTACATCCACGGAGCTGATGTGGCGGCAGAGCTGGGGCGTGGGAGTGGCAATATGGCTTTTTTGCTGGAGCCCATGAGCAAGGAGGAGCTATTTCCCACCGTGCTCCATGACGGGGTCCTGCCCCGAAAGACCTTCTCTATGGGGGAGGCCCATGACAAACGATTTTATTTGGAGGCCCGGAAGATCCGGTAAGGAGGTAGTATGGCGTCTATTACAGTCTCCGCTCCCGCTAAGCTGAATCTGACCCTGGATGTGCTGGGGAAGCGGGAGGATGGCTACCATGAAATGAAGATGGTGATGCAGTCGGTATCCCTCTGCGATGAACTGACCCTGACGATAGAGAACGGGGAGGGTATCTCCTTGTCCGCTGATCTTGGATTTCTGCCCCTGGACGGCCGAAATCTGGCCGTGGCGGCGGCCCTGCGGCTCCGGGAGGAGACGGGGAAGGAGTGGGGGAAGCTTGCCATCGATTTAAAAAAGCGGGTCCCGGTCTGCGCGGGATTGGCCGGGGGCAGCTCCGATGCCGCTGCCGTTCTCCGGGGTCTGAACGAGCTGTGCGGCCTGGGCCTGAGTATGGAGAGGCTGGCTGAAATCGGGGAGAAGGTGGGTTCGGATGTGCCTTACTGTGTCCTGGGCGGAACAGCTCTGGCCCAGGGATGGGGGGAGAAGATCACCCCGCTCAGCCCTTTGCCTGAGTGCTTTGTAGTGCTGGCTAAGCCCGGGTTTCCTATTTCTACGCCCGAGTTGTTCGCCCGGCTGGACGCCCAGCGGTCACGGTGCCGCCCGGATACGGAGGGGGTGTTGAAAGCTCTGAGGGAAGGAGATCTTTCCGGTGTGGCCCGGCGGATGTTCAATGTGTTTGAGGAGATCCTGCCTCCCCGAAAACGGAGCCGGGTGGAGGAGCTGAAGGGAGAACTGCTCCATTGCGGAGCCATGGGGGCCAGCATGAGCGGTACAGGCCCTACCGTTTTTGGCCTTTTTCTGAGAGAGGAGGAGGCCAAGGCGGCAGAGGAGCGGCTGAGGGGGATATGCCGCGAGGTTTTTTTGACACGGACCATCTGAACGATAAAAAGCCGTTCCCGGAGTATACCGGGAACGGCTTTTTAATCTGTTGAGAGGAAATATTACTCCTGGGAACCGCCGTTGGCTCTGGCCTCAGCCTCGCGTTTATTGATCTTGCGCTGGTTGAAGATGGAAAAAACGATGGTTCCGATCGCTACCACCAGGAAGACCATAGCAATGGGCGACTGGAAAATATCGAAGATCTTGCCGTGATGGATGTTCATAAACCGGACGAAGTTTTTCTCACACATGGGACCCAGGATCAGGGTCAGCAGGATGGGGGAGAGGGGGAACTCATACTTGTTCATGAGCCAGCCAAACACGCCGAAGGCTACGCACACGCCGATGTCAAAGACGCTCTTATTGATGGAGAAAGCGCCCAGGAGGGAGATGACCAGAATGATGGGGTAGAGCATGGTCTTTTCCACGGACACGATCTTGGCGAAGAACCGCACACCCAGGCAGCCCACGATAAGCATACACAGGTTGGAAAGCATCAAGGCCGCAAAGACCTTGTAGACCGTGTGGAGCTCAGAGACATACATCATAGGACCGGGTTGGATCCCCTTCATGATGAAAGCGCCAAGCAGAACGGCGGTGACTGCGTCGCCGGGGACGCCCAGGCTCAGCAGGGGGATCATGGCGCCGCCGGAGCAGCCGTTATTGGCCGACTCTGTAGCGGCAACGCCTTGAGGAATACCGGTGCCATAGCGCTCCGGGTGCTTGCTGGCGGATTTGCTGGCGCCATAGGAGACAAACACCGCGATATCGCCGCCGGCACCCGGAATGGCGCCGATAAAGGTGCCAATGATGGATCCGGAGAGGATGTTGGGCCAGATCATCTTGATGGTCTTCCAGTCAGGCAGCACACTGGTGATTTTCTCGTTGGAGGAGGCAGTGTGCTCTTTGCCGTTGAGGATCCGCTCCACCCCGGCGATGACCTCGGCCACGGCAAACATACCGATGAGGGCGGGGATAAACTGGAAACCATCCAGAAGTCCCGTCTGCTTTACGGTCATAAACCGGGGAATGCCGTTGGTGGGGTCCAGGCCCACGCAGCACATGAACATGCCTAGAAAAGCGCTCATGAGGCCCTTGGTAATGGACTTTCCAGAGATGGAGATAATAACGCTAAGGCCAAAGAAGGCCAACATGAACATCTCACCCGGGCCAAAATTCATGGCCATATCCGCAATGAGAGGGGACAGGAAGGTCATGATGAGAGCGCCGATGACGCCGCCGCAGAAAGAGGAGAACATGGCAACGGACAGGGCCCGACCGGCCTCGCCCCTCTTGGTCATGGGATAGCCGTCCAGCACGGTGGCGGCGGCGGAGGGGGTACCGGGGGCGTGGATGAGAATGGCGGAGATAGACCCGCCGTACATGCCGCCGCAGTAGATGCCCAGCAGCAGGCCAATAGCGGGGATCAGGTCCATTCCGAAGGAGAAGGGTACCAGCAGGGCTACGCCCATGGTGGCGGTCATGCCGGGGATGGCGCCCAAAAGGATGCCGCCCAGAGCTCCGATAAAGGTCATCAGGAGGATCTGGAGGCTGGTAAAGACTTCAGCATAGCTGGTGATCAACATTCCAAAATCCATAGATATCCTCCCTCCTTATATCATGGCGATGAGATCCTTCAGGAAGCTGAGAGGACCCATGGGGATGTTGACGGACAGGAGCTTGAAGAAGAGCAGCCACATGACAAAGGGGATTGCGATGGAGACGATGACCATGACCACCCAGTTCCGCTTGCCGATGAGGGCCATGATGATAAAGCCGATGATGGCGGCATCCAGAACGTAACCCAGAGGCCGGAACAGGAGAACAAAGGCAACGCACAGGGCGATAACGATAAGTGCTCCCTGAACCCCCTTATCCTTGATGACATTGATGCTCTCGGCCTTGTCCACCATAGGATCGTTGAGGTTCATTTTGGACAGCTTGATGATGGATTGGATCAGCAGGATCACCGAGAAGATGAGCATACCCGTGATCATGGCGATGGGAAACACATTGGGTTGGGCGTAGGTATCCTTTACCTGCTGGAGATTCAGCATTTGGATAATGCCCCAAATGCCCAACGCAATGAAGATCAGCGAGGCGATCAGGTTGGCAAAGGCCAGGCTTTGGGTCTTTTTTGTCATAGAACGATCCCTCCCTTTTTGTCAGAGTTATGCGGGGGCTTTATAGAGGATGGGCAGGCCCGGGGCCTGCCCATCCTTGTAATGACGCTAAGTTTGGGCGATCACACCAGATTGACAGCTTTCATAGCCTCGGCCACATCGGTGGCGCTGTCCTTCAGGAACTGGGTGTAATCGGCGGCGTTCAGGTAGGAGATCGCCTGCCCGTTGTTGTTCATGAACTCCACGAACTCTGCGTCCTTAATGGCGTTCTCGCAGGCAGTCTCCAGACGGGCCTTCACCTCGGCGGGAGTGCCCTTGGGGATAGCCATGCCGCGCTGGGTGAAGTACTGCACGTCGTAGCCCTGCTCCGCGCAGGTGGGGACGTCGGGGAAGGCGGAGTTGCGCTCATCGGACATAACGCCCAGGCAAGTCAAATCGCCGGACTCGATAAAGCTGCGGGCCTCGGCCAGGGAGACGGTAACACCCTGGATGAAGCCGCCGGCGGCGTCCTTCACAGCGGCGGCGGCGCCCTCCTGATAGGTGACCATCTGGATGTCGATGCCGGTGGCGTTCATCAGGTAACCGCCGGCAATGTGCCACACGGAGGCGGCGGAGGAGCCGCCCATCTGGACCTCGCCGGGGTGAGCGGTGCAGTAGTCAATGAAGCCCTTCAGGTCAGTGATGCCGTTGTCATTGGCCCACTTGGTCGCCACGGTGACGGTGGCGGCGTCGGTATTGACCCGGCACAGGGGCTCATAGCTCTCCCAGGTCAGGTCGCTGGTGCCCAGAGGCTGATATGTAGCCAGTTCAAAGGTGATCATACCGATGGTGTAGCCGTCGGCCTCAGCGTCGGCGATAGCCTGGTGCCCGGTGATCCCGCCGCCGCCGGTGATGTTATCCACGGTGAGAGTCTGACCCAGATCCTTACCCATGGCGTTGGTAAAGGCGCGCAGGCAGGTATCGGTGCCGCCGCCGGCGCCCCAGGGGCAGATAACGTTGATGCCCTTGGTGGGATACTCGCTGGACTTGCCGCCGCCGCAGGCGGTGAGGCTCATAGCCAGGACCAGAGTCGCGGCTACGGTCGCAAGGATACGCTTCTTGGTGATTTTCATGTTGATACTTCCTCCTCCTATAATTTTGCGCTGCCACAAGTCGCGTAGAACATTTTTATGGCTACGAACATTTTAGACAAAATGGGAGAGATTGTCAATGTGCTTTTTGGAGATATTTGCAAAAAACCTTTTTGGGAAAAGAGAACCTTAGGGCTTGTAAGGTTTTCGAGAATCCGAGAGGTATAAAAGGAAGCAGACATGGAGAAAATGGACATATCTCACATAAAGAGGAGTGTTCAGAGTTGGTACATGAGAACAAATTTTTCCTCCGCCGCTGGGAGGCGGCCCTGCTGTTCGGGGTCGGGTTTGCCCTGTTGATGGGGGCCTGGCTCACCGGACAGCAAAAAGCGTTGGCGGAGCAAATGGTACGACTCCATGTGGTGGCAAACTCAGATTCAGCGGAGGATCAGGCGGTGAAGCTGCGGGTCCGGGATGCGGTGCTGGACCGGGCGGAGCCTTGGCTGGAGGCGGCCTCGACTCAGGAGGAGGCGCTGGATATCCTGGCGGCGCATCTGCCGGAACTGGCCCAGGCCGGGGCAGAGGTGGTGGGGGAGGGAGTGCCCGTTACAGCGTCTATTGCGCAGGACGCCTGGTTTCCCACAAAGGAGTATGAGGATTTTGCGCTTCCGGCTGGCAAGTATACTGCCTTGCGTATTACATTGGGGGAGGGAGAAGGGCAAAATTGGTGGTGTGTGGTGTTCCCTCCGCTGTGTCTGGGCTCGGTGAGTGAGACGGCAGCCGAGAGGGCGGGAAATTTTTCGGAGGATCAGGTTCGTCTCATCACTGGTGAGAGTCAGGGCTATGTGGTGAAGTTTAAGGCTATGGAACTCTGGGATGAATTCAGCAGCTGGCTGGAAGGGGGGTGAGAGGATGGAAAAGTATGTCTGTACCGTTTGTGGCTATATCTACGACCCAGCAGAGGGGGATATGGGAAACTTGGCCCCCGGAACACCCTGGGAACAGGTGCCGGAGGAGTGGACCTGCCCGGTATGTGGGGTGGGAAAGGAACTGTTTGAAAAGGAAGATTAAGGAAAGGCCGCTGCCTGGGACGGGCAGCGGCCTTTGACGATCCGGAAAGAAAAGAGGAGAAAGCTATTCCTCCGGCCTCCACAGATCGGTGAGCCCCCACACGGTCTTTCCATCCCATCCTGTGCAGGTTTGGGCAGTAAACAGGCAGTTAAGGACCGATTCCTCCACACACTCCGCTGCGGCCCGAAAAGCAATATCCAGCTTGTCCTCGTGAAAGGCTGAGACTGTACGAAGAGAGGCTTCCTCCCTGCCATTGAAGGGGTTCGCGGTAGAGAAGGCAAAAAACACTTCTCCGCTGCCTTGGCCGATAAAGGATCCCAGCCGAGCTAGACCCACTGAGGCCCGCTTGGCTACCCGGCCCAACTGGCGGCTGTCCAGGGGAAGATCGGTTGCCAACAGAACGATACAGGAGCCAATGTCCGATTCTCGGGCGGCCCGGGTCTCGTCCAGCAGAGGACCGAGGTGGGTTCCGGATATCGTCAGATCCCCCATGCTGCCGTGGTTGGCAAGAACCAAGGTACCTAAGGTATAACTTGCTCCGTCCACCTCCATTTTTCGGGATGCGGAGCCGATCCCCCCCTTTAGGCCATGGCACACCATGCCCTTTCCGGCGCCCACATCCCCTTCGTCAAAATCCAGTCCGGCAGCGGCAAAAGCGGCAAAGACCTCCTCCTTGCCCACGGCCCGTTTTTGAATGTGGTTGAGCCCACCGTCATTGCACTCGCAGACCACTGGGTTGACCGAACGGAGTTCAAAGCCTTCACCCTCACAACGGGCTACCATATAATCCACCAGAGCGTCATGGACCAGGCCCACATTGAGCGTATTGGTGAGGGCGATGGGTGTTTCCAGAGTACCCAGTTCCTCCACTTGGACCAAGCCCAGGCTTTTTCCAAAGCCGTTGAGCACGAAAGCGGCGGCGGGTAGCTTATGAGTAAAGGGATTTTCGGGACAGGGGAGGAGCACCGTTACCCCTGTTTTATGCTCGTCGGTGTCTATCGTGCAGTGACCTACCATAAGACCCGGTACATCGGTGATTTTGTTGCGGGGGCCTGTGGGGAGCGTACCAACCTTAATATTATGATCTCTGGCCCGAAGCTGAAGCATAAAGATCCCACCTTTCCATTTCCTCTCATTGTACTCGCCGGTAACCGCGCCGTCAAGGGCCTCGGGGTTTACAAAATCATCTGGGGTGTGCTATACTTTTCCATATTTAAGAAAGAGGGGGAAACGGCCTCATGGCATATCAGAAGAAAACCGAGGACCCTTCCTATGATGAGCTGCGTCGGGAACTGACAGAGGGGGAACTTGGCTGTCTCTATGTTTTTCATGGGGAGGAGACCTACCTCCGAGACCGAAGCCTGGAAAAAATGAAGGAGCTCCTGCTTACCGGGGGTCTGGATGACTTTAATTATCACATTCTTGCCGGAAAGGACTTTTCCTTGTCACGCCTTCACGGGTTGGTGGACGCCATGCCTATGATGAGCGAGCGGACCATGGTGGTGGTCAACGACTGGGATATGGATAAGGGAGACCGAGAGGGGCTACTGGAGCTGCTGGGCGATCTTCCCGACTATGTGTGCCTGATTTTTGTCTATGATGTACTGGAGTACAAACCGGACAACCGGGGGAAGCTCGCCAAGCTCATAAAAGAAAAGGGTAAGGTGGTGAACTTTGTCCGCCAGGGGCAGAAAAAATTGGTGAAGTGGGTAGACGCTCGCTTTCAGGCCCTGGGACATGATATCAGCGGTCCGGATGCGGAATACCTGATCTTTCGGTGTGGGGATCTGATGACAGGGCTCATTTCGGAAATTGAGAAGATCGGGGCTTACGCCAAGCGGCGGCAGATCACCCGGCAGGATATTGACACAGTATCCACCCCTCAGCTTGACGCGGTGATCTTCAACCTGACCGACGCTATCGCAGCCAAGAACTTTGACCGGGCGTTTTCCGTGTTGAGCGATTTGCTCCACATGCAGGAGGCTCCCATCAAACTTCTGGCTGCCTTGGCTAAGCAAGTGCGTCAACTTTACACAGCTTGTCTGGCGATAGAGGAGCAAAAAAGCATCAAATGGTTTATGGATCTGTGGGCGCTTCGCCGGGAATTCCAGGCGGAAAAGCTGTTCCAGTCATGCCGCCGCTTTACCTTGGATTGGTATCGCTGGGCTCTGCTCCGCTGTGAGGAGGCAGACCTACAGCTCAAATCCACCGGAGCTGAAGGACAGGAAGTGTTGGTAAGCCTTCTGCTGGATCTGGCCCAGCGACAGGCCGCATGAGCGGGAGAGATAAGCCCCGGATCCGGGAGGCTGTGGTGGTGGAGGGGCGGTACGACAAAAATACCATCGCACAGGTGGTGGACGCTCTGATCCTGGAGACCTCCGGTTTTGGTATTTTTAAGGATGAGGAGCGGTTGGTCCTCCTGCGCCGCTTGGCCGCGGAGCGGGGGCTTTTGATCCTCACGGATCCCGACGGAGCTGGGTTCGTCATTCGGAATTATTTGAAGGGGGCGGTGCCTCCGTCTCAAGTGAAGCACGCTTTTATTCCGGACTGCCCCGGCAAGGAAAAGCGGAAGCGGAGAGCGGGGAGGGAAGGCAAGCTGGGAGTGGAGGGAATGTCCCCGGAAGTCCTGCTGAGAGCGCTCCGCCGGGCGGGGGCCACCTTCTTGGAGGGAGAAGGGGAGGTCAAACGGACTCAGAGAAGCGTTACCAAGGCGGATCTGTATCTGGCGGGGCTCTCGGGGACTCCGGACGCGGCGGAGAAGCGCCGGAGCCTACTGAAGCGGCTGGATCTGCCGGAGCATATGAGTGCCAATGCGCTGCTGGAGGTATTGAACGCGCTCTACGATCATGAAGAACTGGCGGAGCTCGGAGTATGGAAGGGGAGGGAATAGGACGGATGGAAAAGGCCATCGTCATCGGCTGTCCAGGGGCGGGGAAGAGTACCTTTGCCCGTGGACTGCGGGAACGGACCGGGCTGCCGCTCTATTATTTGGACATGTTGTGGCATAGGCCGGATCGGACCAATGTGTCCAGAGAGGAATTTGATACAGGGTTAAGAGAGATCTTGAAGAAGGACCGTTGGATCATAGATGGGAACTATTTACGGACGTTGGAACAACGGCTGGCGGCCTGTGACACCGTGTTTTTTCTGGATTTTCCGCCGGAGGTGTGCCTGGCGGGGGCAAAATCCCGTATTGGGAGGCCCAGGGAGGATATGCCTTGGGTGGAGACGGAGTTTGATAGGGAATTTTGCCAGTGGATCTTGGACTTTCAAAGGGATCAGATGCCTCAGATCAATGGTTTGCTGGAGAAGCACCGGGGAATGACGGTGTTTCGCTTCCGCTCCAGAGAAGAGGCGGAGGAGTATTTGGGGCGGATAGAAAAAATAGGAACGGAAGCTTGATTTTTACCTCTGATTCCTGTATGATGTATCAGAAATAGGCAGAGTAGGAAACGGCGTGTTCAGTGCCGGCGGGACGGGGAGTTGTCCGCCGGACGAAGTGAGGGAATTGACAGGAAGCCCTCCGCAGTGTCTTTTCCGCATCCCGCTGCCGCATATAGGCGGTATTGTATCCTCCTCTGTGCGGCACCCGAAAGGGCTGCCCAACACAAAAAGGAGGAATTTTTATGTCCATGACCAGTCAGGAGCTTTACAAAACCCCCTTTTCCGCCGCCTATTGGCGCACAGCCGGAAAGGATTTCAGGCGGCCCCGGAATCTGGCCTTTTCTGCTTTGATGATTGCCGCCTGCATGGCCCTGGCCCGGGTGCCCGCTATCCCCATCCACTTGACGGATGTATATGCCGCCAAGGTGACCTGGGGTTTTCTGGCCCGGAGTCTCTGCGCTATGGTCTGCGGACCGGTGACCGGGGTGGTCTTTGGATTGGCCGAGGATACGGTCAGCTATCTGGCCAATCCAGCCTTTCCTTATTTCCCGGGCTATGCCCTCACCACTATGCTGGGATGCCTGATCTATGCCCTGTTTCTCTATCGTACCCGGTTTGGACCGGTGCGGGTGTTTCTTGCCAAGCTCCTGACCAATCTGATGAATGTATTTTTGGGCAGCCTTTGGAGCACTATCCTGTCCGGAACAGGGAAGGGTTATCTCTACTACATGACTGCCAGCGCAGTTACCAATGCCATCAAGCTGATTCCCCAAACGGTAATGCTCTGCCTTCTCTTTGCGGCCCTGACGCCGATCCTCCGCCGCATGGGATGGCTGCCCATGGGTGGGGGATGGACCGTGAGAAGAGAGGAGGCCCTATGACCCAGGCATTGCTCTTTTTTTGCCTGAGGGCGGCGGGGCTGGAGATGACCGAATAGAAAAAGACCCGGAGCCGTGAGGATCATCCTCACGGCTCCGGGTCTTTTCCCCCTCACCGGATCCAGCGGGGGATCCGGTAAAGCGCTGCATATTCTGGATACAGCTTGATAAGTGCGTCTGAAACGTCATGATATTCCTCAATATACCAGGGACGCAGTCGTTTATAGACCCGGACAGTGACTCCGTTGGCCAGATGAAAGACGGGAGCCAGTTGGACGTATGCCTTACCGGGGCCGGTCCCCTCAAGGATGTGGTTGACCAGGATGGTGAGGATCTGCTGGTTTTCGTCTCCCAGGTGGGTCTGGGCCGGATCACCGATTACCACGTAATCAGCGAAGGCTGTATTCCAGTTGAACGCATCCCGTTTGTCCACCGTGCCATGGTATTGGAGGACAGTCTTTATCTCCGGCTCAGGCAGGTCCAAAGAGGCCCGGAGGCTGGCAATGGTTTCGTAGTTCAGCGTGAAGGAGGAAGAGAGAATGGCCGCCGTTTTCTCCTCCAGCCGGGACAGGCTGTCCAAATAGTCGGCCAGCCGCAGAAGTTCATCGATATCGGAGCGCTGGGGGCCGTAAAAGTGGAAGGAGGGAAAAAGGTCGGGAGTCTCAATATCCTTGATGGAGGCGGGCTGTATCTTTGGAAAAAAGCAGTAGACCGCCGTGGAGATCGCCAAGAAGGCGCTCATATACTGGGGCGCCCGCGCCAACGCATTTACCGCCACCAGAGCGATAGCGGGCAAGTACATCAGAAGGTGCTGCTGTCCATGGGACTGGACCTGCACAAAGGCCAAAAAGCATACCGCGATCTGGATAAGGCCCATGGTGATCTTGAACCGGTCCTCCTTCTGGGCCAGGTCCACCAAGGCGGCGACCAGAAACAGGACCAGCAGCACCATGCCAAAATAGCGGCAGAAGGAGAGAAAGTCGGCCTCCAGCCCCAGATAGTAGGCGGAGTATATATCTCCGTAATCAGGCTCCAGCACTTTGTCCAGGAGGAACCGAAGGGTGAAGGACACTCCGCATACGGCGGTGGAACAGCACAGGGCCAGGAAATCCCACCACTTTTTGCGGTCAAAGAGCAGTTTAGCTACGAATACCGCCACCCCAAAGGAGGCGGCAAAAAAGAGGAAATATCTTCGGCACAGAAAGGTCCCTACCAGAAGAGCCCCTGTCATGATCCCTCGGCTGACGGCTGGTTTATCACTGGTATAGATGTTATAGGCCCAGATCCCCATGGCGCAGCATGCCACATCCACCATGCCCACAAGTCCTGTATAGCCCAGCATGGGAAAGAGACTTGCCACCACAAGACCGCTCCAACGCTTGGAGTTGGCCAGAGAGGTAAAGCCCCACAGGGCAGGGAAGGTATAGAGGTTGGACAACGCAAAGAGAAATACCGTCCTGCTGGGGCCAAAGAGACGCATGATAAGCGAGATGGGGTAGGCCAGCAGATAATTGTAGTCTTCGGTAAGGGTAGACTGCAATACGTTCAGGAGCTGCTCATAGCCTGAGATCTCCTCTGCTGCCAGGGTTCGGGCAATAGCCCAATAACCAGCGTTGTCCCAGATATATACTGTATTGGAGGTGAAAGCATAGAGGGCGGTAGCCAGATTGAGGCAGACAAGGATAACGAAAAGTTGTTTTCGATCTGCCTTGGCGACGCCGATCACATCACGTCCCGCCTTAAGAAGAGCCATGACAATAACGGCAAAGACCACTGCGTTTCCAAGATGGCAAAGGGCTTCCAGCCGCCATCCCTTGGGTAGCCACCCAATTTTGGGAAGGCGGGCCGTGGGCATTACGCAACTGATGTCGAAGTACCAGCCCAGTAAAAGAGGCGGGATCACCGACAACAGATTTTTCCACCAGGACTTCCAGGGAAGAAAAATGCGGGCAGTCAGGTTACAGGCCGCTTCTAAAAACAGCAGAAGGGCGGAGATGACTATGGCGGCAATAATGAGCGTATCGCCGGGACAGACATCTCCCCAAGGGATCCACAGGCGCACCAATACCCAGGCTGCCAGCATGGGGAAGACCGCCGCACGGATCAGCCAAGCCAAAATGGTTATGCCGATTTTTTTTGTCTTATCGGACATAGCGGCTCAGCCCGGAGGCCAGGTCATGTCCCGGCCCGAAAGGACATGAAAGTGGAGGTGTTGAACGCTCTGCCCGGCCTGCGTCCCGATATTGGACACCACACGATAGCTCTCCAGGCCAAGCTCTTTGGCCAAGCGGGCGATGACGGCAAAAATATGACCCACAATGGCGGCGTTTTTCTCATCCACCTGGGAGACCGACTGGATATGCTCCTTGGGGATCAACAGGAAGTGGACGGGGGCCTGTGGATCGATGTCGTAGAAGGCGCAGCACAGCTCGTCCTCATAGACTTTTTTGGAGGGGATATCCCCGGCGATGATCTTACAAAAAAGGCAATCACTCATGGAGGCAGACTCCTTTCTTTTTTCTCAATTCTCTATTTTATACCGGGAAGCGACAGTTGGCAAGATGAAAAGGGAAAATTAAGGAAGAAAAGCCTGCCCTGAAGGGCAGGCTTTCTGCTTACTGTTCGGGGACCACGGCAAAAAATTCCAGATCCCTATCTCCGTCGTTGATAAGGCTGTGGGCGTGGCCCTTGGGGCAGTAATGGCAGGAGCCGGGACCCAGGGTCTCGCAGCCGTCGTCATATAAAATCCTTCCTGTGCCGCTGAGGATGTATATGACCTCGCAGCTGGCGTCGTGAGAATGGAGTCCAAGGGAGGCGCCAGGGATGAGCCGGCCCCGCATGATCTTGCAGAGTTCATCGGAAAAGCTCCTGATCCGGAATTCCTTTTCTCCTCCCCGCATGTGGGGAATGACGGTTTCCGGAATGGAAGAAAAATCGATATTCATGAACTGACCCTCCTTTTAATTTCTTATTTTATATCAAAGGAGGAGGCAGCGCAAGGTCAAAAGGTCAATTCTGCCAAAGAATATGCTGTCCCAGGATAAAGGGAAAGCGGATCAGGCCGCCCCCACCCAGCTCGCAGCGGTGAAGATCCACGGCGGAAATCTGGCTGTTTCCGTAGGAAGTGTAGTAGTAGATCCCCCGGGTGGCATTGCAGCAGGAGGTATAAATGGTGATGTCATAGCTGCCGTCGTCCAGCTGGCAGCAGCCCCGTTGCTGGGCCACCGAGCCCAGAATGTGAAAGAACTGGCTGACGCTCTCCTCCTCGGAGGAGCCGGAGCGGGAGTTGAGCCGAATAAAGGCGGCACGGACAAAGCGGGACTGGGAGGACAGGTCTCCGGGCAGGCCCAAAGCCCCCATGCCCCGGCTATATGGCTGTAGATCCAGCTTGCGGGAAAAATGGTTGCTGGGGGGTTGAGGGGATAGAGACATGAAATTGTTCAGATTGAACAGCTGCTGAGGGAAGGGGGGATTGTTGGTCAGGACTCCCGTGGGATTGTCGTACACCATTACGCCAGCCTGGATGGATTCCACTACAATGGAACCCTCGTGGTCGGAGATCATCCAGTGAAGGTGGGCGGTAGGGAAGCTTTTTTGAAACGGTTCGGGGGTAAGATTGATCCGCTCCAGCAGCCGGCGGGCTTCCTTCACTGTGGCGCATTGAGCCAGGAGCCAGGGAATGAATTCAAAGGTGGCGATATTATCCTTTCCCGGAGTCAGGTCATGGTAGATCGCGTTTCCCACAAAATTAAGCCCGGCCATACACAGGCCCTTTTCATTCATGCCGTCATAAAACAGTGGGATCCCGTCCTCAATGTGGGCGATCCCAATAATGGCATAATGGTCAAATATGGGATCGGCCTGACGGAAAAGAAAAGGATATTTTCGTGGCGTCACCGCTAACTCCTCCCCATAAGAGAAATCATAGTCCAGGGTGCGCCCAAAATAGAAGTCCTTGGTCAGATAGGTTGCCGCTGTGCACATCAGACACTCCTCCTTTACCGCTATGATAACAAAACTATCCCTATTTTATGCTGTGGAAAAAAGAATAGAAAGCGGCGGGAGCATTTCCGCTCCCGCCGCTTGATTTATCGAAATTGACGCAGCTCCGGAATATATTGAAACCCGGCTTTTTCCAGTCTGGATACCAACTCCGCCTCAGGGACTCCGGTCTCCTTGCAGAAAGCCTCCAGAGAGGAAAAATTATCCCGCAGCTGGGTATTGACATAGCTAAACAGGATGAAAGGGTCCTGGGGAAGCATTATTCCGCCACCCTCTCCGCCACAAAGTCGTCCACTGCCGCCAGGGCGTCATCCAACTTAAGGACGTCGCTGCCGCCGCCCATGGCGCTGTCAGGCTTCCCGCCGCCCTTTCCGCCGCAGAGGGCGGTGACAGATCTGATCACATCTCCCGCCTTGATCCCCTTTTCAATGGCCTCTTTGCCACAGACGGCCAGAAAGGTGATCTTCTCGTCGTTGACAGCAGAGAGAACGGCCACTACCTTGGGGGCCTTATCCCGAAGGAAATCACCCATCTTGCGCAGACGGTCGGCGTCGGCATTGGGCAGGGTAGCTGTGAGTACCTTCAGGCCCCGCACATCCTTGGCGCCCATGAGGAAGTTATTGACCTCACCCATGGCCTCCTTGGATCGAAACGCCTCCACTGTATGGCGCAGCTGGCGCATCTCCTCCAGCTGCTGTTCAATGCGGGTATCCAGCTCGCCGGGCTTTACCTTCATCAGCTGGGCGGCATGGAAGAGAAGCTCTCGATTCCGGTCAATGTCGGCCAGGGTCAGCTTGCCCACGGTAGCCTCGATCCGCCGCACGCCGGAGGCCACGGAGGACTCTGATTTGATACGGAAGGAGCCGGCCTTGGCGGTGTTATCCAGGTGGGTGCCGCCGCAAAACTCCACGCTGTAGCCTTTGCCCATATCTACGACCCGGACGGTGTCGCCGTACTTTTCGCCAAAGAGAGCGACGGCTCCCCGCTGTTTGGCCTCCTCAATGGGTAGGACATCGGTATGGATGTCATAGCCCGCCAGGATGGCCTCGTTGACCTGGCGCTCCACCTCGCTGAGTTCCTCTGGGGTCATGGCAGAGAAGTGGGTAAAGTCAAACCGGACCCGGTCGGGCTCCACAAGGGAGCCGGCCTGCTGCACGTGGGCGCCCAGCACGCTTCGCAGGGCCCTGTCCAGAAGGTGAGTGGCAGAGTGGGCCCGCATGACAGCCCGGCGGCGCTCACCGTCGATAGAGGCGGTGACAGTCTCGCCCAGTTTCAGGACGCCGCTGCGCAGTTTGCCGTAGTGCATGTATTTTCCGCCCTTGTTTTTCTGCACGTCCTTCACTTCAAAAACTGCGTCTCCGATGGAGATGACGCCATGGTCGGCCACCTGACCGCCCATCTCGGCATAGAAGGGGGTCTTATCCAGTACTACAATGCCCTCTACGCCAGCCATCAGCTCTTCAGCCTGTTCATTTTCCACCACTAAAGCAACCACTGTAGCGTCGGAAATGGAGGAGTTGTCGTAGCCCACAAAAGCGGTCTCCGGGATGTCCTTGCCAAATTCCACGCCGGCCCATCCAAGGTCTCCCAGAGCCTCACGGGCCTTTCGGGCCCGGATCTTTTGTTCCTCCATCAAAGTTTTGAAGGCGTCCTGGGCCACCTGCATTCCATGCTCGGCCACCATCTCGATCGTCAGGTCAATAGGGAAGCCATAGGTGTCGTACAACTTAAAGGCGTCAGCTCCGGAGAACAGGTTTTCCAACTTGGCCTTGTGCTCCTGGAGCATATCGTGAAAGATCTTCAGACCGCCGTCAATGGTCCGGGCAAAATTCTCTTCCTCCACCCGGATGACCTTGGTGATATAGTCCTGCCGTTCCCGAAGCTCGGGATAGTGACCCTCGTTTTCGTGGATGACAGTGGCGCAGACTTCGAAGAGGAAGGGCTCGTTGACCCCAAGGAGTTTGCCGTGGCGGGCGGCCCGACGGAGCAGGCGACGGAGCACATAGCCCCGGCCCTCATTAGAGGGGAGGACCCCGTCGCAGATCATGAAGGTGGCGGAGCGGATATGGTCGGTGATGACCCGCAGGGACACGTCCTTTTGTTTGGACTGGCCATAGTGGGCGCCGGTGATATCGCTTACCTTATGGGTGATGTTCATGACGGTATCCACGTCAAAGAGGGAGGGAACGTCCTGGCACACCACCGCCAGCCGCTCCAGGCCCATACCGGTATCAATATTTTTCTGCTTCAGCTCTTCGTAGTGGCCCTCACCATCGTTGTTGAACTGGGAGAAGACGATATTCCAGACCTCCATATAACGGTCGCAGTCGCAGCCCACGGTGCAGCCGGGCTTACCGCAGCCATATTCGGGGCCCCGGTCATAATAGATCTCAGAGCAGGGACCGCAGGGGCCGGAACCATGCTCCCAGAAGTTGTCCTCCTTGCCGAACTTGAAGATGTGCTCTGTGGGAATGCCGATCTCCTCATGCCAGATGCGGAAAGCCTCGTCATCGGCGGGGGTTGTCTCATTGCCGGCGAAGACAGAGGGATAGAGCCGATCCGGGTCCAATCCCACCCACTCCGGGGAGGTGAGGAATTCCCAGGCGAAGGGAATGGCCTCCTTTTTAAAGTAGTCTCCAAAGGAGAAATTACCCAGCATTTCAAAATAAGTGCCGTGGCGGGCGGTGTGACCGATGTTCTCAATGTCGCCGGTGCGGATACATTTCTGACAGGTGGTCACCCGGTGGCGGGGGGGCTCCTTTTCCCCGGTGAAATAGGGCTTCATGGGGGCCATACCGGAGTTGATGAGGAGCAGCGAGGCGTCATCCTGAGGGATCAGGGAGAAGCTGGGCAGGCGCAGATGTCCCTTGCTCTCAAAGAATCTCAGATACATCTCACGCAGCTCGTTGACGCCAAAGTACTTGGGCTTTTTCATATACAAAGACCTCCCAAAATTACGGGGTGGGCAGTAAAAAACGCTCCGCCCCTGTTGGTTCAGGGGCGAAGCGTATCATAAGGCTCCGCGGTACCACCCTGATTTACGCCCCGGGGGGCGTATCTCATTTGCATCGGGTAAGGGGGATGGGCCCTCCGGTCTCCCGGAACGCTCGGAAGCGGCGTGTCCGCCTGTGTCGCCGAGGGCTTTCACTATCCCCTCTCGCTCAAGCGCGGCATAGCGGACTTGACTTCGTCATTGCGGACCTTATTGTATCATATTTTTCCCGCTTGTCAAGGTTCATTTTGCCCTGCGGCGGGTCAATCCTCCACCAATTCCTTGTCCCGGAGGTTTTCCTTCAGGAAATAGGAGGGGGACATACCGTAGACCGTTTTGAACTGCCGGCTCATGTGGCTCGCGCTGCAAAAGCCGAATTGGTGGGCCGCCTCCGCCACGGTGCAACCGCTGGAGCGCATCAACAGTTCCGCGTGGCGGAGCCGGGTCCTGGTGATATAGTCGCTGGGGCTGGTGTGGAGGATGCGGCGGAAGAGCTTATATAACGCGCTGGAACTGACGCCCAGCTCCCGGTTCAGGTCATAGAGCTTGATGGGTGTGTCAATGTGGGCGGAGATATAGTCCAGCGCCCTGATAAGCAACTCAAGTTCATGGCCCACCTTCTGCCACTCGGCCTGGGTGGAGAAGGATCCCTCCTTGTTGAGCCGAGCCAGGTGAACGGACAGGGTATACAGTTGGGCCTCCAGCAGGGTCATAAGCCCGGGGACGGCCTCCCTCCAGTCCTGGAGCATGGCGGTGAAGGCGGGGCGGAAATCGGGCAGGTCCCCCGAGGGGACCACCAGGGGGCTTTGTCCCCCCGTGACGGTTTGCAGGTAGGAGTCGGTCATGGGTGAGGGGGAGATATCAAAGTGGATGTAATAGTAGTACAGCTTCTCCCCAGGCTGGCAGATGGCCGTGTAGACTTGGTAGGGGGTCAGAAGGGCCAGGCACCCCGGCTCCAGAGGATACTGTCCGTCGTCGGTGTGAAGGATGGAGCTGCCCCGAAGGATCAGGATCAGCTCCAGGTCATGGGTGAAAAACTGGCTGAAGGAGGAAATATCCTGCTGAGAAAAGCGGCCAAAGCCATTGATGGTGAAAGAAATGCGATCCAGGTAGGAAGAAAGGGGATCTTTGTTCACTTTTTTGACAAAACGGTTGATATTGTTGTACATTTTGGAACTCCTCATAGAATTTTGGCCTGTGAAGGCGAAAATATGGAATTGTGTATATTATATCATAGTCCGTGCATTTCGAATAGAGGGATTTTGTTCTACAATGAACCAAGAGCGGGGAGAAGCTGCCCTGCCAAACCTTCGTTCTTCCCGCCGGAGCGGGGAAGACGGACATAAAAAGGAGGAAGGCGTATGAGAAAGCGGATCACAGCCCTGGCATTGGCGTTTGTCATGGTCCTGGGCACGGTGGCTCTGGCGACGGGGACGGAGAAGACCATCCCGGTCACCCCTATGGAGCTTACCGTCAACGGCCAGACCGTAACCCCCAAAAAGTCTGACGGCACTCCCGCCGAGGTCTTTGCCTATGACGGGGCCACTTATGTGCCCCTGCGGTATCTCAGCGAGCTGCTGGGCGTCCAGGTGGACTGGAGTGCCGAGAGCGCGGGGGTGGCCAAGTTGGAGGGTGTAAGCGGCCCTCTGGCCGGGGCGGATGGCTATGACCGGACCGTTTCGGCGGAGCTGGTCATCGTGGGTGCCGGGGGAGCCGGCATTTCGGCGGCCCTGTCGGCGGTGGAAAACGGCGCGAAAAAAGTGATCATCCTGGAGAAGACCGGAAAGACCGGCGGGGCGTTGAACACCACGGCTGGTACCCTCTCCGGCGCCAGGACGGTGATCCAGGAGTTGGATGGCCTGACGGAGGACACCTACGAATCCTACTATGAGGACCTGATGGAGGAGGGGAGCAAGGACGGGGGCATCCCCACCGACTACCTTTTGAAGCTCTATTCCCGGGAGGCAGGTAACAGCATCGACTGGCTGTGGAAAAATGGCCTTTCCGAGTATGAGTTCCAGGAGGACGCGGAGGGGCACAAGGCTGTCTTTGCCCCGGAGCATACCCTTTACTCTTACCCCCGGTCCTATAAGCCCAAGGCCATGGACGGGAAGACCTATAAGAGTGCGGCGGCGGAGCTGCTGGACCGGATGTTGTCCAAGCAGTCGGCCATTGAGATCCTTTTTGATACCGAGGCCCGCCACCTGATCTGCAATGACAAGGGCCAGGTCATGGCAGTGGAGGCCGTGGGGGCCAATGGGGAGAGCCTTCTGCTGGAGAGCGGACGGGGGATCCTGATGGCTACGGGCGGCTTCTCCGGGAACCCCGCCCTGGTGGCGGCCTACTCACCCCTCAACGGCAGCGTGACCGGTAACCTGCCTACTACCGACGGCTGGGGCCTGCGAATGATGCAGGAGGTGGGCGGCTATGTGAATACCGACCGGATGTACTTCCCCTTCAATCCCTTTGGCCTGGAGAACAAGAGCCTTCCGGGGACCGGGCGGATCATGTCCACCAAGACTTATTTCTGCGGCGGCGTCCTCATCAACCAGGAAGGCAAGCGATTCGTGGACGAGACCTCTGTCCCAGTGGACCGCCAGAACGCTCTGGCCAAGCAGACAGAGGGAAAGCAGTATGAGTTTTTCACCGATAACGTGGTGGAAAATCTCCTGGGCTGCAACACCCACAATGGGATGTGGAAGATGTATTTCGCCACTGATACCGGCAAGGCGGATATCATAAAGGCGGATACCCTGGAGGAGTTTGAGACCCTGACCGGTGTGCCCGCCAATACACTGCGGGCGACGCTGGAGTCCTATAACGCATGTGTCACGGCCAAGGGAACCGACGAGCTGGGCCGGACCTATGTGCCCACGGACAACATCTACAACGCGGTCATTGACACCATTGACATGAAGGGCCCCTTCTATGCCGTGGTGACAAAGTGCATGAACAACAACACCCTGGGAGGGATCTCGGTGAACGAGTCTCTCCAGGTCATCACCCAGGATGGGACGGCCATCCCGGGGCTGTATGCGGCCGGAGAGTGCGTCGCCGTGTGGGGCCGCTGGCTCAGCGGCGGCTGCGGCGTGAACGGAGCCATTACCTTTGGCCGCTTGGCAGGCCGGTTTATGATGGAGGCCGGACCCATGGCGGAGGGATATAAGCCCCAAAACGCCGCCAACATCTTCCCCCTGTCCCTGTGGGAGAAGAAGACGGAGACCCTGGGGAACGACAGCCTGCTGAAGGGCCTGAAGGACGGTACCTACGAGGCCTCTGTGAACGGCCAGGAGGGGATCATGAGGCTCCAGGTGGAGATCCAGGGCGGAAAGATCGCGGCCATCACCGTGCTGGAGCAGCATGAGACGCCCTCCATCGGGGCGGAGGCCCTGAAGGTCCTGCCCGCCAAGGTAGCGCAGGGCAATTCCATTGAGATCGAGGCAGTCAGCGGTGCCACCCTGACCTCCATTCGGTTTATGGACGCCGTCAGCGACTGCCTGAGGCAGGCGGGCGGAAAGTAAGCGGAGGATATCGCAAGGGAAACAAAGAGACAGGCGGAGGGAAGTCCCTCCGCCTGTCTCTGTCTATTTCAGAATGTCAAGCTCCGGTTCTATTTCCTGAGAAGGGCCTGGATATTACAGCTCCTGCAGGCGGCAGCATAGCTCTGCCCGGTGAAGAGGTAGCATATCCCCGGGATGGAGGCCAGGACCACTGCCCCCAGGATACAGGCGAGGCTGATAACGGCAAAAAAACCCAACTGCTGCGGGACGGTGGCCGGGCCCAGGGTACCGAAGATCAGGGTCCAAAGCTTCTCCCCAACGCCGATGGCCAGAGGGTGTATGAGATAGACAGCGAAGGACAGCCCCGACAGCAGGGGAAGCAGCCGGCCCTTTTCCTCTCTCCCACGAAGGCAGGACTTTGCCAGCAAAAAGATGGAGGCGGAGAGGAGGAAGGTGAACAGGGTCAGGTAGTTGGTAAACCGGTCCAGATACATCCCCTTCGAACCGGTATCCCACCAGGTCCCTAAAACGCTTATGGTCAGAACGGTGACGATGACGGTGCACAGGACCTTCCGGGAGGGCAGCTTCTCCCATCGCTCCAGGTATGCCCCCAGAAGGAAGTAGCCCAGGTAACCGCCGATCATGTTGAGATTCAGGGTCCAGTGCTCGGTGAACACCAGCTCATACTCCTCCGGGACAAAGGTCCGGATGGTGTAAAGCCCCAGAGTGAGGATGACCCAGAGAACCATCGTGTAGTTCCAGTGGGCATCGGTAAGGCCGTCCGTCATCCGCTTCAGCATGGGGGAGATGAGGTACATGGGGATGAGGGCGTAGAGGAACCAGTAGGGCACCGACACGGGAGTGTTCAGCAGCCGGGAAAGGCTGGTAAGGGCTCCGGCGGGGTTGCCTCGAATCACGCTGTAAAGAAGGGTGATGGCCGAGTAAGTGAGCAGGGGGAGAAGCACCTTGGGGATCCGCTTCCGGAACAGATGAGAGAGATCGGCGGTCTTCTCCTCCTTCAGCAACAGGGCCCCAGACATCATGAAGAACAGGGGCACCGCGGGAGTGGACAGGCAGGCAAAAAGGTTGGAAAAGTTCCACAACACGGGGTAGTTCCAGCTTCGTAAAGCCCCGGCAGCCACATGGAGGTAGATGACCCCCAGCATGGAGCAGACCCGGAGCACATCATAGTCATACCGGCGCTTTTTCATGGCTCCACCTGCTTTCTGAGAATGGAAAGGGGAGAGGCTTGACAAGGAAGGGAGAGACGCAGGGCCATCTGGGGGATCCTGGCCTCATCAATGGGGAAGCCATCCCCATCCATCAGGTCCTCCACCTCAAAGGAGACGGGACGGATGCCGGGGCCTACCAACTCCAGAGTATCCCCTCTGCGAAATTTATTGCGCAGAGAACAGACCGCCCTTCCGTCAGAGCCGCAGGAGGTGACAATGGCCGATACCTGCCAGTCCCGGATATATCGTGCGTCGCCTAGGTACTGCTCAGGATGTCCATAGTAAAACCCTTCAGAGTATGGCCTGTGGCTTACCTTATCCAATTCTGCCCGCCAGACCGGGTCCAGTGGTTCCCCGGCTCTGGCTGCATCAATGGCATGACGGTAGGCTCCCGTAACAATGGCGGCGTAGTAGGCGGATTTCGCCCGGCCCTCGATCTTCAGACTATCTAGCCCAGCCTTCTGAAGCTCCGGAATATGGTCGATCATGCACATGTCCTTGGAGTTGAAGATATAAGTTCCCCGGCCATCCTCCTCTACGGGGAAAAATTCACCGGGGCGCTGCTCCTCCATAAGGGCGTACTTGTAACGGCAGGGCTGCGCACATGAGCCCCTGCTGGCGTCCCGGTGTGCCATGTAGTTGCTGAGGACGCACCGCCCGGAATAGCTGACGCACATGGCGCCATGAACAAAAGCTTCAATCTCCAGATCCTTTGGGGTCTTGGCCCGGATATCCCGGATCTCCTCCAGGCTCAGCTCCCGGGCCAGGATGACACGCTCCGCACCCTGGTCGTACCAAAATTGGGCGGCAGCATAGTTGGTGATACCGATCTGGGTGGACATGTGGATGGGAAGAGCGGGAGCGTACCGCTTTGCCAGGGCCAGTACGCCCACATCCCCGATGATAAGAGCGTCGACTCCAAGCTCCTGAAGAAAGGTAAGGTAATCGGGAAGTCCTGTGATCTCATTGCTCCGGGGCATTGTGTTGCAGGTCACATGGACCCGCACCCCATGGTCGTGGCACAGCTTGACCGCTTGGGAGAGAGCCTCTGTGCTGAAGTTCCCTGCAAAAGAGCGCATCCCATATAGCTCGCCTGCCAGATATACCGCATTGGCTCCGTAGGCCACCGACATCCGGAGCCGCTCCATGTCCCCGGCGGGGGCGAGGAGCTCCAAAGCCTTACCCATTGCTGTGCTCCAGAGTAGCCAGATAGTTCCGGAACTCAGAATTGGTGCGGAAATAGTGGTGGAGATTGTCGTCGCCCACGGCATAATAATAATAGTTGGTACTTTGAGGATTCAGCGCGGAGTTGAGGGATACCATGCCGGGGCTGGCGATGGGGCCGGGAGGCAACCCTTTGTTGAGGTATGTGTTATAGGGGCTATCCAGAGTTTGATAATCATCCTGGGTGATGGGGCGTCCGGCGGCATAGACCAGGGAGGCATCAATGTTTAAAAAGCCGACGGTCTCATCGGTGGGACGCTCCAGGCGGTTGTAGATGACCGAGGCCACAGCGGTCTGATCGGCGCCGTCGGTCTCTTTTTCGATCAGGGAGGCGATAGTGACCAGCTGGTGGACAGAATAGCCCATATCGGCGGCCTTTTGCCGCATAGAGTCGGGAAACTGCTGGTCAAAACGGAGGATCATCTTGTTTAGCACCTGTACCGCCTCGTTCTCTCCGCCGCCCATATAGAATTCATAGGTGTCAGGGAAGAGATAACCCTCCAGACGATGATAATCGCCCAGGGGAAGGACCCCTTGCAGGAAGGAATATTTGAAGTCATACTCCGCGGATACCTTCTGAAGAACGGAAACGGTGGACACTCCCTCCTGAGCCAGGAGAGAGAAGATCTGGTCCAGGGTGTATCCCTCGGGTATGGTGACACTGACGGTCTTCCGACTTCCGGAACGGGCGGACATAGAGTTGACCAGAGCGTTATAGTCCATGTCGGTATTGAGCTCATAGGTGCCGGGGGTCAGCTTTCGGTCGGCATGGACGATGGAGGAAAAAATGTGGAATAGGGGCTTATACTCAATAAGGCCGTTCTCCTTCAATAGGTCGGTCACATAGCCCATATCCGCTTTTGAGACCATTTTTGTAGAAGATTTTACGCTGCCATCTTTCTGAGTCTCCTCCACCTTTTCCTCCCATTGGGTAAAAATACTTTCAGGAAGGGTAATGGTGGCGGAGGCGGGAGCCTTATTCAGAGCAAACACATCTCCTGCCCAAAGCCAGGCCAAGCCGGCGAGCAGGGCGGAAGCGGCCACCACCAGCAGGATATAGAGAAGGGGGTTCATTCTCCGGCGTCTGCGTCTGCGGCGACGGGGGGGAGGGGAACTCCTTCCGGCAGAGGAGCCGGAATGGGGGGCGGCAGAACGGGATTCATGAGGATCTTGCGGCATTGGGAATCACTCCTGACATTTTCGTGTCTTCGCAGTGGAACCAGGGACGGGTGGGACGCATAGAATATTGCGGATGGCGGAACGGAGGCGCAAAAAAACTCCGGGCCGTCAAATAATGAATGAGGTGAAGTTTCTATGTGCTGTGGGAACAACGGTTGGGGCGGCGGCTGCTGCTGGATCATTCTGATCATCATCCTGCTTCTGTGCTGCTGCGGCGGCTGGGGCGGCAACAACTGCGGTTGTAGCTGCGGCTGCAACAATGGCTGTGGCTGTGGGTGCAACGACGGCTGCTGCTAAGCCAGACTACATGGAAAGCGGGGCGCTGCCCCGCTTTTCTCCCACTAAAAATGGGACAGGCAGCGTGTCTCGGTAAGCAGGATATTTACCGGACGGTCATGGCTCTCCACAGGCAGAGAGGGGAGGAGCAGCTTGTCCCGGCACAGGGCAATGGTCAGGCCGGAAAATCCAGTGAGATAACGGTCATAATATCCGCCCCCATGCCCCAGCCGGAATCCGCGCTCGTCAAAACAAAGCCCAGGAACTAAAATGGAAGACAAGTCACTCCGCTTTACAACAGGGCAATCCTTGTCCGGTTCGGGAATGCCGAAGGGACCGGGAAGGAGATGTCCCGGACCCTGATATGACCGGGCCTCCATCCGTCGCTCTGGCAGACAGAGAGGAAAGGACAACGCCTTTCCCAGAGAGATAAGAGGCTCTATAAGCTGGGAGGTGTCCGGCTCCTGTCCTACGCCGTAATAAAGAAGAATGGAGGAACACTCTGCCAGCTGTGGCAGAGTGAGGAGACGCCGAAAGAGGATTCGGTCACTTTCTGCCTTTTCCTTCTCTGACAAGGAGATGCTCTTGACAGATTTCCGTAGGGCAATTTTCTCAGCCGTGGTAGTGGACAGCATCCTTTACCCTCTGAGCGGCCTCAGCCCCTTGTAAAAGCTCTACCAGCTTGAGCCCGAAGGGAAAGACGGCGCCGGCGGCCTCCCCGGTGATGATGTGTCCGTCCACTGTGAAGGGGACGCTGGGCTGGATGATAGCTCCCGCCATCTCATTCTCCATACCGGGATAGCAGACAGCCTTCGTTCCATCCAACAGGCCAAGGGAGGCCAGGAGAGTAGGGGCGGCGCAGATGGCGGCGGCATAGCCGCCTTGGTCCAGAACGGCGCGGACAAGAGCGGCTACCCCCGGCTCCTCTCCAAGAGCTTTCACACCGCCCAGCCCGCCGGGAAGCATCACCAGCTCCACGGATTTAGGATCGATCTCGGATAGATTCTTGTCGGTCTTTACTGTGATGTGATGGGATCCGACCGCCTGATCCCCCTCCAGAGAGGTGAGGACTACGTCGGCCCCGGCCCTGCGAAGAAGATCGGCAGGCACCAAAGCCTCCGCCTCCTCAAAGCCATTGCCAAGCAGGATGCAAACCATGAGAGACGACCTCCTTACTGTAAACCGGGGATCTGTGCGGCCAGCAGGCCCCAGATCTCCTGATGAATATCCTTAATGGGGCGGATCTGTCCCTGTTCATCCACACAGGATATCCGCTGCCAGCCGTAGTGTCCCGCAGCCCGTAAGGCGGTCTGACGGCAAAGGGCAAGATATTCCGTATCCACCTCATGGATATCTGCCTTCGTGTGAGTGGCGGCCTCTCGCATGCGGAGAAGCTGTACCGACCTCTCGGTGGGCATATCCAAATAGATCACCGCGTCGGGCTGGGGGAGCCCCAGCTTTTGATGCTCAAAATCAGACAGCCAGTCAAAAAAGGCAGGCTGCTCCGCTTCGGACAGCTTGCCCCCCTGGTGGACGGCATTGGATGTGGTATAACGGTCGGAGAGCACCAACTCTCCGGCCTCATAGCTTGTCCCCCACACTTTTTTCCAGGCGGCATAGCGGTCTACCGCATAGAAGGTGGAGGCGGCATAGGCGTTTACATCGGAGGGCCGGGAACCAAACTCTCCACCCAGGTACATCCTCAGCAGGGCGGAGGAGGGCTCTGAGTATTGGGGGAACACCAACCGCTGAAACTGAGTCCCCTGGGCATGGAGCCTGTCGCACAGAAGCTTGAACTGAGTGGATTTTCCAGAGCCGTCAGTGCCCTCAAAGACAATGAGAGTTCCCTTTTTCATGTCATTTTCCTCCCAACCGCGCCCCAAGGGCGTCTACCAGGATCAGGGGCAGTTTGGACATCCGGCCAATACGACTGGGTTCTTTGATGAGCCGGTACAGCCATTCCAATCCTGCTCTTTGCCACCTCTCGGGGGCACGCTGGACATTTCCTGCAAAGACATCAAGACAGCCGCCCAGCCCCACCGCCAATTTTGCCCCGGTGAGCGGGCCGTTTTTAGCCATCCAAAGCTCCTGCTTGGGGGCCCCCAAGCATACGAAGACCACGTCGGCCCTGGCGGCCTGGATGGCCTCAATAACGGGGGCGTCCTCTTTAAAATATCCGTCATGAGTGCCGCAGATGAGCAGGCCAGGATGGGCCTTGCGCAGGTTTTGAGCTGCCAATTCCGCCACCCCAGGCTTGGCCCCAAGCAGAAAAAGGGACTGCCCTGTGTGGGACATTCGGGTCATGAGACCCTGGGCAAAATCTACACCAGGGGCACGGCCTTTCAGGGGCCGGCCCAGTATTTTCGCGGCGTATACCACGCCAATGCCGTCGGGCAAAGCCAACTCAGCTTGGTTGAGAACGGCACGGAAGTTTTCATCCTTTTTGGCGGATAGGATAAACTCCGGGTTGGGGGTCACGACATAATGGAACTCCGCTGTCTCCAACAGCGCGGCTCCGGCTTCGATGGCCTCCTCCAAAGTCAAATCGTCAATACTGACCCCCAAAATATCGGTTTTCAAGGGAACACCCCCACGACATACTGCCAATTTTAAACCAGTATATCATATTTTTGCCCAAAAGTCTACGGCCATTCTGCCCTGGAAGGCCCTGCGACAGAAGGGACAGTTTGATTTTATGAAATCTTTATGACTTCAAAGTCTCTCCGGTATCCCAGCGTGGTCGATGTAGGGATGGGCTCTATAATGATAAAAAGCGCCTGCCAAACTTTGCCCCGGCCTATTCCGGTAGACAGCTCCCGTTGACCTGACAGACTAAATTTTTCTGTTGACATTTCAAAAAGAGGTGCTATAATAGCATATAACAATTTAGCGCTTTTAACCGCTAAAGTAAACGGGAGGAAAATGAAATGAAGCTGCGCAAAATGATGATATTGGGATTGGCCGGAGCTCTCACTCTGTCCCTCTGTGCCTGCGGAGGAGAGAGTGTTCAGACTCAGGCCCCTGCCGCCGGGAGTGCTGACCCGGCTCCCGCCGGGGACAAGTATGTGGTGGGGATCTGCCAGCTGGCACCCCATCCGGCTCTGGACGCTGCGACCCAAGGCTTTAAAGATGCCCTGGACAAGCTGCTTCCTGGTCAGGTGGACATTAAAGAGAAGAATGCCGCGGGGGATTCCCCCACCTGCGCCACCATTATCAACGGCTTTGTATCCAACGGAGTGGATCTTATTATGGCCAATGCCACCGCGCCTCTTCAGGCAGCAGCTTCCGCTACCAATACCATCCCGGTGCTGGGGACCTCCATCACCGAGTATGGTGTAGCGCTGGGCATCGACAATTTCTCCGGCACGGTGGGCTCCAATATCTCCGGGACCTCCGATCTGGCTCCCCTGGATCAGCAGGCCCAAATGATCAAGGAGTGGTATCCTGAAGCCAAGGATATTGGGCTTATCTATTGCTCTGCTGAGCCCAACAGCCAGTATCAGGTAGACAATGTGAAGAAGTATCTGGAGGATATGGGCTACACCTGTGAGCAGTATCCCTTCTCGGACACCAATGATATGGCGTCCGTAGTCCAGAATGCGTTGTCCAACAGTGATGTGCTTTATGTGCCTACCGATAATACCGCCGCCAACAATACCGGTATTATTGACAATATCTGTCGGGGTGTGATCCCTGTCTTTGCCGGGGAAGAGGGCATCTGCGGCGGTTGCGGCGTGGCGACTTTGTCCATCAGCTACTATGATATCGGTTATAAGACCGGTGAGATGGCGGTCGACATTCTGGCAAATGGAGCCGATGTGTCCGCCATGCCCATTGAGTATGCTCCCCAGTTTGTCAAGAAGTACAATCCCGCCACCTGCGAAGCCTTGGGTCTTACCGTTCCTGAGGGCTACGAGGCCATTGGCTGATCATCTGACCGCACAGAGACAGCGGGAAAGGATCTCCTTTCCCGCTGTCTTCGGGTATGCTTGAAGTAGTAATACTAGGAGGGATCATCTGTGTCTGGCTTTCTCAACGCTCTGCCGGGAGCGGTATCCCAGGGACTGATCTGGGGCATTATGGCCATCGGCGTCTACATTACCTATAAAATATTGGACATTGCGGACCTGACGGTGGATGGCTCTCTCTGTACCGGCGGCGCTGTGTTTGTCATGCTCTTTACCAACGGGATCAACCTGTGGGCTGCCATGTTAGCCGCGCTTCTGGCCGGGATGCTGGCGGGGTTGGTCACAGGACTTCTCCACACCGTCTGTGGGATCCCGGCTATCCTGTCCGGTATCCTTACCCAATTGGCACTTTACTCGATCAATATGGCCATCATGGGGATGAAGGCCACCGTTGCGATCAATATCAACCAGGAGGGAGTACTGGACAAGCTGCTGGTCTCCCTGCGGTTCGTTCAGGGCAGCAAGGGGGGCTTTCCGTTCTATCGCCATCCCATTTTTGTGGTGGGCATTTTTACCGCCGGTCTCATTGCCGTTCTCTATTGGTTCTTTGGCCGTGAGCTGGGCGCCGCCCTCCGGGCCACCGGCTCCAACCCCAATATGGCCCGGGCCCAGGGTATCAACACGGATTTCTGCAAGGTACTGGGTCTGATGCTCTCCAATGGTTTGGTGGCCCTGTGCGGCGCCCTTTTGTGCCAGTATAGCAGCGCCAACGAGATCAAGGTGGGCCAGGGGGCCATCGTGATCGGGCTGGCTGCCGTCATTATCGGCGAGGTTTTGCTGGGCAAGGTGTTCCGGAACTTTGCCTTGAAGCTGCTCAGCGTCTCCATCGGTGCTATCCTCTACTACGTGGTGCTCCAGGCGGTGCTCCAGATGGGGCTTGATGCCAATTATCTGAAGCTTCTCTCCGCCATAGTGGTAGCTGTCTTCCTAACGATTCCCAATTGGAAGGGCAAGTATTTTGGCAAGAGCTCCAGAAAGGAGGCGGCTGAAAATGCTTGAGATCAAAAATATCTGGAAAACCTTTAACGCGAATACAGTCAATGAGAAAGTAGCCCTCAAGGGGGTGAGTCTTACCCTGAATGATGGAGAGTTCGTCACTGTTATCGGCGGGAATGGGGCGGGCAAGTCCACCCTGATGAACGCTGTGGCCGGGGTCTATCCGGTAGACCGGGGCTCTATCACCATCAATGGAGCGGATGTGACGGATCTGCCGGAGCATAAGCGGGCTCCTTATATCGGCCGGGTGTTCCAGGATCCTATGATGGGTACCGCTGCCTCTATGCAGATCGAGGAGAACCTGGCTCTGGCTGCTCGCCGGGGACAGACCAGAGGGCTGAAGGCCGGCATTACCAAGATGGAACGGGAGGAGTACCGAGAACTGCTGAAGATCCTGGACCTGGGGCTGGAGGAGCGGATGACCTCAAAGGTGGGCCTTCTCTCCGGTGGACAGCGGCAGGCTCTTACCCTGCTGATGGCTACCCTTCGGAAACCCAAGTTGCTTCTGCTGGATGAGCACACCGCCGCCCTGGATCCGAAAACGGCGGCCAAGGTGCTGGATACTACTGAGCGCATTGTTCAGAAGGATAAGCTTACCACTCTGATGATCACCCATAACATGAAGGACGCTATCGTTCACGGAGACCGGCTCATCATGATGTACGACGGTAGGGTCGCCATCGATGTGTCCGGGCAGGAGAAAAAGAAGCTGACGGTGGAGACTCTTCTGGAGATGTTCAACAAGGTTTCTGGCTCTGACGAGGCCGATGACAAGCTGCTGTTGTCATGAGCCAAAGAATAGATGGAAAAGCGGTCTGCCTGGCGGGCCGCTTTTTTTGTTTGAAAAAAGAAGAACTATCGATGCCCGATTCATAATATGGAAACATTTTTATGCTATCCTTACAAATGAAAGTGTAGTGCTGTAACGGAAAAGGAGGCGCAAATGGCGAGTAACCCCAATTATTACGATCTTCGGCCCGAGGTACGGGCCATGGCGGCGGACGCCCGGAAACACAGCCGGATCAATGCTGCCGATTATACTAAATATGACGTGAAACGGGGTCTGCGGGATCTGAACGGAAAGGGTGTGGTGGCGGGTCTTACCGAGATCTCCGATATTCATGCCAAAGACAGACTCCCCGACGGGACCGAGGTCCCATGTGAAGGAAAGCTTTATTACCGAGGAGTAGATGTGGAAGAGTTGGTCTCCGGCGCCCTTCGGGAAAACCGCTATGGCTTTGAGGAGACGGCCTATCTCCTTTTGCTGGGTCATCTGCCGAACGGGGAAGAGTTGGCAGAGTTCCAGGAACTGCTGGGATATTACCGTTCTCTGCCTAATAATTTTGTGCGGGATGTGATCTTGAAGGCTCCCAGTCGGGATGTGATGAACTCACTGGCTCGGAGCGTCCTGAATATGGCATCCTATGATAGCCGCGCGGACAACATTCATTTGTCCAATGTGCTGCGCCAGTGCCTGCAGCTTATCGCTGTGTTTCCCCTGCTCTCGGTCTATGGCTGTCAGGCCAGCAACTATAAGGAGGGCAATAGCCTTTATATTCATGCGCCTCAACCCGGGCTCTCCACAGCGGAGACCATTCTCTGCCTCCTTCGGCCTGATTCCAAGTACAGCCCGTGGGAGGCCAAGGTGTTGGATGCTTGTCTGACGCTTCATGCCGAGCACGGCGGCGGCAACAATTCTACCTTCACCACCCACGTGGTCACCTCCTCGGGGACCGATACATACTCCTGCATGGCAGCGGCCCTGGCCTCCCTGAAGGGGCCCCGTCACGGCGGTGCTAACATTATGGTGGTTCGGATGTTTGAGGATATGAAGGAACAGGTCCGGGACTGGAGGGACGAGGATGAGGTGCGCGCCTATCTCCATGCCCTGTTGGATAAGCGGGCCTTTGACAAATCGGGTCTCATATATGGGATGGGCCATGCGGTATACTCGTTGTCCGATCCCAGAGCCAAGGTCCTTAAGGCATTGGTGGAGAAACTGTCTGTCGAGAAGGGAAGGCAGGAGGATTACCAGCTCTATTCTCTGGTGGAGCGCTTGGGGCCAGAGGTCATTTCGGGAGAGCGGAAGATGTACAAGGGCGTCTCCGCCAACGTGGACTTTTACTCCGGCTTTGTCTATCATATGATGGATCTACCCTTGGAGCTCTATACGCCTCTCTTTGCCATTGCCCGCATCGCGGGCTGGAGCGCCCACCGGATGGAGGAGCTGATCAATATGGGCAAGATCATTCGTCCCGCCTACCAGTATGTGGGCAAGCATAAGCCATATCAACCCTTGGGAGAAAGATGAGCGGCTGGGCAGAAGTTGCCATAGAGAGGGACCCCCGTGGGCGTTACCGCCCACGGGGGTCCTTTTGAATGTATCCGGCTGAAGGGAGATTCAATTCCCCTGTTTTTTGAAAGCTGAGTGGGGGGCACTCCTGCTTACTGCAGGGCTGCCGCCACTCTTGCCAGGGTGTCGGTGTGGAGCTGGTCCACTAGGTGCGTGTAGATCTTTCCTGTAGTGGATGGAGTGGAGTGACCCAAAGCCTTACCAATGTCAAAAAGGGGCGCTCCTTGGGAGGAGGCTACGGTGGCAAAGGTGTGCCGCAGGCCATGAAGGGTCAGGGGCGGTAGGCCACTGTTGCGGATGAAACGGGTAAAATTCATGGACAGGTTATTGGGAGAAAAGGGTCGACCCTTTTTGTCCACAGCTACCATTCCGCTGTTGGGCCAGTTTGTCCCCATAGCCAGCTTTTTTTCATTCTGTCGCCGCCGTTCCTGGCGTAGAAGGTAATAAATATCATCTCCCATATAAAGGACCCGGGTGGAGGAACGATTTTTGGTTTCCTTGTCAATAACCTTGGCCCCTGCAGCAGTACGGGCTTCCCGAATGTGTATTTTCCGCATTTGAAAATCCACACTGTCCCAACGCAGGCCGCAGATCTCCTCCCGGCGCAGTCCCAGGCTTCCGGCCAGGTGTACTACGGTTTCCAGCCAATGGCCCTCCATAAGCTGATACAGTTTTTTGAGTGTTTCCGCCGTATAGTACCGGGTCTCCTTGTAGACCACGCGGGGCGGTTCCACCCGCTCGGTGGGGCAGCGGAGGATCAGATCCTGTCGCATAGCGGCATGCAGGGCGGCGGAGAGCAGATCATGGTGCCGCCGGACCGTATTGGGACATAGATGTTTGCATTGCATCAGCTCGGCATAATAATGCTGCAGGTCCTTTGGACTCAGGTCTTGAAGAGGGATGCAGCCCAAGGCGGGGGAGAGGTGATTACGGATGATTTTTTGATATCCATAGACAGTTGTCTCCGCCCGATTGGGAATGACGACCTCTTGCATCCAGGTTTCCAGCCAGTCGTCAAGTGTCATTTTTACAGGACGAAGATGTTGGGATTGCGCCTTTTTGATCAAAAAAGTGTCTCGGGCTTTCCGTGCAGCGGAGAGGGTGGGATGGGTTCCATACTTTCGGATGCGCTGCCCATCTTCGTCCTTTCCCAGGTCCATGTAGAGATAATATACGTGTCTTTCGGTGTCATAGGAAATGCCGCGTTCATATTTGATCCTGCTCATAGTTCTCTTTCTCCTTTCTGTTCGACAGGAATCGACAGTAAAGATTATCATGTCGGGGAGAAAAGAGATAGAAAAATCTCCCCCTAAATCCTAATTTGGGATAAAGGGGAAGATTTTATTCGATATTATTGCCAAAATTACAAGAAAGGTCATGGCCTTGCCGCCACTGCTTCAGCAACCCGGATGCCATCCACAGCCGCAGAGGTGATCCCTCCGGCATAGCCGGCGCCCTCACCACAGGGATAGAGTCCCCGAAGAGGGGACCGGAGCTCCTCATTTCGGAGAATGCGAACGGGGGAGGAGGAGCGGGTCTCGATCCCGGTGAGGACCGCACCTTGATCGGCAAAGCCGTGGAGCTTTTGGTCAAGGAGAGGAAGGGCGGAGCGAAGAGACTCGGCCACATATGGGGGCAGGCAGTTGTCCAGACTGACGGCGGTTACCCCGGGACGATAGGTGGGCGTTAACTTCCCAAAAGCGGTGGAGGCCCGCCCTGATAGAAAATCTCCTGCCAGTTGGGCGGGGGCATGAAATACCGGGCGGTCCGGGGCATAGATAGGTGGGAGCCCTCCGGTCCCCAGATCCCAGGCAGTTCGCTCCCAGAACTCCTGAAAGCGGACGCCGGCCAGTGGATCGCTTCCCTCAAAATCTCCGGGGCCCACGCCGACCAGAAGTCCGCCGTTGATATTCCTTCCGTCTCTGGCCCGAAAGCTCATACCGTTGGTGACGACCTGCCCATAGTCGCTTTCAGCCGCGACCACCTGCCCCCCAGGGCAGACACAGAAAGTAAAGGCGCTTCGGCCGTTGGGGAGGTGGCATGCCAACTTATAGTCCGCGGGAGGAAGCTTAGTCCAGGCGGAGCCATACTGCCGAAGGGAGATCAGCTCCTGACTGTGCTCAATGCGGCAGCCGATGGCAAAAGGCTTGCTCTCCATGGGGACCCCTGCCTCATGGAGCATCCGGAAGGTGTCCCGGGCGGAGTGGCCGGGGGCCAGGATCAGCGTGTCGCAATCCAGCGCCTCGCCCACCGGGCCCTGCTCGGTATCGTAATAAATCCCTGTCAGACGTCCGTCTTCCACACGAAGGCCGGTGAGTTGGTGCTCAAAGCGAATATCGGCCCCCAGGGAGAGCAGCTCCTGTCGCATGGACTTTACCACGCTCCGGAGCACGTCGGTGCCCACATGGGGCTTCTGCTGCCACAGGATATCCTCCGGGGCCCCGTGGCGGACAAACTCCTCCAGCACGGCCCCAATGCGTCCGTCATGGGTCCCCGTATTCAGCTTGCCATCGGAGAAGGTGCCTGCGCCCCCCTCACCGAACTGGACGTTGGATGTTCGGGAAAGGGAGCCGGTTTTCCAGAAATGCTCCACATCCGCCGTCCGCTCATCCACGTCCCGCCCCCGCTCCAAAAGGATGGGAGGCAGGCCGTTCCGGGCCAGGAACAGGGCGCAGAACAGCCCCGCCGGTCCCATGCCAACCACCACCGGGGGTAGGGGGGAGGTCCGCTTTACCCCAGGGAATATATAAGGCGCAGGCGTCCACGAAGTAATGTTGGGGCTGTGGTTGCTTTGGAGCAGCGCGGCCTCATTTTCCACCTCCACGCCCAGCGTGCAGATATAGCGGACCTGATCCTTTTTTCTCGCATCCACTGAGCGGCGCAATAGACGGACGGCCCCCAGAGCAGCGGGGGATATCCCCAGAGCCTTGGCGGCCTTGCGTTTCAGATCCTCCAATCCATGATCCAGGGGGAGGGATAAATTTTGTATCCGTATCATAGCCTATCACCACCGGATAGTGTACCACAGTTTGCCGCTCTGCACAATCCCGGATGTGGACAGGGGAAGAAACTGGGGAGGACAACAAAATTTGCAAGTTGAGAAAGTTTTTCTTGCATTTACTTTTTGCGCATTGTATAATAGACCTGTTACCAACAGAGGTTTTAGGGAAAATTGAATGAATGACGGTCTCATCCGTCTTATTTGGAAGGAGTTTGATGGACATGGCTTTGAAAAACGCGTATTTGAAGAGCGTCTATGCCGCTTTGGAGAAAAAGAGTGCCCATGAGCCAGAGTTTCTTCAGGCTGTGCAGGAGGTGCTGGAATCTCTGGAGTCCGTGGTAGAGCGCCGCCCCGAGCTGGAGAAGAACGGGATCATTGAACGTTTGGTGGAGCCCGAGCGTATTGTTATGTTTCGGGTGCCTTGGGTGGATGACAGCGGGAAAGTCCAGGTGAACCGAGGCTACCGGGTCCAATTCAACTCCGCCATTGGCCCGTATAAGGGCGGACTGCGGCTCCATCCCAGCGTGAATCTGTCCATCATCAAGTTCCTGGGTTTTGAGCAGGTGTTCAAAAACTCCCTGACGACTCTTCCCATCGGCGGTGGAAAGGGCGGAAGTGACTTTGATCCCAAGGGAAAGTCCGACGCCGAGATCATGCGTTTCTGCCAGTCTTTTATGACGGAGCTCTGCCGCCATATCGGTCCCGATACCGATGTCCCTGCCGGTGACATTGGCGTAGGAGGAAGGGAGATCGGTTTCCTCTTCGGACAGTATAAGCGTCTGCGCAATGAGTACACAGGGGTCCTCACCGGCAAAGGGCTGACATACGGTGGCTCTCTGGCCCGGACCGAGGCAACAGGCTATGGTCTTTGCTACTTTACCGATGAGATGCTGAAAGCTGCCGGAAAGTCCTTTGAGGGGAAGCGGGTGGTCATCTCCGGCTCTGGCAATGTGGCTATCTACGCCAACCAGAAGGCCACTCAGTTGGGGGCCAAGGTCATTGCCATGTCTGATTCCAACGGCTATATCGTAGATGAAAACGGTATTGATCATAAGGTGATGAAGGAAATCAAGGAGGTCAGGCGGGAGCGGATCAAGACGTATCTGGAGTATGTGCCCTCTGCTAAGTATGTAGAGGGGTGCAAGGGCATCTGGACTGTGGCCTGCGATGTGGCGCTGCCCTGTGCCACGCAGAATGAGCTGGATGAGGAGGGGGCCAAGGCTCTGGTGAAGAACGGCTGCTTTGCCGTGGCCGAGGGAGCCAACATGCCCTCTACACCTGAAGCGGTGGCTGTGTTTCAAGCTGCAGGGGTTCTCTTTGCCCCCGCCAAGGCGGCCAATGCCGGAGGAGTGGCTACCTCTGGCCTGGAGATGAGTCAGAACTCTCAGCGGCTGAGCTGGACCTTTGAAGAGGTGGATCAGAAGCTTCACGGCATTATGGTCAGCATCTACAAGGCCGCCGCATCCGCAGCCAAAGAGTATGGCATGGAGGGCAACCTGGTGGCCGGCGCCAACATTGCCGGGTTCCTGAAGGTGGCTGAGGCCATGCTGGCCCAGGGCGTTGTGTAAGGTGATCGGAATGAAAAGGAAAGGCCACGGTATTTGCCGTGGCCTTCCTTTTTTTAATCGGGATCCAATTATACGGTCAAAACGGGATCAGCCGCACCCATCTCATGATCCTATGATATACTGTCGCTGTATTACCAAGGAAAGGAGCCTTGTTTCATGAAGACAGCATACTGTGTTTCGGCGATTGGTTGCTGACCGGGAAGTCTGCGCAGATCCGATCCACATTCCTCCCGGGAGACGACCATCTATCTTCGGGAGGAGCCCGAAATGGATCGAGAAAATAAAAGGAAACAGTACGAAAAAGGGTATTGCAAGGATTATCCGTGTAAGGATGTGTTTACCTTCGTTTGACAAGGGCAGACACGGTCTTGCGGGACCCGAGTCGTCCCCGGGCTGTGTTTTGTCTTCCGCAACCATTGTCACGGTTGCCTTGTCAGCCTTCATTGGACATAAGACCGGGAGACTGGGAAAGCGATTGTGGCGGACTTATGGATTCCATTGCTGTCTGGGTCTGCAAAGGGGGGAGAGTGGGCTGTCATCTACCGTTGCCGCCGCTGCGGGGCCCTGTCTTCTAACCGGACGGCAGCAGACAATGACCCCGCCATGCTTCTCAGCATTGCGGCGAGGCCTTTGGGCCAACCGCCTTTTCCCATTGAGCGGA
Source organism: uncultured Pseudoflavonifractor sp. (assembly GCA_947577065.1). Lineage (GTDB taxonomy): Bacteria > Bacillota > Clostridia > Oscillospirales > Oscillospiraceae > Vermiculatibacterium. Next base: position 49,925 of record CANPTT010000010.1, read on the forward strand.
TGGGTGAGATGATGGCGGGGCTGGGTTACTGAATCAAAAAAGCGGATCCCGGCTTTGCGCCGGGATCCGCTTTTTCCGTTCAACATGAGATCTGGATCCCTCAGAACTCTGGGGACGCTTACTTCCCGACGATCTCCGCGGTATCCATGGCGATCATCAGTTCCTCGTTGGTAGGGATCAGAAGTACCTGGACCTTGGAATCGGGGGCGGAGATCACCGCCTCCTTGCCACGGATGTTGTTGGCGTCTTCATCCATTTTCACGCCCATGTACTCCAGGCCGGAGGCAATGGCCATCCGGGCGGCGGCGTCGTTTTCGCCTACGCCGGCGGTAAAGACAATGGCATCCACTCCGCCCATGGCGGCAGCGTAGGCCCCGATATACTTCTTTACGCTGTAGTAGAACACATCCAAAGCCAACTGGGCCCGGTGGTTGCCTGCCTCGGCGGCGGAGCAGATGTCCCGGAAGTCGGAAGATACTCCGGAGATCCCCAACACGCCGGACTTTTTGTTCAGGATATTCAGCATCTCCTTGATGTCATAGCCGTAGCGGCCCATCAGGTATTCCATGATGGTGGCGTCGATATCTCCGGAGCGGGTACCCATGGGGAAGCCGGCCAGAGGACCCAGACCCATGGTGGTATCCACGCACTTTCCCCCCTTGACGGCGGCAAGGGAGGAGCCGTTGCCCAAGTGACAGGTGATGATCCGCAGATCCTTGGCGGGTTTACCCAGCATGTCGGCGGCCCGGGCGGACACATAACGGTGGGAGGTGCCGTGGAAACCGTAGCGGCGGACCTTGTCCTTTTCGTAGTATTCATAGGGAATGGCGTAGGTGTAGGCTTTCTCAGGCATAGTCATATGGAATGCGGTATCAAATACGGCCACCTGGGGTGTGCCCGCCATCACCTTCTGGCAGGCTTCAATGCCCATGAGATTTGCGGGATTGTGGAGGGGCCCCAAAGGAATACATTCTTTAATGGCGGCGATACAGGCGTCATCCACAACACAGCTTTCGGTAAAGGCCATACCGCCATGGAGGACCCGGTGGCCCACGGCGTCGATTTCTTTCACATCGGCGATAATGCCATGGTCAGGAGAGACCAGGGCGTCCAGCACAGCCTGGATGGCCTCTCCGTGGGTGGGCATGGGGAGGTCGGCCTTATAGTCTTCCTTGCCGGGGACTTTGTGGGTCAGACGGCCGTCGATGCCAATGCGTTCGCACAGGCCCTTAGCCAATACGTCGTGGCTGGCGGAATCCATGAGCTGATACTTGAGGGAGGAACTGCCTGCGTTGATAACGAGGATCTTCATAGGAAAAACTCTCCTTCCGTATTTTAGGCAGCAACGCTTGCCTTTGGAGCGGAAACGTGCTACATTCCTTTTATAGAATATCCAAATTTTGCGATAAGACTATTGTATAACTTTTTTATCGAAAGGACAACTCCTTTTTCTGAGAAAAAGGAAAAAAGTCAGGAGGAGTGTCATGAATGCCGTAGGTATTGTTGCGGAATACAATCCCTTCCACAGAGGCCATGCCTATCATATTGCCGAGACACGGCGGCTTTTGGGAAAAGACAGGCCTGTGGTCTGTGTTATGTCGGGCAGCTGGGTCCAGCGGGGGGAGTGCGCCCTTACCGACAAGTGGACCCGGACAGCTTTGGCACTGAATGGCGGGGCCGATTTGGTGCTGGAGCTGCCTCTGCCCTGGGCCATCTCCTCCGCTGAGGGTTTTGCCCGAGGAGCAGTGACGGTGCTGAAGGCCACAGGGGTGGTGGAGTTCATCTCCTTTGGAAGTGAGAGCGGATGCATAGAGGATCTGTATCAGGTGGCGCGCGGTTTGGAGGGGGATACATACCGGGCTGCCCTTCGGGAGGAACTTGATAAGGGGATCTCCTTTGCGGAAGCCCGCCAGAGGGCCGGGGTGAAAGCCGTTGGGAAACAGGCGAAATGTCTGCGGGGCGCCAATGACAGCTTGGGGGTGGAATATATCCGGGCGGCAGGGGAGGATTTGTCTGCGGTAGCCATTTTACGGCAAGGGGCTTCCCATGACAGCGATCGTCCGGAGAAAGATTTTGCCTCCGCCTCTTATCTGCGGGAAAAGCTGCGCCGGGGGGAGGATATTTCCCCTTGGCTGGGAGAAGGGGCACCGGAAGGACTTCAAAAAGGGGAGATCGCCTGCATGGAAAACGTGGAACGGGCCATACTGGCCCGCTTACGGCAGATGGATGAGGAGGATTTCGCCGCGCTCCCGGACAGCGGAGCGGCAGAAGGACTGCCCGGACGCTTGAGAAAAGCGGCAAAAAGAGCGGCCTCCCTGAAGGAATTTTATGCGTTGGGAAAGACCCGCCGCTATGCGCACGCCCGGATCCGCCGCCTGGCGCTGTGGTCATTTTTAGGCATGACGGAGGCGGACCGACCCACAGCCGGGCCTACCTATCTCCGGGTGCTGGGGATGAACGGACAAGGGAAACGGCTGCTCCGGGAGATGAAGGGTAGGGCCACGCTGCCGGTCCTCACCAAGTCCGCTCATATTCGGGATATGGGGGAGCCGGCACGCGCTCTTTTCGCCCTGGAATGTCGGGGGAGCGACCTGTTCGGGCTTTGCTTTGATAGAATAAAGCCCTGTGGTATGGACTATACCACAGGGCCGATAGTTCTGTAAAAGCTAGGTTTTACGAGGCTTGGGTTCGCTAAGATGACCGATGATCTGTTCCTCAAGCCGGTCGCCGTACCGCAATACGACCAGGAAAAAGAGAAGTCCGCCCACACCGATCAAAGCCATACCCCACCAGGGGATCGACACCACAGAGCCACCTACAGCCGCCGCAGCCAGCAGCCCCCAGGGCCGCCCCAGGATGACCAGGATCAAAAAACGGCGGAAGGAGATATCGGTGAGTCCGGCCATAATGCACAACAGATCATCGGGGAAAAAGGGAAACAGAAAGGCCAAAAAAAGAAAGACGTCCCGCTTTTTGCGAATGACCTCGCCATACCGTTCCCAGCTCCTGCCGCTGATAAAACGCTGGGTGAAGGGCTGACCAATGCTTCTGCTGAGCAGAAAGACAATGGCGGAGCCCAGAATCACTGCAAATGCTGTAATGAGAAAGGAGACCCCGGCTCCAAAGAGAAGGCCTCCCGCTACGGTGGTCAGGTTGCTGGGAATAGGGGCCACGATAACGGAAATAAGCTGAAGAAGAAAGAAGACGGCGTGAGAATAAGGGGCGAATCGCTGGATATATTCCTGCATTTCTTCCGGGGAGTGGATGACCTCTAAAAATCCTGTGGCCCAAAGGCCCCAACAGAGAAAAAGAAACAGCAAAAGGACGGCGGCAAAAGCCGCCGTCCTTTTCAGTTGACGATGATTCCCGTTCATCCTGTCCACCTCCCGGTTTTTATCTTTCTCATAAACACAGGATAGCACAATCGGCAGGATAAAATCCATATATAAAATCAGACGATTTTCTTAAGATTGGTTGAAGAGGAAAATGAGAACAAAAAAACCACACCCGATGTCAAGGTGTGGTACATTGCTCCTTGGCTGTTCGGGAATTATCGTTGACTTGGGGTGATGGTGGTACGATCAAAAATCAGGTCATCCACATCATCCACACGGCGGTCGGTATCAAAAATCATGGCAGACCCCTCCTTTCTTAATTCTATTGTAAAGTATAACCCCCTACCTTGGAAAAGTCAAGGGGGCTTTCGTCATTGTTACCTAATTGTAATATTTCCGTTTTGTGTCAATTTGTGAAAATGGTAGAAAAAAGGAAAAAGAAGGAGGGGCGGCACAGGATCCGCCCCTCCGCTTTGCAGTATTATCTTATTCACCTTGCTCCTTGATGGTGCCTTCGCGGTAGGCGGTGAGCAGATCCTGAAGCTGTTCGATCTGCGTGCGGAGCCTAAGACCTGTGTCCGTATCACCAACCAGGATCCGGCGGGGCAAATTTTCTACAATGCGGACCCTGGGGGCGCTCTCACGGGGGTTTTCCATGATCTGGTCGTAGGGCTTGTGCTGGGCCAGGGCTAAGTGATGGGAGTTGTAGATAAGGGTATACCCGCCGAATCCCGTCTGGCGCTGGTAGGCTTTGGAGATACCGCCGTCAATGACGAAGAGGAGTCCCTCTCCGCGGATGGGGCTTTCGCCCTCTTTTTCCTTTACCGGTACATGGCCGTTGACAATATGGGAACGGGAGGGGTCCAGCCCAAATTCCCGCAGAATAGTTTCGCAGGTAGCCCGGCTTTTGACCAAGGTGTAATAGGGATTATAAAACTCCTTGTGGGTGGCCTTATCCGCAATAAAATACCGCTCAAAGGTGGAAAGCTTGCTCTTTCCGAAAAGAGGGGATTTGGGGCCGGCCCACAGATACCAGAACAGGTCTACCGCGCTTTCACGCTCGGGGGAGCCGAGGCTCCCATAGAAGGCCGTTCGGACTTTTCCATCCAGATCGTCCAGATAAGCCTTGCCCGCAAGAGCTTCACCCGCCAAGGCTATCTTGTCAAATTGCCCATTTTCTGTCATGGGGATACAGCCGTGATACAAAAGGTTTCCGTTGACGACCTTGTACATCCCCCCGTGGCTCAGAAGGAAGCGGATGTGTTTTTTCAAAAGAGCGCTGTGGCGGAAGGAGGCGGCAAGCTGTTCGATCAGTTCCTGCTCTCCGGCGGTAAGGGCGGTGGGATCCGAAGGGTCGATGGTGGGGAAATGAGTGTCCAGCATAGGGTAGATCTTGCCGTCCACAGTTACTGTTCCGGCCGAAAAGTCCACCTTGGGCAGAAGAATGCGGCTGTCCATGTCATATTCCGGATGCCGGGCCAGAAGCTGGCACTCCAGCTTGAACTCGATGACTGCCATGGCCTTGTGCATTTTGGAGGCCAGTTCGCTTTCCACAGGGTCGTAAATGTTCTCATCCAACACGTGAGGAGTAAAGCGCTCGCAGGGGTCGTCCCTGTATACCTCGGCGGCAAACATGGAAAGAGGGCGTAGGTTGATGCCGTAGCCATCCTCCAACTGGTCGAAGTTATTATAGCTTACACACCGCCGCAGCACGCTGGCAACGCAGGCCAGGTTGCCGGCAAAGGCGCCCAGCCAGCCGATGTCGTGATTGCCCCACTGCACATCCACGTCGTGGAAATGCCGCAGCTCCTCCATGATACGGTCGGCGTGGGGTCCCCGGTCAAAGATGTCGCCGATGATGTGAAGGCTGTCAACGGCGCACTCCTTGATGAGCTGGCAGAACTGGACGATAAAGGCGTCGGAGGTTCCGGTGGAGACGATGGAGGCGATGATCTCCTCATAGTAGCGTTCCTTGCTGTCATCGGCGTCGGCATGGAGCAGCTCATCGATAATATAGGAAAAACTGGCCGGGATCTTTTTTCGGACCTTGGAGCGGGTGTACTTGGCCGAGACTGTCTGGCAGACCTGCACCAGTCGGTAGATGGCGATGCGGCACCAGTTGTTATACTCTGGGGCCTTCATCTCCCCCTGGAGCCGGGCCAAGGTCCCGGCGGGATCGTAGATCAGCATAGCAAGCTCGTCCCGCTCCCTTTCGGAGACGGAGCGGGCAAAGAGATAATCGATCTTATCCCGGATAATGCCCGAGGCACTGGAGAGAAGATAGCTGAAGGCGTCGTATTCCCCATGGAGGTCACTGAAAAAATATTCCGTCCCCTTGGGAAGGCGGCAGATAGCGTTGAGGTTGATGATCTCCGCAGAGGCGGCCAAGGCGGTGGGGTAGCTGCGGGAGAGGAGCTGTAAGTAGTTGAGGTCGGTCATGGGGGAAACCTCCAATTCTTAGGATAGGGAAGAAAAGTACCGGGAAAACATACGCGTGAACCCATCGGGGGGTGGAGCGGTAAAGGTAAGAAGCGATTTACTTCCCGGATGGGTGAGGGTCAGATCATATGCGTGGAGTCCCAAACGGCCCATGGGATCCGTCTGGGCTCCGTATTTGTCGTCCCCGGCTACCGGATGACCCAATTCGGACAGATGGACTCGGATCTGGTTCTTGCGCCCAGTGTCCAGCTCTACATTCAATAGAGAATAGCCTCCCCTCCGTATCAGAACGGTATATCGGGTCACGGCTTCCTTGCCTTCCCCTCCTTTGGTGGAGTATACCCTATGGATCCTGTTCTCGGTGAGTGGAGAGCGGCAGGTCCCACTGTCAGGCAAGTCCTCGCCCTCTGCCACGGCCCAATAACCCCGCTTTTTCACCAGACAGTTCCAATTCTCCTGAAGGGCGTTTCTCAGTTCTTCTGATTTGGAGAACATCAGCACTCCGGAGGTGTCCCGGTCCAGTCGGTGGACAACAAAGAGCCTTGCGTTAGGATCTCTGGCCCGAAGGTAGCCGGCGGCAAGGCGGTAGGCGGTACGACTCTTCTGGGTGTCGGTAGCCACGGATAAAAGCCCTGCGGGCTTGTGGATGACCAGCAGGTCCCGGTCCTCATAGAGCACGGGGAACGGAAGCGAGGCCCCTTTGGCCTGGGGCAGAATGATCACAGTCTGGCCAGGAACGAGAGGAAGATCAAATTGTCTTTGGGGGATATTGTCTACCAGTACCTGTCCCCGGGAGAGAAGATGCTTTACGTTGTTCCGGGACTGCCCGGATACATGGGCAAACAAAAAATCCAGCAGGGAGGCAGGCTCCTCTACCGGGAAATGAGACTCTCTCTTCATAAGTCCCTCCTTGTTGGGATATTTTTCATTATACTCCCTAAGGGGGAAAGAATCAAGGGAACGGCGTTGCAAAATTCATTGAGCGCAGGCGGAAAAGATGTTATAATCCATATACAGGAAAGGGGGGGCTCCAAATGAAAAAGCTGCTGCAATATGGATTGGGACTGGCGCTTTGCGCCAGCCTTTTACCTTGCTCCGCGCAAGCGATCTTCTCTGATGTAGTCCCTGGAAGCTGGTATGAGGAGGCAGTGAATCAAATGGCGGAGGACGGCATTTTGCTGGGTTATCCAGATGGGTCCTTTGACCCCAACGCTCCCATCACCGCAGCCCAGTTTGTCGCTATCGCCGACCGGTGCGCCGGTGAGGCTGTTCCATCTGCTCCCGGGGAGCATTGGGCTGCCGGAAGTCTGGAAAAGGCTCTCCGGTATGGTTGGTATGACTGGGATGAGCTGCCTCCCACAGGGGAGAGCTTTGATCTGCCCATTTCCCGCCAACTTGCGGTAAAGGTTCTGGTGGCGGCCCTGCTTCCTGGGGAGGAATATGATTATACTGTGGAGGTCCAAAAGATCAGCGACTTTTCCGCGCTCAGCGGACGTTATTATGAACCTGTTTTATCGGCCTACGCGGCTGGAGTTGTCACTGGCGACGGGGCTGGAAATTTCCGACCCACTGACGGTTTGAGCCGGGCAGAGGCGTGCGTTCTCTTTCAGAGGGCGCTGGCCCATGCGGAGGGGCGATCCCCATCCTTGCCGGGCCCGGCAGAAGTCGTCCCTGTGCCTTTGCCGTCTCAGCCCCAAGCGACGGTGAGCGGCGGAGTGTCGGAAAATGGATGGCTTCAAGTGCTGAATGGACAGCTGTGCAACGAAAGGGGAGATCCGGTGGCCCTTCGTGGCATGAGCACCCACGGCCTTCAGTGGTACGGACAGTTTGCCAGCCCTCAGGCGATCCAAAACACCGCGGCATATGGGGCCAATGTATTCCGGGTGGCAATGTACACCGGGGAGGGGGGGTATTTATCTCAACCGGAAAACATAGAGCAAGCAGCGTTTGCGGCAGTGGACACGGTGATTCGAAATGACATGTATGTCGTTTTGGATTGGCACATCATCTCGGATGGAGATCCTATGTCCCATGTGGAGGAGGCGGAGAAGTTTTTCGCACGGGCGGCGGCTCGATATAAGGATACGCCTAACGTTCTCTATGAGATCTGTAACGAACCCAACGGAAATGTGAGCTGGTCGGAGGATGTAAAGCCCTATGCCCAGCGGGTGACGTCCGTGATCCGGGCCCAGTCTCCCGAGGGGATCATTCTGATCGGAAGCCCCACATGGAGCCAGGACGTCCATCTGGCGGCCGCCGACCCGGTGATGGGGACAAATCTGATATACACCCTTCATTTTTACGCCGGGACCCACGGCCAATGGCTCCGGGACCGGATCTCCCAGGTCCAGGACCAAGGCCTGGCAGTCTTTGTCTCCGAGTGGGGGACCAGCCGGGCCGATGGCAGCGGCGGGGTCTTCCTGGAGGAGAGTCAGGTCTGGCTGGATTTCCTGGAGCAGAGGGGGATCAGTTGGTGCAACTGGTCTCTGTGCGATAAAAACGAGACCTCCGCCGCCCTAAAGCCGGAGACCCCGGCGGAAGGCGTCTGGAGGGAGGAGGACTTGTCTGAATCGGGAAAATTTGTGTTTTCTCACTTCCGCTGATTGCAGGCATATATATAAAAAGGTGTTGAGGTGTATGTTTGAAAAAATGAGTAAGGCGCTTACAAGAGAAGATATAGCGGAAATTGAGGTAGAGCTGGGACTTGCGTTTCCGGAAGATTTTATAGAACACTACCTGTCTTATAATGGAGGAATACCTACAAAAACAGTTTTCTATTCTGGAGAGGAAGATATGGAAACGGAGGTTCAAGTCTTTCTTCCATTAAAACATCGCCATTGTGATATTCCCATAGGGACAGCGGAGGAAAAATATTTATTGTTCAAAGGGAAATCCCCATTGATGACCTCCTATTTTCCCTTTGCCAATGACTATGGAGCCAATCCGTTTTGTGTCAATTTGGAGGACGGAGGAGTCTATATTGTGTATATGGATCTGGGAGAATTGGAGGATAGATGCTTTCATCGTATTGCAGAGAGCTTTCGGGACTTTGTAGGATATCTGTCCGAAGACAGCATGGATGATTAGGGTTCAGCCTGCAAACATAGGCATAGACATAGCAGAAGACCGCCGACTTTTGCCGGCGGTCTTCTTAATGGTCCGAGTGTTCATAACGGATTTGCTCAAAACAAGTTATTGGCAGCGACACACATTTTCAATTTGTACATTCGCAACATGGAACGAATCATAGTAGAATCGGATTACATTCCAACATAAGAGGTCATCAAGATGGAAAAATCATTATTTGATCAGATGGGCGGCACATACACTCGGCAAGGTGATTACTGCTTGCCCAATCTTGCCTTACCGTCGCAGGAAGAATGGCATATCGGTGTATGGGGAGAACGGCGGCGGAAGTACCTCAAGGAACACCGTCGTGTGCTGTACTACAATCTGCTGACCAGTGGGAAGCTCCAAGCGCACCTTGCCGATGTGGAGGAACAGGCACAGGAGATGTTCGAGCGACTGACAAAGCAGATGGCAGAAAAGCAGGGCGCGACAGAAGCGCTGAAAGCTGCCGACATGATGGCGTGGGTAGGAAGAATGAACAATATCCGCAACGCTACGGAGGAAGCTATATCGAGCTGCCGGAGGACAAGCTGATTCCGCCAGTCAGAGCAGAAACTCGGCAGGGCGTTGCGGTGCAGTATCTCACAAGATGCCAAACGGCATAACAAAAGAGCAGGCATTGCCTGCTCTACATAGAAAAGTATAGAAGAATCGAGTGTTCATAACGCAAATCCGTTATGAACACTCGATATGGTCGGAGTGGCGGGATTCGAACCCGCGGCCTCTTGGTCCCGAACCAAGCGCGA
>CANPTT010000011.1 GCA_947577065.1 uncultured Pseudoflavonifractor sp.
AGACGATCTCGGTGCGCCGGGGGGAGGGATATTTTTTCATCACGTCCTTCAGCTCATCGGCAATGATGCCCTTGACCCGCTTGGGGTGGTCCAGGATATCCTGCAGATCCTCGATCTCCTTCTCCAGGTCGGCAGTCTCGGCCACCCGCTTGAGGATATATTCCTTGTTGATATTCCGCAGGCGGATATCCGCCACAAACTCGGCCTGGATCTGGTCGATGCCAAAGCCGATCATCAGGTTGGGAATGACCTCCGCGTCCAGCTCGGTATCCCGGATGATCTGGATGGCCTTATCGATATCCAGCAGGATCTTTTTCAGGCCCTTCAACAGGTGCAGTTTGTCCTTTTTCTTCTTTTGAATGAACCAGGTCCGGCGGCGGACCCCCTCTACACGCCAGGCCACCCACTCCTCCAGGATCTCCCGGACCCCCATGACCCTGGGCATGCCGGCGATCAGGATGTTGAAATTGCAGGCGAAGGAATCCTGGAGGGGCGTGCTCTTAAAGAGCTTCTGCATCAGCTTGTCCGGCTCGGTCCCCCGCTTCAGGTCGATGGTGAGCTTCAGGCCGCTGAGATCGGTCTCATCCCGCATGTCGGCGATCTCCTTCAGCTTGCCCGCCTTTACAAGCTCGGTGACCTTGTCCATAATGGCCTCGGCGGTGGTGGTATAGGGGATCTCATAGATCTCGATCACGTTCTCTTCCTTCACGTACCGCCACTTGGCCCGGACCTGGAAGGAGCCCCGTCCGGCGGCGTAGATGTCCGCCATCTGGGCCCCATCATAGAGCAGCTGTCCCCCTGTGGGAAAGTCGGGGGCCTTCAGAACAGAGAGAAGGTCGCACTCCGGATCCTTCATGTAGGCGATGGTGGCCTCGCAGACCTCTGCCAGATTAAACCCACACAGGTTGGAGGCCATGCCCACGGCGATGCCCTGATTGGCCGAGACCAGCACGTTGGGGAAGGTGGTGGGCAGCAGGGACGGCTCCTTCATGGAGCCATCGTAGTTGTCCACGAAATCCACCGCCTCCTGGTCGATATCCCGGAAAAGCTCGGCACAGATGGGGTCCAGCTTGGCCTCGGTATATCGGGAGGCGGCCCAGGCCATATCCCGGGAGTAGACCTTGCCGAAGTTGCCCTTGGAGTCCACAAAGGGGTGGAGAAGGGCCCCGTAGCCCCGGGAGAGACGAACCATGGTGTCATAGATGGCGGCGTCACTGTGGGGGTTGAGCTTCATAGTCTGGCCCACGATGTTGGCCGACTTGGTCCGGGCCTTGGTGAGCAGTCCCATGTCGTACATGGTGTAGAGAAGCTTCCGGTGGGAAGGCTTAAAGCCATCGATCTCCGGAATGGCCCGGGAGATGATCACGCTCATAGCGTAGGGCATGTAGTTGATCTCCAGGGTCTGGGTGATGGGCTGCTCCAGCACCTCGGCCCGTAGCCCCATCACATTGGGGTCGGCCGGGCGGTGCTTGACTTCATCAGGGGATTTTTTCTTTGCCATCGGTATCCATCCTTATCCGTTAGGTATTATCTTTTCACAATATTACGATTTGATATCACTTTTTCAAGCCGATAACACCAGTTTGGAAGAGGGTATCGTCCAAAACAGAAGCCGTTGCGGGGTTTTCTTTTATCATCGAATAAAATTTGCCCCGTTGGGTCTGCCAAACGTCTTGTCCTGTCATATCCTGCTCCTCCCAAGCTTGATAGCCGTAAAGATAATTTTCATAGGCTTCCTCCCAGGAGGAAAAATTCTGTGCTGTCAAACCGGCGGCAGGCTCTATTAGCGCCAACGCCTCAGCGTAAGTGACAAAGCCCGCCTCATAACCCCACTGGGCCAAACTGGACGCCCGGAAAAGGTCCCAGGCCAACTGAGGCCGTTCCCTTACCGTTCCCTGGCTGTCGGTCAAAGCTTTCACAGTGACAGTCAACGCTTCCCTGTCCGTGATCCCCCAGCCGCTCTCCAGTAAATACCGCGCCTCGTTGGAAGCCGACACCCGAATCGTTTCAAGTCCATTTCCTGTGGGCTGGCTATAGGTTTTGGCCCGGTGCATGGAGCCAAAGATCCCGGGCTCCTCCTCTCCGCCCAGCCGGGCCGATACCGCCCCCATAGCCAAGGCCCAGGCTTCCACATTGGAGCCCTCCGCCACAGTTTTATTTTCTGTGACCAGGACCCGGTGTCCAGGGCCGTCCCACTCCACTGTCTGTCCAAAAAATTCAGCAATATACCGCACCGGAACAAAGGTCGTCCCTTCCTCGGCAAAGGGGGCCACATCCATCTGGAATCCCGTCCCGTTTCGGATGGCGGCAGTTTCTCCCAGGGTCATTACGATCTCATCCCCCGCCCGGCTCAAACGGATCTGATTTGTATCCGCCAGCCATTCCACTTTGGCTCCCAACGCCTCCGACACAGCCCGGATAGGCACCAATGTACGGCCATTCCGAGCTTGAGCAGGCAGACATTCCGGCAGCTGGTGGTATCCACCGGCAGGGACGATCTCTTCCCCGTCCAAATAGACGTAAATAATATCCCTCTCTGTGCCCAGAATATCGGCAAGACGCCGGTACTCTTCCTCACTCACATCCAGCGTACCCCAGTTCAAAAATTGATCCAATGTGCGTAAACCATTTTGCGCCATTGCTTTGTCAATGACCTCTGCAATGGAGGAGACATCCTCTTCCCCTCCGGCATGGTATCCGATCTGATACATAGAACGAGCACTCCAAAGGGCCAGCTTTGCCGCATTGGGGCCGCCTGAATCCGCATCTCTTTGCTTCACCGAGTAAAACAGATCGCTGTCTGACCACGCGGGATATCCTCCATTTTTATGGTACATCAACTCAATAAGGCCATATTCAAATCCTGCTGCAGAATCTCCATAGGGCCCCTGCATCAGACTGCTTAACTTGCTGATGTTCTCAAACAGAGGCTCACCCTGCTTTGGTTTGAGATTTCCCGCCGCGGCGTCCGCCCGAAGCTCAAGGATATAGTTCCAATATGTGGGCCGGTATGCCCTGGCGCCCGGAAATATGATGTAGTCCTCTTCCTCGATCCACTCCGGTGGGGTGGGAGTAACGCTCTCCGCCGCCAAGGTGGCAGGAAGCAAAGAAAAAATGCATACTATAGCCAACACCAGAAAAAATGCTTTTCTCTTCATAATTCCCTATTCCTTTCTTTTGTAGCGTTTTTCCCTTTTGCGGATGGATTCCTCTTCAGGCGATCACACCGGAGGGAGTCTGGTCCAGGACGCCGATGACCCCGACCTTAAAGAGGGTGTCGTCAAAAAGGGGACCGATGGTACTGTGCCCCTTCATCTCCTCCTGATAGAACTTTCCCAGGGGCGTCTCCCAGGTGTCCTTCCCCTCCGGGTCGGTCCAGCTCTGCCAGTGGTAACCATCCAGGAAATTTTCATAGGCCTCATCCCAGGAGGTAAAGACCTGGCTGAGGATGGTGGCGGCGGGCTCCAGCAGGGCCAGGGACTCCCGGTAGGTGAGATAGCCCGCCGCATAGCCCCACTGGACCAGGTTGGACATGCGGAACAGGTCCCAGGCCCAGATCCCCTTGTCGCCCCACTTCCGGGCCAGCTCCTCGGTGTAGGCTACACGCCAGCCCTCGTCCCCCAGAGAGGCCACATAAGCGTCAAAATCCTCGTCCTTTATACTCAGCGCCAGGATGGCCTCCCACCGGAAGCCGCTGTCGTTGCCATCCAGGGTCATGACCCCCACTGTAGCCATCAACTCCTCCCGGTTGGTGACTCCCCAGTTCATCTCCAGGACCTGCCGGGCCCCCTGGGCCACCTGCTGCCGCACCGGCGCCTCCAACCCCAGGCTTTTCAGCTCCTGGAGCCCGGTCACCGTGCGGGAGGTCCGGCTGTAGTTGCCATAGAGGGAGGGGTCCCCCCGGTACACAAGGGCCAGCATGGCCCCCATGGGGAGGGCCCAGGCCTCCAGGTTGGACCGGCCCATCACCGACTTGTCCTCCGTAATGTCCACCCGCCGCTCTTCCCCGTTCCAGCTCACCTTTTGCCCAAAAAATTCAGCCGCGTAGCGAGCGGGGATCAATGTCCTTCCGTCTACGGCATAGGGGGCCACATCCATCTCCATAGCCACCCCATCCACAGTGGCGGCGGTGCTGTCCAGAGTCATAGTCACAATGGAACCCGCCCGGATCAGAGTGATCTGCTTTGTCTCCTGGTCCCAATTTACATCGGCCCCCAGAGCCTCAGCCACCGCACGGATGGGCACCATGGTCCGCCCGTTCCGGACCTCGGGAGGGACGTCCATACCCAGGGCACTTCCGTCAATATAGAGGTGTATTCGCTCCAGGTAGTCCTTCACTTCCTGCTCCAGAGCCTTTCTCCGCCGCTGGGTCACCCGGTCCATAAAGGGGCCGGCCCAAAAGTCCTCCATGGTCCTCCCCGACTCCTGAAGAAGGTCGCCCAGCACCCGGTCCATCACGATCCCCCGGCTCTCCGAGAGCATATAAGCCTGAAGCTCCAGGAAGTAGAGGTCGTAGTAGGTTTCCCCCTTCTCCTCCTCCAAGGCCTCCCGCGCCGCCCGGAAGGCCCGGAAGGCGTAGCCGTAGTTGGTGGGAGAGGTCCCGTTGGCGGCGTAACGCAGCCGGATCAGGCCCAGCTCATAGCAGGTCCCCGGAGAGCCCTCGGGCTCGTTGCGCTGGCTTTGGGGGAAGGAGCCCCCCGCCCCTGCATCCTCGCGCAGGGTCTGAAGCCGCGCCCAGTTTTCCGGCCGGTAGACCTCATCCCCCGGGAAGGTCAGATAGTCCTCGGCCCGGATCCACTCCGGCGCCGTGGGCTCTATAGGCTTCGCCCCCTCTGCCGCCCAGGCAGGGGGGATGGTCAGGGCAAGGGCCAAAAGCAGGGACAGCCATCTTCTTTTCACTTTTCTCCCCCCTGTGCCGGAAGGCCCACCACCCCGGTCTCAAACAGCGTGTTGTCCAGCGCCGCCGCCCAGGCCGGGGTGGCCTTGAGCTTCAGGTAATAAAAACCCCGTGGCAGTTTGGCAAGCTCGGCGTCCTTTCCGCCGTCCCAGCCGGGGGTAATAAAACCGCTCTGCTGCTGAAGGATCGCCTGCCCCTGAAGGTAGGCAGCCACATCGATCCTGGCCCACCAGGCGTAGCCCTCCAGATAGTTCTCATAAAACTCCTCCCAGGAGGAGAAGGTCGCACAGGCCAACTCCGCCGCAGGACGGACCTGCTCCAGAGCCTCCTCGTAGGTGAGATAGCCCGCCATATACCCCCACTGGGCCAGGTTGGATATGCGGGAGAGGTCCCAGGCCAGGATCCCCTTGTCCCCCCATTTTTCCGCCAGATACTTGGTGTAGGGCCACATATACTGGTCTGTCTCGCCGGAGATGGCAATGAGGGCTCCCAGATCGGTCTCGCTCAGACTGAGGGCGATGGCGGCAGCCTCCTGAAAGCTGTCATTGTGTCCATGCTCCGTCATGCGCCCGATCAGCTCCACCAGTTCCTCCCGGCCCCCTACCCCCCAGGCGGAGGCCAGATTTTTCCGGAAACTCTCCCGGGCCTCGGCGGTGCGGGGCGTCTGTCCAAAGCGGGTGGGGTCCTGCTCATCAAGAGAGCCCCGGATAGCCCCCATAGCAATGGCCCAGGCCTCCAAATTGGAGTCCCCCGCCACAGTCCTGTTTTCCAGAATGTCAGCCCGGTGGGTCGTCCCGTCCCAGGTCACCGCCTGTCCAAAAAACTCGGCGGCATACCGGGCCGGGATCAGGGTCCGGCCATCCGTAGCATAGGGCGCCACATCCATCTCCATCTGCTGTCCGTCCACCGTGGCGGCGGTGCTGTCCAGGGTCATGGTGACAGTGACGCCCGCCCGGGTCATTCCGATCCGCCGGCTCTCCCGATCCCAGCTCACATCGGCCCCCAGGGCCTCTGCCACCGCGCGGATAGGTACCATGGTCCGCCCATCCCGGACCTCGGGAGGAACGTCCAGGGCCAGGGGCTGTCCGTCCAGGTAGAGGTCCACCCGACTCTGAAACCGGGCCAGCTCCTCGGCATGGGCTGCCCAGAAGGCAGCTTTCTCCTCCTCAGAGAAAATCACGGAATCCATCAGCTTTTCATAGGAAAACCGGGGATCGTTCAAAAGAGGCGTTACGCTCTCGTAAAACTCCTCCCCCAGGCCATAGTAATGCAGAACACTCCTGGCGTTCCAGAGGAGGACAGGGTAACGCTGTTCCTGGGTAAGACTCTCCTGGATCCGGTCAAAATGATACATGAGATAGGTCCAGTAGGGGGCCGGTTCCCCCTCTTCCAGACGGTAGAGCCGGGTCTCGATGAGCGCCATCTCAAACAGCGCCCCCACATCCGGGTGCTGACGGTCGGTGGCCAGCTTGTAGAGCCGGGAATAGCCCTTGTCCAGCTCCTTGGGGATGGAGGCCACATGGATGGCCCCCCAGCTCACCTCCCGGCGAAGGCCCAGAATGGTCTCCCAGTTGTCCGGCTCATAGGCGTCCGAGTCCTCAAAGACCGCGTACTCCTCCGCCGGGACCCAGTCGGGCGGGGTGGGAGTGGCTCTCTGGGCGGCCAGGGCAGAGGGAAAAAGAGAAAATACCAGGACAAAGGTCAAGAGCAGGGACGCGCTTTTCTTTTTCATGATCATTTCTCCTTTCCTAAAACGATCCTCCGGCGGATCAATCCTTTCCGTCGGCAAGCATGGCGTCGTCAAAAAGGCTCCGGGTGTCGGGACTGTTTTTCAGGTATTGGAACGCCATACCCAGCTCGGTCTCCCACACCGTCTTGTCCCCCAGCTCCTCACGAAGACACCAGTAGTAACCCTCCAAAAAGTTTTCATAGACCGCATCCCAGGAATCAAACTTTTCCGTCAGCTCTTGGGCGGCGGGTTCCAGCAGCTCCATGGCCTCATTGTAGGTCACATAGCCCGCCGTGTAGCCCCACTGGGTAAGGGTGACGGCCCGGCACAGATCCCAGGCCCGTATGCCGGTCTTGCCCCACTTTTTCCACAGGCCTTTGGTATAGGGCCACATATATTGATCTACATCGCTGAGCTTTTCCGTCCGGTTGGTGATCTGCCAGTCGCTGAGACCCCACACCTCATCGGCGGCGGCCTGGAAATCCTTCTGGTCTCCCTCCTTCAGGATCTCCTCCACCGTCTCCAGCAGCTTCTCCCGGTCCGGGATCTCCCAGGTCCCTTCCAGCGTCTCCCGGCACAGGCCGGAGGGGGCCACCGTCCGATTTTCATTGACTCCATGGTCGCTGTGGGCAGTCTCGGTGTAGGGAGGGCGGGAATAGAAGCCGAATTGGGCGGGGTCGCCTCCCTCCAGGAAACCCAGCAAGGATCCCATGGGCAAAAGCCGGCTCTCCAAACCGGAGTCCTCCCAGCCGCTCTTGTCCTCGGTGATGTCCACCCGGCGGTCCTCCCCGTTCCAGGTAACGGTCTGCCCAAAGAACTCCGAGACATACCGGGCAGGTACATAGGTACGGTTTTGGTCAGCATAGGGGGCCACATCCATCTCCATCTGCTCGCCGTCCACGGTGGCAGTAGTCTTGCCTGGGGTCAGGGCCACCACGCTTCCGGCCCGGGTCAGGGTGACCTCCCAGCTCTCCTCATTCCAGCCCACATCGGCCCCAAGGGCCTCGGAGATGGCCCGGATAGGCACCATCACCCGCTCCTCCAGGACCTGGGGCTCGGTATCCATGATGAGAGGCTCCCCATCCAGATAGACGGAGATACGGTTTTTCTCCCGGTCATATACCTCCTGATACTCTGCTACCACCCCCTCCACAATGGCTCGGTCAGCCTCGCTTACCCGATCCATGTAGGGAGCGTTGAAAAAGTCGTCCAAGGTCATGCCCAGGGCGTCCAGGGCGGGAACCAGCCCCCGGCCCAGATTTTCGGAATATTCCGGATGGTAGAGGACATAGGCCCGGTATTTCTCCACGGAAAGGCGGTAATAGGTCTCATCCCGCCCCCGGCTTTGGTCGTACCAGCCGCTCTCGGCGGCATGGAAAGCCCGTCCCGCCGCCAGAAAGGCAGCCTTGGCCTCAAACTCATTGTCTCCGTAATTCTCCGCGCACTTCAGGCGGATCAGGGCCGTCTCATAGCACTGCCCCGGGGAACCCTCCGCCCAATCCCGGCCCTCATAATCCAGAAGCCCGCCCTCTTCCGCCTGCCGGCGCAGGACCTGGATATAGTCCCAGTTTCCCGGCTGATAGGCCGCATCACCGGGAAACGTGATATAATCCTCCGCCGCCACCCAGGAGGGAGCGGTGGGAGTCACAGGGGCGGCGGGCTGGGTCAGAAGCCCGCTTCCCATTCCCGAAGCCGCTTGGGCCGCAATCCGCTGGACAAACAAATTCTCCCGGAACTCCATCTCGCTTTGGAGCAAAAGCTCCCGCTGGTAGGCCTCTTTTTCCCAGATGCCGCCCCACTTCTCCTCAAAGTAGGCGTTGGCGTCAAAGTCCGCCCAGAGCTGGGGATGCCCCGTCCGGTAGGCCTCCGCCTCGGCGCAGACCCGCTCTATGGCATTTCGTTTGTTCACATAGCCATAAAGCAGCTCCTCCCTGGTCTTTTCGCCGCCTTCTCCCAGCAGGGAGAGCAGCTCCTCCGTGGTCAGGGCCTCCAGCTCCCCGGGGTGGGCGGCGGAGTAGGTGCTGACCAGGTAGCTCCTGTAGGCGGCATACATGGCCTCCCAGTCCGCGCCGGAACCGGTATAACCGGGATCCAGGACCCTGTATTGTTCCTCATACTCCCCACAGGTCATGGGAAAAGCGGCCTCCACCCCTAAAGCGGCGGGGAACAGGGAAAAAAGCAGGCAGAGGGCAAGAAGCAGGGAGAGAATTTTTTTCATGGGAGCCTCCTCATCTTTTTGGGGTAGCAGTCTTTACAGGTCCAGGTCTATGGTCTCCGCGTCCTCCGGAGGCGTGGTCCGGGGGGCGTCCTTGACCTCTTTCCGGTCTGAGGTCATTTCCATATCCAGCTCAAATTGATTCTTCCATTGGAACTGAACCTTCCCGGCGGCGTGGTCCCCACTGCGGGTGCTTTGGGCGGTCTCCCGGAAATCAAAAAGGTTCAAAGCCCATGTCGTCAGGGCCGTCTCTCCAGGGCCAAACCATTCGTTGTCCACCACTGCGGCCGCGATGGCGTCCATGTCGGGCCGGATCGCCGCTGTGTAGGTGGTCTTTCCATCCCTGCTGACGGAAAAGCTCAGGTCATACTCCCGGAAATACCTTCTTTCCACCGGCTCCTCATCGTCCCAAGGATAGGCGTTCTCCATATCGTTCAGCAACCCATTCACGGCGTCGGTATTCAAGCTCCAAGTCAGGGTCCCGCCCCGCTCGGTCATGGTGTGGGGCCCAAAGAAGGTATTCAGCATACTCCGGATCTCCGCAAGGGTATTGTAGCTGCTCCAAGCGCCGAGATAATTGTCGGCGCTGTCCGCCAGCATCCAAGCGTAAAGAAGGTCGTTGATGCCCGCCTCCCCGGCTTGGAAGGCCGCCAAGCCCTCGGCCACCACGGACAGATCCCAGTCGGGAATAGCGAAGTGGAACCAAGCGTCCTCGCTGACCGTCTCATCCAAAATGGACAGCAGGGGGAAATTCCAATAAAATTCCCCTGTCTCCCAGTCCGTCAGAAGCTGAAGCTTGCACCCGCCCAGCAGGGTCTTGAGATTCTGGAAGGTGAACTTGGGAAGCTCCCGCTCCAGCACGTTCTTCGTGTTCTGGCTCAGTAGGTCCCACAACTGGGCGGCGTTCACCGTCAGGGTCAGGTCCATCTGGCTGTCCTTCGTCAGGACATCCACCTTAGCGGTGAGAGTGTAGGTCTTGTCCCCATCCAAGGAGTTGAAGGTGGTCAGGTCAAAGTCATAGGTCCCGGTGGTCCGGTAGCTCTGCCCCTCTTTGACCTGAGAGGCGGAGAGGATTCGGCGGAGCAGCTCTTCAAACTGGGAAAGGTCGCAGGGGACATATTCCTCCTCCCACGTCAGCTCCTCCGTGGCCTCGTCATAGTCATAATTGCGCAGGATCGTGCCCTGAAGGAGCCGTTCCCGGTCCAAAAGCACCACCTCGTTGTTCGGGCTGTTCCAAGTCACGTCCCAGCCTGCGGCCTCAGCAGCGGAGCGGAGGGCTACAGGTCCGTCGGCGGCGGGATAGTTGGTGCCCAAAAGGGCGTTTACCGTCTCCGCGTCGGCATAGGTCACGCCGTTTTCGGCGGTGAGGACCGCGTCATACTGGGTCTCGCCGTTGACCACCACGGTAAGGGCGGAATCATCGTACTCCCACTCAAGGTTCCAAAACCAAGCGTTTTCGTCCACATAGCTGACAAACATAGCCTCTACAAACTCCTCTTGAGAGAGGATACAGGCGGAGTCCATATAGTCCTGCTTGCTGGGCCAAAAGTCGAAGCCTTCTGCGAACCAAGCCTCGGGGTCAAACTCCGCCCATTGATCGGGATAGGTCTCCTGATACCACGCAAAGTCCCCGTGGACCATCTCCCGCAGTAAGCGCTTTTCAGCATACCACGCCAGCAGGGCGGGACGTACCTCCTCCTCGGTATCTATGTCGTAGTCCTCCATGTACTGCCCGGCGGGGGTCAGGGTCTGGGTGTAGCCCAGCTTGGCCAGCAGCGCCTCGTCGGTCAAGGCCTCCAGCTCTCCGGGGTGGGCGGCGGAGTATGCGTCCACAAGGTAAACCTCATAGGCGTCTCGGACCTCCTCATAGACCGGGCCAAAGTCAAAGGCGTTGTCCTGGTAGTAGGTCCACAGGTTTTCCTTAAAGGCTTCTTGGTCCTCCAGTTCCATCCACTTCATATACTCTTCCTTGTCCCGCCAAGGATAGGTCTCGGCAAAATAGGCGTCGGGGTCAAAGGCCTCGTAAAGCTCCGGGTGGTCCGCCACATATTGGTCCCGGAATTCCTCCTCGCTCAGGATCGGAGCCGCCGCCGGGGGCTCGTCCGCCAAGGCCGGGACGGCAAGAGATACCGCCAAGGAAAGAGATAGCGCAAAGGATAGCAGCTTTTTCATAGTTTTCATTTGGGAATACCTCCTTAACTATTTTGAATGGGTCGCCCCATTTTTTACGAGATATCCGCCAATTCCAAAAATTCGTGGCCGTGCTCGGCGATGTGGTCCTTCCGGCCCTGAAGGTTGTCCCCCAGCAGCAGGTCGAACATTTGGGCGGTGGCCTCCGCGTCCTCAGGCATGACCTTGATGAGGCGTCTTGTCTCCGGGTTCATGGTGGTCAGCCACATCATCTCAGGCTCGTTCTCGCCCAGTCCCTTGGAGCGCTGGATGACCGGCTTTTTCCCCGGGCCGATCTCCTTGACGATGTCATCCTTCTCCTTATTGGAGTAGGCAAACCAGGTCTTTTCCTTATGGGTGATCTCATAAAGGGGGGATTCCGCGATATATACATATCCCCGCTTGATCAGGGTGGGGGTGAGACGCCAGAGCATGGTCAGGATCAGGGTCCGGATCTGGTAGCCGTCCACGTCGGCGTCGGTGCAGATGACCACCTTGTTCCAGCGCAGGTTCATCAGGTCAAAGGCCGCCAGGTCCTTGGCCTTCTTGTCGCTGACCTCCACGCCGCAGCCCAGCACCTTCATCAGGTCGGTGATGATCTCACTTTTGAAGATCCGGGCGTAGTCCGCCTTCAGGCAGTTCAGGATCTTGCCCCGGACGGGCATGATGCCCTGGAACTCCGCGTCCCGGCTAAGCTTCACGCTGCCCAAAGCCGAATCGCCCTCCACGATGTAAAGCTCCCGGCGCTCCGGGTCCTTGGTGCGACAGTCCACAAACTTCTGGACCCGGTTGGCAAGATCCATGGTGCCGGTGAGCTTTTTCTTGATATTCAGCCGGGCCTTTTCCGCGCTCTCCCGGCTTCTTTTGTTGATAAGGACCTGCTCGGCAATCTTCTGGGCGTCGAAGGGGTTCTCGATGAAGTAGACCTCCATCTGGGCCTTGAGAAACTCGGTCATGGCGTCCTGGACGAACTTGTTGCTGATGGCCTTTTTGGTCTGGTTTTCGTAGGAGGTCTGGGTGGAGAAGTTGTTGCTCACCAGAACAAGGCAGTCCTCCACGTCCTGCCAGGTGACCTTGCTCTCGTTTTTCTGGTATTTCCCCTGCTGCTTCAGGTAGCCGTCAATGGCGGAGACCAGGGCGGAGCGGGTGGCCTTCTCCGGGGAGCCGCCGTGCTCCAGCCAGGAGGAGTTGTGGTAGTGTTCGATGACCTGCACCGTGTTAGAAAAGCACAGGGACACGGAGAGCTTGACCTTGTACTCCGGCTTATCCTCCCGGTCCCGGCCCTTCCGCTCGGTCTGCCAGAAGACGGGAGCGGTCAGGGCGTTCTCCCCGGAGAGCTCCTTGACGTAGTCCTGGATACCGTTCTCATAGAGGAAGTCGGTGGTCTCGAATTTCCCCGGAGTCACCTCGTTTTTGAAGCGGAAGGTGACCCCGGCGTTGACCACCGCCTGGCGCTTCATCACGTCGGTGTAGTACTCGGGGGGGATGGCGATGTCGGTAAAGACCTCCAGGTCGGGCTTCCAGCGGATGGTGGTGCCCGTCTTTTTCCCCTGGTCGGTCTCCTCCTCGTGGAGCCCGCCTACGTTCTCTCCCTTTTCAAAGTGGAGGGTATACTTTTTCCCGTCCCGGCGGACGGTGACGTCCATGTACTCGCTGGCGTACTGGGTGGCGCAGGAGCCCAATCCATTCAGGCCCAGGGAGTACTCGTAGTTGTCGTCCCCGCCGCCGTACTTGCCGCCGGCGTAAAGCTCGCAGAACACCAGCTCCCAGTTGAACTTCTGCTCCTTCTCGTTCCAGGCCACGGGGCAGCCCCGGCCCTGGTCGATGACCTCGATGGACTGGTCCAGAAACCGGGTGACGGTGATGAGGCTGCCGTGGCCCTCCTTGGCCTCGTCGATGGCGTTGGACAGAATTTCAAAGACGGCGTGTTCGCAGCCGTCCAGCCCGTCGGAGCCAAAGATGACCCCGGGGCGTTTCCGCACCCGGTCGGCCCCCTTCAGGGAGGAGATGGAGGTATTGTCATATTGTGGTTTTACGCTTGCCATTGGCTTTCCCTCGCTGTATAATCAAGTTATGCCTTATAAAAAGGCGCATATCAATTCAATATATAGTATATCATAACGGGTCAAGTTCCCACAAGTGCCCTTTTTTTCCATTTTCACACGCAGGAAAGGATGATTTTCATGTCTCTGGAAGCACAGCTGCAAAATTATGCCCGACTCCTCATCCGTACCGGCTGCGCCCTGAAGCCGGGGCAGGAGGTACTGCTCACCGCTCCGGTGGAGGCCGCCCCCTTCGCCCGGATGGTGGTGCAGGAGGCCTGGGAGGCCGGGGCCGGAGGGGTCACGGTGGAGTGGGTGGACGATACGGTAAGCCGCCTGAAGTACCTCCACGCGCCCCAGTCCGCCTTTGAGAAGGTCCCCGAGTGGCTGGCCCTCCAGCGCAACAGTATCGCCCAGAAGGGCGGGGTCATCCTCTCTCTGGAGGGGGACGATCCCGACGGTATGGCGGGGGTGGACCCCAGCCGCTTCACCGCCTGGTCCCGGGCGGTCCACCGGGACTGCAAGGCCTTCTATGACGGGATGGACCTGGGGCGCAACGTCTGGTGTATCGCCGGGGCCGCCACCCCCGCCTGGGCCAGGAAGGTGTTCCCCGGTATCAGCGAACCGGAGGCCATGGAAAAGCTGTGGAGGGCCATCCTCTCCACCGCCCGCTCCGACGGGCCCGACCCGGCAAAGGCCTGGACCGAGCACTCCGCCGCTTTCCAGCGGCGGGTGAAGCTCCTCAACGCCCGGCAGTTTGACGCCCTCCGCTATACCGCAGCCAATGGCACCGACTTTACCGTGGGGCTGAACAAAAATCACGTCTGGGCTGGGGGCGGGGCCGAAACGGTGGATGGGACCTGGTTTTTCCCCAACATGCCCACTGAAGAGATCTTCACCACCCCCCACCGGGACCGGGCCCAGGGCATCGTCCACTCCGCCCTTCCCCTCAATTACAACGGGGGGCTGATCCAGGATTTCTGGATCCGGTTTGAGGACGGCAAGGCGGTGGACTGCGGGGCCGCCCAGGGCCTTGAGCTGCTGAAAAGCATTCTGGCGGTGGACGAGGGAGCCAAGCATTTGGGGGAGGTGGCTTTGGTGCCTCACGCTTCCCCTATCGCCCAGACGGGGATATTGTTCTACTCCACCCTCTACGATGAGAACGCCGCCTGCCATCTGGCTTTGGGCAAGGGCTTCCCCGAGTGCGTGGAGGGGGGATTGGAGATGGATGAGGAGGCCCTGAAGGCCCACAATGTGAACCTCTCCGCCACCCACGTGGACTTTATGATCGGCACCGCCGACCTGTCCATTACCGGTATCCTGTCCGACGGGGCGGAGGTCCCGGTGTTCCGGGAGGGAAACTGGGCCGGGGAGTTTATCTGACCCCCTGACGCGCCCAAAGCCGTTTTTTAAAAATAAAAAGGAGGGCCCGAGCATGCGGTATACACAGAACCAGCTGGACAAGCTGACCCAGGAGCTCTACGTGGCGGTGGTGGCCGACATTCTGGATGAGCTGGAGGAAAAGGATTTTTGTCTTTCGGGGGATCTGCGCCCCATGAAAAACAGCGGCAAATTCCTGGGCTACGCCCGGACTCTCTACGCCGTGGACGTTTTTGCCGTTCCGGAAAAGCCCTACCAGAAGGACCTGGAGTTTCTGGACAGTCTGGAGCCGGGGGACGTGGTGGTGACCACCGTCAACGGCTGCAACCACAACGGTTACATTGGGGAGCTGCTCTCCACCGCCTGTATGGTCCGGGGGGCCAGGGGCTGTGTGCTGGACGGCCATGCCAGGGACCTGGCCTTCATTGACCTGGAGGAATTCCCCATCTACTGCCGGGGGACCAACCCCCTGGACTCCAAGGGCCGGGTGGACGCGGTGAGCGCGGACGAGCCCATGCTCTGCGGCGGGGTCCTCATCCGCCCCGGAGACCTGATCTTTGCCGACGAGGACGGCATTGTCCGGATCCCCGCCGAAAAGATCGAGCCCGTCATCCGTCTCGCCACAGAAAAGGTCCGGGGGGAAAACACCGTCCGGGAGGAGCTGCGCGGGGGCGCTTCGGTAAAGGCCACCTTCGACAAATACGGGATCCTGTGAGAAACGCGGGGCAATGCCCCGCGGCGGCAGGAGCAGAAAAGGAGCCCGGCGACTGGCAGTCGCCGGGCTCCTTGTTTCCTTTTATCCCAAATACGCCTTTTTGACCGCCTCGTTCCGCAGCAGCTCCTCCCCCGTTCCGGAGAGGGTGATGCGGCCGGTCTCCAGCACATAGGCAAGGTCCGCGGTGTGGAGGGCCATGTTGGCGTTCTGCTCGATGAGAAGGATGGTCACCCCCTGGTCGTTGATCTTCTTGATGATGGAGAAAATGTCCTTCACCACCAGGGGGGCAAGGCCCAGGGAGGGCTCATCCATCATCATCAGCTTGGGCCGTGACATGAGGGCCCGGCCCACGGCCAGCATCTGCTGCTCACCGCCTGAGAGGGTCCCCGCCGCCTGCCAGGAGCGCTCCTTCAGCCGGGGAAACAGGGAGTAGACCCACTCCAGGTCATGGTCCAGGCTGTCGGTGCGGAGATAGGCCCCGATCTTCAGGTTCTCCAACACGGTGAGGTCGGGGAACACGTGCCGCCCCTCCGGGACCAGCGTGATCCCCTTGGAGACGATGCGGTCCGGGGACAGGGCGGTAATATCCTCAGCCTGAAGCCGGATGCGGCCCGTAGCCGGCTTCACCAGGCCCGCGATGGTCCGCAGGATCGTGGATTTGCCCGCGCCGTTGGCGCCGATGAGGGTGACGATCTTCCCCTCCGGCACCTCAAAATCAATGCCCTTAACAGCCTCAATGCCGCCGTAGTTCACCCGCAGGTCATCTATTTTAAGCATCGTCAGCCACCCCCAAATACGCCTGGATGACCCGCGGATCGTTCTGCACCTCAGCGGGCGTTCCCTGGGCGATGAGCTTGCCAAAGTCCAGGACATAGATCCGGTCGGAGATCTGCATGACCAGGTCCATGTGGTGCTCGATCATGAAGATGGTCAGGTCGTATTCCGAGCGGATCTGCTTGATAAAGTCGGTCAGCTCCTGTGTCTCCTGAGGGTTCATACCCGCAGCGGGCTCATCCAGAAGGAGAAGCTTTGGATCGGTAGCCAGGGCCCGGGCGATCTCCAGCCTTCTCTGGAGGCCGTAGGGCAGGCTCCCGGCGATCTCATCCTTTAGGTGGACCAGATTCTGCTCCTCCAGGAGGGCCATGGCCTCCTCCCTCATCCGCTTTTCCTCCCTGGCGTTAAGACGGAAGGTGGCGGAGAGAAAGTTCTGCTTTGCACGCATATGCTTGGCGATAAGAACATTGTCAAAGACGGTGAGAGAGCCGAACAGGCGGATATTCTGGAAAGTCCGGGCAATACCCAGAGCGGTGATATGGTCGGGGGTTGGGCTCAGCTTCTGGGTAAACATGCCCCGGTGCTCCC
This sequence comes from uncultured Pseudoflavonifractor sp., assembly GCA_947577065.1. Taxonomy (GTDB): domain Bacteria; phylum Bacillota; class Clostridia; order Oscillospirales; family Oscillospiraceae; genus Vermiculatibacterium. The sequence goes on from CANPTT010000011.1 coordinate 16,510, forward strand.
CGGCGTACATCTTCTGCATCTTGCCCTGAGGGTAATTTTCCACCATGGGCTGTCCCAGGAAGGATACCCGGCCGTTGGTGGGCTCATAGACTCCGGTAACGCAGTTGAAGGCCGTGGTCTTGCCCGCCCCGTTGGGACCGATGAGGGCCACGATCTCCCCCTTGTCCACGTGGAGGGTCAGGTCGTTTACCGCCACCACGCCGCCAAACTGCATGGTCACGTGCTCGACTTGGAGAACATTCTCGCTCATTTCGCCCCCTCCCTTCCGGCGGCCTTTGCCTTTCGCTTGCGGAGCAGGTCGGGCAGCTCCTTATCTCCCATGATACCCTTGCGGAAGAACAGTACCACGATCATGATGACCACCGAGAAGACCACCATGCGGAAGCCGTTGCGGAGCAAAGGCACCTTGAACGTACCAATATACATCTCCGTATCCAGGAAGCGAAGCCACCACTCGCTGGCCGCCACATAGAGGAAGGAGGCAATACAGGAGCCCGAGATGGAGCCGATGCCGCCGATGACCACGATGAGCAGGATCTCATAGGTCATGGCGGTGGTGAAGGTCTTGGCCTGGGCCTGGTTGGCGAACATGGCGAACATGCCGCCCCCCACCCCGGCGAAGAAGGAGGAGATACAGAAGCTCAGCCTCTTATGCTTGGCAAGGTTAATGCCCATGGCCTCGGCGGCGATCTCATCCTCCCGGATGGCCTTGAAGGCCCTGCCGTAGGAGGAGTTGATCAGCAGCAGGATAACGGCGATGCAGATAGCCGCGAGAAGGAAGGCCATGAAGATGGACAGGCGCAGGCCCGGCAGGTTGAAGCTGGAGAAGGTGGGGAAGCTCTTGAGGGCATTGGCCCCGTTGGTCACAGGGCCCAGCTTATCCCACTGGAGAACGGCGCGGATGATCTCGGCAAAGCCCAGGGTGGCGATAGCCAGATAGTCGGACTTGAGCCGCAGGACGGGAAGGCCAATGAGCCAGGCCACCCCCGCCGCCACAAGGCCCGCCAGGATGAGGGCCAGCAGCACGCCAAAAATCAGACCGAAGGCCCCGCCGCCAAAGAGCTCAGGTAGAGAAAAATTGACGACAGAGCCGCCGTAGAGGTAATAGACGCTCTCCCGGCTGGCGCTGGGGATGGTCAAAATGGCGTAGGTGTAGGCCCCCACCAGCATGAAGCCCGCCTGACCCAGGGAGAAAAGACCTGTAAAGCCGTTGAGCAGGTTCATGGAGGAGGCCACCAGGGCGTAGACCGCACCCTTTCGCAGCACAGTAAAGAAGGTGGTGTTCTTGATGGGATCCAGGGTGTTTTCCAGCACGATGGACAGGAGCAGGAGGACCACCACACAGACAAGAGCGATAAAGGCGCCCTTTTTGCTTTTCTTTTCTTGTATCATGCGTTTCACCTCCTTAAACCTTGTCTGTGACCTTCTCGCCGAAGAGGCCGGTGGGCTTGACCACCAGGATCACGATGAGAAGGGCGAAGGTGAAGGCGTCGGAGAAAATGGAGAAGGGAGAACCCTTGATGACGCTCTCACTCATGCCGATGATGAAGGCTCCCACCACGGCGCCGGGGACCGAACCGATGCCGCCGAACACCGCCGCCACAAAAGCCCGGAGGCCGGGAAGGGCACCGGAGAGAGGCACGATGGAGGGGTAGTTTGTAAAGTAAAGCATGGAACCCACCCCCGCCAGGAAGGAACCGATGATGAAGGTCATGGAAATGACCGAGTTGATCTTGATGCCCATGAGCTGGCTGGTCTCAAAGTCCTTGGCCACCGCCCGCATGGCCATGCCAACCTTGGTGTGGTTGATGAGCTGCTGAAGGGCCAGCACAAGGACAAGGACCAGGAAGGGGGTGACGATGGTGACCCACTTGGTGCTCACCCCGCCAATGGTCACGTTGTTGGACAGCAGGGGAAGCTCCGGGTAGCTTTTGGGCAGGCCGCCCGTAATATAGGTCGCCAGATTTTGCAGCAGGTAGCTCACGCCGATGGCGGAGATCATGACCGACATACGGGGGGCGGAGCGCAGGGGCTTATAGGCCGCGCGCTCGATGGCAAATCCAAGGGCCACGGTGAAAAGCAGCATCAGCGGCAGCGCTGCCCACAGGGGAAACCAGGTGCTGAGATACACCAGGAAAAGGCCCGCCACCATGAACACATCACCGTGGGCAAAGTTGATAAGCCGCAGAATGCCATACACCAGGGTGTAGCCAATGGCAATGAGGGCATACTGTCCGCCCAGGGAGATACCCGACAGGAAAATGGACAGGGCGTACTGCATAAAGATCCCTCCCTTTCTACTTTGATATGGGGTAAGGGCTGTCTCGAAAACCGCCTGAAGCGGCTTTCGAGACGGCCCTTCCAAACAAGGGAAAAACGTCCGGCGGGCGGTCCTCCGCCCGCCGGACGTTTTTGCTGTTCTCAAAAAGTCTTTCTTACTTTACGGTCTGGGTGGCCTCCAGAGCCCACACGTTATTGGCGGTATCGGCGGTCTTGATATAGGCGGTGTCCCGGATGGCATCGCCGGTGGCGTCGAAGGCGATGGCGCCGGACACGCCGGTGTAGGTCACGTTGGGCAGCGCCGCCTTCACATCGGCGGCCTCCACGCTTCCCGCGGCCTTCAGGGCCTCCAGAGCGGTATAATAAGCATCGTAGCCCATGGCGGTGACAGCGGCGATAGTGTCGTTGCCACCATTGTTGGTAAGGGCGGTAGAGTCGCCGTTGATGTAAGCCTTGATACCCTCGTCAAAGGCGGGAGCGCCACCCTCCTGATAGAAGGTGGAGACGAAGAGCTGGACCTTGGAGTTCTGGGCGGCCTCCAGCACCATGTTGCTGTCCAGGGTATCGGAGCCCAGGATGGGGGTCTCCAGGCCCATGGAGGCGGCCAGCTTCACGATCTGGGTGGAGTAGGCGATGGACACGGGGCAGAAGATCACGTCACAGCCCTCGCTGACGGCCTTATTAAGGTAGGTGGAGAAGTCGGCGGTGTTGGTGGGGAAGGAGTCCTTGACCACCTCGCCATCAAAGGCCTGCTCAAAGAAGGTGAGAAGGCCCTGGTCATAGTCATTGCCCAGCTCGCCCAGCAGGTAGGCCTTCTTGGCGGAGAACTTCTCCTGGGCAAAGTTAGCCAGAACAGTGCCCTGGAAGGGATCCAGGAAGCAAATGCGGAAGTAGTAGTCGTTGCCCGCAGTGACGCCGGGGTTGGTGCAGGTCACACCAATGGCGGCAAGGCCCGCCTCCTCAAAGGTGGGGCCGCCGGCGATGGACACGCCGGAGCCGTAGGAACCCAGCACCAAAGCCACGTCCTTGCTCACAAGGTCGGCCGCGGCGGTGGGAGCCTTGGCGGCATCGGAGCCGTTGTCGGCATAGACCAGCTCCACCTTATAGGTCTCGCCGCCCACCACCACGGTGGGGGTCTCCTGGTTGGCGTACTGCATGCCCAGCATCTCCTGCTTGCCGCCCGGTCCGGAGTCGCCAGTGGAGGGCTCGAACACGCCGATGCGGACGACCTTTTCTCCATCGCCGGAAGTGCCCTCGGGCTTGGTGCCGCCGCCGCAGGCAGCCAGGCCCAGGACCATGGTCCCGGCCAGAAGCATGGACAAAGCTTTCTTTTTCATAGTTGGTTCCTCCTCTTTCCTTTGCGGGCTTTGTCCACGTGCCGTGAACATTTGTCCGTAAATTTAGACTTCATTATAGCAGAGTGAAAAAGAAAATGCAAGATAAATTTGTACGGATTTCATTTTGTCCCCTTTTCCCTTTTTGTGGATCCTGCCTGGAAGGCTTGTCCCCTTGCATTTTTAGGTAGATTTTGATACAATGATTTTATGCGGAAAAGGAAGGGATCTTATGAAACTTTTGCTCCATATTTGCTGTGCCCCCTGCTCGGTGGCCTGTATCAAGCAGCTCCGGGCGGAGGGGATCGAGCCCGTGGGGTTTTGGTACAACCCCAACATCCACCCCTTTACGGAATACCGCGCCCGGCGGAACTGTCTGCGGGAATATGCCCAGTCCATCGGCCTGGAGCTGGCAGAGATCGATGAATACGGGCTGCGCCCCTTTGTCCAGGCGGTGGCGGGCAACATAGAAAACCGCTGCGGCTACTGCTATGCCGTGCGGCTCCACGAGACCGCCCGTTATGCCGCCGAACATGGCTTTGACGCCTTCTGTACCACCCTGACGGTAAGCCCCTACCAGAATACCCCCCTCATCTTCGAAGCCGGGGAAAAGCTGGCGGCCCAATACGGTGTGAAGTTTGCCCCCTATGACTTCTCCCCCCATTACCGGGAGGGGCAGACTGAGGCCCGGGAGCTGGGACTTTACATGCAGAAATACTGCGGCTGTATCTTCAGCGAGGAGGACCGCTACTGCAAGAAAAAGACAAAGCCTCAGCCCGCCCAGTGAATACTATTTTATAAGCGAGGGACCCCCATGGAAAAAATCAAGATCTCCACCGACTCCACCGCCGATATCCCCCAAAGCTTTTGCGAGGAGTTGAATATCAGCGTCCTGCCCCTGACGGTCATCACCGAGGACGGGACCGAATACCGGGATGGCGTGGATGTGACTCCCGCGGAATTTTACAAGCTCATCGATGCCTCCACCAAGCTGCCCATTTCCTCCCAGGTCAGCTCTGCTCTTTATGAAGAGCTGTTTGAGGAAACCTGGCATGCCGGATACACCGAGCTTATTCACACCTCCATAAACTCCAAGGGCTCCGGCACCTACCAGGCCGCCGTCATGTCCCGGGACTTGTTTTTCGAGGAACACCCGGAGGCCAAAGACAGCTTCCGCATCCACCTCATCGATTCCAAGACATACAGCATGGCCTACGGTGTTCCGGTCATTGAGGCGGCCCGGATGGCCCAGGCAGGTTCTTCGGCAGAGGACATTATCGCCCATATTCAGGACTGGGTGGAGCACGCCCGGCCTCTTTTTGTCCCCCTGGACCTGCGCTGTGTGAAAAAGTCCGGGCGCATCTCCCCCGCCGCCGCCTTTGTAGGAGACGCTCTGGGTCTCAAGCCCCTCATCACCTTCGAGGACGGAGAGGCCAAGATCATCGGCAAGGTCCGGGGCGAGCAGAAGGCCATCGCCGCCCTGCTGGATGCCTGCATAAAAGAGCGCCGCCCGGGGACCAGCTACACCCTTATCCACGGCGGCAACCCGGAGGCCCACGCCCGGTTGAAGGAGGCCCACGCCCAGGCCGCCATGGACCAGCCGCCCCTCACCGATTATGAGGTGGGCTGTGTCATCTCCATCAACACCGGCCCCAACATGGTGGGCATGATCTACCGCACCTGAACCAAAACAAAATCCAGCGGGAGTTCCCGCTGGATTTTTATTTTACCCTTGCTTTTTCAGCCTCTCCCGCGCCGCTTCAAACCAATCGGGCAGAGGACACTCCACCGTCAGGCGCTTTCCCGTTTTAGGATGGACAAAGGAGAGCTTTCTGGCGTGGAGACATTGCCCCGTCAAGCCGGGGACCGGCTTTTTCGCTCCATAGACCACATCCCCCAGCAGGGGGTGGCCCAGGAAGGCCAGGTGGACCCGGATCTGGTGGGTCCGGCCAGTCTCCAGGCGGCACTTCAGATAGGTATACCCGGAATACCGCTCCAGCACCTCCCAGTGGGTGACAGCGTTCTTACCGTTTACCCAGTCAATGGCCATTTTCTTTCGGTCCACCGGGTGGCGGGCGATGGGCGCGTCCACTGTACCGCCGTCCTCCCGGAAGCCTCCCACCGCAATGGCATGATACTCCCGGTAGAGACTGTGATCCTCCAGCTGCGCTGCCAGTGCCAGGTGGGACGCGTCATTCTTGGCGGCGATGATCAGCCCCGAGGTATCCCGGTCGATGCGGTGGACGATGCCGGGACGGAGCTTTCCGTTGATCCCCGAAAGACTGCCCCCGCAGTGATAGAGAAGGGCGTTGACCAGCGTTCCGTCGGGATGCCCCGCCGCCGGGTGGACCACCATGCCCACCGGCTTGTTGACCACGATCACGTCGGCGTCCTCGTAGACCACATCCAGGGGGATATCCTGGGGGATGGCCTCGATGGGTTCCGGGTCGGGAAGGTCCACGGTATAGACCTCCCCGGGGACGGTTTTCCGGTTCTTCTTCACTTTCTCCCCGCCGCAGAGCACCGCTCCCTCCTCCAGCAGCCTCTGGGCACCGGAGCGGGTCAGGTTGGAGACCGTCCGGGCCAGAAACTGGTCCACCCGCTCACCCAGCCCGTCGGCGGTCCGCTCAAGCCGGGTCATCTTTCTTCTCCTTGTCCTTATCCCAGAGGAGAAGCGCATAGGCCGCCATCAGAAAGCCCCCCGCTACCACGCAGATATCCGCCACGTTGAAAACGGCGAAGTTGATAAAGGTAGTCTCAAACATATCGGTGACAAACCCCAGCAGGGCCCGGTCGATAAAATTTCCCACCGCCCCGGCCAGGATGAGGGAGAGGGACAGCTTGCCCCAGGCCCCGGGAAAGAAGCCCTTCCACAGCAGCACGGCAATGACCACCGAGGCCCCCAGGGATACCAGGGTCAAAAGCCAGGTGAACCCCGAAAAGCTGGAGAAGGCCGCCCCGGTGTTCTGGGTGTAGGTCAGGTCCATCAGGTGGGGGATAAAGGGAATGGATTCCCCCAGAGGGATGGCCCCCCGGACCCACCATTTCACCAGTTGGTCAATTACGACCAGGCATATTGAGAGAATAAAATACAGCATGGATTCACTCCTTATCCGTACGGCCCAGAAGATAATCGGTGGTCACGTCAAAAAAGTCCGCCAGAGCGACCAGCCGCGTAAGATTCGGCTCATTCTTGCCCTCCTCATACATCTGATACCCACGCAGGCTTTTGAAGCCCAAATATTCCGCCGTTTCCGCCTGTGTCTTTCCCCGACGGTTCCGAATTTTTTTGAGCCGAGTAGAAAAAACAATCATTTCTCTTCCCCCTCTCGACTTTTGAATAATTTATTCGTATAATATAAACGAATAAATTATTCGAGGTGGCTATTATGGACGACATGGGGCCGGAACATTTCGCCCTCATGCAAAAGCTATGTGATTTGGAATCCTCCATCTTAAAAGATATCCCGCTGGGTTCTCTGGATATGCTCTCCCATGCCTGGAGCGAGATTCTTCTGTTTGACGGCCGGGAGTGCTTCTCACGTGGCTTCCGCCTGGGGGTCCAGCTTACCCTGGCCGCGCTCTCCTGACGTAGGGGCGATTCATGAATCGCCCCTACAACGCGGGGGTTCAGGAGATCTCCTGGGCCCTGCACAGCCGGGCGAACTCCCCGTCCTTCTCCACCAGCTCCCCCCAGGAGCCCAGCTCCACCACCCGGTTGTCGTCGATGACGGCAATGCGGCTGGCGTTCTTCACCGTGGACAGCCGGTGAGCGATGATGAGGGTGGTGCGGCCCTTGGCCAGCTCGTCGAAGGCCCCCTGGATTCGCTGCTCGGTCACCGTGTCCAGGGCGGAGGTGGCCTCATCCAGAATGAGCACCGGGGGATCCTTTAAAAAGACCCGGGCGATGGAGACCCGCTGCTTCTGCCCCCCGGAGAGCATGACCCCCCGCTCGCCCACGTAAGTCTGGAAGCCATCGGGCATGGCCATCACGTCGTCGTAGAGCTCGGCCCGGCGGGCCGCGTCATAGACCTCCTCCGGGGTGGCCCCGGGCCGGCCGTAGGCGATGTTGTCAAAGATGGTGCCGGCGAAGAGGAACACGTCCTGCTGGACGATGCCGATGTTCCGGCGGAGGGAGCGCTGCTTCACCTCCCGCACGTCCTGGCCGTCCACCAGGATGCGGCCCCCCGTCACATCGTAGAACCGGGGGATCAGCTGGCACAAGGTGGACTTGCCGCCCCCGGAGGGGCCCACCACCGCCACCGTCTCCCCCTTGGGGATGTGGAGGGTCACATGGTCCAGCACCTCGGGGCCGTCCTCGTAGTGGAAGGACACGTCGTCGATGTCAATGTCCCCCCGGACGGTGTCCAGGGTCCGGGCGTTGGGGGCGTCCTGGATATCGGGCTCCACCCGCATGAGCTCCACGAACCGCTTGAAGCCCGCCATGCCGTTCAAAAACTGCTCCACAAAGGCAGCCAGCTTCCGCACCGGGGTAAGGAAGGTGGCGATGTAGAGGGTGAAGGTCACCAGGTCCACAAAGTCCAACTCCCCCCTCATGATGAACCAGCCCCCCACCGCGATGGTCAGGATGTTCATGACGGGCAGGGCGAACTCCAGCCCCGCGTGGTAGGTGGCCATGGCCTTGTAATAGCCCTTTTTGGCTCCCTTGAATGCCTCGTTGGCGGCCTTAAATTTTTGCTCCTCCTGGTTCTCGTTGGCGAAGGCCTTGGCCGTCCGCATGCCGGAGATAGAGGACTCCAGCTGGCCGTTGATGCCCGCCATGGTCTGCTTCTGGAGGAGGGACGCCTTCATCATCCGCTTGCGCTGAATGATGGTGAACACCACGAAGATGGGCACCACCGCGAAGACCACCAGGGCCAGCTTCCACTGGATGGTGAGCATGAGGCAGAAGGCCCCCACCAACGTCACACAGGAGATGAACAGGTCCTCGGGGCCGTGGTGGGCAAGCTCGGTGATCTCGAAGAGGTCGCTGGTGGCCCGGCTCATGAGCTGGCCCGTGCGGTTTTTGTCATAAAAGGAGAAGGACAGGGTCTGGATGTGCTCAAAGAGGTCCCGGCGGATGTCCGCCTCGATCCGCACGCCCATGATGTGGCCCCAGTAGGCCACCACATACTGCATCCCCGCCCGAAGGAGATAGGCCCCCAGCAGGATGGCCATGACGGTGAAGAAGGCAGTATACAGGTTTTGGGGCAGCAACTCGTTCAGCGCCCGGCGGGAGGCCCAGGGGAAGGCCAGGTCCACCAGGGAGATCCCCAGGGCGCAGCACATGTCGATCAGGAACAGCTTCATATGGGGCTTATAGTAGGACAAAAAGATGGCGATGTGCCCCTTGTTTTTCATTTCCTTGGCTGTCATAGGCGGCCTCCGTTTCTATTATGGCAGTCCCCAGTATATCCCAAAGGGGCCGGGGGTGTCAACGTTATCCGCCATTGTGAAATGGAAAAAGTTGTGGTACAATATACCACAACCTTACTTTCAGGGAGAGGAAGCCACCTATGAGAGATATCATCCTTTTAAAGCTGGGCGAACTGGTGCTGAAGGGACTCAACCGCCATAACTTTGAAGAGCAGCTCATGTCCAACGCCAGAAGACGGTTGATCCACTGCGGAGGCAAGTTTAAGGTCTACACCAAGCAGTCCATCACCTATGTGGAGCCCATGGAGGACGCCTGCGACATGGACGCCGCCTTTGAGGCCATGAAGAAGATCTTCGGCGCGGTGGGGGTCTGCCGCTGCCGGGCCTGCGAGAAGGATAAGGACGCCATGCTGGCGGCAGTCAGGGAATTCCTGGCCCCCCAGCTTTCCGCCGCCCAGACCTTTAAGGTGGAGTGCAAGCGCTCGGACAAGACCTTTCCCCTCAACTCCATCCAGCTGGCCCAGTATCTGGGCGGGGAGCTGGACGACGCCTATCCCCACCTGACCGCCGATATGCACCACCCCGATCTCACCGTCTACGTAGAGGTCCGGGACGACGCTGCCTTTATCCACGGGGCGGTGGAGCCGGGGGCCGGGGGCCTGCCCGTAGGCATGGGCGGCCGGGCGGTGAGCCTTCTCTCCGGGGGCATCGACTCCCCCGTGGCCTCCTGGATGATGGCAAAGCGGGGCCTCTCGCTGGAGATGGTCCACTTCTTCTCCTACCCCTACACCTCGGAGGAGGCCAAGCAAAAGGTGCTGGAACTGGCCCGGCTCCTCACCCCCTGGACCGGGCGGCTGGTAGTCCACGTGGTCCCCTTCACCGCCATTCAGGAGGAACTGCGCCGCTCCTGTCCCGAGGAGCTCTTCACCATCCTCATGCGCCGGTTCATGATGCGCATTTCCGCCCGGGTGGCCAAGCGGGTGGGGGCCGAGGCCCTTGTCACCGGGGAGAGCCTGGGCCAGGTGGCCAGCCAGACCATGGAGGCCATGCACTGCACCGGCGCCGTCACAGACCTGCCCATTTTCCGCCCGGTGGTGGGCATGGACAAGGAGGAGATCGTCCGCATCTCCCGAAAGATCAATACCTTTGAGACCTCCATCCTCCCCTATGAGGACTGCTGCACCGTATTCACCCCCAAGCACCCCAAGCTGAAGCCCACCCTCAAGCAATGCGAAGAGGCAGAGGCCGCCCTGGATGTGGAGGCCATGGTCAACGCCGCTGTGGAGGGTATCGAGCGGGTCAAAATCGGCTGGGGAGGATCATGATCTCACATAGGAACAGAGAGGGACCATCTTCCGCGGAAGATGGTCCCTTCTTTTTGCCCAAAGGGCTGCGCCACGGCATATATTGGGAACTTTAGAAAGTCTATTTATCCGAAAACAAGCAAATACTGGCGATTTTGGATATAATATTGCTTTGATTTTTCCGCCGGAGCCATGTATACTGGGCCCTGTTCAAAAGGGCCGCGGATGCCCTTCCCACGAAAGGAGTCCTTATGATGAAAAAAAACAAGTTTATGCCCTTATTTCTGAGCACGGCGATGCTCCTTTCTCTGGTGAGCCTTCCCGTTGCCGCCACAGGCAGCGAGCCTGTGGATTTCGGCGATATGAAGGACCATTGGAGCGCCGAGGCCGTAGACCGCTGGTCCGGCTCCGGGATCTTTCAGGGAGATGAAAACGGCAATTTTCTTCCGGACAAGGAAATGACCCGGGCTGAGTTTGCCCAGATGCTGGACAACCTGATGGGATACCCTGTCAAGGCCGAAAACAAGTACGCCGACGTCCCCGCCGACGCCTGGTACGCAGACGCGGTGCTGAAGCTGACCGCCGCCGGGGTCATGGAGGGCGACGGCTCCAACGCCATGCCCAACGCCCCCATCAGCCGGGAGCAGGCCGCCGTGCTGCTGTGCCGGGCCCTGAGCCTGAAGCCCAGCGCCGAGGCAAAGATCCTTTTTGACGACGCCTACCAGGTCTCCGGCTGGGCAAGGGACGCCGTCGCCGCCCTGGCCGAGCGGGATATGATCGCGGGAGTCGGGGAAAACAGCTTTGCACCCGCCCGGAACATCAACCGGGCCAGCGCGGCCCAGATGGTGAACAATATGGTCTCCTCCTATGTGACCGAGGACGGTGCCTCCGTGACCGGAGAGCAGAAGGGGATCGTTATCGCCGCCGCCAAGGATGTGACGGTGAACGGCGCCGTCCTGGCCGAGCCCCTGGTCCTGGCCCCCAAGGCCGCCGGCGCCGCTCTGACCCTGGCCGGCGAGAGCAAGGTCTCCCTGGTGGTCTTGGCCGCCGAGGGCGGCAAGGTGACGGTGGAGAAGGAGGCCTCCGCCGAGCAGATCGCCGTGGAAGCCCCCAAGGCCGAACTGACCGTGGCCGGAACGGTACAGACCGTCACCGTGGCCCCCTCCGCCTCTGAGGCGATCCTCACAGTGGAGAAGGGCGGCGGTATCGCCAACGCGGAGACCTCCGCCGACAAGGTGGCCGTGAAGGGCCCCGGAGAGATCGCCAGCCTTGCCGTCGTCAAGGGCGAGGAGGTCACCGTCAGCGAGGAGACCGTTCTGGGCAAGGTGGTGAACCGGTCCAGCCATTCCGTCCTCATTGGCGGGAAGGAGTTGAAGCCCGGCGCTTCCATAGGGGATGACAGCTCCTCCGACGGCGACAGTGACGGGTCCTCCTCCCCCGACGCCGTCTCGGTGACCTATGTGATTGGAAAGGACACCACGCTCCACACCATCGCCAAGGGCGGCAGCGTGAGCGTTCCTTCCGTTCCCTCGGATGAGGCGTATTTCTACACCGGCAGGTGGACCTACACCCTGGGCGGCGACGTCACCGTCTATGAGGCCCTGTCCGGCGACACCATTGAGAACGTGACCGCCGGTCTTACCCTTACCGCCCAGGCCTATGAGGTAAAGTCCGCCGCCCCGGAGAAGCTTACCTATGTCTGTGAAAACGACTCCCTTCTCATTACACCGGAGGGGAAGGACAAGCTTATCATGAACACCTATGAGGTGAGCGACAACGCCGGGACCGTGGAGATCGGGATGGAGTACGCCGCCCCTGAAAACGCCGTGGGACTGGCTGTTGCCGACACACTGGAGGCTCTGCGCTCCGCCGAGCCCGCGGCTCCCGGCTCCACCACCGTCACCGTACCCTTCGGCCAGGAGGGGACCGTGGTGAAATATCTGCTGTGGACGGACGCGCAGGGGGAGATCCTGGCCGTGGAGAAGATCGCGGTACACCTTGCCGTCGATCCTGCGAAGCCCGAGTGAGGATCAGACTGCCGCAAGAAAAAGAGCGCCGGACCCATACAAGCGGGTCCGGCGCTTTTTTGGGCGGAGATAGGGGAAAATCAAAACGTCCCCTTGCCCCCATAGGCGGCAGGAAAACCGATCACGCTCCCGCCGGGCGTTTTTGCGGAGGCCCCCCTTTTCGTTTTTGGGAACTTGTGATATACTGTGTTCTATTATTCCGTCCTTTTTAAGGGGGGCTTTTTATGGTCCATACAGCCGAACTGATCGCCGTGGGCACCGAGCTGCTGCTGGGCAACATCGCCAATACCGACGCCCAGATCCTCTCCAAGGAGCTGTCCGCCCTGGGCATCAATGTGTTTCACCACTCCGTGGTGGGGGATAACCCCCAGCGGCTCCGGGAGGTGGTGGAGACCGCCCGCGGCAGGGCCGACCTCATCATCACCACGGGGGGGCTTGGCCCCACCTGCGACGACCTGACCAAAAATGTGCTGGCTGAGTGCTTTGGGAAAAAGCTGGTCTTCAACCGGGAGGCCGCCCTGCGCATGGAGGCTTATTTTAAAAAGCTCCACCCGGACAGCGGCAAAATGACCGAGAACAACTACCAGCAGGCCTATCTTCCCGAGGGCTGCGTCCCCTTCCAGAACGACTGGGGCACCGCCCCGGGCTGCGGCTTTGAGGTGAACGGAGTGCGGGTGGTCATGCTCCCCGGCCCCCCCAGTGAGTGCGCGCCTATGTTTCGGGAGCGGGCCGTTCCCTTTCTTCAGGACTGGACCGACGGGGTCATCGCCAGCCGGACCCTGCGTATTTTCGGCATGGGAGAGTCTGCGGTGGAGGCCCAGCTTCGCGAGCATATGAACGCCATGAAAAACCCCACCCTGGCCCCCTACGCCAAGGAGGGGGAGGTGGAGCTGCGCCTCACTGCCAAGGCCGACAGCGAAGAGGCCGCCCAGGCCCTTATGGCCCCGGCAGAGGCCGCCCTGCGCAGGCGCTTCGGCCAGCTCATCTACGGGGTGGACGTCCCCTCTCTGGAATCGGTCTGCCTGGAGCTTTTAAAGGAGAGATCCCTCACCGTCTCGGTGGCGGAGAGCTGCACCGGGGGGCTTTTGGCCCAGCGGCTGACCGACCTGCCCGGCGCGTCGGCAGCCTTTAAGGGGGGCGTGGTCAGCTATTGGAGCCAGGTAAAGCACGATGTGCTGAACGTGCCAAACGACCTGCTGTTCCAATACGGGGCAGTCTCCGAGCCGGTGGCCCGGGCCATGGCCGAGGGAGTGCGGACCCTCACCGGCTCCGACCTGGCTCTGGCGGTCACGGGGGTGGCCGGGCCGGACCCGGATGACCGGGGAAACCCGGTGGGGCTGGTCTATGTGTCCATCGCAGGCCAGGGAGAGACCTTCGTACGGGTCATCCATGCCGCCGGGCCCAGGGCCCGGATCCGTCACCTCGCGGCCAACCATGCTCTGGACCTTCTTCGCCGGCGGCTGAGCGGGCTGGAAATGGGGTAAACTACCCTATCCGCCCCCGCCGTTTTGCCCTCCCCGCCGACATTTCCGCGCCCTTTTGAGAAACGGGTCGTTTCAGAACTGCCCGGCGATCCGTCGTGGGATAAACAGACCTTTTCCCCGCGGCCTAAACGGCCGGCGGCAGCGGCGCCGATCTAAAAAGGGAGAAATTTCCCTTTATCTTGACATTTCTCAGAAAATCGGTTATTCTTAGTATGTTAAGCTGCCAAAAAACCAGGAATTGAGGGGTCGCATATGTCTGATTACGCCAGCCGTCGTATTTCCGAGGCAGAGCTCTCCGTGATGGAGGCCCTCTGGGACACAGGCGCGGCTATGACCGCCAAGGATCTGCAAATCATGTTGAAGGAGCGCCGGGACTGGGAGCGCACCACCGTCCGTTCCCTGCTGACCCGGCTTCAGGAAAAGGGCTCCGTCCTGGTATCCAAGGACGCCGATGTGGCTACCTACGCCCCCGCCTTTACCAAGGAGGAGTATGGCTGGGACCTGGCCGAGGTACTGGTCCACCGCCTCTACGATGGGAATGCTGCCACCCTGGTCGCCACTCTGAAGGCCCACGGTCTGCTGGCCTGATCCATTGAAAGCCTATAACGGAACGTATTTTTGAAATCAAAAATACGTTCCGTTATTCTTTTTGTGCATAAAAACGTTGATTTTCCCCAGCTTAACGTGTATAATACCATTTCGTATGAGATTTTTTGCGAAAGGATACGCTTTACGCAGACCCTCTTTTGATTTTAAATGCCGGCGCCGCCGCCCCATCACAGATGGGGCCCCGTGGTCTTGCCGTGAAGGAGATTTGAATTTTATGCAGAATGATAAACTTCGTAACGTTGCCATCATTGCCCACGTCGTCGGGGCAAAGTCCGTTTAGTTCCGCTTCCGCCTGCGGCGAAGGCTTCACACACTTCCTTGCCCCTCCTCCCCCCACAAAAGCTGAGGACCGCTTTTGCGGGGACCCCCTTTTTGATTTTAATAAACGGCGCTGCGCGCCGCCCCATCACAGATGGGGCCCCGTGGTCTTGCCGTGAAGGAGATTTGAATTTTATGCAGAATGATAAACTTCGTAACGTTGCCATCATTGCCCACGTGGACCATGGCAAGACCACGCTGGTGGATGAGATGCTCAAGCAGGGCGGCATCTACCGGGAGAACCAGGCCACCGTGGACCGGGTCATGGACTCCGGCGACCTGGAGCGGGAGCGGGGCATCACCATCCTGGCCAAGAACACCGCCGTCCACTATAAGGACGCCAAGATCAACGTGGTGGACACCCCGGGCCACGCCGACTTTGGCGGCGAGGTGGAACGGATCCTGAAGATGGTCAACGGGGTCATCCTGTTGGTGGACGCCGCCGAGGGCCCCATGCCCCAGACCCGCTTCGTCCTGTCCCGGGCCCTGGAGCTGGGCCACCGGGTCATTGTGGTGGTCAACAAGATCGACCGGCCCGACCAGCGGGTCCATGAGGTGGTGGACGAGGTCCTGGAGCTTCTTCTGGATCTGGACGCCACCGATGAGCAGCTGGACTCCCCCATGCTGTTCTGCTCCGGCCGGCAGGGGACTGCCTCCTACTCCCCCGACGCGCCGGGGACCGACCTGACGCCCCTTTTCGACACCATCATGGACTATATCCCCGCCCCCCAGGCGGATACCGGGGCCCCCTTCCAGATGCTGGTCAGCTCCATTGACTACAACGAGTTTGTGGGCCGGATCGCCGTGGGCCGCATTGAGCGGGGCACCATCCGGCAAAATGACGAGATCGTGGTGTGCAACTACCACACCTCCGACGCCGCCCCCAAGAAGGCCAAAGCCACCGCCATCTATGAGTTTGACGGCCTCAGCAAAGTCCCCACCACCGAAGCCACCGCCGGCAACATCATCGCCATGAGCGGCATTGGCGACATTACCATCGGCGACACCATCTGCGTCCCCTCCGCCGTGGAGCCCATCGAGTTTGTCAAGATCTCCGCCCCCACCATGGAGATGACCTTCTCGGTCAACGATTCCCCCTTCGCCGGCCGGGAGGGGAAGTTCGTCACCTCCCGCCAGATCCGGGAGCGGCTTCAGCGGGAGACCATGAAGGACGTGTCCCTCCGGGTCACCGAGGTGGAGAATTCCACCGACTCCTTCAACGTGGCCGGCCGGGGCGAGATGAGCCTCTCCATCCTGATGGAGACCATGCGCCGGGAGGGCTATGAGTTCCAGGTCTCTCCCCCCCGGGTCCTCTTCCGGGAGATCGATGGGGTGAAGTGCGAGCCCATTGAGCGGCTGGTGGTGGACGTGCCCGCCGACTGCGTGGGCAGCGTGATCGAAGCCATCGGCAAACGGAAGGGGGACATGCTGGACATGACCCCCGTGGGCGACCGGATGAAGGTACAGTTCCTGGTGCCCTCCCGGGGCCTTTTTGGCTACCGCAACGAGTTTTTGACCGCCACCAAGGGAGAGGGCATCATGGCCTCCGTCTTTGAGGAGTACGCCCCCATGAAGGGGGAGATCGCCCGCCGTTCCACCGGCTCTCTTGTAGCCTTCGAGACCGGCGAGGCGGTGACCTATGGCCTCTTTAACGCCCAGGAGCGGGGCGCGCTGTTCATCGGAGCGGGCACACCCGTCTACGCAGGCATGATCGTGGGCGAATGCCCCAAGCAGGAGGACATCTCGGTCAACGTGTGCAAGAAGAAGCAGCTGACCAACATGCGGGCCTCCGGTTCTGACGACGCCCTCCGTCTGGTGCCCCCCCGCCAGATGAGTTTGGAGCAGGATCTGGAGTTCCTGGCCGATGACGAGCTTCTGGAATGCACTCCGGAGAATCTGCGCCTTCGCAAGCGCATCCTGGATCACAGCGCCCGGATGCGGGAGGCCAGCAAAAAGAAATAAGGTCCCTTTTCAAGCCCCGGGCTTATGCGGCCCGGGGCTTTTTCTCTCTCAAACCCGGGTAGCCTTTCCGGCGGCTATCTGCTATACTATTCCACAGCATGGCAAACTTCCCGAAAGGAGGCGCTTTTATGGAATATAAAATTGGGGATCTGGCGGCTACGGTGGGACTGCCCGTCCATGTGGTGCGGTTTTATGAAAAATACGGCATCGTCTCCCCCAGACGGACAGGGGACGGGAAATACAGGACCTTTGAGGAGCTGGACCTGCGGCGGCTCACCCTGGCCCGACACCTTCGCAGCTTTGGTTTTTCCCTGGAACAAACCGCCGAACTTTTAAGCTCCAGCAGCTATTCCCGGCAGTATGAGGTCCTGGATCAGCAGGCCAGCCGGATCCAGCAGGAGATCCGCCGTCTGGAACGGGTCCAGCGCTCCATCCACCGCGAGCTGGCCGACATGGACTTTGCCCAGGAGACGCTGGAGGAATGTAAGCTCACCCGGCTGCCCGGTATGTACTGGCTGTTCTCCCACACGGAAAAGCGGGATTTCCCCTCCTCCTCGGCGGACGGCGGCCTTACCGCCCGTGTTATGGGCCATATGCCCTTCCTGCGTTTTTTCCTGCTGGTCCGGCGGGAGGATCTGCTGTCGAAGGGATACTTCCCCTACCGGTGGGGGGAGGCCTTTGAGGAGGACCAGCGGGACCTGCTCTCCCCTGAGGATCTGGAGCGGCTGACCTATCTGCCGCCCAGGAAATATCTTGCCGCCTCCACCCTGGTGGATGACGCCTGCCTTATCACCCGGGAAATGTTCGCCCGGCAGCTGGCGGAATGTGAGCGGCAGGGGCTGCGGGTAGGGGATCCGGTATGCGCTGAGCTTCAGGGACGCTGGTTTGACAGCGCCGGGCAGGCCAGAGCCGCTGTGGTATGTTATCTTCCTGTGGAGGAGCCGTGACGGGCTCCTCCACAATTTTTGTGAAATTTTTAATTTTCCTCTTGAGTCTCATCTAAGGTGAGGGTTTATAATCAAAGATGCAAGGTCTGAAAATCCAGGACCCAAGCTAAAAAGGAGGAAAAGGTATGAAAAAAAGGATCACAGCACTTGCCCTGGCCCTTGGTATGGTCATGGGTACGGTCGCCCTGGCGGCCGGAGCAGAGAAAACCATCTCTGTCACCCCTATGGGTCTGGCCATCAACGGGCAGGCCGTCACTGCCACCGCTTCCAACGGCGCTACTGGCGAGGTTTTCGCCTCCGATGGCGTCACCTACGCCCCTGTGCGTTACCTCTGTGAGCTGCTGGGCATCGATGTGGAGTGGGACAAGAATGACCCCAACACCGTGAAGCTGGCGGGCGACATAACCATCCCCACTCAGACCGCTCTCAGCTTTAAAGCCGGCACCTATACCGGCGTGGGCACCGGTATGGGCGGCCAGGTGAAGGTGGCCGTCACCTTCTCCGCCAACGCCATCACCGCCGTCACCGTGGGGGAGAATAACGAGACTCCGGGCATCGGTACCCCTGCCATTGAGCAGCTCCCCGGCCGGATCGTGGAAGGCCAGAGCCTGGCTCTGGACGTGGTTTCCGGCGCGACCCTCACCAGCAACGCCATTCTGGACGCGGTGGCCGATGCGGCGACTCAGGCGGGCTGTGACGCCGGTCTTCTCCGCTCTGCCCCTGTAAAGAAGGCTGATACTGCCAAGGCCGCCGAGGAGTACACTGCCGATGTGTGCGTCATCGGCGCCGGCGGTGCGGGCCTCTTCGGCGCCCTGGAGGCCGCCGAGGCCGGAGCCAGCGTCATCGTGCTGGAGAAGTCCGCCACCTGTCTGGCCTCCAACTCCAACCAGATCGGCGGCACCTGCGCCGTGGAGAGCGTCATCACCAAGGCCAACGGGGAGACCTACACCAAGGAGCAGCTCACCAAGCATCTGCTGGATTACTCCCACTACACCGTCAACTCCGCCGCTGTCCGGGACCTGGTGGACCTGATGAGCTCCACCATCGACATTTTCCTGGAGGTGGGTGTGGAATTCAACATCGGTGCCGACCGGTTCAACACCGGCTTCCGGGACGTTCACAGCTTTGTCACTCCCAACAAGTTTGGCCTTATTGAAAAGCGGGTACTGGACGATGGGGTAGAGATTCTGTACCAGTGCCCCGGTCAGGAGCTCATCATGGAGAATGGCAAGGTAGTGGGCGTAAAGGCCGAAAAGGCCGATGGCACCCCCGTTATCATCCACTGTGACGCAGCCCTGATCGCCACCGGCGGCTTCCTGGGCAATGAGGAGATGATGAAGGAACACTTCGGTGATGTGAACGTCCGGGTCATGACCGGCGTTACCACCTGCACCGGCGATGGCATCAACATGGCTCTGGACGCCGGGGCCCAACTGGGCAAGACCTTTGCCACTTCGGTCAACGACCTGGGCGGCACCAACTCCAAATCCTCCTGCATGGACAACTTCGGCGTGTACATGATGGACCGGAACCAGGCTCTCACCTTCGGCATGGGCTGTGGTCTGTTCGTCAACAGCTACGGCGACCGTTTCTTCAACGAGTATGTTCTGGCCAACGAGCCCCTGGCCTCCGGCGGCGAGGCCCTGCTCCACGCCGGCCCCAACGGTTACTACTATACCATCATCAACCAAGAGTTGGTAGATTCCTGCCTGGACAAGGGCTACTTTAAGAGCATCGGCAGCCCTGAGATCTACTATGACGCCATTGCCAACGAGGGAAGCCCCGTGATCATGCACAACACCCCCCTGCCCCGTCTCCAAGAGGATCTGGAGCTGGGCATCCAGGAGGGCTGGGTCTGGAAGGCTGACACCATTGAGGAGCTGGCGGCCCAGGTCGGTATGGAGAACCTGGCCAAGACCGTCGCCAACTACGATGCCATGTGCGCCGCCGGTAAGGACACCGAATTCGGCAAGCCCGCCTCCCTCATGACCGCCATCGGGGAGGGCCCCTACTACCTCATCGAGTACCACGCCGGCTCCTGGTGCACCATGGGCGGTATTGTCACCGATGAGAACATGAACGCCCTCACCCCCGCCATGGAGCGGATCCCCGGCCTCTACATTGCCGGCGGCGACAACGGCTCCATCTACGCCGCGCCCTATTACGATGTGGGCGGCACCTCCTCCGGCATGGCCTTCGCCTCCGGGCGGCTGGCCGGCATGCGGATGGCGGAGTACGTCTCCCGCAAGTAAGCTTTCTCCCGCACACAGGAGCAGGCCCCGAGCTTTGGCTTGGAGCCTGCTCTTTTCTTACGGACCGCTTGTTTTTTTGCGGGAAGGGTGTATAATGAAACCACGATTTTTGGAAGGAGGATCTTTGTTATGAATGAGACTATCGCCACCGCCTCCGCGCCCGCCGCGGTAGGGCCCTACTGTCAGGCCAAGCTGTGCGGCAATACCCTTTATACCTCCGGGCAACTGGGGCTCATCCCCGCCACAGGAAAGCTGGCTGAAGGGGGCATTGAGGCCCAGGCCAGACAGGCCCTGGAGAATCTGGGGGCCGTCCTGGCCGAGGCGGGCATGACCTTTGCCGATGTGGCCAAGACCACCTGCTTCCTGGCCGACATCACCGACTTTGCCGCCTTTAACGGCGTTTATGCCGAGTTTTTCAAAGGGGAAGTCCCCGCCCGGTCCTGCTTTGCCGTGAAGGACCTGCCCCTGGGCGGTCTGGTGGAGATTGAGTGTATCGCGGTGAAATAAGTCCACACACGCAAAAGGAGCCTTGCCCAATAGGGGCAAGGCTCCTTTTTTCCGGCAGTCTCAGTCGTCAAAGGGGAGGTAGGACCAGCCCAATATGACCTTTTCATTGATCTCCCCCCAAGCGCCATGGGGATATATATAGATGAAGCGTCCCTTTTCATAGGCTGCCCAGTCACAAGCCAGCTCACCGTCAGCATCTATATATTGGATCAATATGTATCGGCCCTCACTGGGGCGTTCCTCTACAGGGTGCCACTGGATGATGGTAAATTTTTTTGCTTCGGGACGTTTCATCATTCTTCTCATCTTTTCTATGCTACGCTTGTCTTGCATATTAATAGCACATTTTGTCTTACAATTCAAGTATGAAGTGTAAGGCAAGAGGGTGACAGATGTGGCACGTAAACACAAATTTAAAATTCCAGCTATTCCTCCTACCACCTCAAAGAGCATCCGTTTCCCCAATGATATTATCAAAGAAGTGGAAACAGCGATTCAGGGTACGACCTGTAATTTTTCTGCGTTTGTGGTAGAGGCCACCCGCCTTGCATTGGAGGATTTGAAGGATTCCGAAGACTGATGGGTGACATCAGATTTTCAACTGCGTGGTTGCGAAAGACCATTCTTTGCCGGGCCAAAGAATGGCCTCTCGCGCTCTCCAAGAAAGCCCTAAGGTCAAGACCAAGTGTACTAAAGTCGGCTCTTGCTTCTTTTCGTCCCGCGGTTCCTCTTGCCCCGCGCCCGCGCGTACGTTTGCGGAACACAAAAAAGATGCCGTTGCAATTACGCCGCCTCTGTTCTACACAGCTTGATGCCTGGTTCTTCTCAGGACTTTGGGGCGTGAACACGGTGCAATAGAAGGAAAAATGAACGAACCCCGGCGGCGTTACGAAGTAAGCCGCTGGGGTTTTCTTTCTGCCGTTAAGACAGCTTGGGGAGGGTTCCAAGGCGAGGGGGCCCGCAGGCCCCCTCCCTTGGTCGTTTCAAGGGGAGTCCAGAGGGGGAAATCGAAATCCCCCTCTGGCGTCTTTTCTGGGGGTCTGGGGGCGTCTTTTCCACGCGGAAAAGATGTCCCCCAGATTCACTCAGTTGAAATAGAACCCCTCTCAGGCGGGTTTGGAACCCGCCCCTACGATAGAGAGTGCGGACGGCGCGTTTAGGAAGCCGCGCCCTACGGGTTCTTCAGCAGCCGCTCATGCCCGAACACCATAAGGGCCAAAAGCGCCAGCAGAAAGAAAGGAAGGAGCGCAACCCCCACATACTCCGCCAGCACACCAAAGAGGGGAGGCATGAGAAGACTTCCCGTGTAGGCGCTGGCCATCTGGACTCCGATAATGGCCTGAGAGCGCTCTGTGCCAAAGAGGTCCGGGATGGAGTGGATGATACTGGGGTAGATGGGGGCGCAGCCCAGGCCCACCAAAATAAGCCCCGCCAGCGCCACCCCCGGCCCTGCCGGAAGGAGAAGGGCGGCCGCTCCCAAAAGAATGAGCCCCTGGCCCAGACGGATCATCTGGTGGTCCCCCAGCTTGAGAGTGATAAAGCCGCAGACCGCCCGGCCCAGGGTGATGCCCAGGTAGAAAAGCCCTGCGTACCGGGCTGCCGTCTCCGCCTCTACCCCCCGGCTCAGGGTCAGGTAGCTCCCCGCCCAGAGACCCGCCCCCGATTCCAGGGCGCAGTAACAGAAGAACATGGCGATGACCGACCGGACCCCGGGGATGGCCAGGACCTCCTTCAGGGAGAGGGGACGGTCCGGCTTTTTCTCCTCCCCTTCGGCGGCTCCGGTCCTCCGCCAGAGAGGCAGGGTAACGATCAAAAGGGCGGTAAGGAGGAGCTGAAGAAGGCCCACCGCCCGGTAGCCCATGTTCCAACCTTGGCCTCCGGCCAGGGCAAAGCCCATAATGTAAGGCCCCGCCGTTGCCCCGACGCCCCACATACAGTGGAGCCAGCTCATGTGGCGGCTGGCGTAGTGGAGGGCCACGTAATTATTGAGGGCAGCATCCACGCTCCCGGCCCCCAGTCCGTAGGGGATCGCCCAGAGGCAGAGCATCCAGAAGGAGGAGCTGACAGAAAAGCCGAAGAGGGCCGCCGCGGTGAGGCACACGCTGGCAGCGGTGACCCTGCCCGGGCCAAAGCGGCGGGTGAGTCGATCACTCTGGAGACTGGAGACAATGGTCCCCACCGAGATGACCATGGAGACGATCCCGGCGTAGGACACGGGAACGTCCAGCTGGGGATACATGGTGGGCCAGGCCGAGCCCAGAAGGGCGTCGGGAAGGCCCAGGCTGATGAAGGAGAGGTAGATCACAGCTAAAAGCAGATGGGTCATAAGAGCACCCCTTTGGAGAATGATTTCCCGGGAATTATACCACGATCGAGGGGAGGAGGGAAGAGTAAAAAGCGGAGGGCATGGAAAGGGCAGCGCGGCATTGAGTGCCGCGCTGCCACACTTTTCCCTTTATCCCTTAGTCGGGCACTACGGGCACCGCGTCGGCGGGAGTGGGGCAGGTGTACCCCTCGGCGGTGGCCTTTTCAAACTCCGCCCTGGCCTTTTCCAGCAGCTCCGGCTTTTCCAGCAGGTCGATGGTGGCCGCCGCCATCACCTTTCCGGCGTGCAGGACCGCCTTATGGGCGATGGAGGTCCGGCCGATGGACACGTTCTGCCAGCTGTGACCCGGGGCGGCGTTGGGGAAGGCCGCCACGTGGATCTGGGCAGTGGGGGTAAGCCAGCTCACGTCCCCCACATCGGTGGAGCCGGGGGTGAACGCCTCGCCATCGTAATAGGGCATCAAAAACTCGTTCATGCCGTGGCCGCACTCCTCCCGCAGGGCCTTGACCTGCTCGGCGATGACGGGGTCGTTCTTGGCCCCCTGGCCGGGAAGGTAGCCGGTCTCGGGATAGGTCTTGCTGAGGGCGTCGGCAAAGGCGTGTTCCTCCGCCGTGTAAGCGGGGACACCCAGGGCCCAGAAGTTTTCGTAGAGAAGGGCCTCCAGGGTATGGTTGGGAACGGTATCGGCAAGGCCGTCGATAAACTTCTTTTTAAAGGTGGTCTCGGTCATAAGCGCGGCCCCCCGGGCGATGTCGTCCACCCGCTTTTGAAGCTCCACCGCTTCGGAGACCCGGTTGGAGCGGACCATGTAGAGCACGCTGGCTTTAGGCTGGACCACATTGGGACTGCGCCCTCCCGCATCGGTGATGGCATAATGGATCCGGGCTTTGCCGGACATATGCTCCCGGAGGAACTGGACGCCGATATTCATCAGCTCCACCGCATCCAGGGCGCTGCGGCCCTTCTCCGGGGTACCGGCAGCGTGGGAGGCCAGTCCGGTAAAGCTATATTGGGTCTGGATGCAGGAGTTGGAGGAGCCGGTGGCCACCTCGTTGGCGTCGCCGGGGTGCCAGGTGATGGCAGCATCCAGGCCCTTCCACAGGCCATCCCGAGCCATAAACGCCTTGGCGGCGCCCCCCTCCTCGCCGGGACAGCCATAGAGGATGACCGTACCGGTGGTCTTGGTCTTCTCCAAATATGCCTTTACCCCCAGAACGGCGGCCATGGCCCCCGCCCCCAGCATGTTGTGCCCGCAGCCGTGGCCGCAGCCGCCGGGAACCAGCTCCTCCCGTTCCAGACAACCGGGCTTTTGGGAGAGGCCGGACAGGGCGTCATACTCGGCCAGGATCCCGATGACAGGCCTGCCGCTTCCAAAAGCGGCGGAAAAGGCAGTGGGGATGCCGCAGATCCCTCTCTCCACCGCAAAGCCCTCTTTTTGCAGAGCCTCGCAGTATTTGTCGGCCGACTTTTCCTCCATGAGGGAAAGCTCGGCATAGTCCCAGATCGCGTCAGAGACGCCGGCGATCAGCGGGGCCTTGGCCTCGATCGCGTCAATGGCAGTCTGCTTGTTCTTGTCCATATATAGCACCTCTTTTTCAGAAGTAGGCCCACAGGGGGCCGTCCCTATGGCTTACAGCACCTTGCTGAGAAAATCCCGCAGTCTGGGATGCTGGGGATGATCAAAGATATCGGCGGGAGAGCCCTCCTCCAGCAGCTTGCCTCCATCCATGAAAAGGACCCGGTTCCCCACCTCACGGGCAAAGCCCATCTCATGGGTCACCACCACCATGGTCATGCCCTCCTTGGCCAGATTTTTCATAACCTCCAGCACCTCTCCCACCATTTCAGGGTCCAGGGCGGAGGTGGGCTCGTCAAAGAGCATGACCTCCGGCTCCATGGCCAGGGCCCGGACAATGGCCACCCGCTGCTTTTGGCCGCCGGAGAGCTGGATGGGGAAGGCCTCCGCCCGATCCTTCAGACCCACCCGGTCCAGAAGGGCCAGGGCCTTCTCCTCGGCCTCCTTCTTGCCCATACCCTTGACCTTGATGGGGGCCAGGGTCATATTGTCCAGGATGGTCATGTGGGGAAACAGATTAAAATGCTGGAAAACCATGCCCATCTTCTGTCGGTGCTGGTCGATGTCGACCCTTACCATCCGGCCCGACAGGCTCTCCTTGGGAACATACTTTTTCTTGGTGATATCCACGCCCTCAAAGATGATGGCGCCGCCGGTGGGATCCTCCAGCAGATTCAGGGACCGGAGAAAGGTGGACTTGCCCGAGCCGGATGGGCCGATGACCACCATCACATCTCCCTTGTTGATGTCCACGCTGATTCCGTCCAGGGCCTTGATGGCCCCCCGGTTATAGTATTTCCGCAGGTTTTGGACCTGGATCATCTTATTATCTGACGTCGCCACGGCGCATCCTCCTTTCCACATAGGCGATGAGCTTGCTGGTGGGGAAGCAAAGGCAGAAGTAGAGGGCCGTAGCCACCAGCAAGGGCTCCATAATGATAAAGGTGGCGCCCTTCACCGCGTTGACGGCATACATGATGTCCTGTACGCCAATGGTCCAGGTGATGGCCGACTCCTTGATGATGACCACGAACTCGTTGGCAATGGCGGGCAGAATGTTTTTCAGGGCCTGGGGCAGAACGATATACCGCAGGTTCTGCATCTGGTTCAGGCCCAGGGAACGGGCCGCCTCGGTCTGTCCTCCATCCACCGACTGGAGGCCTGAGCGAATGATCTCGCACAGGTAGGCCCCTGAGTTGAGACCCAGAGCCACCACGCCGGGAAAGAACCGGTCGAAGCGCACCGAGCCGAACATGGTGAAGACGGGCAGCTTGATCATGCTGAATACGCCGTAGTAAATGATCAGGATCTGGACCACCATGGGGGTGGAACGCCAGATCTCCACATAGGCGGTGGCAAGAAAACTTAGGGGGTTAAAGCGGCCCATGTGGTAGAGAAAGCCGCTGTCCAGCTTGTTGCCCTCCCTGTCCCGCTCAAAGAACCCAAACACCTTGGGAAAGGCGTGGGAAAGCATAAGGAAGGGGCGGAAGCTGCTCATCCGCAGCCCCGCCAGGACAAGGGCCAGCACAAAGCCGATGACCACCGTCAAAAGGGCCAGCAGGACGGTGACGGCAAGGCCATCCTTGAACATCTGTATGTAGGGCAGCATCTGGGGGAAGTTTTCGATCTTGATAAAGTTTCCCATGGTGGGTCTCCTTTCGGTTCCGGGCCAAGATAGGCCGATCCCTCCCCAAACGGGAAGGGGAGGGATCGAAAGATTCCTTTTCGCGGGAGCTTAGCCGTCCAGCAGGCCCTCAATGATCTCGCCGCTGGCCAGCTCGTTGGCCTCGGCCACAAACTTGTCCATGCTGCCATCCTCCAGGGCAGCCTTGATGGCCAGATTTACCGCTGCCAACAGGGCAGGATTGTCCTTCTGCACGCCGATGGCGGAACCGGCGGCGGCCTCATAGGGCACCTCCAGGGCCACGCACAGCTCCGGATAGTTGATCTTGTAGCTCTCGGCTACGGCGGTCTCGATATAGGCGCCGTCCATCTTCTCGGCCAGCAGCTCGGCAATGATCTCGGTGACCTTGGCAAGCTGGATCTGGGCGGCGTCGGGGCTGTTCGTCTGCATCAGGTCCACCTGGATGGAGCCCACCTGGGCGCCGATCTGGTACTCAGGCTTGTTGGTGGAGGCCAGATCCGGGAACTTATCCTTGTTCTTCTCCAGGCAGACAAAGGACTGGCCGCCCAGATAGTAAATTTCGGAGAAATCCATAATCCCCATCCGCTTGGGATCGGGAGAAAGGCCCGCCATACCCAGATCCACGGATTTGGTCTGGAGCTCCATGAGCACACCGTCGAAATCAATGGGGACGATCTCCAGCTCCAGGCCCAGGAAGTCGGCCACATAGGCCGCCAGTCCCATATCAAACCCGGCAATGTGGGGATCGCCGGCCTCGTCGATGGCATAGAACTCATAGGGGGCAAAGTCAGGGCTGGTAGCCACGGTGAGCTTGCCGCTGTTCACAGTCTGGAGCAGGGGCTTGAGCTCCTCAATGGTCATTTCACTGTACTCCTTCTGGGCGGGAGCGCTCTCCACAGGGGCGACGCTTTCCGCTGCGGGCTCCTTGGTCTCGGGAGCGTGGGTAGTGGTCCCGCCGCAGCCGGAGAGCAGAGTCAGGCTCATAACGGCGCTGAGGCCCAGAGCCAGGAACTTCTTCATTGTCAGGTTTTTCATTTCATTACACTCCGTTTCCTCTTGTGGGGATATGAATAATTATACATATCCCGCTTTTAAATTACAAGCCCCGCCTTGTGGGCATCTTCTACAAACCTTTTTCAATTTCTCCTCTTGCTCTTTGTCGGTTTGCTCTATTTTTCCCTTTAACGGCGAATCCTCCGTGCATATTATTCATATTTCTACTGGATCTTTCCGTTCTCATCCAGCAGTCCCTCATAGGTGGTGCCCTCCGCCAAAGCCTTGGCCTCAGCCTTGAACTCTTCCATTTTTCCGCTCTCCACCGCCTCGGTGACCGCCAGATCGATGGCTGCCAGCAGGGCAGGATTGTCCTTTACCACACCCACGCAGGTGCTGTCGGAGGTAGGGTTCTTTACGTCCAGGATCACGCACAGCTCAGGGTACTGCTTGGCATAGTTCTCAGCGGTGGTGGTGGAAATATAGGCGCCATCCAGCTTTCCGGAGACCAACTCAGCCACGATGTCGGTGACCTTGGCCAGCTGCACGATGTTGGAATCAGCGCTGTAGATCTCCGCCAGCTGAAGCTGAATGGAGCCCAGCTGGGCGCCGATGTCATACTCAGCCTTATTGGTAGACTCGATATCAGGGAACTGGTCCTTGTTGCTCTGAAGGCACACAAAAGACTGGGCGTCACCCGAGTAGGGGGCGGAAAAGTCCATGATGCTCTCCCTCTTGGGATCGTTGGCAAGGCCTGCGATGGCCATATCGGCGGATTTTGTCTGAAGCTCCATGAGCACACCATTAAAATCAATGGGCACGATCTCCAGTTCCAGGCCGATATAATCAGCAATAAAGTAGCCCAGCGCAATGTCATGGCCCGCCAGAGTGGGGTTCCCCGCCTCATCGATGGCGTAAAACTCAGAGGGGGCAAAGTCGGGACTGGTGACCATGGTCAGCTTGCCCGGGGTCACCGTCTGGAGCAGGGGCTTGAGCTCCTCAATGGTCATCTCACTGTATTCCTTCTCCACAGCGGCAGTCTGGGCGGCAGAGGGGGTTACGCCGCTCTCCGGAGCGGGGGTCTCAGCGCTTCGCCCGCCGCAGGAGGCAAGCAGAGAAAGGCTCACAGCGGCGCCGAGGCCCAGAGCCAATAATTTTTTTACAGGCAGTTGTTTCATGATCACGCACTCCTTTGCATCTAGTGTATGTATAATTATACATACGCATCGAATAAAATGCAAGCAGAAGTTCCATGTTATTTTGCACAAAATATAGGCCCCCTCCCCAGGGAGCAAATATCTATGTCTCCAATTCTATTGATACTTCAATCATTTTCAGCGTGCGGTCCTCCAGAATCTTTTGCTCCAAAAGCAAAAACCAGGTCTCTCCCAAAAGAGAGACCTGGTTTTTTATTCATTTTGTCACTTGCAAAAATCCAGGATGATCTCCGCCGCCCGGTCGGGGCCGTGGAAGGAGGAGCTGACGCACAGGTCATAGTTCTCCGCACAGTTCCACTTCCGATCCGTGTGGAAATTGTAGTAGGAGGCCCGCGTCTTATCCATCTTCCGGATCTTCTCCACGGCTTCCTTCTCGGTCACTCCGTCCCGGCGGCAGACCCGCTGAACTCTGGCGTCCCAGTCAGCAGAGACAAAGACCCGGACCAGTCCCGGCTTATCCCGGAGAATATAGTCGGCGCAGCGTCCCACAATGACGCAGCTGCCCTTGGCCGCCACCGACAGCACCGCCTCCCGCTGGGCGTTGGCGGCCAGCTGTTCCACCGTATGTCCCGGCATTCCGGGAGCCAGGCGCTGCTGGCCCATGACCAGGGAGTACAAAAAGCTGTTGGTGGGCTTTTCGTCGTAGCTTTTCAAAAATTCCTGACTCAGGCCGCTCTCCTGGGCGGCCACTGCCAGGATCTCTTTGTCATAGTAGGGAACGTCCAGAGCCTGAGCTACCTTTTTGCCGATCTCCCGGCCCCCGCTGCCAAACTGGCGGCCTATCGTAATATAGAGTTCTGCCATGGTACCCCCTCCTTTGGTATTTTTATTATACCATAGCCCACAAAAAAATGTAAATAAAAATGTGGCCCGTTTTCAGAAAGAGTCGCCTCCTCCGGAGTCCACCGTTTACACAGAGGGCCGAAAAAGCCGCCTCCCATATGGGAGGCGGCTTTTTGCTTCGCTTGGGTTTCCCCGGCTATTACTTCGTGCAGCGGTCGAAGAAGAAGTAGCCCAGGGGGGTATAATACATGCCCTTGACGTCGCTGTTCAGCATGTACTTCTGGGTATAGAAGTAGATGGGGCCCAGAGCCCAATCCTGGCCCATGATGATATCCTCCGCTCTGTGCATAGCGGTCATGCGGGCCTCGGGATCGGCGGTGGACTTGGCCTCGTTGATGGCGGCGTCGTACTCAGGATTGCTGTACTGCGCGTCGTTGTTGCCGCCGCCGGTGAGCCACATATCCAGGAAGGAAATGGGATCGTTGTAGTCGGCGATCCAGCCGTTCCGGGCAATCTGGTAGTTGCCGTTCTTACGGGTCTCCAGGAAGGCAGCCCACTCCTGGTTCTCCAGCTTGACCTCTACGCCCAGAGCGGTCTGCCACTGCTGCTGCAGGGCCTCGCCGATCTTCTTGTGGTTGTCAGAGGTGTTGTAGAGATAGGTGACGGTGGGGAAGCCCTTGCCGTCGGGATAGCCAGCCTCGGCCAGCAGCTGCTTGGCCTGCTCCACATTCTTGGCGTACTGCTCGTCATCAGTGGCGGGAGTCCAGTAGTCGCCGCCCTCGGCACGGAAGTCGCCGTCCTTGCCCGCCACGCCGGAGGGCACGAAACCAGAGGCGGGGACCTGGCCGGTCTGGGTCACGTTCTCCACGATGTACTGGGCGTCAATGGCCAGGGTAAAGGCCTGACGGACCTTGGGATCGTTAAAGGGAGCCTTCTCCACATTGTAGCAGACGTAGTAGGTGCCGATGTAGGGCACGATCCGCAGGTCGCCGCTGCTGAGGAGGGCGGGGATCTCATCCACGGGCATATCCTCAATAAAGTCCAGCTCGCCGGAGTTGAAGCCGGTCAGCATGGCGTTGTTGTCGTCCATCAGCTTGAAGGTGATGGTGTCGGGGCCCAGCTTGTCATAGTCATAGTAGTTCTCGTTCTTGGCCATGATGATCTGGCTGTTGTGGTCCCACTGGGTCAGGGTGTAAGCGCCGTTGGAGAGGTAGGTCTCCACATTGTGGGTCCAGCCGTCGGGATCGGCGCTCACCACGTCCTCCCGCACAGGGAAGGTGGCGGGGAAGGCGCAGATCTCCAGGAAGTAGGGGCAGTCGTAGGTCAGGGTGACCACAAAGGTGCTGTCGTCGGGAGCCTCAACGCCCAGGGTGGTGGGGTCGGCATACTCCTTGATGACAGGGTTGCCATCCTCGTCCAGGACCACCTTGCCCTCGGCGTCGGTCTCAGGGATGCCGCCGTTGATCTCGGCGTAGCCCTTGACCATGTCGATCATGTAGCAGTAGTCGGCGGCGGTTTCAGGGGTAGCCAGACGCCGCCAGGAGTACACGAAATCACCGGCAGTCACAGGCTTGCCGTCGGACCACTTGATGCCGTCCCGGAGCTTGAAGGTGTAGGTGACGGTGCCATCCTCGTTGGCCACCTTCTCATAGCTCTCGGCCTGGCCGGGGACCAGCTCAGCCAGATTGCAGTCCTGGACGCCGTCCACCAGCTCGCCGGAGTCGGCCCAGCGGTACAGGCCCTCGAACAGGTGGCCGGTCATGATGGCGCCGTCCACAGCGGAGTTCAGGGCGGGGTCGATGGTCTGGGGCTCAGAGGCGATGTTGATGTTCAGGTTGAACAGGCCATCGTTGGCGGCCGGAGTCTCGACCGCCTGACTCTCCGTAGGAGCCGGGGTGGGGGTGGTAGCAGTCTTTTCGCCGCAGCCAGCCAGCAGACCCAGCACCATGGTGGAAGCCAGCGCAAGAGAAACGATCTTCTTCATGGTATTCTTTCCTCCAATTTAAATTTGTATCTTCATGCCCGCAGAGGGCCTTGATACCGAAAGGAACTCCTGCCCCGCAAAGCGGGGCAGGATATGAAATGGCCCAGGCCATTTCAGCATGCTAAAGCGCCAAATTTTGAACGGGGTATATTATAGCACGGCAGGTAAAAATTGTAAAGAAATTATTTGTCCAGCAAATGACAGGCCGCCCAGTGACCGGGCTGGTGCTCCTTGAATTCGGGGGCGCATTGCTTACACTTCTCACTGGCGTAAGGACAGCGGGTGTGGAACCGGCAGCCGGAGGGGGGATTCATGGGGGAGGGGATATCTCCCTCCAGCACGATCCGCTGCCGGGTACGGCTCACCTCCGGGTCGGGCACCGGCACGGCAGAGAGGAGGGTCTGGGAATAGGGGTGGAGGGGGTTCTTGTTGAGCTCGTAGCTCTCGGCCAGCTCCACCAGGCTCCCCAGATACATGACACCGATGCGGCTGGAGATGTGCCGCACCACACTGAGGTCGTGAGCGATAAAGAGATAGGTGAGCCCCAGGTCCTGCTGCATATCCTCCAGCATGTTCACCACCTGGGACTGGATGGACACATCCAGGGCAGAGATAGGCTCGTCGCAGACAATGAACTCCGGCTCCACCGCCAAAGCCCGGGCGATACCCACCCGCTGCTGCTGGCCGCCGGAAAACTCGTGGGGGAACCGGTTGGCGTGTTCGGTGTTGAGCCCCACCCGGTCCAGAAGCTCCTTGATCCGCTCACTGCGCTCGGCCTTGGTCTTGCAGAGGCCGTGGATATCGATGGCCTCCCCGATGATCTCGCCCACCGTCATCCGGGGGTCCAGGGAGGCGGCGGGGTCCTGGAAGATGATCTGCATCTTCCGGCGCATGTGGAACATATCCACCGCCTTGGCCTTGGGCACATTCTTTTTTACCAGAACGCTGCCGCCGTTCTCCAGCTCTTTGCGCTCAAAGGGGTATTCCCCCTTGTAGATGGTCTCGCCGTTGTAGATGATCTCCCCCGAGGTGGGCTCATGGAGCCGGAGAATGGTCCGGCCCAGGGTGGTCTTGCCGCAGCCCGACTCGCCCACCAAGCCCAGGGTCTCGCCCTTATTGATGAAAAGGGATACATTCTCCACCGCCTGGACGCCAGGGCCTTTGACCCCCTTGACGGGGAAGTATTTATGAAGGTTTTTTACCTCCAGCAGCTTTTCAGCCATCGTTCTTCCCCTCCTTCTTCTCCAGAGCCTCCTGGACCCGCAGCCAACAGGCGGAGCGGTGAGCCTCCCCCAGCTCCACATAGGGGGGCATCTTTTGGAGACAGACCTTCATGGCATGGGGACACCGAGGGGCGAAGGGGCAGCCCTCGGGGGGATTGAGCATATCCACGGGGGTTCCCTCGATGGGGATAAGCCGCTCGTGGCTGTCGGCGTCCACCCGGGGCATGGAGCGGAGGAGCCCCTCGGTATAGGGGTGGGCAGGGGAGTAGAAGATGTCGTCCACCGGGCCCTGCTCCACCATCTTGCCGGCGTACATGACGCAGACCTTGTCGCAGATCTCGGCCACCACCCCCAGGTTGTGGGTAATAAAGATGATGCCCATGTGGGTCTTCTTCTGCAGGTCCTTCATCAGCTCCAGGATCTGGGCCTGGATGGTCACGTCCAGAGCGGTGGTGGGCTCGTCGGCGATAAGGAGCTTGGGATGGCAGATAAGGCCCATGGCGATCATCACCCGCTGGCGCATACCGCCGGAGAGCTCGTGGGGATACTGCTTCATCCGCTGCTCCACATTGTTGATGCCCACCATGGTGAGCATCTCCATGGCCCGTTGGGCGGCGTCCTCCTTGGAAATGGCCTTGTCGTGGGCCCGGAGGGCCTCCACGAGCTGGTTCCCGATGGTGTAGACCGGGTTCAGGGAGGTCATGGGGTTCTGAAAGATCATGGCAGCCCGCCCGCCCCGAAGCTCGGTCATCTCCTTTTTGGTCTTGGCAAGCACGTCCTCCCCCTCAAAGGTGATAGACCCGCCGATGACCTTGCCGGGGGACTGGAGAAGACCCATGATGGCGTAGGCCTCCTGGCTCTTGCCGGAGCCGGACTCGCCCACGATGCCCATGACCTCATCCTCGTCCAGGGTATAGCTGATACCGCCCACGGCCTTGACCTCGCCGGCGGGGGTGAAGAAGGAGACGTGCAGGTCCTCCACTTCCAAAAGGTGCTTATTCTCACTCATGAGGATGTCTCCTCCTTTCTCACTTTTTCAGTTTGGGATCCAGGGCGTCCCGAAGGCCGTCGCCCACCAGGTTCAGGCTCAGGATCATGATGCTGAGCAGAACGGCGGGGAACAGCAGCCGCTCGGGATAGCTGTACATACCGCCCAAAGCGTCGGTACACATGGAGCCCAGGGAGGTCATGGGAGTATCCACACCCACGCCCAGATAGCTCAGGAAGCTCTCCACAAAGATGGCGGAGGGGATCTGCAAAAACGTGGTGGTGACGATCTGGCCAATACAGTTGGGCAGCAGGTGCTTGCGAATGATCCGTCCTCCCCTGGCGCCAAGGGCCCGAGCGGCGGTCACATACTCCTGCTGCTTGAGCTGGAGGATCTGGCCCCGTATGATCCGGGACATGGTCACCCAGTAGAGAGAGCCAAAGGCGATGAACATGGCGATCACGTTGGTTCCCACCGTGTGGAAGAGGGTGCCGATAATGCCGGTGGAGTTTGCCAGCGTCTCGTTGAAGCGGACCTTCAGCACCATGGAGATCAGCAGGATCACCAGCACCTCGGGCACCGACTGGATCACCTCCACGATGCGCTGCATGACCACGTCCACCATACCTCCGGTGTAACCGGACACCGAGCCGTAGACAGCGCCGATGACCAGCACCAGCAAGGCGGCAAACACGCCCACCAGCAGGGACACCCGGGCGCCGATCATGGCGCGCACCATGATATCCCGGCCAAATCCGTCGGTGCCGAAAACATGGGGGAACACACTCTCCCCGGCGGCCTTTCGCTCCAGCTCTGCCCGGGAATAGCCAAACCACTTGGTCTTCAGGCCCAGTTGGGCGATAACATCCTCTCTGGTGAGGGTCGCCTCGGCATTGCCCTGCTTGGCTTTGGCCTTGATCGTGGCCTCCTCGGTGAGGGAGAGCTTCCGGCCCTCGGCCTCCGCCGCGGCCCGGGCCTCCTCCAAAGCCTCCGCCGGGGTCTTGCTGCTGGCTGCCGCTTCGGCCAGCTTTTCCTCGATGAGAAGCTGGTCCTCCAAAGAGTAGTGGGAGGGGTGCAGATTTTCCGCGCCTTTGTTGAACTCGTCATAGCCATAGGGCACGATCATGGGGCCCACAAAGGCAAACAGGACGATGAGCACCAGTACAGTCAGAGCTACCATGGCCACCAGATTGCGGCGGAAGCGCCGCCATGCGTCCTTCCAGTAGGAGGTGGGGGGACGGTCAGGGATAAAGCCCTCCTTCTCCGCCTTGTCCGCGGGAGCGAAGGAGCGATCGTTCAGAATGCCAAAGTCAAAGGCCTCCTCATTGAGGTGAAGGGACCAGGGCTTGCGGACACGCACTTTCTTCTCGTCAGACATATCTTCAGTCCTCCTTTGCCAGATTGATCCGAGGGTCGACAACCTTATAAAGGAGATCCACGATCAAGTTCATAATGATAACGAAGGACGCCAAGAAAATGGTGGTGCCCATGATCACAGGGTAATCCCGGTTGGTAATACACTGGACGAAATACTTACCCAAGCCGGGAATGGTGAACACCTTCTCCACCACAAAGCCGCCGCAAAGGACAAAAGCGATCTGGGGCCCCAGGTAGGTCAGCACCGGGATAAAGGCGTTGCGCAGGGCGTGCTTCAGAACGATCTTCCGGGTGAGAAGACCCTTGGCCCTGGCAGTCTTGATATACTCCTGGCTCAGGGCGTCCAGCATGGAAGTCCGGGTCTGCCGGGCAATATAACACATGGGGTAAAAACCCAGAGCCATGCAGGGCAGCACATAGCTTCGCCAGTTGGAGCCGTCAAAGATGGTGGGGAAGGGTTTTCCCGCGCCGCATAGCCATAGCAGCAACAGCGTCGCCACCACAAAGGAGGGCATGGAGATGCCCAGCGTACATACCACCCGCAGGGCGGAGTCCGCCGCCCTGCCCCGGTAGTAGGCGGAAATACAGCCCAGGAGCACCCCCACGATCACCGCCCAGGAGATGGCGATGGCGCCGATCTTGGCAGAGGTGGGGAACATCTCTTTGATGATCCGTGCCACGGGG
Organism: uncultured Pseudoflavonifractor sp.; assembly: GCA_947577065.1. Classification (GTDB taxonomy): domain Bacteria; phylum Bacillota; class Clostridia; order Oscillospirales; family Oscillospiraceae; genus Vermiculatibacterium. The sequence continues at coordinate 51,706 of CANPTT010000011.1, forward strand.
TAATTTTTCTGGGTCTTAATGCTCTCTCCCAAGTCTCCGCGGAGCAGATTGCCCATATATATCAGGTACTGCTCCGGAACAGACTTGTTCAGGCCGTACTTCTCGTTGAGAGCATTGATAACTGACTGGGGCGGATTTTTCTCACTGAGGAAGGGATTGCCGGGGATCGCCTTCATCAAAAAGAAAGTCAGCGATGCGATGGCCAAAATAGTTACCAGCGCCATCAGCACCCGCTTCACAATATATTTTGCCATTTTGTCACTCCCTAAATTCATATGCCAGGGGCCGCCTCAACGGGCCACCCTTTCAGAACGGTTCATCTATTTTACCCCAAGTTCCGCTTCCCGTCAAGGTTTTGCCCATTTGAAAACATTTCTTGTAGGCAAAATATCTCCTTCTCCGTCCACAGCCCAGGGACTTCCCCGCTTTATTTCCCCGTTTTTTGCCCTTCAAACAGGGATTTTTGTCCTCCCACAGAAGACAAATGCAAGGAATCAAAAGATTCCCTGCATTTCGGCTCCTCGCCCACGTTCTCTTCACAGAAGGGGGAGAGGCAAGGCCCTTCTCCGGCGGCTCAGATAGGTTCCATCTCCGATAGGGTCCCCTTCTCATACCGGAGGCTTTTGACCACATTCCGGGTCCCCTTTACGATCTGGTCCATCCGCAGCTCCTCGGTGACCCCGGAGGTAAAGGTGTAGGCGACCCCATGCCGCTTTGCCCGGCCGGTCCGGCCGATGCGGTGGACATAGTACTCGTTTTCATCGGGCACATCATAATTGAACACCACGTCCACATCATCGATATCCAGCCCACGGGCGGCCACGTCGGTGGCCACCAGCACCCGGAGCTTCCCCTCCCGAAACCGCTGGAGGGTCTTTTCCCGGGCGGACTGCTGAATGTCCCCGTGGATGGCCTCGCACTTCACGCCGCCCATTCGGAGGAGCCCCGAGAGCCGGTCGGTCATATTTTTCGTGTTGCAAAAGGCGATGGCCCGCTCGTACCCCCCATGGGAGAGGAGTTGAAGCATCAGCTCCGCCTTGGCCGACCGATCCACCCGGATCCGGTATTGGTCGATGTCGGGCTTATTCTGAACATCCGCCTGAACGGTGATCTCCACCGGGTCGCGCTGATAGACCCAGGAGATATCCATCACCTCCCGGGAGATGGTGGCCGAAAACATTCCTATGTTTTTCCGGGACTTGATCTGGTCCAGAATACGGGTCACGTCCCGGATGAAGCCCATGTCCAGCATCCGGTCCGCCTCATCCAGCACCACGGTCTCCACCTTGTCCAGCCGTATGGTCCGCCGCTTCATATGGTCCATAAGCCGTCCCGGAGTTGCCACCACGATCTGGGGCCCTTCCTTAAGGCGCTTGATCTGTCTTTCGATGGGGGCCCCGCCGTAGAGGACCACGGTCTTGACCCCCTCCCTAAACTCGCACAGCAGCTGCAGCTCCTCCTGGATCTGGATCGCCAACTCCCGGGTAGGGGCCAGCACCAGCCCGGTCACATCCCGTCCCTCAGGGTCGGTATGCTCCACCATAGGAATGCCAAAGGCAAAGGTCTTCCCTGTACCGGTAGGGGCCTTGGCGATCACATCCCTGCCCTCCATAAAATAGGGGATGGCTCCGGACTGGACCGGGGTGGCCCGCTCATAGCCCTTTTTCTGGAGCGCCTTCATGGTCTCCGGAGAGAGTCCCAGCTCATCGTAGCGCTTGATCTCGGTTATTGTCTGGCCGTTGATTTCCATATGGCAAACCCTTTCTCTTTTGTGTTCTCCCCTTTTCTCCGGGGGGACCTATTGTCAGGCCGCAATGGTCTCCGCCAGCACCGCCACCACCGGGAGGGTAAAAATGCTGAGCAGGGTGGAAAAGCTGACAAGCTCCGCAGTCCGCTCAGGACTGCGGTCAAATTTCTCGGCAAACATACTGGTCACTCCCGCGGCGGGCGCGCCGGAGAGGATCACCGCCGCCACATACAAAAGATGGTTGTTCCGGAAGGGCAGCATCACCAGCATGGTGACCAGAGGAATGAGCAGCAGCTTGATGGCAGAGCCCTCATAGAGCTTTTTGTCCTTCAGAAGGCTGCCCAGGTCGGCCCGGGCCAGTTGGGCTCCGATGACGATCATGGCCAGGGGGGTGTTGAGACTCCCCACAAAGCCCACCGCCTTGTAGAGCGGCCCCGGAAGGGTGGTCCGGGTCAAAAACAGGGGGATCCCTCCCAGCATTCCCAGCACGCCGGGGGTGATGATCATCTTTTTCAGAGAAAACTTCTTTTCTCCGCTCATCATGACCAGACCGTGGCTCCAGGTCCACAGGTTAAAGACCACCAGAGCCACCACGGCGAAAATGACAGCCTCGTCCCCCATAATGGCCTGAATGAGGGGAATGCCCATAAAACCCGTGTTGCCGTACATGGCCCCAAAGCGGAAGGGGACGCGCAGATCCGGCTCGTCCTTCCGGAAAAAGAAGCAGACGATAACGGCATAGAGGGCGTAACACCCCATCTGGCACAGCACCCCCAGCCCCAGGGTCTTCAGCAGGGCGGAATCATAACTGGTCTGGAAGGAGTCGATAATGATACAGGGAGTCACCACATAGAGCAGCAGCGTAGAGAGTTCCGATGTGCCGTGGGAGCTGATCTTCCCCAGCTTTCCCATGCCAAAGCCCACGCCCATCATCAGAAAAAGGGTCATGACCTGGCCCAGGACAACAAAAAAGCGTTCTATCATACCGTTAACAGCACAACCTTTCCTATTCCTAAAAAACGAAATCTTCCGTACCGGGCGGACCGCTTTTCCGGCCTTCTACTTCGCCATCCATCCCACAGCCCGATACTGCAGCGCCTCCGCCAGATGGGGGATCTGAATGTCCCGGCTGCCGTCCAGGTCGGCAATGGTCCGGGCCACCCGGAGGATCCGGTCATAGCCCCGGGCGGTGAGCCCCATGCGCTCAAAGGCCCCCTTCATCATGGCCTGACAGTCACTGTCCAGGAGACAGAATTCCTCCAGCTCCCCCCGGCCCATCTGGGCGTTGCAGAGAACGCCCCGGGAACCAAACCGTTCCGACTGAAGAGCCCGGGCGGCGTCCACCCGCCCCTTGACGGTTCGGGAGGGCTCCCCGTCCGGCTTCTCCGAAAGCGTCCCAAAATCGGGGGGTGAAACGTCCACCACCAGGTCGACCCGGTCCAGCATGGGGCCGGAGATCTTCCCCTGGTACTTTTCCACATCCCTGGGATTGCATTTACACCGGTCAGAATATCCATACCAGCCACATTTACAGGGGTTCATGGCACACACCAACATGAACCGGGCCGGAAAGCTCTCGCTGCCTGCGGCCCTGGTGATCTGGACCCTTCCCTCCTCCATGGGCTGCCGCAGCACCTCCAGCACATCCTTATGGAACTCAGGCAGCTCATCCAAAAACAGCACCCCATGGTGGGACAGGGATATCTCGCCGGGGCGGATCATGGGCGCCCCGCCCCCCGCCATGCCCATGGCGGAGATGGTGTGATGGGGAGATCGGAAGGGACGCCGGGTCAAAAGGGGCCGTTCCTTTGTGGTAAGCCCCAGCACCGAGTGGACGGCGGTGGCCTCCAGAGCCTCCTTTTCAGACAGCCCCGGCAAAATGGAGGGCAGCCGCCGAGCCAGCATAGATTTCCCGGACCCGGGAGGACCGATCATCAGGATATTATGCCCTCCCGCGGCGGCGATCTCCAACGCCCGTTTTACATTTTCCTGCCCCTTTACCTCGGCAAAATCGGGCTCGGGGGCCTCCTCCGCCCCAGGGCTCCACGGCAGGGCAGGCTCGATCCGCACCTCCCCCTTCAGGTGGGCCACCAGTTGGTCCACATGGGCCACCGGATAGACCGTGAGCCCCTTGGCCAGGGTGGCCTCCGCCGCAGCGTCGGCCGGGACAAAGAGCTCCCGGAGCCCCGCCGCCCGGGCGGCCAGAGCCATGGGCAGCATGCCGGGAACGCTGCGCACCGCCCCGGAGAGAGACAGCTCCCCCACAAAGGCGGCCTCCGGCCCGGGCAGAGGAAGCTGTTTTTCCGCGGCCAGGATCCCCATCAGGATGGGCAGGTCGTAGACCGTGCCCCCCTTCTTCCGGTCGGCGGGGGCCAGATTCACCGTAATGCGGGAGACGGGAAACTGGAACCCACAATTTTTTACCGCCGAGCGGACCCGGTCCCGGGCCTCTCTCACCGCAGCGTCGGGAAGTCCCACGATATCAAAATTAGGAAGGCCGCCGGACAGGTCGCACTCGCACATCACCTCATACCCCTCCACCCCGTGGAGGCCCAGGGACTTTACCTGGGTCATCATGGCGGCTCCCCCCTCTCCTTCGCAATTAGAGCCAGTATACCATATATTTCCGAAAAATGCTATGGAATACAGGATTTTTTTAAAAGCCAAAAAAGCCATAAATTCCTCTCAAAATGTGATTTACTTTCACAAACAAAGCAAGTATAATAATTGTGTCTTTTTTGTCAATCAGAGTGGACAAAACAAAACGCACAAAGGAGAGACTGTACATGAAAAAAAGGATCACAGCCCTGGCGCTGGCCGTTTTCATGGTCATGGGCACGGTTGCTCTGGCAGCCGGGACAGAGAAGACCATCTCTGTCACCCCCATGGGCCTGAACGTCAACGGCTACGCCGTCACCCCCACCAAGTCCAACGGGGAGGCCGCCGAAGTGTTTGCCTACGACGGCGCCACCTACGCCCCCCTTCGCTATCTCAGCGAACTGCTGGGTGTCGAGGTAGAGTGGGACAAAAACGACCCCAATACCGCCAAATTGGTGAATGTGTCCGGATTCACCGCCCCTTCCGACGGTAAGACCGTGGAGTACCAAGCCGATATCGTCATCGTAGGCGCCGGTGCCGCCGGACTTATGGCCGCCCTCACCGCCAGCGAGGCGGGGGCCAAGGTCATCGTTTTGGAGAAGGGCGCCAGTGCCCTCCAGTCCAACTTTGCCACCTGCGGCGGTCCCGCCGGGGCCGAGACGGTAGTGGCCAAGGAGGCCGGGGTCACCGTCTCTAACAAGGAGATCTACGAGCATCTCTATGCCTTCGCCAATACCACCGTGGACGCCAAGCTGCTGTGGGAGAGCTGGCGCCGGGCCGGGGTCGCCATTGACAAGATGGTGGGCCTGGGCATCCCCTTCGAGCTGAACGAAGACGTCTACGGTGTAGGCTTCCGGGCCCGCCATCAGTTCCAGGCCGGCGGCGCTGCCCGGATCAATCCCATTACCAGTAAGATCGAGGCCAATGGCGGCCAGTTCCTCTATGAGACCCCCGGCAAGAGCATTCTCATGGAAAATGGCAAGGCCGTGGGCGTCCAGGGCATCAATGCCAACGGCGACACCGTTATCGTCAAAGCCAAGGCCGTCATGACCTGCACCGGCGGCTTTCAGGGAAATGAGGAGATGCTCCACGAACACTTCGGCGATGTGAACGTGGTCTCCCTGGGCAGTAATATGGCTACCGGTGACGGTATCAACATGGTGCTGGAGGCCGGCGGCACTCTTGACCGGAACTTCGGCGTGCTGGGCAATGAGGGCTCGGGCAACAACTCCAAGACCGCAATCAATGTGGCCTTCTTCCCCGGGTTCAACCAGAATCTGGCCTTCTGGATGTACGGCGGGCTCTATGTGGATCGGGACGGCGACCGCTTCATCAATGAAAAGCGGGTGGCCGACTTCCCCCTGGCCCTGGGCGGCGAGGCCGTGCTTCGGCAGGGCAAGGTCTATGCCGTGGTGGACTCCGCCTTTTATGATGCCTGCTGCACCGAGGGTGCTTACAGCTACATGGGCAAGCCGGAAAACTGGGTCTCCGGCACCGAGCTGTGGGTCCCCGTGATGGACAAGGGCAAAGAGCAGCTCCAGCAGGCTATCGACGAGGGCTGGGCCTATAAGGCCGACACCCTGGCCGAGTGCGCCAAGTATTTCGGTCTGGAGAATTTGGAAGCCACCGTGGCCGAGTATAACGATATGTGCGCCAAGGGGGAAGACACCCTTTACGGCAAGCCCGCCAACTTTATGCGTCCCATCGGTAAGGGCCCCTACTACGTCTTTGAGTATGAGGCAGGCGCTTGGTCCACCTTTGGCGGTGTGAAGACCGACAGCTACCTGCGGGCCGTGGGCGCCAACGGTGACGCCATCCCCGGCCTCTACTGCGGCGGCTGCGAGGTGGGCAGCTACTACGCCGTACCTTACTACGATGGCCCCGGCTCCTGCGTGGGCATCTCCGTGGGCAGCGGCGTCTGGGCGGCGGAGAACATGCTGTCCTATATTGGCAAGTAAGTCGTTCCCAACCGAAAAGCAGTTAAAAGCCCCCTGTCCCGAAGGGAGAGGTAACGTAAGGAAGTTACCTCTCCCTCATTTTTTATAGTCAGCCGA
>CANPTT010000012.1 GCA_947577065.1 uncultured Pseudoflavonifractor sp.
TGCTGGGGATCGGGGATCAGCCCTATGAGGAGCTGATGGAGGAGCTGAAGGGGAGCCTGACTGAATATTTCCGGGTGGACTCTCTGGAGGACTACGACCAGGTCTACCGGGCGGTGGGCTACTTCATTTTCCACTACGGCCGCATTGACTGGCTGGAGTCCAACAATGAATACTGGCTGGAGCGGGATGCCCAGCTCCGCACCGACTTCCATATTATCTCCGGCTTTCAGGCGGAGGACATGCCCCGGATCAAATATAAGTCCCGGATGAAGAAATACTATCAGGCGGTGGGGATCCCCACCGCCCGGTATCATCTGGTGGATGACCTTGAGGGCTGTATGGCCTTTGTGCGGACGGTCGGCTGGCCGGTAGTGGTGAAGCCGGACAACGGGGTGGGAGCTTCCCACACCTACAAGCTGACCGGAGAGGAAGAACTGAGGGAATTCCTGGATCGAAAAAGGGTGGAGGGGGTTCCTTACATCATGGAGGAGTTTATCCACGCCGAGGTCAACTCCTATGATGCCATCATCGACTCCCGAGGAGAACCCATTTTCGAGACTGGGAACGTGACCCCTGTGTCCATCATGGACATCGTCAACGAGGAGGATAACTCCATCTACTATATCGTCAAGGATCTCCCCGCTGATGTGCGGAAGGCGGGGCGGGATACGGTGAAGAGCTTTGGGGTGAAAAGCCGGTTTGTCCACTTTGAGTTTTTCCGTCTGACTCAGGATCAGAAGGGAATGGGGAAGAAGGGGGATGTGGTGGCGCTGGAGGTCAATATGCGCCCCTGCGGCGGCTTCAGCCCCGACATGATGAACTTCGCCAACTCCACCAACGTCTACAAGATCTGGGCGGATATGATCGCCTTTGACTGCTCCACTCTGGAGCAGGGAAAGCATTCCTTCTGTGCCTATGCGGGCCGCCGGGACGGAAAGGATTTTGTTCTGAGCCATGATGAGCTTTTGAAGAAATATGCCAAGGAGCTGCGGATGGTGGATCGGATCCCGGACGTGCTGGCCGACGCCATGGGCAACCAGATGTATGTGGCGGTGTTTCCCACAAAGAAAGCTCTCGATAAGTTCTACAGCGATGTTTTGAAGTGCAATTGAAATCACGGAGAAATGCCCCCGGCGGTATGGCGTAAGCCTTACCAAGCTGGAGGATATGGAGGAGGAAAATGGACTCCAATAACATTTTTTGAAAGGAACCTCTTGACAATCCCTCCATATTTGGTATAATAATGCTTGCGTTTGCGAAAGCAGCGTAAGATAGCGGGTTTGTGTAAGGGTAGCACAGCAGACTCTGACTCTGTATGTGAGGGTTCGAATCCTTCACCCGCTGCCATAATGAATGAGTCCCACTTTTCGAATGTTTTTTGAAAAGTGGGACTCGTTATATTGGGGAAGCTCTGCATTGCAGAGCTTCCTATTTTTTATATCTTTGGACGGGGGACTGATTTTCGAAAATACCAAAAATGCAAAACAAATACTTTTATGTTTTGGGAAGGTGGAGGCTTAAGAGTGTAGCCTGCTCAGCCGGTTTTTTCCTGTTTAAACTTTCTGCCATCCCCCGGTATATAGCTGTACCGGGGCTTTATTATGCCCTCGCATGGGGGAGAGCCCTTTCTGTCCCGACTGTTACACTACGCCTTTGCCCGGCGCCAAGCCATTTGACGAACGGGAAAAAGCGCGGCCGGGGCCTGCGTCTCTTTTTTGCTTTGGCGGTAAGGTAGCAAAGAAAGAATTCCTATATATGAGTTGCCAAAAAAAGACCGTTTTTGTCATAATCGTCGTAGAGAGGTATGGTTATGCCGAAAACAGTCGATGCCTTTATTGCGGAGCTTATTCAGGAATACCAGCAGATCACCAAAAAGACCTGTACGGAGATCGCGCTGGATTTTGATATAACGCTCTCAAATCTATATCGGTATCGAATGGGAAACGGGAACCCGAGAGCCAAGACGATCGATAAGGTCCTCTCTGCTGTGGAAGAGAACTGTCCTGGCCTGTTGGAGAGAAAAAGAAATGAAAGCTGACATGGGAGGCGGTGGCATGGAAGGTTTAAATAAAATCGAAGGTCTGCTGAATCGCTTGGGCATAGCGGCAAGCTACACAGGCTTTTCCTATGCCGTATTCGCGGTGGAGCAATGCCTGGGGCAGAAGGACAAATTGTTGATGGTCACAAAACGGCTTTACCCGGAGATAGCAAAGCAATACAGAACAAATTGGAAAGCGGTGGAGAGAAACATTCGGACGGTCAGCAATATCGCGTGGCGGCAAAATCAACATCTGCTGGAGGAGTTGGCTCACAGGCCGTTAAAGCGGAGGCCTTCCGCCACAGAGTTTCTTTCCATTCTAACGTTATCCTTGCGCTCTGAGCCTCAAGCGATCCTTACTTCCGGTCAAAGCGGCAGTTAGGTCCTTGAAAGCAGGATGGAAAAGCGCCCCGGTACACTCGGTGTACCGGGGCGCTTTTGAGCTGTGCGGCGTTTACTTTCCCGTGGCAAAAAAGGGCCCTAACGCTGAGGCAAAGCTGGTGATGGGCATAGTCTGGAGGACGATCTTGCCGGGGCCGGTGACCACCGTGTTAAACAGCCCCTCCCCGCCAAAGAGAACGTTCTTGACCCCTTTTACCGACTGGATATCAATGGAGCAGGTAGCGTCGCACATGGCGAGATACCCGGTGTCGACCACCATCTGCTGTCCCGGTGCCAGGTCATATTCCACGGTGCAGCCGTCGATCTCCACGAAAGCGGTTCCCTGGCCGGACAGGCGCTGAAGAATGAAACCCTCCCCGCCAAAGAAGCCCGTTCCCAGTTTTTTCTGGAAAAAGACGGACAGCTCCACCCCCATCTCAGAGGCCAGAAAGCCTGACTTTTGTACCACGATCTCCCGGCCCGGGGCGATATCGATGGCGCGGATGGAGCCAGGGAAGCTGGAGGCAAAGGAGATCATGCCGCTGCCGTATTCGGCGGTATATGTATTTTGAAACATGGCTTCGCCGGAGAACATTCGCCCCAAGGCCCTGCTGAAGCCTCCCGCGCCGGTCTCCATTCGTATGTTGGGACTCATCCAGCACATGGAGCCTCTCTCCGTGATCATGCTCTCACCTTGGGCAAGCTGGCACTCCACCACGGGCAGGGGCTCGCCGATGATCTGATACTGCATCGCACTCTCTCCTTTAACGCTTCGATTTTCCGAAATGTCGGTAGACCTATTGTACTCTCTCCAAGTACCAGGCGCAAGAAAGAATTTTTCGGGCAGGACCGGGTAAACTGAGGGCGAGGTGAGGAAAATGAAAAAGTATCCGGACCTGGATTCTCTTTTGAGGGAGGAGCCCAAGGCGGCGGCACTGTTTGCCGAGATCCCCCAGTATGCCAAAGACCAGATCATGACCCGAAGCGGGCATGTGAACACGCTGGATGTGTTGGAGGGTTATGTGAACAATCTCCTGCGGGGGGACGACTGAAGAGGGAGCGGCCTGGGTCATTCCGGGCCGCTCCCTCTTTCGAAGCCATTATTTGTCCCGCATCAGCTTATCCAGCTTTTGGGTCGCCCACAGGTCGACCGCGCCCTCATAGAGAAAGGCGCCGCCGATGATCCGTACCAGCAGCAGATGGGTGGAGAAGGGATTCCACAGGACGACCGCCCCCAATGCCATGGATACAGCCGACAGCACCAGGGTAGAGGTCCATCCGGCGTAGCCAAAGGCGCGCATATCCAGCCCTCGTTTCAGGTTTGTGAGCCCGTCCACCAGAATATAGAGACCGAAGATGGTGGGCAGGATGGAGAGGATCAGGTGAGGCTTCAATAAAAAGAGACCGCCGAGAATGGCCGCGAAGAAGCCCAGCACCAGCTCAAATTGAAAGCGGTAGCCGCCACTGGTTTGGACAAAAAAGGTGATAATGGCGGTGGCGCCATAGGCCAGCAGCAGAAGTCCGACAGCGGTGCAGAGAAGCCCAGTGGTAAGATCGGGAAAGAGGAGCAGGACCAGCCCCAAGCCTGCGTAGGCCAGAGAAGCGGCGATAAAACTTTTTTTACCATTCATAGTGTTATTCTCCTTCCGGAATCCAATTTTTGCATACATCCACCCAACCCGAGGCGCGGGAAAACCGTTCCAGATCAGGAAGAGTCAACTCAATGGCGGAGTTGGAGCTGCCTGCGGCGGGAAAAACGGTGGAAAACCGGCGAAGGGAGGCATCCAACCAGGTGGAGACAGCGGGGCTTTCGATGGCAAAGGGACACACCCCGCCCACGGCATGACCGGTAAAGGCGATGACCTTGTCCGGGGAAAGCATTTTGGCCTTGGTGTGGAACTGGGCTTTGAATTTGGCGTTATCGATCTTGGCGTCTCCGGCGCAGACCACCAGAATGCAGCCGTCCTCTGCCGAAAAGGAGAGGGTCTTGGCAATGCGTGAGGGGGCACACCCTACCGCTGCCGCGGCCAGCTCTACGGTGGCGGAGGATACATCAAATTCCAGGATATCGCCCTCCCGGCCCCTTTGGGCAAAAAAGGAGCGAACCTTTTCAACGGACATATTATACCCCGGCTTTCCGCAAGGCTTTCGCCATAAATTTTTCGTTTTGAATAAGGAAACGGACGTGGCTGCCTTTTCCAATGGGGCCCGCCCCATCAAAAGCGGACACGGCAAAGGTGAGAGAGCGGCCCTCCACGGCGATGAGCTCTGCCTCGGCCCAGACCTCCATCCCTATGGGGGTGGCGGCGTCGTGGGATATATCCATATGAACGCCCACCGAGCCCTGCCCCTCTACCAGACAGCCCTCCAGAGCGGCGACGGCGGCCTTTTCCATCAGGGCTGCCATCATGGGGGTGGCAAAGACTGGCAGAGAGCCGCTGCCCACTGCGGCGGCGGTGTTTTGTTCGCAGACAAGGCTTTGGGCGCGGCCCTTCAGGCCGGGGATCAACGGCATAGGGATCCCTCCCGTTTTCTATATGATAACAAAGTATAGTCCATTTTCCTCTATTTTGCAAGTGGGAAGGGCCGTGGGGGGCGCGGTGAAAAAAATAAGATCCGCTCCATTTCCTGGTTGATAATCCGGGCAAAATGTTGTATCATATATAGGACACTGTCAGTCTGTCATAGGCCGGAGCCCTCCGGCCTGAGGCAAGGCCGCGCTAACCGGGGAGATAGCGGTGCCCTGTACCTGCAATCCGCTACAGCAGGGGTGAATCCCGACCCCCGGAGCCTTGATGTGTCGTCTGACCCAGGAAAGCAGTGATGAAGGATCGGTCCTGCGCAACGCCTGCCCGTGAACCGTGTCAGGCGGGGAACCGAGCAGCACTAAGCGGAATCGGGCGTGTGCCGTGGGAGCGCCGTTCCTGAGCCGGCTGCCTGGGTAACGGACATAGCGGGGTCTTCAAAGGTCGGTGCGCGGTCTTGCCGCAGGCCGGAGTGGGGAAGAAGGGTATGCCTTTCTTCCCTTTTCCTTATATATCACAGAAGAGGTGAAGCCCATGTATCAGGCTCTCTACCGAAAATGGCGGCCCCGCACGTTTGACGACGTGGTGGGCCAAAGCCACATTACCGAGACTCTGAAGCGCCAGGTGCAGGAGGGACGGCTGAGTCACGCCTACCTTTTTACCGGCACTCGGGGGACGGGAAAGACTTCCTGCGCCAAGATCCTGGCCAGAGCCGTGAACTGTGAACGGCCGGTAGACGGCAACCCCTGCAACGAATGCCCCGCCTGCCGGGGCATAGAGGACGGCTCGGTGATGGAGGTGTTGGAGCTGGACGCCGCCTCCAATAACGGGGTGGACCAGGTCCGAGCCCTTCGGGACGAGGCGGTATACTCTCCGGCGGCTGTCCGTAAGCGGGTCTATATCGTGGATGAGGTCCATATGCTTTCTACCGCGGCCTTTAACGCCCTGCTGAAGATTTTGGAGGAGCCCCCTGAGCATCTGATGTTTATTCTGGCCACCACCGAGCTCCACAAGGTGCCGGCAACGATCAAGTCCCGCTGCCAGCAGTTCGCGTTTAAGCGGATTACCGCCGGGGATATTGCCGGACGGCTCCGGTATGTGGCGGGGGAGGAGGGGATCCCCCTTGCCGAGGAGGGGGCAAATCTGCTCTCTCGGTTGGCGGACGGCGGGATGCGGGATGCTCTCAGCCTTCTGGACCAATGCGCGGGGGGCGGAGCGGAGGAACTGGGGGAGAGCGCCATTCTGGCGGCGCTTGGCCTTGCGGGGAATGTGGAGACCGCCGCCCTGCTGAAAGAGATCGCCGCCCGGAATGCCGGGGCGGCGCTGGAGAGCCTGGACCGGCTGTATGCCGCAGGGAAGGATGTGGGGAGCCTTTTGGGCGAGCTCGCCTCTTTGGTCCGGGATCTGTTGATCCGCAAGACGGCCCCCCGGGGGGGAGCGGGACTGTTGACGGGCGGCTATGATGAGGAGACGCTGCGTGGCCTCTCCGAAATGCTGAACACCTCCCGGCTGGCCCAGCTACTGGGTCAGCTTCAGCGGACCGGGGCTGATTTGGGCCGCAGCGCCAACCGCCGGGTGGATGCGGAGCTGTGCCTGATCCACCTGTGTGACGAGGCTCTGGATGAATCGGCGGCCGGACTCAATGCCCGGATGGCCCGGCTGGAGGAGCTGGCGAAGCTGGGCAATATTGCCGCCGTTCCGCCGAAGAAGGGAACGAAGGAAGAGCCTGCCGTGGAGGAGGCCGTCCCTCAGAAGGAGCTTGAGGCGGAGCGTCCCAAGGCAGAGCAAAAGCCCAAGGCGGAGCCGGAGCCCAAGGCAGAACGGTCCGCTCCGGAGCCCCCCAAGACAGAGCCGGTGCAGCTGCTTCCGCCGCCGGAAGAGGATGCGCCGCCTTGGGATATGGAGCCTCCTCCCCCGAAGGAGGAAGCGGCGGCCTTCTCGTCTCAGCCCAAGCCGGAGGCGGAGCGGCCCTCCCGACCGGCGCCGCCCCCTGTACCCCCTTCCGCTCCGGTCCACTCCTCTGCCTCTCAGGGAGGCTTTTGGGGAGAACTGATCGGGGGACTTCGGGGACGGATCCCCATGGGGGAGTATAGCTTCCTTTCCAACCCGGCCATGGTCCGGGGGACCGCAGACGGTCCTCTGCTGACGCTGTGGGCACAGAGCGATTTTGTGAAAAGCATGATCTCCAAGCCGGGGATCCTGGCTATCATTGAAAAGGCCGCCCAGACTTTGCCCGGCGCACCCTACCGGGTGGCGGTTTCGGTGGGAATGCCTCCCGCTGCCGCAAAGGCGGCCCCCCCCGCTGCCGTATCCATGGAGGCCGCGCCTGAGACTGTGCCGACAGAGGGGGAAGAGTACGATAAGCTGGATGAGCTGCTGGCCTTTGGCGAGCAATTCAACGATATCATTACGGAGGAGTGAACCGATATGGCAAAGGGGTTCAATAGCCGGGGCGGCTTTGGAGGTATGGGCGGCGGCATGAACATGAACATGATGAAGCAGGTCCAGAAGATGCAGCAGGATATGGCGAAGATGCAGGAGGAACTGGCGGCCAGGACCTATACCGCCGCAGCCGGTGGCGGCGTGGTGACAGCGGAGGTGAACGGGCAGCGGCAGCTGGTGTCGGTGACCATTGATCCCGAGGCGGTGGATCCGGACGATGTGGAGATGCTTCAGGATATGGTGGTGGCCGCAGTCAACGAGGCTATGCGCAGCGCGGAAAGCGACGCCGCCGAGTCTATGGGGCGCATCACCGGCGGCCTGGGCTTGGGCATGTAAACGAAGAAAGGAGAGGCGGTATGACACCTTCCAAGGTCTATTTTACGGATTTCCATGTTCCTGTTGGCACCAGCCAGCTGGATAAGCTCCAACGCCTGATCGATAGAGCTGGGCTGGGAGAGATCGATTTCAACAAAAAGCTGGTGTGCATCAAGATGCACTTTGGGGAGCCGGGAAACCTGAGCTTCCTGCGGCCCAATTATGCCAAAGTGGTAGCGGACTATGTGAAGAGCAAGGGGGGCGTGCCCTTCCTGTGTGACTGCAACACCCTCTATGTGGGCCGCCGGAAGAATGCGCTGGAGCATCTGGACGCGGCCTATGAGAACGGCTTTTCGCCCCTGACCACCGGCTGCCAGGTCATCATCGGCGACGGGCTGAAGGGGACTGACGATATCGAGGTCCCCGTGGCGGGTGGCGAGTACATAAAGGCCGCCAAGATCGGCCGGGCGGTGATGGACGCCGATATTTTCATCTCCCTCACGCACTTTAAGGGACATGAGCAGGCCGGCTTCGGCGGGGCGGTGAAGAACATCGGTATGGGCTGTGGAAGCCGGGCGGGTAAGATGGAGCAGCACAACGCCGGCAAGCCCATCGTCCGCACCGAAGACTGCGTGGGCTGCCGCCAGTGCGCCAAGCAGTGCGGACAGGACGCCATCTCCTATGCGGACGGCAAGGCGGCCATCGACCACGCCAAGTGCGTGGGCTGCGGCCGGTGTATCGGGGCCTGCAACTTCGACGCCATTGAGAACCCGGCCTGGGATACGGTACAGATGCTCAACCGCAAGATGGCGGAATATGCCAAGGCGGTGGTGGACGGCCGTCCCTGCTTCCATATCAGCCTTGTCCGGGATATCTCCCCCAACTGTGACTGCCACGGGGAGAACGATGTGCCCATCCTGCCCGATGTAGGCATGTTTGCCTCCTTCGATCCGGTGGCACTGGACCAAGCCTGCGCCGACGCCTGTATGGCGAAGGAACCCATCCCCGGCGCTCAGCTCTACCGCCGCATGAAGGCCAAGGACTTCATCGACCACCACGACCACTTTGAAAACACCACCGAGGGCAGCGAGTGGAAGTCCTGTCTGGAGCATGGCGAGAAGATCGGTCTGGGCACCCGGGAATATGAGCTGATCAAGATGTAAACAGTATCCCGGTGAGCAGCCGGGCGCAGAAACGGAAGCCGCAGAGGAAATTGGCGGTGCCCCAGAGGGTATTCATGGCGTTGCCGGCCGCCTCAAATTGGAGATAAGCAGGGCGCACGTCCTGGCTCAAGGTGGCCTCCAACTGCCGGGTGGCGGCCTCCAATTTCGATTTCAGAACGGGATAATCCGGCATACTGCGAAGCTGGAGCTCCAGCTCGTCGTCCAATTCGGGCCACTCGGACAGAAGTTTATCGATGACGGAGTTCATATCAAAAGCTCCTTTCAAAGTTTTTCTTCGAATATTATATTCGAAAATTAACTTCGCACCAAGCGGGAGGAGGTATTTCGTGGCTACTTTTGGTGAACGATTAAAGGAAGAGCGTGAAAAGGCCAGGGTAAATCAGGAGGATATGGCGAAGATGCTCGGAGTAACTTCGCGCGCCTATCAGATGTACGAATATGACGAGGGATATCCGAGATATCTGAAGTTGATAGTTCTGGCTGACTATTTTGACGTGTCTTTGGATTATCTGGTGGGACGCTCTGACGTCAGGGGGCGCCGCTGAAAATGGATGAGGAGGAAAACAAGCATGGACCTGAAGGAGATCCTGACCCACTGTGACCACACGCTCTTAAAGCAGGAGTGCACCTGGGAGCAGATCAAGGAGGTCTGTGACGACGGCATGAAATACCACTGTGCCAGCGTCTGCATCCCGCCCTGTTATGTTCGCCGGGCCAACGAGTACGTGGGGGAGCGGCTGAAGATCTGCACGGTCATCGGCTTTCCCAATGGCTACTCCACCCCTGCGGTAAAGGCGTTTGAGGCGGAAAATGCCGTCCGCCACGGGGCGGACGAGATCGATATGGTCATCAATATCGGCTGGGTCAAGTCTCAGCGCTGGGACCGGCTGCTGGAGGAGATCCGGGGGGTGAAGGAGGCCTGCCGGGGCCGCATCCTGAAGGTCATCATCGAGACCTGCCTTTTGACCGATGAGGAGAAGATCCGAATGTGTGAGATCGTCACTCAGGCGGGAGCCGACTATATCAAGACGTCCACCGGCTTCTCCGCCGCGGGGGCCACCCGGGAGGATGTGAAGCTTTTCAGGGCGCACGTAGGTCCCGGCGTCCGCATCAAGGCGGCGGGAGGGATCGCCACCCTTCAGGACGCGGAGGACTTTTTGACTCTGGGCGCCGACCGGCTGGGGACCTCGCGCATTGTAAAGCTGGCGAAAGGGCAGCAGGGCGAGGGATACTGATAAGGCAGAGAGAAGAGGATGGGATATCCCATCCTCTTCTTTTCTTATCGGCAGTTTTGTGGTACAATAGAACTCATTCCAAGCAAGTGAGGAGAGAGCGTGTATGTGGGCGGAAAGTAGTGTGTTTTATCAGATCTATCCTCTGGGCTTCTGCGGAGCGCCGGAGGAGAACGACGGTATTTTGACCCACCGACTGCCCAAGGTCGGGGATTGGGCGGAGCATATTCAAAAGCTGGGAGCCGACGCGGTCTATTTGGGTCCTGTCTTTGAAAGTGACCGCCACGGCTATGATACAAGGGACTACCGCAAGGTGGACTGCCGCTTGGGGGATAACGCCGATTTGAAGGAGTTGGTCCGGACCCTTCACGGCCATGGGATCCGGGTCATCCTGGACGGGGTGTTCAACCATGTGGGCCGGGGATTTTGGGCGTTCCGGGACGTGCAGGAGAAACGGTGGGATTCCCCCTACAAAGACTGGTTCTTTCTCAAATTTGACGGCAATTCCAATTACAACGACGGCTTTTGGTATGAGGGCTGGGAGGGTCATTTTGAGCTGGTGAAGCTTAACCTTCGCAACCCTGCCGTGGTGGACTATCTGCTGGATACGGTAAAAATTTGGACAGAGGAATTTGATATTGACGGTCTGCGCCTGGATGTGGCCTACAGCCTGGAGCCCGATTTCCTGCGCCGGCTGCGCTCTTTCTGCAATGGTCTGAGCCACGACTTTTTCCTGCTGGGCGAGACCCTTCACGGGGACTATAACCGCTGGGTGGGGGAGGATCTGCTTCACTCCTGCACCAACTATGAATGTTATAAGGGCCTTTGGTCCGCGCTCAACTCCATGAACCTTTTTGAGATCGTTCACTCCCTCAAGCGGCAGTTTGGCCCTGAGCAGTGGACCCTGTACAAAGGGAAACACCTGGTGTGCTTTGCCGACAACCATGATGTGACACGGGCGGCCAGTGTTCTTCAGAGGGAGGAGCATCTGCCCCTGCTTTACGGTCTGCTCTTCGGCATGCCGGGGATCCCCTGCCTCTATTATGGAAGCGAGTGGGGGACAAAGGCGGACAAGGGCCAGGGGGATCCCGCCCTCCGCCCCTGCTTTCCGGAGCCCCAATGGAACGCACTCACCGATATCATTGCGGCTATGGCGAAGGCCCATCGGGAGAGCGAGGCTCTGTGTTGGGGCGATTTCCAGGAGCTGCTCCTGACCAACAAGCAGACCATCCTTCAACGCCGGAGCGAGCATGAGCGGGTGCTGGTGGCGGTGAACGCCGACTCAGAGCCCTACTGGGCCCACTTTGACGCGGGCTGCGGCAGGGCGGTAGACCTGATCACCGGGGAGGAGCATGACTTCGGCGGCGGAAGCGAGTTGCCGCCTTACAGTGTGTTCTTTTGGAAGTGTGAGTGAGGAGAGTGGGCAGCGATCGGCAATGCCGTTTGGCCGGAGGATGCCGGCAGGTTTTTGACCTGAGGGATACTTCCGCTGCTGTTGGGGGACTGGCCGGGCGAGTCCACGCCGCCTGCTTATACCATCTGTCGGCACGGTGCTAAATGTTCGCTTTATAGACAGAGAGAGGAGGCTTATCATGCTGAAGTTGCTGCTGGGCCGGGCCTGTACCGGAAAAACCACCGCGATCCTGCAAACCATAGCGCGGGAGGCGCGGCATCGGGCCCAGCTGCTTATCGTTCCGGAGCAGCATTCCCATGACTCGGAGCGGCGGCTGTGTGCCGTGGCGGGCAATTCGGTAAGCCTTCATGCGGAGGTGTTGTCCTTTACCCGGCTTGCCAGCCGGGTGTTTTCTGTGGCGGGAGGGGCGGCAGAGCCCACTCTGGATGCGGGAGGGCGGCTCCTGCTGATGGATGTGGCGCTTCGCTCGGTCTCCGACCAACTGAGAGTCTATGCCCGGCCCTCCCGAAAGCCGCAGTTTCTTTCCCAGCTTGCCGCTACGGTGGATGAGTGTAAGTCCGCTGCCATTTCCCCCGAAAAGCTGCTGGAGGTGGCTGGGAGCATTGGAGGGGAGATGGGAGACAAATTTTTTGACCTGTCTCTCATCTGCGGAGCCTATGAAACCTTTTGCGACAGACAGGGGGCCGATCCCCGTGACAGACTGACCAAGCTGGCCCAGGCCCTGGAGGGATTCCCGTGGGCTCGGGATAGGGATGTCTATTTAGACGGGTTTACGGATTTCACCGCCCAGGAGCGGTCGGTGCTGGAACAGCTTGTGCGGCAGGCGCATTCGGTGACAGTGGCCCTCACCTGCGACAGACTGGAGGGCGGGGAGGAGGATATATTCGCCCCTGCCCGCCGGACCGCGCATAAGCTGCTGGCCCTGGCCCGGAAGGAGAGAGTGGCGGCAGAGGTGGAGGTGCGGACCGAGAAGCCCCCGGCAGCGGAGGGGATCCTCTGGGTGGAGCGGGGTCTATTCGAGCCAGTCCCGCTCCCCCGGGCCGGGATCCCGGCCGGGGTGGAGCTCTACCGGGCCCAAAGCCCCTATTCCGAGGTGGAGCGGGCGGCCGCTGAGCTGCTGCGGCTTGTGCGGGAGGAGGGATACCGCTGGAGAGAACTGGCGGTCACCGCCCGGAGCATGGAGACCTATGGCCCCTTGATCGGTCTTCTCTTTCCCCGGTATGGCGTGCCTGTCTTCCTGGCCCGGATGGACGAGGTGCTGCAAAAGCCCATCCTGGTTTTGGTCACAGCTGCCCTGGATGCTGTGGCAGGGGATTACCGCTATGAGGACATGTTCCGGTATCTGAAGACCGGTCTTGCGGATGTGGGGCTGGAGGAGACGGACAAACTGGAAAATTACGTCCTCAAATGGGAGCTTCGTGGGAGCGCCTGGACCCAGAAAAAACCATGGGACAAGCATCCGGGAGGTTATGGCCTTCCCTGGAGAGAACGGGACCGGCAGACGGTAGCTGCCCTGGATGACCTGCGGCGTAAGGTGTCGGGGCCGCTGGAGAGGCTGCGGCTGTGTAAGGAGAAGACGGGGGAGGCGCTGACGTTGTCCCTCTATGCCTTTCTGGAGGAGATCGGCCTTGCCGGGCGGCTGACTCGGAGAGCCGGAGAGCTGCGGGAGGCGGGAGAGGTTACCCTTGCCGCGGAGTATGAGCAGCTTTGGCAGATCCTGTGTTCGGCATTGGAGCAGTGTGCCCGGCTTCTGGGGAAGACGCCCATGGATTGGGAGGAGTTTTCCCGCCTTTTTAAGCTGGTGCTGTCCCAGTATCAGGTGGGAGCCATCCCCGTGTCTCTGGACCGGGTGACGGCGGGAGAGATGCCCCGGCTAGCCCACAAGCATTGCAAGGTGGTCTATGTCCTGGGGGCCGATGACAGCCAGCTTCCTGCGGCCATTCCTTCGCCGGGGCTTCTGGAGGATGAGGACCGCTCGGTACTGGCTTCGTTTGGGCTGGAGAGTGCCCCCAGACTGACCGACAAACTGTGGAGGGAGCTGACGATCCTCTATGAGACCTGCGCCCTCCCCTCCGCGCGGCTTATCGTCAGCTATCCCGCACGGGGGGTGACGGGGGAGGAGAGACGGCCATCCCTGCTGGTCAAAAAGCTGCGGGCCCTGTTCCCCGAGCTGCCCCTGCTGGATGAGAGCCGGCTGGGGGACGACTTCCGTTATGCCGCGCCCCGCCCCGCGCTGGAGGCGGCGGGACGGGAGCGGGCGGTGGCGCAGGCGCTGAAGGCTCTGCCCGACTATGCCCCGCTGGTAGAGAGAATGGAGCGTTCGGCAGAGCTGGAGCGTGGAAGCCTGACCCGCCCTTCGGTGGAGGCGCTGTATGGCAGACAGGTCCCCATGTCCGCCTCCCGGATGGACAAATACAACTCTTGTCATTTTTCCTATTTTATGCAGTATGGACTAAAGGCACAGCCCCGAAAGGCGGCTGGCTTTCAAGCTCCGGAGTACGGCAGCTTTGTCCACTATGTGCTGGAGCACATCCTGCGGGAGCGGAGGGGGGAGGAAATACCCACCCGGGAGCAGGTAGCAGCGGTGGTGGAACGGTATGTGCGGGAAGAGCTGGGTGGACTTGCGGGCGAGACGCCTCGGTTTCGATATCTCTTCCGGCGGCTGGAAAAATCGGTCTATGCCGTGGTGGAGAATGTCTGTCAGGAGCTTGCGCGGTCCGATTTCAAGCCAATCGCCTTTGAACTGGGGTTCGGAGGGAAGGACGGGGCCCTGCCGCCGGTGGTGCTGGAGGCGGATGGGATCGCGGTCTCAGTCTCCGGCTTTGTAGACCGGGTGGACGCTTGGGAGAGAGACGGCAGGCTGTATCTCCGGGTGGTGGATTACAAGACAGGCCGGAAATCCTTTGACCTGACGGATGTGTGGAACGGCCTGGGGCTTCAGATGCTGCTGTACCTGTTTACCCTGAAGGACAAGGGAAAGGAGCTATTTGGAAAAGAGATACTCCCTGCCGGAGTTCTCTATCTCCCCGCCCGGGAGGCCCTGGTGGCCGGAAGCCGGACCATGACGGAGGACGAGCGGCGGAAGGCAGTGGATAAACAGTTGACCCGCAAGGGGCTGGTGCTGGGGGAGGATGACGTGCTGGAGGCCATGGAGCATGTTGAGGGGGACTACCGCTTTCTTCCCTTGCGTCTGCGTTCATCAGGGACCACGGGGGAGGCCCTGGTCACCGCTGAGCGGCTGGGCAAGCTGGAGCGGCACACCCGCCGCATTTTGGGGGAGGTGGCCGCCGAGCTAGCGGCGGGGAATATCGCCGCCGACCCCTTCTGGCGGGGGCCCCAGCAGAACGCCTGCCAATGGTGCGACTACGCCGCCGCCTGCCAGTTCCGGGAGGGACAGGGGGGTGACAGAAAACGCTGGCTTCCCAAGATGGATGCGGAGGAATTTTGGGAAGGGATGGAATAGCATGTCCCATTCCCTTTTTGGCGTCAGGCAGAATGATCAATATAAACCCTCAAGGGAGGTTCGATGGAGTGGAGAAGAGGATAAAGGAGTGTCCGATACTGAGCTGTATCATCCTTTTCTGTATCTGTGGAACAGCCAGATTGATCGAGTATTTTGTGATAAGAACGGATGAGACGGTCCTCTCGGAAAATGTTCTGCATAAGGTTTTCGGGATCGCAGTTTTGGCGGTCGTTCTCTGTTTGCTGCATAGCAGCTGGCGAGACATTGGCTTCGGAAAGAGCGGGGTGGCGTCTGATATTGTAAAGGGGCTGCTGTTGGGAGGCGGCTGCTTTTTAATAGCTTATCTTGTGGAAGGCATGATCCTTTATCATATCAATGGGACAGTATCCTACTCTTTTTAAGTGAGCGGTTTTTCGCTTGGCGAGGAAACGGCAAGGCAGGATGGCCTTCTCTTTTTTGCCCTGTGCATCGTATTCAACTTGATAAATGTCTGGATGGAGGAGGGTATATTCCGGGGCTTATTTATGAGGATCCTCACCGAAAAACATTCTTTCAGGGAGAGCGTACTTTTTATCGCTTGTCTGTTTGGGCTTTGGCATTGGGCCATGCCCTTCAGAGATTATGCGGAAGGGGAGATATCTCCTGCTAATTTGCTGGTCATGGGTGTCGGATATATTATATTGGCCGGAATTATAAGTATAAAATGGTCGCTTCTATATAGAATGACCGGAACACTGTGGATGGGACTTGGTGACCACCTGTTCAACAATACTGTTGTGACAAATCTGCTTCATGTGATCTCGAATAATGAAGCGGACAGTATGCAGGTCGTGAGGGTCCTCATTGGACAATCGCTGTCCTTTTTCATCGTGGCGCTGTATTATAGAAAAACGAAAAAAAGTATTTCCTGAAGGGAAAGGAGGCGTTCCTATGCCCTTTCAACTGACTCCTGACCAAAAGGCCGCGGTGGAAAACCGGGGCGGCGGCCTGTTGGTCTCTGCCGCGGCGGGCTCGGGTAAGACCCGGGTGCTGGTGGAGCGCCTTTTGGCACGGGTGGAAGAGGGAGTGGATATTGACCGCTTTCTGGTCATCACCTATACAAAGGCAGCCGCCGCGGAGCTGCGTGGGCGCATTGTGGCGGAGATCGCGGACAGACTGACCCAGCGGCCCGGTGACGCCTTCCTCCGGCGACAGGCTACTCTGGTCTATCAGGCGCAGATCTCCACGATCGACGCCTTTTGTGCGCGGTTTCTTCGGGAGGAGGGGCACCGGCTGGATCTGGACCACGATTTTTGCCTGTGCGATGAAAATGAGGCGGCGGTCCTTATGCGGGATGCCCTGAATGATGTGCTGGACAAACGCTATGAGACCATTGCGGCAGGAGATGATTTTGCCCGGCTTGTGGATACCATGTCCGCCGGGAGGGATGACAGCTGCCTCATGGAGATCGTGCTGGATGTGCGGGAACGGATCCAGAGCCACCCAGACCCAAAGCGCTGGCTGGAGGAGCAGGAGAAGATTTTTGGCTTGGAGGGAGTCCGGGATGTGGGAGATACTCCCTGGGGCAGGCTTCTTCTTGCTGATGCCCGCCGTCAGGCGGACTATTGGGCGGGCCGTGTGGAGAGCCTTTTAGAACTGACGCGGGGGGACGAGGTGCTGTCGAGAGCCTATGGCCCCAGCCTCCAGATCACAGCGGACAGCCTTCGGACTCTCTCGGCGGCCACAGAGCAGGGATGGGACAAAACAGCGGAGCAGATACCGGTTGCCTTTCCTCGGCTGGGCTCCTCGAAGAATACAGAAGACCCAGAGGCGCAGGAGAGGATCAAGACCCTTCGGGATCAGTGCAAGAAGCGGCTGGAGCGGTTGACGAGCCTGTTTGCCGACACCTCCGCCGGACTTTTGGAGGATATGGGCCAGGTCTATCCGGCCATTCGCGGCCTGTTTGCCCTGGTGCGGGACTTTGAGACGGCCTATACCGCTTTGAAGCGCCGGCGGGGGCTGCTGGACTTTTCCGACCTGGAGCATCTTGCCGCCGGGCTGTTGATAGAGGAGGGGGGAGCGCCCACCGAGGTTGCCCGCCGGTGGAGTGGGAGATACGAGGAGGTCATGGTAGACGAGTACCAAGATACCAACGCCGTCCAGAACGCCCTTTTTACCGCGCTGACCGGCGGGGGAAGAAACCTCTTCATGGTGGGAGATGTAAAGCAGTCCATCTATCGGTTCCGGTTGGCGGATCCGACCATCTTTCTAAAAAAATATCTGTCCTTTCAGCCGGCTGAGACGGCGGGGGAGGGGGAGCCCCGCCGGGTCCTTCTATCCCGGAATTTTCGCTCCCGGGCCCAGGTGCTGGAGGGGGTCAACTACCTTTTTCGGGCGGTGATGAGCGAAAGCTTTGGAGAGATGGCCTACACCGAGAAAGAGGCTCTGATCCCCGGGGGAACGTTTCCGGAGAGCGGCGCCGACCATTCGGTGGAGCTGGATCTGCTGGACTGTTTTCAGGCGGAAGAAGGGGAGGGGCCCAAGCCGCCCCGGGATCTGCTGGAGGCCCGTTTTGCAGCCGGGAGGCTCCGGGAGCTTTTGGAAGAGGGATTTCCCGTTTCCGACGGAGAGGGCGGCCTTCGCCCGGTGGGACCGGAAGACATGGTGATCCTGCTTCGTTCCCCTGGCTCAGTGCTCCATTACTATGCCGCGGCCCTGGGGGAGCAGGATATTCCCTGGTCGGCAGACGGGGCGGGAGATTTTTTTGCCGCCACGGAGATACAGGTGGCCCTGTCTCTGCTGCGGATCGTGGACAATCCACACCAGGATGTGCCCCTCATCGCCGCCCTCCGATCGGCTGTCTATGGCTTCTCCGCCGACAGACTGGCACAGATCCGCTCTGCCGCCGGGGAGGAGGACTTTTATACTGCCCTTACCTGTGACGGGGGAGAGGACGCAAAGGCGTTTCTTGCAGAGTTGGAGAGCCTTCGCCGCTGTGCGGGGGATCAGAGCTGCGCCGACCTTTTGTGGCGGATATACGACAGCTCCAATCTTCTGGGGATATATGGAGCCATGGACGAAGGGGAGACCCGAAGAGCGAATCTTTTGCTTCTGGCGCAGTTGGCCCGGGATTTTGAGGCGGCGGGCCACAAGGGGCTGTTTGGCTTTCTTGCCTATCTCCGGCGCTTGGAGGAGGACGGGCGGTCCTTGGCCCTTCCTGGGATGGGTGGCGCTGGAGGAGGGGTGCGGATCATGAGCATCCATCGCTCCAAGGGTCTGGAGTTCCCTGTGGTGCTGCTTGCGGGGCTTTCCCGGCAGCTGAACAAGACGGATATGACCCAGCCCATGCTCTTTCATGCCCAACTGGGAGTGGGGCCCAAGCGGCTGGACCTGGAGCGGATGGTGGAGTATCCCACCCTGGCCAGGCTGGCAGTGGCCAGACAGATGGAATATGAGCTTTCAGCGGAGGAGCTGCGGCTTCTCTATGTGGCGATGACCCGTGCCCAGGAGAAGCTGATCTTGTCCTGCGCCCTGGCCCGGGGCTGGCGGGATGTGGAGAAGCTGCTGCCCTCAGTGGGGATCCCTGTGGAGCCCCAGGCGCTGTTGGACTGTGCCAGTCCCGGCCAGTGGATCCTGCTTGCCGCTCTGGCCCGGCCGGAGGCGGAGGGATACCGGGATGGAGTATTTCCACCCACAGTGGCCGCCGGGACAGATTTTGGCCCCCGGTGGGATATTCGCTGGGTGGACGCCGGGCCCTATGGGAAGGCGCCCGGGCAGCCCCGGCAGCTCCGGCGGCGGGAAGGGGAGAGCTGGACAAGGGATAAGCTGTTGGAGCGCTTTGTCTGGCGCTATCCCCATACCGGGGATGTGGAGCTGCCCTCTAAGCTCACCGCTACCCAGCTGAAGGGGAGGGATCTGGATGCGGAGGCGGCCCAGGAGGCTCCGCAGCGCTCCGGCCAACCCCGGTTTGACCGGCCCAGGTTTGCCGCGGAAAAGCTGGGCCTGACCCCGGCGCAAAAGGGGACGGCCCTCCATATGGTGATGCAGTACATCGACTTTGGCCGCTGTGGCAGCGTGGAGGATATCGCCGGAGAGATCGCCCGCCTGGTCCGGCAGAGCTTCATTACCCCTCAGCAGGGCGAGGCGGTGGATCTGGAGAGGATACGGGCCTTTTTCGCATCCGATCTGGGGCGGGAGGCAATGGCGTCGGGGACTCTGCGGCGAGAGTTCAAGTTCTCCGTTCTGGTTCCGGCAAAGCGCTATTACCCCCAGGCCGGAGGGGAGGAAAAGGTCCTTCTGCAGGGCGTGGTTGACTGCTGCTTCGAGACTCCCCGGGGCGTCACAGTGATAGATTTTAAAACGGACCATGTCTACGGTGAGGCTCTGCAGGCTCGAGCCGAGTCCTATCTCCCTCAACTGGACGCCTATGCCGGGGCGTTGGCGGAGATCACAGGAAAGCCTGTGGAACGGCGGATGCTTTGGTTTTTCTCGGAGGGCAGAGCGGTGGAGGTGTGATATGCCCTCACATTTCCCAAGACGGTAGATCCTTGCCGGACGACCCTGCCCAAGGACAAAAGAAACCACCCCAGGCTCTTAAAGCCTGGGGTGGTTCTACTATATCAGTTTGGCGGCTTAGAAATTCTCTTTGAAGAACTGCTCCAGCTCAGCACAAACCTTGTCCTCGTTCTCGCCCTCAATCGTGACAGTGACGGTCTCGCCCTGCTTTACCGCCATGCTCATGAGTCCCATGAGCTTCAGGGCGTTGACGCTTTTGTCACCCTTGGTGACAGTGACGGTGGTACCCACATAGCCCTTGACCTGCTTGGCCATGACCCCGGCGGGGCGAGCATGAAGACCCATGGGATCGGTGATGGTGTACTGGAACTGTTTCATTGAAATACATTCCTTTCCGTTGTTTTTTGCCCTAGGGCGGATCGGAGCTCAGACGCAGCGGGCGATCAAAGCGTCCGCATCGGCCTTCATCCGCAGGAAATCCTCCTGACTCAGAGGAACGTTTAGAGACTTGGCGGTATCTTCGATCTGGTAAAGCTTCCGGGCTCCGCAGAGAACATGGATGCTGGGGGAGAGCATAGAGTTCCATTTAATGGCCAGATTGGCCAGAGTACAGCCGTATTTCTCCGTCAGCTCCCGCCAGGAGTCCAGCATTTGGTTCACCAGAGGAATATTCTCCGGTTTCCACCAGAGCTTTCCCTGCCGGGCGGAGCCCTCGGACAGAATATAGTCGTTGGGGATCTTTCCCGCCAGAAGACCCTGCTCAATGGGGGAGTATGTCTGGAGGGAGATACCATGCTCCTCACAGAAGGGGAGAAGGGTGTCCACCGGCTTGCGATCCAGAATGCTCAGCTTTTCCTGGATCACGTCCAGCTGTCCCGCGTCCACATAGTCCTGAAGGATACGCAGGTCTACATTGGAAGCGCCGATAGCCCGGATCTTGCCCTCCTGCTTCATTTTCAGCAGCTCACCCATGGTCTCGGCCACAGGGACCAGGCCGTAGGTCTTGCACTGCCAATGGGTATAATAGACGTCGATATAGTCAGTATCCAGAGTTTTCAGGCTCAGCTCCAGATCCCGGCGAATAGCTTTGGGGGACAGGTCTCGATATACGCTGCGACCCTCCCGGGTGAAGTGGAGCTCTCCCCCCTCGTCGTACCACTGAATACCGCACTTGGTGGACAGGATCACCTTGTCCCGGGGCAGGGATCTCAAAGCCCTGGCGACCACCTCCTCGCTATGGCCGAAGCCATAGACGCGGGCGGTGTCTATCCAGTTGACCCCAAGGTCCACCGCGCGAAGGATGGTGTCTATCGACAACTGGTCATCATTGTCGCCCCACCAGGCGCCGCCGCCGATGGCCCAGCAGCCCAGCCCCAAGGCGCTGCACTGGATACCGGAACGACCGATCTCTCTTGTTTCCATACCAGATCCTCCTTAAAATTCAGGGACGAATCCTGCCAGGATCACATCCAGGATCAGGATGCCGTAGCCAAGCCTGCGCAGCTTCTTCTCTTTTTCCGACCAGACGTTGTCGGGAGCTGTCAGTTGTCGCTGCTGAAAGCTTACCTTGGCCGACATGATGCAGCCCATACCTGCGATGAGCAGGGCGATCATGAGAATGAATTTGATGCTCATGAGGGGTTACCCCTCCACAAGACCCTGGACAAAGGCCGCCAGCTCAGCGTCCTTGCACCCGGCGTTAAAGCATTCCAGGAACCGGGGGGTCAGGCTCTTTTTCAGGATGTCCTGATCAATGGCTTTCAATCCCTCAATGAGGGGCTTGGCGGTGGCCTGTTTCATGGAGAAAAGTGCCGCCGCGTTGCGGTTCTGGGATTCCCGGCGCTCGGGAGGATAACCCAGACCCTTGGGAGAGCCGAAGGCTTTTTCAAACATAGTATGGATGTTCAGCTCAGCCCCCCAACCAAAGCCCTTGGCGTAGGGAATGGCAAGGGCGTTGCCGTTATTGATCTGGAGGAACAGAAACGCGTCGGTGGGCTCAATGCAATAGCCGCACACCACGCCGGGGAAGCTGTTGAGAGCCATCAGTGCTCCCTGGCCCGTACCGCAGCCGGTGACCACAAAGTCTGCCGCACCGCTGTTCAGCAGCAGGGCGGCCTGAACGCCCAGGTTCAGGTAGGTCAGATAGTGGGGGTCGTCGTCTTTCTCCATACCGGTGTTAAACACGGTGTGGCCCATGGGCTCCACCACGTCCTTGAGCTGGGCCAGGACGATGGCGTTCTTGCCCGCCTGGCTGAATTCGTTCATCATTGCGATCTTCATGTGACCGATCTCCTTCTGTTATCCGGTTTTTGTAGCGCCGTTTTGAAGCAAGGGGCAGATGGATCCCCTCCATCTGCCCCTGCCGTCAATCTTTTATTCCTTGCTGCCGTTGTCGGCGAACTCGAAGATGTAGCGGTCGTTGGAACCGATCATCCGGATGTACTCCTTAACGAACTTCTTGATGGCGGCCTCGGCGGTCATCATGATGTTCAGGTAGTCGGTGCCGGGCTCCTTCTCCCACTTCTCCTTCATGGCCACCTCGGCTGCGTGGAAGGCGTCGGTGCAGACGTTGATCTTGTTGATGCCGCCCGCCACAGCCTTGCGG
The DNA here is from genome assembly GCA_947577065.1 of uncultured Pseudoflavonifractor sp. Classification (GTDB taxonomy): domain Bacteria; phylum Bacillota; class Clostridia; order Oscillospirales; family Oscillospiraceae; genus Vermiculatibacterium. The sequence goes on from CANPTT010000012.1 coordinate 22,094, forward strand.
ATGTTCTCCTCACCGGAGCCGGAGCCACCGTGGAGGACCAGGGGCATCTTCAACGCTGCCTTCAGCTCAGCCAGCCGGTCAAAGTCCAGCTTGGGTACATAACCGGCGGGATACTTGCCGTGGGCGGTGCCGATGGCCACAGCCAGGGCGTCAATGCCCGTCCGGGCCACAAAGTCTTTGGCCTGCTCCACATTGGTGTACATGTCGGCGGTCTTTCCGTCGCCATCAGCGGCCTGCCCCACGTGGCCCAGCTCAGCCTCTACGCTGATGCCCTGGGCGTGGGCCAGATCCACGATCATGCGGGTCCGGCGCACATTTTCCTCATAGGGCAGGGAGGAGGCGTCAATCATCACATTGGTGAAACCTCTGTGCATGGCGTCCACCTCGGTCTCGAAGTCAGGGCCATGGTCCAGATTCAGGCAGATGGGCACATCAGCCCGCTTGGCCATGTCAATGATCATGGGAACGATATCTTCGGCATGGGCCAGCTTGGTCATCTGTCCCTTGCCCATCTGGACAATGATAGGAGAGTGCTCCTCGCTGGCAGCCTCAATAACGGCACGGGCCATCTCCATGTTTACGCTGTTCACCGCCATAACGGCATAGCCGTCCCGGTTGGCGTTGTCCAGAAGATACTTCATATTGACTAACATTGCTATGGGTCCCTCCTAAGTATTTTAGAGGTGCAAGGCCACGGTGGCCCTTAAAACGGAAGTGCAGATTAGAGGTCGATGTCCAGGTCAACGATCTCCTCTTCCTTGTTGTCCTCGTCAGAGGGCATCTTCTTCAGCACAGCGTACAGCACGCCGGTAATGACAGAGCCGATGACACAGGCCAGGATCCACATGGCGGGGTTATTGGACAGGGGCATGACCAGAATGCCGCCGTGAGCCGCCTTAGTGTTGACACCCCAGGCCATGGCCAGGCCGGAGGCGATGGCGGAGCCGATCATGGAGGAGGGGATCACGCGGAGGGGATCCTCGGCCACGAAGGGCAGAACACCCTCGGTGATGAAGCACAGGCCCATGGGGATGCAGGTGTAGGCGGTGTCCTTCTGTGCACGGGTGAATTTCTTGGGGGCAATGATGGCGGCCAGGCCCATGCCGATGGCGGGGGTCATACCACCGATGATCTTGGCGGTCTCGGCACAGCCGCCGATGCCGTCGGGCATATCGGCGTACAGAGCGTTGGCGGCCATAGAAGCGGTCTTGTTGATGGGACCGCCCATATCAAAGCCCATGCAGGCGCCAATGACAGCGCCCACGATGAACAGGGAGCCCTCAGCCAGGCTCTGGATCCAGGCCTGGAAAGCCAACATGACCGTGGCGATAGGACGCATCAGAACACCGAAGAACACGAAGGTGGCAACGGCGGTGGCGACCACAGGAATGATGAGCACGGGCATCAGGCCACGGAGAGACTTGGGCAGCTTCCAGGACTTCATCCACTCCACAAAATAACCGATGAGGAAGCCCATCAGCAGAGCGCCGATGAAGCCGGTCTTGGTGGGGCCGCCGGCAAAGTAGCCGATGGCAAAGCCGGGGACGATGCCCGGACGGTCGGAAATGGAGAAGGCAACGCCGGCGCACAGGAAGGCGTAAGCCCAGTTAAAGCCGTTGCCGTTCATCTCGCCCAGCATATGCATAAAGTCGCTGATCTTGGTGATGGAGTAGCCAGAGTAGTTCAGGCCGGCCACCAGGGGCTCGCTCAGGTCGACGCCGGACCAGCTGAAGGCCTTCTGGATGGCGCCCATGATACCGGCCATGACCACCATGGGGATCATGAAGGAAATACCGGTCATAATGTGCTTCTTAATGTCTTTTCCACTGAATTTCATAACTCTTTTTCCACCTCTCTATTGGAAACTGTTGGGTTTGGACTCTTTTTGGATCATTTGGCAGCCAACTTTTTCTCAATCGTTGCGATCAGGCTCTTGGGCTGCTTCATGGCCAGGGCGATGGGGATGTCCACGACTCGCTTATCCTTGAAGCGCTCCACGCCACGGATGGCGATATCATGACAGTAAATGATCACATCGGCATCCCGAATATCGGCCGCCGTCAGTTCGTTCTGAACGCCGGCGGAGCCCTGGGTCTCCACCTTGCACTGGTGGCCCATCTCTTCGGCTGCCTGCTGGATCTTCTCCGCCACAATATACGTATGGGCAATACCAGCCGTACAAGCCGTCACTGCGAGGATCTTCATCACTTACACCTCCTTCTTCTGGATTTTAGCATACCGATATAAGGATCAGAAATCGAGGTCGAGCTCCACGATCTCTTCTTTTGCCTCCACCTGCTCCAACTCAGAGTCGTCACAGAGAATGGTGTCAATGATCTGCTGTACCGTCTCACATTGACCCAGTTTAACTACCCGGGCCTCCGTTCCCAACTTCATGGCCAGCTGGCTCAGCAGAAGCTGATGGTTCTCCACAAAGCTGCCGTCCACCATGACGCAGAATAGGAAAATGAGCCGGGTCTCCTGCCAGCCGTCGTCAGAGAGCTCGCTCTCCCAGCGGATGGGATTCACCGTTTTGCCGATGGCGATCCCCAGCTTTTTCGCGGCGGGGGAGTGGCCGTGGGGGATGGAGATGCCCTCGCCCATGCCTGTGGGCCCCTCGGCTTCCCGGTCATAGATGTCGGAGACGAACTGATCCACATTGTCGATGTATCCGTTCTTCAGAAGAGTGCCTGCCAAGTTCCGCAAAACCTCATCCTTGGTGGTGCCCTCTACCTTCAGGTCAATGATGGCGGGGTCGAGAATAGTGCTCAGATCCTTGTTTTCCATGCCGCTTCCTCCTTATTTTTGAATCAGCCGTTTATACATGGCTTTGACCTCGTCGTCAGAAAGAAACTCTGCCTTTACCTCCCTCAACTCAGCGCAGATGTCGCTGAAGTGGATGGTTTTCACATCGCTGTGAAGATGGGAAAAATCGGCTTCGTCACAAAAGGCCATCCGGGCCTCAATATGGACGTCGGGAAAGACGGTCGCCATCCGGTTCAGATAGGCCAGCATATCTTTAGTGGGATTATAGTGGCGGTATAGATGCTGCTTGCCGTCAGCCTCCGTCCGCTTCACATTCCAGCTGTTATCCCTGGAGCTGCCCCAATATTCCCCGGTAACTCTGTCGTAACAGAGGACCATGATACCCTTGTTGTAAAAAATGACGCAGAAGCGGCTGCGCTGCTTTTCCTCGTTATTGATGACCGAGAATACCAGCTTGTGAACTCCGATCTGAGAGCGAAGCAGTCCGCTTTCAGAGCAATCCCGAAAGACGACATAGCGGAAAAAGTAGGGCAAAAAACCGCCGTACAGCGAGGCGTAAATGTCGCCCTTATAACTTTTATGAAGGCGGATACCTTGGAATACCCAGGCCATCACCATAACGCCCAGAATAGTTGCGACCAGCAGGATCATGTTGTCCATGACTTGCACCAACTCTCTTATATTACAAACAATTTTACTATAAATTCCCCCCAAAGTCAATGTTTTGACCTATAAAACTGCAAGCGGCAGTTATGTATACAATTCCATTTAAAACCGAAAAAAAAGAGTATCCCCAGCCCTAAAAAGAAGGGCTGGGGATGTTTTAATTTTGCGTACGAAAAATTTTATTGCGAAGGAATGGGCGGGAAAAAGAGCGTGGGAGAGGCAAGCATCCGCCGCCCCTTAGGCTCTCATACAAAGGGAGGCGGAAAGGGCTCAGTTCCATTGAAACCATCCGCCGCTTTCTCTGGCCTGCAAGACATCCAGCGCGGCGGAGAGCATCACTGCCGCCTGAGAGCGGGTAAGGGGCTCGGACAGCACGGCGGAGGCGGGGAGGGCGTTGCAGCTGCCAAGATTAGCCACCGCCTGGGCGCACCAGGAGGGGGGCGTGTCTCCGGCAAAGGTCTCGGCCACGTCGGTGACCCGAAGGGCTCGGTTCAAAAGGACGGCGGCCTCGGCGGCCGTGATGGGCTGGTCGGCCTGGAAAACTACCCGGCCCTCTGGGTCAAAGGAACCTTGGACCACTCCGGAGCGAAGGGCAGAGGACACAAAGGGCTTAGCCCAGGCTGCCATGGCGGAGTCATCGGCAAAGCCGGTGATAGAGGCTTCCTCCATCACATCCAGCTCGGCCGCCGCCATGCTCAGAGCGGTGAACTGGGCGCGGGAGACCGTCTCAGTCGGGTGAAAGAGATATTCACTGCCCATCTGCTCTCCGATAAGCAGTCCTGCCTCGGCGAGACGCACGGCCTCCCGGTGGCCCTCCACCCCGGTCATGTCAGAGTAACAGACCTTGGTCTTCTGTTTTTCTATCCGGATGGATACGGTGGCGGGGGCGGAGGTATTGCCCACGGCGTCTACCGCCACATAGGTGAACGCATCCTTACCTGTTTTGTTTTCATAGGGGGTATAGGTGAAGGCGGCGGAGCCGTCCTCCGCCTGAGTTACCGCTCCCCGGGCGGGCTTGCTGATGAGCTGGAAGGTGAGCAGATCCCCCTCCGGGTCCACGCCGGAAAAGGTCCCCTGGATCTCTACATTTTTATAAGTGCACAGGGACAGATCCTCCGCCACCGGCGCTTCATTGGCGCTGGAGAGTAGATAGAGTCCGACCGTCACGTCCTCTCCGGAGAGCCCCCCGGCAAAGACGGGGGTGAAGGAGAAGGAGGTGGCGGAGAGCATGGGGGTGCTGAGGGGATTGAAGCGCAGACCGTCAATGGCGCTCAGCGCCACCTCGCTGCCCTGGGGGACCGCCTGATCCCCGATGGTCAGGATCCCGGCAGACGGATCGGGAAGGGAGGTGACTACGATCGAGCTGAGTTGGGCGTCTCCGTTGACCCGAAAGTCCTGGGTGGAAAAGGAGATGGCCCGATCGGCAAGTCCGTTTTTGGAAAAGGCGGCCACGCTGATGGCCTCAGGCTCGCCGCTTCCGCCAAAGAGGGCGGCAGCGGGCAGGATAAAGGAAAGAGCCCCGGCACACAGCAGTGCCAGGAAACGATGGAAAAGACGTTGCTTCAAAGTAAAAACCTCCTTGTTTGGCTGTAGGACCAGCTTGGGATGGTGGTAGTTTTCGCCGGGAGCAGGGTGGTTATTCCTTTTTTCAAAAAATGTAGGAAGGACATGTATCATAAATTGGGACACGCCCTCATACATATGTCTCAGCACAAAAGAGGAGGGAAGCGAGATGAATGGTTTTGATGAGGCGGCGGCCCTTTTGCCGCCTGCGCTTCGACAGGGGATCCAGGCCCTTCCACCCTTAGTGCGGCGGAATGTGGAGGAGATCCGGCTGCGGGCGGGACGATGCCCCGCGGTGGTCGTGGGCGGGGATGAGCTTTCCCTGTCCGCTGCCAAGGTAGGGCGCCGGGAGCTGGAACTGACGGTGGAGATCGCTACTCGGGCCAGCGCTCACACAGCGCTCGAGAGTGTAAGGCAAGGATACTTTACGGTGAAAGGTGGCCATCGGATCGGCCTGTGCGGGAATGTGTGGACGGAGAACGGCCAGATCAAGAATCTGCGAAGCCTCTCCTCTCTAAACATTCGGGTGGCACATGCCGTTCCGGGCTGCGGGGAAGAGATATTGCCGGCCCTGTTTTGTAAAGGGAAGCTGCAAAACACGATCCTCCTCTCCCCGCCCGGTGGGGGAAAGACGACTCTTTTACGGGATCTGACCCGCCTGCTATCAGACGGCGCCCATGGCCCGCCCCTTCGGGTGGGACTGGCCGATGAGCGGGGCGAGGTGGCGGCCCTGTGGGAGGGGGAGCCCCAGTTTGATGTGGGGGAGAGGACCGACGTGCTGGAGGGATGCCCAAAGGCTCAGGGGCTTATGATCCTTCTCCGGGGAATGACCCCCCAGGTGCTCTGCTGTGATGAGATCACCGATCCGGCCGACTGTTCGGCTTTGGAGACCTGCGAAAACTGTGGAGTCAGGCTACTGTGCACGGTCCATGCCGAGAGCGTGGAGGAGCTGCGGAAAAAGCCGCTCTACCGCTCTCTCCTGGATCGGGGAAATTTTGAAAGGGCGGTGGTCCTGCGGCGATGGACAACCCCCCGATATCTGGTGGAGGAGCTGCATCCATGTGGAAGCTAATGGGGGTGACCATTCTTACGGGAAGCGGTCTGTGGCTGGGACTTCAAGCGGCAGGACAGCTGGCCCGACGGGTCAGGGCCATAGAGAGCTGGCAGTGTGCATTGCTTCTTTTGGAGGGGGAGATGTCCTTTCGCCTGCCGGATCTGCCTCAGCTTTTGGAGGAGGTGGGCCGGAGGGCTCCGGATCCCGCGGGAATGGCACTGTCAGCGGCGGCCCAAGGCTTTGCCAAACTGGGGGAGGTCCCCTTCTCGGAGATTTGGGCCGGGGCCCTCGCGGAGCGGAGGGACGCCCTGGAAGGCGAGGAGCTGGAGTTGTTGTACCGGCTTGGGACCATCCTGGGTCGCTGTGGCTGGGAGGAGCAGAGAGCGGCGGCGGAGCGAACGCGGCTCGCGTTGGAGCGGGGAGCCGCCCGGCTCCGAGAGGAGCTGAATCGAAAGGGAAGGGCATATGGAGTGACCGGTCTTTCCCTGGGAGCCTTTTTGAGCATTTTACTGCTGTGAGACACAGGACATCACATAGGAAGAGACAGGGGATGAGAAACCGATATGGACGTGGATTTTATTTTTCGCATCGCGGCTATCGGCATCCTGGTATCGGTACTGAACCAGGTGCTGTCCCGGTCTGGTCGGGACGAGCAGGCAATGATGACTACTTTGGCGGGGCTGGTGGTAGTGCTGATGATGGTGGTGCAAAAGATCAGCGACCTCTTCAATTTGGTGAAGGGGCTGTTCGGACTGTGAGGGGCTATGGATATTTTCAAGCTTTCCGCCTTGGCGGTGATCGCCGCCCTATGTGCCTTGGTACTGAGGAAACGGGTCCCGGAGCTGGCTATGGCCTTGACCCTGGCGGCGGGAGTTCTGCTTTTGGGGGAAGCGGTAGACGCTCTGGCGTCCGTACGGGGGCTGGCGGACTCCTTGGCCAGGACTGCCGGTCTGTCTCCCCGGGTGTGGAGACCGGTCTGGAAAACGGTGGGGATCGGGGTGATCGCCAAGCTGGCCTCCGCAGTCTGCAAGGACGCAGGGGAAGGGGGCGTGGCGGCCTTTCTGGAGACGGCGGGCGCCGCTTTGGCCCTGCTGGCGGCGCTCCCTCTTGTAGAGGCGGTGTTCAATACCTTATCCTCGCTCTTATAGTGGCGGCGGTGATAATCGTTTCGCCCACAGCCCGGGCCGACGAGCTTTCCCGTGCGGTAGGACTGGACGAGCTTACCGGGGCGGCAGGGGCGTATCTGGACGGCTATTTAAATGTGGAGGATCTGACGGGAAACGACTTTGCCCAAGGCGCGGAGGCCATTCTGGAGGATGGACTGGGAGAGCTGAAGGGCGTTTTTCGCCGGGCGATAAAAAGTGGGACGCTCCTTTTGGCGGTGGCGCTGGCGTGCAGTCTCGCGGGCGCCGTGACGGAGGACTTGGGCGGTGGAAACCTGGATCCGGTGCGCTTGGCGGGGGTGGCGGCGGTCACCGCCATTGCTGCCGCGGACATCCATGCCCTTCTGGGTATGGGGAACAGGGCACTGGAGGAGATGGACGCCTTCTCCAAGCTCTTGCTTCCCACGGTGACGGCGGCTTGTGCCGCTGCCGGAATGCCTGCGGCGGCAGCGGCAAGACAGGCGGCGGCCCTTCTTTTCCTGGGACTGCTTCTCACCTTGGCCAATAGGTTCATTTTGCCCCTGATCTACGCCTACGTAGCGGCTCAGGCAGCGGGCGCGGCTCTTGGGAACGATGGGCTGAAACAGCTGGGGGCCCTTCTCAAATGGGCGGCCACCGGGCTTCTCAGCTTGCTGGTCACTGGATTTGTCCTCTACCTTTCCGTGACCGGGGCGGTGGCGGGAAGCGCTGACGCGCTGACCCAAAAGGCGGCAAAGACCGCGATTTCAGGAATGATCCCGGTAGTGGGCGGGATCCTGGCCGACGCCGCTGAGGCAGTGGTGGCGGGAGCGGGTATTCTAAAGGGGACGGTGGGTGTGGTCGGACTGCTGACGGTGCTGGCTATCTGCCTATCCCCCTTTCTCCGGCTGGGGGTCCACTATCTGGTCTATAAAAGCGCAGCCGCCCTCACCGCTACAGTAATGCCGGGACCTGTGGCGGGTTTTATTGACAGTGTCGGTTCGGCGTTCGCCCTTATTCTGGGGATGGTGGGGGGCGGTGGAATGATCCTCTATGTGGCCCTCATCACATCGATAAAGGTGGTGGTGGGATGACGGGGATAAAGGAGTGGCTCCTGGGGGTGACCGCCGCCGCCTTGGCGGTATCTCTGGCCCAGGCCCTCACTCCTGAGGGCACAGTGAAAAAAATTGGGCGGCTGGCAGGGGGCATGATACTTTTGCTGGCAGCGGTCCGGCCCTTGGCAGGGGGGGAAGGACTCTCTTTGGATAGCCTTTCCCTTCCTCCGGATACGGCGGCCATAGAAAGAGGAGCAGAAAGTAGAGAAGAGGCAATGAAAATCCTCATAGCCCAAAAAGCGGGTGCATATATTGTGGACAAAGGCCAGTCCCTCGGTCTGGCCTGTACGGCGGAGGTCGAGGTGGCCCCGGATGCTTCGGGCTGGCCCATTCCCTGGAAAGCAACGGTTTCCGGGCAGTGGAGCCAGACGCAGAAAAAGGAGCTCTCACAGGCGGTGGAGGAGGAGCTGGGGATCCCCGCCCAGCGGCAGAGCTTCCGAGAGGAGGGAACATGAAAGACAGGGAATGGCTCAAAAGGATGACAGGGGCCCTGGGAAAGTACAAATATGTTCTGCTGGTGGCTCTGGTGGGAGCTTTGCTGCTGGTCTGGCCCACGGGAGAGAAGGAGAAAACGACCTCTCCGGAAACGGCCCGGGAGCAGATCTTTCAGGTGGACCAGATAGAGAGAAGGCTGGAAAAGGCCCTTGCCCAGATAGAGGGGGCGGGAGAAGTGACGGTAGTGCTTACTCTTCAGGGCGGACCGCGGCAAGTGCTGGCCCAGGATGGCAGCGCCACGGAGGAGGAAAGCCGCACTAGCCGGGAGACCTCCACCATTCTTCTCTCCAAGGGCTCCGGTTATCAGGAGCCGGCGGTGGTCCAGGAGCTGGGGCCGGTATATCAGGGGGCCCTGGTGGTGAGCCAGGGCGGGGATGATCCTCGAGTAAAGCTGGCGCTCTATGAAGCGGTCTCTGCCCTGACGGGGCTGGGGGCGGATAAAATCTCGATTTGTAAGGGAAAGTGAGGAAAAACGTATGAAACTCTGGAAACGCAACGCGGTGGTGGCCGCCATCGTCCTCTTTGTCTGTGTGGCGGTCTACCTCAACTGGTCCTATCAGCAGGACGAAGTGGATGTGGACGCGGGCAAGACCTTGGGGCAGGCGACTCTGGTGGGGGGGAAGACCAACGATCCCCTGCTGCTGACCTCTCCCGCTCCCACTGAAAGCGGGGATCCCGAGGGGGCGGCCAAGACCTCTACAGGGTATTTCTCCACCGCCCGTCTCAACCGGCAGCAGGCAAGAGACAGCGCTTTGGGAATGCTGCGGGATACGCTGAACAGTGACGCAGCGGAAGAGGCGGCCAAGGCCGACGCCGGAGCCGCCATTGAGACTCTGGCGGCCTCCACCGTATCTGAGGCGCAGATCGAAAATCTGGTCATCGCCAAGGGATATACCGACTGTGTGGCCTTTATCAGCGAGGGGGGCGTATCGGTGGTGGTATCTGCCTCGGAGGGCGGCCTTCAGGACGCCGACGCGGCCCGGATCACAGAGATCGTAATGGATGAGACGGGAGTGCCGGCCAGCCAGATCAAGATCATTGGGGCAGAGGGCTGAGGAAAAACTTGGGCAAAACAAAAAATTGGGATTGTAATTTTCCTTTTCTGTGGTAAAATGGGAGGTAGAGATAACATGAACGACAGGAAAGGAAGCGAGAACGCTATGGCGGAAGGAAAAGAGTACATCTCCTGCCCCGATGAGCTGGGGACCATCCATATTTCGGAGGATGTGCTGGCAGTGACCGCCGCGGCCGCGGCCTTGGAGGTCGAGGGCATCGGTGGCCTGGCCGGCAATCTGGGCAGCGACCTTGCCGAGCTTTTGGCGGGGCGGAAGAATTTGGGACGGGGGGTCCGGGTTACGGTGGCCGAAGATGCCGTGACAGTGGACATTTCCCTGCTGGTGAAGTACGGCTCCTCTGTGCAGGAGTCAGCGAAGGCGGTCCAAGCCGCCGTGAGTGACGCCATTGCCAACGCCAGCGGTTTTACGGTTATGGCGGTGAATGTTCACGTGTCAGGGGTGGTTTTCCCACCTCAGAAGAAGAGCCGATAAAGAGGATCATAAAAGGCCGGGAGCCCCCCATGGGCTCCCGGCCTTTTGTGTGTTGAGGCGGGCGAAAGACAGACCGAGCGGCGGTACCTGTCAGCGGCGCGGGAGGAATCGCCGATCGCCTTAGGCTGCGTCTCCAAGCCTAGGGAAAGGAGAAACGAGTGTCCCTCTGCTGAAGGGGAAAATACGGGGACCAGGCATTCGGCCCGGCAGAAGGGATAAAAAGTCCCCCCATTTTTTCTCCCGTAGGCCAGATTGGGGCTTTCTTTTTTGCATAAAAGAGTGTATAATACTGGATACCCTAAAATGGGAAAAATGGGTAGATAGACCCTTGGGAGGAACCCTCCATGACAAGAAGCAACGCCAGAGAATTGGCCGTCCACTTCGTCTTTGAGCTGGGCTTTTCAGACCAGGCTGCCGACGAACTGCTGGAGCAGGCGCTGACCCGACCTGTATTTGAGACCATCGGAAAAGAGGAGCCCCTGTATGCCGAATTCCCCAATGTGGGGCAGCGGGAGTATATCACGGCCCTGGTCCGGGGGGTGGAGCTCCACGGCCCGGAGCTGGACGGATACATCGGCAAATACGCCATCGGATGGAATTTTTCTCGTATTCCCCGGGTGGTGGTAGCGGTCCTTCGGGTTTGCATGTATGAGATCCTGTACATGCAGGATGTGCCAAATGCCGCCGCCATCAACGAGGCGGTGGAGCTGACCAAGCACTATGAGGAGCCGGAGTTAGCCGCCTTTGTCAACGGGATCCTGGGCTCCTTTGTCCGCTCCGAGCCTTTGCCGGAGCCCGCGGCTCCGCTCCCGGCGGCCGACGCCTTCGACCCGGCTGAGGGAGAGGGATGACCACCTTAGGGTTGGATACCAGCAACTACACCACCTCTGCCGCTGTCTTTGACGGAGAGGGGGGACACAACGCGGGGAAGCTGCTGGAGGTCCGGGCCGGAGAAAAGGGACTTCGTCAGTCGGACGCGCTTTTCCAGCATGTGAAGGCCCTTCCGGAGCGGATCGTGGAGCTGCGCGGGGCGGGGATGCTGGACAAAATCGCCGCCGTGGCGGCCTCCACCCGTCCTCGGGCGGTGGAGGGTTCTTACATGCCCTGCTTCCGGGTGGGGGAGAGCCTGGGACGGAGCGTGGCGGCCGTCTTGGACGTGCCCTTTTTTGAAGTGTCTCACCAGCAGGGACATTTGGCTGCCGCGGCATGGTCTGCGGGGCGGATGGACCTGTTGGACTCACCTTTTCTGGCCTGGCATCTGTCGGGGGGGACCACCGAGCTTTTGTATGTGGGACCTGATGGGGGAAACGTGAGAGCGGAACGGATAGGAGGGACCACCGATATCTCGGCGGGACAGCTCATTGACCGGACGGGGGTCCTTTTGGGGCTGGCCTTTCCGGCGGGGAGGGCGTTGGACGAGCTCTCCGAGCAGTCCGAGTCTGAGGAGCGTTTTCGGGTGAAGGTGCGGGATATGTCCTTCTCTCTCTCTGGGGTGGAAAATCAGGTGAATGCCCTGGTGGAGAAGGGAACTGAGCCCGCTGATGTGGCTCGGTTTGTTCTGAATACGATATCCGACACGGTCCGTCTGGCCACTGTGGAGGGCCAAAACCGCTATCCCGGTCTGCCCCTTCTGTGTTCAGGGGGGGTAGCTTCCAATCGGAGGCTGCGGTATATTCTGACGGAATTTTGCCAGGGCCTGTTTGCCCTGCCGCGGTATTCCACCGACAATGCCATGGGAGCGGCTATTTTGGCCCATCGGCTGATGGATTGATAAAGGAGAGGTTTCAAATGAATGAATTTCTGATGCACTGGTTGATTGCCTTAGCGGTGATCCTGCTGTTGCTGGCGGCCCTTTATCTGGTGATCCGGCTGGCGGTGCGGGGAGCCATCAAGGAGGCATTTCGGGAGATCGCCGGCGAGATCGCAAAAGAGGTCTGGAAGGACGAGGAGAAATAAGTGGGGGACAGAGTAGAGAGGGGGGGCGTCTTATGCGGTACCCGGTGTATTCGGTAGCTCAGCTCAACAGCCATGTAAAGGGTCTGCTGGACGCCGATGTGACCCTGTCCGGACTGTTTGTCCGGGGGGAGTTGTCCAATTACAAGGTGTATCCCTCGGGTCACCATTATTTTTCTCTGAAAGATCCGGAGGGCAGTGTCCGGTGTGTCATGTTTAAGCGGGAGGCCATGACGCTCCGGTTTCGGCCCCAAAACGGTATGCTGGTCACTGTATTTGGGCGGGTGACCGTATTTCCCAGGGACGGACAGTACCAGCTTTACGCTGCCGCCATGACTCCTGACGGGATGGGAGATCTGCATCAGGCATTTGAACGGCTTAAGGCAAAGCTGGAGGCAGAGGGGCTTTTTGCAGAAGAGCACAAAAAGCCCATTCCTCCATTTCCCAGGCGCATTGCCCTGGTGACTTCCCCCGCGGGGGCGGCGGTCCGGGATATGATCCGAGTGCTGGGGGCGCGCTGGCCTATGGCAGAGGTCTATGTAGTTCCCTGCAGGGTCCAGGGCGAGGAGGCTCCGGGCGAAATTGCCGGAGCGATCGCCTGGGTCGATCGGGAGAGACTTGCCGATCTCATCATCACAGGCCGGGGCGGTGGATCTATGGAGGATCTGTGGTGCTTTAATGACGAGCGGGTGGCAAGAGCCATCTATGCGTCGGAGACCCCAGTTATTTCTGCGGTGGGGCATGAGCCCGATGTGACCATTGCCGATTTTGTGGCGGATCTGCGGGCGGCCACTCCTTCCAACGGCGCGGAGTTGGCGGTCCCTGACCAGAATGAACAGTATGAGCTGCTGGACCACCTGGGGCGGCGAATGGGCAAGGCGGTGGAGCGACAGATCGGAGAAAGCCGCGCTGTTTTGGCCCGGATATTCAGAAACCGGATGCTCCAGGACCCCATGAGTTGGGTCTGTGACCGCCGGAAGCTTCTGGTACGGCAGGAGGAGCGGCTTGGATATATCATGAATACCGATTTGGGAGGAAAGCGAAAGGATATGGCCCGCCTGGCGGCGGGGCTGGACGCCCTGAGCCCTTTGAAGGTCCTGGGCCGCGGATATTCCATTGCCAGAAGCCCAAGAGGGATCGTGAGATCGGTGAGAGATGTGGAGCCGGGGGACAGCTTGGAGCTGCGGCTTTCCGACGGCGAGATCCGCTGTGTAGTGGATCCCTCTGAGTGACAGAGTGCGAAATAATAACCGAAAAGGAGTGACCCAAATGCCCGCCGAGAAAAAGCCGACATTTGAGGAAGCGATGACCCGTTTGGAAGGTATTGTCGCCCGCCTGGAAAAGGGAGATGCCCCTTTGGAGGAGGCTATGACCCTGTTTGAGGAGGGCACCGCCCTCTTGAAGCAATGCTCTGCCGCGCTGGACCAGGCGGAGCAGAAGGTGGCAATGCTGTTTCCCGGCCGGGATGGCGCCCCAGTGGAGGAGCCGATGGAGGGTGTGGAGCCGTGAAATTTACCGAGCGGTTTATCGCTGACAAGGAGCTTGTAGAGAAGTCACTACATGCCATATTTCGGGGACGGACGCCCCATGCCGACCTATATGACGCCATGAATTACAGCCTTCTGGCGGGGGGGAAGCGGATTCGTCCGATCCTGACGCTGGAATGCTGCAGGCTGTGCGGCGGGACGGATGTGGCCGCCCTTTCCCTGGCCTGCGCCGTAGAGATGATCCATACCTATTCCCTGATCCATGATGATCTGCCCTGTATGGATAACGATGAGCTCCGCAGGGGAAAGCCGACCAACCACATGGTGTATGGCGAGGCCACGGCGGTGCTGGCGGGAGACGGACTTCTCACCGCTGCTTTTGAGACGGCCCTTGGCGCGGGGGCCTATCTTCCCGCGGAAAGAGTCCTTCTGGCCCTGGAACGCTTGGCGGAGGCCGCCGGACCTGCCGGTATGGTGGGAGGACAGGCCCTTGATATGGCGGGAGAGGGTCATGCGCTCACCCTGCCTGATGTAGAGGAACTGCAAAAGTTGAAAACGGGCGCCCTTATCACTGTGGCGGCTGAGCTGGGAGTCATTGCCGCCGGGGGCGGGGAGGAGGAGCGCTCTGCGGTGCGTGCCTATGCCCAAAAGCTGGGCCTGGCATTTCAGATCCGGGACGATATTTTGGACGTGACCGGGGATGAGAACAGCCTGGGCAAGCCCATCGGCTCTGACGTGGGGTCGGAAAAGACGACTTTTGTCACTTTGAAGGGGATCGAGGAGTGTGGGCGTTTGGTGGAACGGCTCACAGACGAGGCTACCGAAGCACTGTCAGTCTTCAAAGACCCCTGGTTCCTGCGGGAATTGGCCCAGGTCCTGGTGGGACGTACCAACTGAGGAGGGCGCATATGCAGAACGTAGTGGATTTCCTGACTGGGAACCTGATCCTAAATCTTGCGATCATGGCTTGGGCTGCCGCCCAGATCTTGAAGCTCATCGTGGTGCTGATCACTGAGCGGCGGTGGGATTGGCAGCATATCCTGTCCAGCGGCGGAATGCCCAGCTCTCACTCGGCATTTGTCTGTGCGATGGCCTCCTCTATCGCCTATCTGTATGGCTGGGGCTCGCCCCTGTTCGCCATTGCCACCGGGGTAGCTCTGGTGGTGATGTACGACGCCTTCAATGTCCGCCGGGAGACAGGGGAGCAGGCAAAGATCCTCAACTACATGATGGAGCATTGGGCCCAGATGAAGCCGGAGGAGCTGTTTGACAGGGCATTGAAGGAACTGATCGGTCACACGCCTCTTCAGGTTTTTATGGGCGCCCTGCTGGGAATCGCCGTCGGCTGGGGAGGCGGCTGGCTGTTTACCCGCTGAGCCGTACCCTTTCCGGGTGGGAGGAGACTACGCCTACCTCTGTTGCTCAGAAGTAGAGAATACAAGCAGAAAGAAGGCTGGGCCTTGTTGAATATCCCAAATGATCTCCATCTGATCACCGATGCCGAAGCCGAGGCCCTGTGCGCCCAGCTTCGGCAGCGTTTGGTGGAGGTGGTCTCCCGGAGGGGGGGCCATCTGGCCTCCAATCTGGGGGCGGTAGAACTGACGGTGGCCCTTCACCGGGTCTTTGCTCCGGAGCGGGACCGTATCGTCTTTGACGTGGGGCACCAGTGTTATTGCCACAAGATGCTCACGGGGCGGGATGGAGGCATGGATGAGCTTCGCACCTTTGGGGGGATCAGTGGTTTTCCGAAGCCGGGAGAAAGCGTCTGTGACGCCTTCGTGGTAGGCCATGCCTCCACTGCGGTCTCTGCCGCTGTGGGGATGGCCCGGGCCCGTACCCTACAGGGAAAGAATTACCATGTGGTGGCGCTGCTGGGGGATGGTGCCCTCTCAGGTGGGCTTTCCTATGAGGGCCTTTCCGATGCGGGGGACAGCGGAGAGCCGCTGCTGATCATTCTCAATGACAACGGCATGTCCATCACCCAGAGTGTGGGAGGCGTGGCTGAGCACCTGGCCCGACAGCGCCTGAAGCCCCAGTATCTCAGCTTTAAGAAGGGGTATCAAAAGGCGATGCAGAGCTTTTCCTTGGGCCGCCGGATCTACAAGGTGACCCACAAGGTCAAGACTGCCGTTAAAGAGACCTTGCTGCCCTGCTCCCTCTTTGAGGATATGGGCTTTACCTATTTGGGACCGGTAGACGGTCACGATGTGAAGGGGCTGACCCAACTAATGATGTATGCCAAGGACCTGGAGGGGCCGGTGCTCCTCCACGTCCGCACGGTAAAGGGGAAGGGCTATGCTCCGGCCGAAGAGTCTCCGGACCGGTTTCACGGGGTAGGGAAGTTTGACCCGGCCACGGGAGAACTGGCGTCCCGGGGGGGGCCAAGCTTTTCCACCGTTTTTGGAGAGGCTCTCTGCGCTCTGGCGGAAAAGGACGCCCGGATCTGCGCCGTTACCGCCGCCATGCAGCCGGGAACGGGGCTGGATGGCTTTGCCCGGCGCTTTCCTCGGCGGTTTTTTGACGTGGGCATCGCCGAGGGCCACGCGGTTACGATGTGCGCCGGCATGGCCAAGCAGGGGATGGTCCCTGTTTTTGCCGTTTACTCTACTTTTTTGCAGCGCTCCTACGATATGCTCATCCATGATGTGGCCCTTCAAAATCTCCACGTGGTGTTCTGCGTAGACCGTGCTGGTCTGGTGGGGGAGGACGGAGAGACCCACCACGGTGTGTTTGACGTGGGATTTCTGGATACCATTCCCGGAATAACGGTTTTCTGTCCCGCAAACTACCGGGAACTGGAGCAAATGCTGGATGAGGGGTTCTATCGAGTGAAGGGCCCGGTGGCGATCCGCTACCCCAGGGGAGGGGAGGGAGCCTACCGGGAGGGCTGGGATGGACGGCCAATGACGGTGCTCCGCTCCGGCAGCGATGTGACCTTGGCAGGGTACGGCACCCAGGTCAACGCCCTTTTGGAGGCGGCGGAGATGCTGGCGAAGGAAAATATTTCAGCGGAGGTCGTAAAGTTAAATACCATTACGCCCCTGGCCGGCGATGAGTTGTGTCTCTCGGTACAAAAGACGGGGAGCCTTTGGTTTTATGAGGAAAGCATGGATTTTAACTGCGTGGGACGCCGTGTGGCGGCCGACTGGGCAGTAGGGCATATGCCGACAAGCTATATAGCTTTACGAAATTTGGGGGATCGGGTCCCGCCCCAAGGGACGGTGGACCAGCTTCGAAGAATGAATAACCTGGACGCTGAGAGCATCGTCCGGCAAATCAGGGAGGTGACCGGCCTTGAAAAAGCGGCTGGACGTTCTTCTGGTTGAGAAAGGGCTTGTGGATTCCCGCCAGAGAGCCCAAGCTCTCATCATGGCGGGCCAGGTCTATGTAAAGGGGCTGAAGGTGGACAAGGCGGGCACTCCCACGGATCCGGAGGCGCCTATCGAGCTCCGGGGCGAGGGCCTGAGGTATGTGAGCCGGGGGGGCTTAAAGCTGGAAAAGGCCATGTCTCTATGGCCCATTCAGCTGGAAAACTCCATCTGTGCCGACATCGGGGCTTCTACCGGAGGTTTTACCGACTGTATGCTTCAAAATGGGGCCAGCAAGGTCTATGCGGTGGACGTGGGGTATGGACAGCTTGCCTGGAAGCTGCGCAGCGACGCCCGGGTGATGTGTCTGGAACGGACTAACGCCCGGTATCTGACCCGGGAGCAGGTCTCAGATCCCCTGGATTTTGCCAGCGTGGATGTGTCCTTTATCTCTCTGAATCTCATCCTGCCTCCTCTTCGGAACTTAATGGGCCCCTCCGCCCAGGCGGTATGCCTTATCAAGCCGCAGTTTGAGGCGGGGAGAGAGAAGGTGGGGAAGAAAGGCGTGGTGCGGGATAAGGCGGTCCATCTGGAGGTTTTGGAGCACTTTTTGGATCATGCCGACGCCGCAGGGTTTGAAGTATTGGGCCTAACCTATTCCCCGATCCGGGGACCGGAGGGAAATATTGAATATCTGGGCTGGCTCTCCGCAGAGAAGGGCGGACCGTGGCAGGGAGACTTGACCGCTCTGGTGGAGGCGTCCCACGCCGAGCTGGAGCCGAAGGGTACGTCAGGGGAGGCGGCGAAATGAAAATCGTATTGAGTCCTAATCCATACCGGGACAAGGGACTGCGGGCGGCGCAGAACGCGGAGAAGGTCCTGCGGCAGGCAGGGGCGGAGACCTCGATGTGCTTTCCTTTTGAGCTGGAGCGGGAAAAGCTGGAGGTTCCCTCTCACCTGGAATTCCTGCCCGAGGAAGAAGCCTTCCGGGGGGCGGATCTGATGGTCTGTTTTGGGGGAGACGGCACCATCCTCCATGCCGCTAAGGACGCTCAGCGCCACGGAGTGCCGGTGCTGGGGGTAAACCTGGGCAGTGTGGGTTTTCTCTCCGAGCTGGAGACTACCGAGCTGAACCAATTGGAGCGGTTGGTTCAGGGAAAATATCGCATTGAAGAGCGGATGATGTTGGATGTATCCATCCGTCGGGAGGGAAAGACGGTCCACCGGGACCTGGCCCTCAATGATGCGGTCATTACCAAGGGAGCGGTGGCCCGTATTATTGATCTGGAGGTCAAGGCCGATGGAGTGGCGGTGAGCCGCTATTCAGGGGATGGCGTCATCATTTCCACCCCTACCGGCTCTACAGCTTACGCCATGTCGGCAGGGGGCCCCATTGTAGAGCCCACCGTGGAAAATATCCTGGTGACCCCCATCTGCCCCCACGCCCTTCACGCCCGGTCCATCGTGTTGGACCGGGGCCGTTCCGTGTCGGTGCGGATGGGAAAGCTATCCCGGAAAACGGCATACTTATCGGTGGATGGAGGCAAGGCATTTCGCCTCAGCGCCAGCGATCAGGTGGAGCTTCACCGTTCCAAGTCCAGGGCAAGGCTTATCCGGCTGACCAACCGGAGTTTCTATACAGTGGTCAATCAAAAATTGGGGAGGACCTGACCCATGAAAAGTAAGCGCCAACAGGAGATCCTGGATATTATCGCCACCCATGAGGTGGAGACCCAGGAGCAGCTTTTGGAGTATTTGAAGGGCCGGGGCATTGCTACGACGCAGGCCACCATTTCCCGGGATATCAAGCAGCTCCGCCTGGTGAAGGAGCTCGCTCATGGAGGGGTATCCAAATACACAGTTTCCCACCATAGGGCGGCAGCCAACTTTTCGGGCAAACTGCGGACCATTTTTCGGGAGTGCGTCACCTCTTTTGATGTGGCGCAGAACATTGTGGTGCTCAAGACCATGTCGGGGCTGGCCAACGCTGCCGGAGCCGCCATTGACAACATGGACCTGCCTGACTTGGTGGGATCCCTGGCTGGGGATGATACCGCCATCCTCATCATGCGGACCAATGAGGCGGCGGCGGAGTTCTGTGAAGAGATCCGGGAGATGCTGAGCTGAGAGAGGTGATAGTATGCTGTCGGTCCTTCACATTGAGAATATCGCCGTCATTGAGTCGGCGGATATCCGGTTTGGTCCCGGCTTTAACGCCCTCACCGGCGAGACCGGGGCGGGCAAGTCCATTGTAGTGGATGCTATGAGCGCGGTTACCGGGGAGCGGACCAGCCGGGAGCTGATCCGTACAGGGGCAAAGTCCGCCCTGGTCACCGGGATCTTTACAGGCGGAAAGGCCCTGCCGCCCTTTTGGGCGGAGAATGGCTTGGCCGCAGATGAAAATGGGGAGCTACTCCTTCAGCGGGAGATCATGCCGGACGGCAAGAATGTGTGTCGTGTCAACGGGCGCCCTGTGACGGTGGCCCAGCTTAAGGCTCTGGGCCGCCAGCTTCTCAATATCCACGGGCAGCATGACGGCCAGCAGCTTTTGGATGAGGGCTGTCACCTGGAGTATTTAGACCGTTTTGGGGAGACGGGGGAGGCCCTGGTGGCCTATCGGGCTGCCTACGAGGGGTTGACTGAGTTGGACAGAAAGATCACCTCTCTCCGGATGGATGAGAGTGAGAAGGCGCGAAGGGTGGATACCCTGCAATTTCAGATCAACGAGTTGGAGCGGGCAGACCTGACCTCGGGAGAGGAGGAGAGCCTGAATGAGCGCCGGGATATCCTCCGCAATGCCGCCGATCTCAGCGAGGCTGCCCAAGGGGCCCACTATGCTCTTTCAGGGGATGAGGATAGCGCCGGGGCGGTGGCCCTTCTCATGGAGGCGGAGCGGGCGTTGGAGGCGGTAGCCGGAGTCAGCCCTGAGCTGGACGAGCTGCGGGAGCGGCTTGCCGATTGCCGCTGTCAGGCTCAGGACGCGGCCGATTCCGCCCGGGATCTGTCGGGCGGCTTTGATTTTGAGCCGGGGGAGCTGGACCAGTTGGAGGGGAGGCTGGACCTTCTCTATCGGTTGAAAAAGAAGTACGGAAGCTCGGTGGAGGAGATGCTGGAGTATCTGGAACGAAGCCAGAGGGAGTTGGATGAGATCCAGTTTGCCGATGACACCCTGTTCCGTCTGGAGGGGGAGCGGATCAAGGCTTTGGAGAAGGCCCGGACTCAGGCACAGATCCTTTCGGAGGAGCGAAAAAAGGCGGGAGGAGCTCTGGAGGAACGGATCCAGATGGAGCTTGCCCAGCTGGATATGCCCAAGGTCCGCTTTCGGGTGGAGTTTGCCCCGGTGGAAAATGAAAACGGCCTCAACGCTGACGGCATGGATATGGTGCGCTTCCTTATGTCCGCCAACGTGGGGGAGGACTTGAAGCCCATCCAGAAGATCGCCTCGGGGGGCGAACTGGCTCGGATCATGCTGGCCCTTAAAAATGTGCTGGCCGAGAACGACGACGTGGGCACCCTGGTCTTTGACGAGGTGGACACGGGGGTGTCGGGCCGGGCGGCCCAGAAGGTGGCGGAAAAGCTGGCCCAGGTGGCCCGCCACAAGCAGGTTCTCTGCGTGACCCATCTGCCCCAGCTGGCGGCTATGGCCGACGTCCATTTCTCGGTGGAGAAGGGGGAGAAGAACGGCCGGACCTTCACGGCGGTAGAGTCCCTGGACCGCCCCCGCCGCCAGCGGGAACTGGCCCGGCTCACCTCGGGGGACCGGATCACCGACGCGGCCCTGGACAGCGCGGGAGAATTGCTGGATGGGGCGGAGGCATACAAGAAAAGGCTGTAAAGCGCATACACTGACAGGAGGGAGGGATCGCCATGAACACTTGGTACGCAGTGGAAAAGGAATTGAACGCCGTTTGTCCGAAAATGAAGGTGCGCCAGAAAGTGCCCATGGGGGAATGTACCTCGTTCCGGGTGGGTGGTCCCGCGGCCCTTATGATTTTTCCCAAGACGGAGGAGGAGGCCTCCTCTGCCCTGAAAACCGTGCACCGCTTAGATATAGCGCCTTTCTTTTTGGGCAACGGCAGTAATCTGCTGGTTTCTGATGACGGCTATGATGGCGTTGTTCTGAAATATTCTGAGAAACTGCTTCCCCATTTGGAAAACGGAGCATTTGTATCCGGCGCAGCGAATTTTCTGGGAATCCTATCTGTTTCAGCGGCAAAAAGCGGCCTGAGTGGCCTGGAGTTTGCTTATGGTATTCCAGGTTTTTTAGGCGGCGCAATTACCATGAATGCCGGTGCCTACGGTGGCGAGATGGCCCAGGTGGTTTCCTGGGTGAAGGTGGTAAATGAAGAGGGAGAAATAGAAAGGATTTCCGCTGAAAACTGCGATTTTGCGTATCGTCACAGCACTTTTTTTGATGGGAAACAGCTTATTTTAGAAGCCGGATTTGCTCTGCAGCCGGGTGATCCAAAGGAGATCGCCGCCAAAATGTCCGACCTGGCCGCTCAGCGAAAGACCAAGCAGCCCCTGGAGTACCCCTCGGCAGGCTCAACCTTTAAACGACCTGCCCCTTTGTCTGACGGAACTCCCGTCTACGCCGCCGCCCTCATCGACCAGTGCGGCCTGAAGGGTCTGACCGTGGGTGGGGCCCAGGTGTCGGAGAAGCATGCCGGGTTCATCATCAACAGGGGCGGAGCTACCTGTGCTGATATCCTGGCTCTGATCAGGGAAGTTCAAAAGCGGGTCCTGGACCAGACCGGAGTGGCCCTGGAGCCGGAAGTCAAGATGTTGGGAGTGTGATACCCATGGAATTTATCGTGATCTCCGGACTGTCCGGAGCGGGAAAGAGCCAGGCGGCCTCTTTTATGGAGGATACGGGCTATTTTGTGGTGGACAATATGCCCGCCGCGCTCATCTCTAAGTTTGCCGAGCTGTGTATGGCGAGCCCCGCCCAGTATGACCGGGTGGCGATTGTCTCCGACATCCGTGGCGGCCAGAGCTTCGACGGCCTTTTTGCCGCCCTGGAGGAGCTGGATAAGATGGGCTGCGACCACAAGATCCTCTACATGGAGGCCAGCCCCGAGACGGTCATCAAGCGTTACAAGGAGACGAGAAGGCGGCACCCTCTTGCCAAGGGAAATCGCTCTCTGGATGAGGCGGTGCGCTTGGAGCGGACCATTCTGGCTCCTGTCCGCGCCAGGGCGGAGTATATTGTCGATACCACCGCCCTCTCCACCGCTAAACTGCGGGGGGAGATCCTGCGGGTCTTCGGCGGTGGCGGACCTCAGCAGGCCATGAATGTCAGTGTGACCTCGTTCGGCTTTAAATACGGCATTCCTATTGAGGCCGACCTGATCTTTGACGTGCGCTTCCTGCCAAACCCCTTCTACATCGCGGAGCTGCGGCACCAGACGGGACTGGACACGCCGGTCTATGACTTTGTTTTTGGCTACCAGCAGACCAAGGACTTTATGACCTATCTGGAGCGACTTATCGGATTCCTTCTGCCCCAGTATGTGGAGGAGGGCAAGACCGCCCTTGTCATCGGCATCGGCTGCACAGGGGGCAAGCACCGCTCGGTGGCGGTAGCCCGGGCACTGGCCGATTTTGTGCGGCGAAAGGGCTATGAGGCCAGCGAAAACCACCGGGATATGACGAGGGGCTGACTATGGAAGAAAAATCGAAATACCGCTGGGAACATGGACCTAAGGTGGTGGCTATCGGCGGCGGGACCGGTCTTTCCACCATGCTTCGGGGACTGAAGAGCCGCACCAAAAATCTGACCGCCATTGTCACTGTGGCCGATGATGGCGGCGGCTCCGGTGTTTTGCGCCAGGATCTGGGAATGCCCCCGCCGGGGGATATCCGCCACTGTATGGAGGCGTTGGCCAACGCGGAACCGATCATGCAGGAGCTGTTGGCTTACCGCTTTCCTGTGGGTTCAGGACGGCTTACCGGTCAGTCCTTTGGCAACCTTATTTTGGCAGCTCTCAATGGGGTCGCCGGCTCCTTTGAGGAGGCGGTGGCCCAGATGAGCCAGGTCTTGGCTATCTCGGGCCGGGTCCTGCCGGTCACCAGCGCTGACGTAAAGCTGGAGGCCACCTTTGAAAACGGCACGGCTGTGGTGGGAGAATCCCTTATTGCGGACTTCAAAAAGGCGCAGGACTGCAGGATCCGGAAGGTCCGGCTCCTGCCGGAGTATCCTGCCGCCACTCCGGCCGCCCTGGAGGCCATTCGTGAGGCCAACCTTATTGTTCTAGGTCCCGGAAGCCTCTACACCAGCGTGATACCCAATCTGCTGGTGGAGGGGGTGGCGGAGGCTATTTGCCGGAGTGATGCTCTGAAGATCTATATCGGCAATATCATGACTCAGGACGGAGAGACGGAGGGGATGACTCTCTCCGACCATGTGGCGGCTCTTCTGGAGCACTCCGGGCCGGGGCTCATCGATCTGTGTGTAGCAAACTCGGCTCCGGTGGATCCGGCTTTGATCCGGCGCTACAAGGCGGAGGACGCCGACCCCATTCAGGTGGACCGGGCGCGTATTGAGGCGCTCGGGGTGGAGGTGGTGGAGCGCCCTATGATCTCCAGCGCCTCCCGCTATGCCCGTCATTCTCCAGAACGCTTGGGCGAGGTGACTATGGAGCTATATGAGGAGCGGGCCGACACCAAGATATTCTGACCTTTGACAAGTTTCCCCAAAGACCCGCGGGGCCGGATGATCCCATCCGGCCCATATTCCAACCAACCAAAGAGGAGAGGAGGAATCCCCATGTCCTTTTCCAGCGACGCCAAGGCAGAGCTCTGCCGGCAGGATATTGTCCATAAGTGCTGCGCCCAGGCGGAAAGCTATGGTATCCTCCTTTACGCGAACCGCTTTGACCATCGGGAGGCCCGGATCGTCACCGAATCACCGGATCTGGCCGCCCGCCTGCCGCTGCTGTTCAAGAGGGCGTTTCATATTACCTTCGACCGTTTGCCGGAGGGAGAGAGCGGAAAACGGGTCTTTGCCATTACGGCTCCGGACAAGCTCTCTCAGTTGTGGTCTGCTTTTGGGTATGACCCGGATACCGCGGTGGCCCACCACATCAACTTCGCTGTTTTAGAGGAGGATCATTGCCGTACCGCTTTCTTTCGGGGCGCCTTTCTGGCGGGGGGGTCGGTCACCGATCCCAGTAAAAGCTATCACCTGGAGTTGACCACGTCCCATCGTTCGGTGGACCGGGAGCTGCTGACGCTCCTGCGAGAGGCGGGCTTTGACCCCAAGTCGGCGGAGCGGGGCGGGATTTACATGGCATATTTTAAGCAGAGCGAGGCCGTCGCCGATTTTCTTACCGCCGTCGGTGCGCCCCTGGCCGCCATGGAGCTGATGAATGCCAAGGCGGAAAAGGATCTGCGGGGGGGCGTGAATCGGCGTGTGAACTGCGATGCCCACAATCTGGACAAGGCGGTGGACGCGGCTCAGGCCCAGCTTGAGGTCATCCGCCGCCTGTCGGAGCGCATGGATCTGGATGCGTTGCCCCCCAAGCTGGCGGAGGCGGCCCGACTCCGCCTGGACCATCCGGATCTGAACCTGTCCGAGCTGGCGGCCCTCTGTCGTCCCCCCATCACCAAGTCCTCCCTCAGCCACCGGCTGAAGAAATTAGGGCAGTGGACGGGACCAACGCCGTAATTGCTACGACCTCCTGCCAAACGCCGTGTTAAGACCGGCAGGTATCGGCGGATAGACGCCGGGAGAAAAATAAAAATGAAAACAGGAGGTCATGACCATGTCCTTTGTTCACCTGCACAACCATACGGAGTACTCCCTCCTGGACGGCGCCTGCCGTATCCCCAAGCTGGTAAAGCGGGTGAAGGAGCTGGGACAGAGCGCCGTGGCCATCACCGATCACGGCACCATGTATGGGGTCATCGACTTCTACCGGGCCTGTAAGGCGGAGGGGATCAAACCCATCATCGGCTGCGAGGTCTATGTGGCGCCACGGACCCGGTTTGACCGGATCCATGAGCTGGACAGCAAGGCAAGACACCTGATCCTGCTGTGTAAGGATGAGACGGGCTATCGGAATCTCTCTCATATGGTGAGTCAGTCCTATACGGAGGGCTTCTATATCAAACCGCGGATCGACTTGGATCTGCTCCGCGAGCGCTCTGCGGGACTTATTTGTCTGTCCGCCTGTCTGGCGGGGGAATTGCCCCGGCGGCTGCGGAGCGGTGACTATGAGGGGGCAAAGTCCCATGCCCTGGAGATGGACAAGCTTTTCGGGCGGGGAAGCTACTATCTGGAGCTTCAGGATCACGGTCTGGAAGCGGACCCTACGGTCATCGCGGGCCTTGTCCGCATCCATGAGGAGACAGGGATCCCCTTGGTCTGTACCAACGATGCCCACTACCTCACCAAAGCCGACGCCCGGATGCAGGATATTCTCATGTGTATCCAGACGGGAAAGACCGAGGCCGACCCGGACAGAATGAAATTTAAGAACGATGAGATGTATCTCAAATCCACCGATGAGATGAGGACCCTTTTCGGCAAGTACCCCGGCGCCATAGAGAATACGCTGAAAATTGCCGAGATGTGTAATGTGGAGTTTGAGTTTGGCAAATATCATCTGCCGGAATTTCATCTGCCTGAGGGGGAGAGCGACCCGGATGCCTACTTTGAAAAGCTGTGCCGAGGGGGGTTTGAGCGGCGGTATCCCGACCATCCCGAGGGATATTTGGAGCAGTTGGAGTATGAGATGGGAGTCATCCGCAAAATGGGTTTTGTGGACTACTTTCTCATCGTTTCCGATTTCATTGGATATGCCAAGTCCCACGACATTCCCGTGGGGCCGGGCCGTGGCTCGGCGGCGGGGTCTATGGTAGCCTATTGTATGGCTATCACTGAGGTAGACCCTATGAAATACGGCCTCTTTTTTGAACGCTTCTTGAATCCGGAGCGGGTCACCATGCCCGATATCGACATTGACTTCTGCCCCCGTCGTCGGGAGGAGGTCATCGACTATGTCCGGAGTAAATATGGCGCTGACCATGTGGCCCAGATCGTCACCTTCGGTACTATGGCTGCCAGGGGAGCGATCCGGGACGTGGGAAGGGTGCTGAATATGCCATATGACCAGGTAGACAAGGTGGCAAAACAAGTCCCCGCAGGCCCTCAGACCCTCCACATCACCCTGGCTGACGCGCTGAAGCTGTCCAAGCCCCTGCGGGATATGTATGAGGAGGATGAGCAGATCAAGCTGCTGATCGACACGGCCCAGGCCATCGAGGGAATGCCCCGCCACGCCTCTACCCATGCCGCCGGCGTGGTCATCACCCGGCTTCCCGTGGAGGACTATGTACCCTTGGCAACCAACGACGGGCAGCCCGTAACGCAGTTTACCATGGTGACCCTGGAGGAGCTTGGCCTTTTAAAAATGGACTTTTTGGGGCTGCGAAATCTGACGGTGCTGGATGATACGGTGAAAGAGATCCAAAAGCAGCGGCCCGGATTTACACTCAACGATATTCCCGACAACGACCCCGAGGTTTTAAAAATGCTCTCCGAGGGTCGGACCAGCGGGGTGTTTCAGATGGAGTCCACCGGTATGACAGGGGTCTGCGTCAGTTTGAAGCCCAAAGATCTGGAAGACGTATGCGCCATCATCGCCCTCTACCGTCCCGGCCCCATGGACTCCATTCCACGGTTTGTCGCCTGTAAACATGATCCAAGGCTGGTAAAATATAAGCATCCCATGCTGGAGCCCATCCTCCAAAGCACATATGGCTGTATTGTTTACCAGGAACAGGTCATTGAGATATTCCGAAAGCTGGCGGGGTATTCCCTGGGCCAGGCCGACATGGTTCGTCGGGCCATGAGCAAGAAAAAGGCGAAGGACGTGGAGCGGGAGAGGGAGGCGTTTCTCCATGGGGATCCGGACCGAAATATTGCAGGCTGCGTAGCCAATGGGATCCCGGAGAGTGTGGCACAGGCCATCTATGATGAGATCTATGACTTTGCCAACTATGCTTTCAACAAGGCCCACTCCCTGGCCTATGCCATCGTGGCTTACCAGACGGCCTGGTTCAAATGCCACTATACCAAGGAATATATGGCGGCTCTTCTCACCTCGGTGCTGGATTCCAGCGAGAAGGTGGCCGAGTATATTGCGGAATGCAAAGCTTGTGGGATCGCCCTGCTGCCCCCCGATGTGAACCAATCCGGGGCTGACTTCACGGCTACGGCAGAGGGGATCCGCTTTGGCCTTGCGGCGGTGAAGGGTGTGGGCCGGGGCGGAGCTCTTCAAATGATCGCCCAGAGGGAGGAAAACGGACTTTTCACCTCCTTGGCGGACTTTTGTCAGCGGATGTTTGGGGCTGATTGCAACAAACGGGTAGTGGAGAGCCTCATCAAATGCGGGGCCTTTGACAGCTTGGGGGCCCGCCGTTCCCAACTGCTGAATGTGGCAGAGAGGACGCTGGACGCCATCGCCAAGTCCAAGCGGGACACCATCGAGGGGCAGTACGACCTCTTCGGAGGCTGCCAGGGTAGCTTTGGCTCTGCACCGGAGATCCCCCTGCCCAATATTCCGGAGTTCTCCCGTCAGGAATTGATGAAGATGGAGAAGGAGACCACCGGCCTTTACCTGACGGGGCATCCCATGGATGATTACAGGGAACTGGCCCGCCAGCACCGGGCAGCCTCTATGGGCGCGATCCTGACAGATTTTGACCGGGAGGAGGGGCCCGAAATATATCGGGATGGTCAAAAAGTGACTCTGGCGGGGGTGGTGGCCACAGTAAAGACCAAGACGACCAAAAATAATACTCTCATGGCCTATGTGACCTTGGAGGATGACTCCGGCGCCATGGAGCTTCTGTGCTTTTCCCGGACCCTTGCGGAGAGCGGTTCCTTCCTGACGGCGGGAACAGCCATTCTGGCAGAGGGTAAGCTCTCTGTCCGGGATGACAAGGCCCCTCAGCTCATGTGCGACCGGGTCCGTCCACTTAACGCCCAGATGGCGGAGGAGGCAGCCGCCCGGCGGCAGGAGGCCCCTGGTGAACAGACCATTCAGGGAAAGCTTTATGTTAAGATCCCCTCTGCAGAGGATCCCAGAATGCGGAAGACAGGGCTGGTTCTCAGTATGTTTCCCGGCAATCAACAGGTGGTCCTGTATTGTGTCGATACCCAAAAACGTTTGGGCGCTGCGGCACAACTCCATCCGGCCCTTTTGGCGGAACTGAAGGAGATGTTCGGGGAGGGGAATGTGGTGGTACAATAAGCGGGCCGTTTTTCAAAGAGAAAGGGGGGAGGCTGGGTGAACATTAAAAAATTTTTGTCCTTTGTGACTCACCGGACAGTCCTGGTGGCCCTTCTGCTGCTGCTTCAGGTGGGACTTTTTGCCGCGGCCATCCTGCGCTTTTCCGAATATTTTCTCTATGTATACCTGATCTGCGTAGTGATCTCTCTGTTCGCGGTGCTTCATATCGTCAACAAGAAAAGCGATCCGGGCTACAAGATCGCCTGGATCGTTCCCATTCTGCTGGTGCCTATGTTTGGGGGGCTGTTTTACCTCTTGTGCGGGGGGAACGGGTTGTCTCAACAAGTGAGAAAGAAGATGGAGGGCATGGACCGCCATATGGTGGCCGCTCTGGACCCGGACAAGAAAGCGGAGAGTCTTGCCGCCTTTGGCCGGGATGCGGTGAATCAGTCGCGCTATCTGGAGGAATATGCCCACTGTCCTCTGTACACCAACACCTGGACCCGCTACTTTCCTTTGGGAGACGAGGCATTTGAGCCCTTGCTGGAAGAGCTTCGGGGAGCGAAGCGCTATATCTTTCTGGAGTATTTTATCATTGATTTTGGACAGGTTTGGGACAGTGTTCTTGAGATCCTGGAAGAGAAAGTCCGCCAGGGGGTGGATGTGCGGGTCATCTACGATGATGTGGGCTGCCTTTACACTCTGCCCAAGGGGTATGAAAGGGAGCTGGAGGCTCGGGGAATCCACTGTCAGGTATTTAACCGTTTTGTACCCGTTCTGTCGGTGCGGCTCAATAACCGGGATCATCGGAAGATCTGTGTCATTGACGGTCATACCGCTTTTACCGGGGGAATGAATCTGGCCGACGAGTATGTGAACCGCCGCTTGAAGTATGGCCACTGGAAGGACAACGCCATCCTGCTGAAGGGGGAGGCAGCCTGGGCGATGACGGTCATGTTTCTTACCATGTGGGAGTATACCAGCGGAAAGAGGGAGGATTACAATAGCTACCGTCCCACCGCCCTGCCGCTGAAAGCAGGGCAGGGAGCGGGCCGCTGGGTCCAGCCCTATACCGACAGCCCCCTGGACGGAGAGCCGGTAGGGGAGACGGTATACCTCAACCTGATCGCTAAGGCCAAAAGCTATGTCTATATCATGACCCCCTACCTGATCATCAGTGACAGCGTAAATACCGCTCTTTGCAGCGCTGCCAAAAGTGGGGTGGACGTGCGCCTTATCACGCCCCATGTGCCGGACAAGAAGACGATTTTTGAGATGACAAGGGCCCACTACAGTCCCCTTTTGGAAGCGGGGGTACGCATTTTTGAGTATACCCCCGGCTTTGTCCATGCAAAATGCTTTGCCGTGGACGATCTATACGCCACGGTGGGCACTGTGAATATGGATTACCGCAGCATGTTCCTCCACTTTGAAAATGGGGTGTGGCTCTGCGGTGACCCTACGGTACTGGATGTGAAGGGGGACTTTTTGGATACCCAGGAGAAGAGCGAGGAAATCACGCTGGAGGATGCGGAAAACCACTCCTTCCTGCGGCTCCTTCTCCGCTCAGTGTTGCGGATGTTTGCGCCGCTGATGTGAGAAAGGGGAGGCCGTTTATGAAATTGGCGCTTTTGGGAACGGGAAAGATCGTCCAGGAGGTACTTCCCGTGCTGGAGGAACTGGGTATTTGCCCGGTGGCCCTTCTGGGGACGGAGAGAAGCCGGGCGCGGGGAGAGGAGCTAGTCCGGCGTTATCGGATCCCCCATTTGTATTTCGATCACGATGAGCTTTTGGAAGGGGAGGCGGATGCGGTCTACATCGGACTTCCGAACAGGGTCCATTATCAATATGCCAAGGCCGCGCTGCTGAAGGGGAAGCATGTCATCGTAGAAAAGCCCATGGTGACCAGTCTGGAGGAGTTCCAGGAACTGCGATCCCTGGCCCGGGAAAGGAGCCTTGTACTGGTAGAGGCCATGACGCTTCACTATTTGCCCACCTTAGCGCAAATGAAAAAGGACCTGCCTCTGCTGGGCAGGCCGCGTCTTGTCTGCTTCAACTATAGCCAGTATTCCTCCCGGTATGACGCGTTCCAACATGGGGAGATCGCCCCGGCCTTTGATCCGGCTCTGGGGGCGGAGCGCTTATGGATCTGAACGTCTATAACCTTCACGCTGTGCTCTGTCTTTTTGGCTCGCCCAAGGCTGTGTCATATGAGCCCAACCTCCGGCGGGGAGTGGACACCAGCGGTGTTCTTACCCTGGACTATGGAGAGATGAAGGCCGTCTGCCTGGCGGCCAAGGATTGTCAGGGACCAAATCGCTGCGTGATCACGGGGGAAAAGGGCTGGCTGGAGCTCCAGGGGCCTCTCAGCCGCTGCGTTGGTTACAAGATAGTCCTGCGCACCGGGGAGACCATTCAGCGGGAGTTGGAAGCGGCGGGGCATCGCATGATCCCAGAATTTCTGGCCTTTCAGGATATGGTCGATAACGTCGGACAGGATCGGGCAGAAGCCTTTTTGGACGTCAGCCGGTCAGCGGTGGAGATTCTGGCCCGGACACGGCCCTATCAGATCTTGTAGAGTGCGGAAGTACCCGTTTTATGGGTGCATATGAATTTGTGAGGGACCAACGGAAAAGAGCTCCCCAGGCATAGGCCAGGGGAGCTCTTTGTGAGAGGGAAGGGCTTATCAGCCGCAGCAGCAGCCGCACCCACAGCCTCCGTCAGGGGCAGGGTGCCGGTCGGCGGGGAAGAACTCGTTGACCGGGAACTTCACATGCCGGAACAGCTCGCAGGGATCCTCGTCGCAGGAGCCGCCGTCGCAGGTGCACTCCTTCTCGGGCATGCAGTAATCGTAGACCGGGATCAGCAGCTGGGTATCCCGCTCCAGGCGAATGAGAGAGAACTGGCCCAGGGATACATAGAGACGCTTACCTTCGCTGGAGAAGTCCAGATCGCTGCCGAAGCAGGCGCAGATACAGGGGGGCACATCGGTGAGCTCACAGCCGCAGCTGCAGTTGCAGGAGCAATGGCAGTCGCAGGGATCCACCAGCTTCATGCCCAGGACCAGGGGGTCTACCGCCTCCACCACAGCCACGGGCTGATTGGCCTGAGGCAGGTTTTGCAGATCGGGGCAGTCCGCCATGTCAGAGGTGAAGGTCTTGGAACTGCCCTCGCCGCCAAAGAGGATGACCCGCTTGTCGAAGACGGCCAGACCGGAAACCTCCACAGGACGGGCGGCGCCCACAAAGGCGTCGGCGGTAATGCGGTAGAAATACCGCACATCCACCGTGTAGAAGCCCTTATTGAAGCAAATGGGATCCACATTGGTGGAGACGTACAGCAACTCAGCGCAGCCGGCCTTCACATTGCAGGCACGGTCCAGGGCGCACTGGGAGCTCTTGGTGAGATAGACCCGCAGGTCCTCGATACAGTCTTTATCACGGCACGCGTCCATGATCTTCTTAGTGTGTACGCATACGGCCTCACGGATACCGGCGGCATCCGAAACAGGGCCGGGCATGACCTTTTCAGGCATACATGTTACCTCCCGAATGAAAATGGGGAAAGACAATGCCTTCCAATCCCAGTCTATGCCAAGGCGGAGAAAGAGTGAGTAGGGGGACCGCGGGAGGGGAAGAGAAAAAAATTCGGAAAAGGGCTTGCCAAGCGGAGCAAATTGTGCTAATATAACTGTGCCCTTTCAAGGGGAAGAAAATATCCGGGTGTGGCGAAGTTTGGTATCGCGCCTGAATGGGGTTCAGGAGGCCGCTGGTTCAAGTCCAGTCACTCGGACCATAAAAAGCTTTTGTTTTCTACTAAGTATGTGGGAAAACAAGAGCTTTTTTCTTTAATTGGAGACTAACGAACAAAAAGCGGGAGTTGAGAATATGGGCCATTCTGTATTTTTCTGTAATTATTCTGTAGGGCCTGAGGCGTATCAAGACGTTGCTGCCATCTGTGCCCCCTTTGGCCGGCGGATCCTCCTTTTGGGCGGAAGCCGGGCCCTGGCGGCGGGAGCGGATAGGCTGGCTCAGGCGCTGAAGGGCAGTGCTCTGGAGATCGTGGATGTCCAGGTGTACGGCGAGGACTGCACCATGGCCAATATCCACCGGTGGGCAGCCCACGCCAAAGCGGTGGGGGCAGACATGATCTTTGGTATGGGCGGAGGCCGAGCCTTGGATACCGCCAAGGGTGCGGCCTCTGAGTCGGCGTTGCCCCTGTTTACCTTTCCCACCATTGCCGCCACCTGCGCCGGAATGACCAAACTGTCTGTTATCTATTGGGAGAACGGCAGCTTGGACCATTTTGCGTACGCGGATCGGCCGCCCCGCCACTGTTTTATCGATCTGGAGATCCTGGCCAAAGCTCCGGCGGAGTATCTTCAGGCCGGCATGGGCGATACCATTGGAAAGTTCTTTGAGTGTCACTTCTCCGCCCGCAACGATAGGCCGGAGCACTCCTCCGCTTTGGGGAGGGAGATCAGCAATATGTGCTACGAGCCTCTGCGGGAGCATGGCGGTCAAGCCCTGGCAGACTGCCGGAAGGACCGGGTCTCTCTGGCTTTGGAGCAGGCTGCCTTGGCTATCATTGTCAGCACAGGTCTGGTCTCCACCCTGGTGCTGGATCTTTATAACGGCGCGGTAGCCCATTCTACTTATTATGGTATGGTGACCATTCCCGGATTTGATGAGACCCATCGTCACGGCAATGTGGTGGCCTATGGCGTGCTGGTGCAGCTCATGGTGGACGGGGATCGGGAAAAGGCGCTGGAGGTAAAGGAATTCCTTCAGTCCATCGGGATCGATACCACCTTCCGGGAAATGAAGGTGCCGCTGGATCGGGAGTTTATGGCCCCCGTCCTGAAAGCCATTGTCAATGCTCCTGATATGAAGCATATCCCCTATCCTATTACAGAAGATATGATCTTCCAGGCCATGGAGGCTGTGGAAGCATTGTAAGAAAGCGGGAGAGATTGGCCCAGATGATCCGGGAATCCAATAAGAATAGTCAGAGCGATTTTGCTTTATTTTGGGGTCCGGTGCGTCGGTGGAATCGGGTATTTCAACAGGGAATACCCTGGAGATGCGCTGGATGAATTGCCTTATGGGAGGGGGACACCTGCCATGGACGCGGCGGAGACGCAAAAGATCGCGGAGACCCTGGAAGCGGAAAAAGGGATCGAGCATAAATTTGACAGCATTGTAAAAGCATGGCAGAGGGCGAAAAAGCAGGGGAGCGCATTGCCCGGTAAATATTATTTTGATATCTACAAGTTGCGATTTCATGTCAGTCCTTGTAATGGATACAGCTATGAAGAAAGGGCTTCCGCTTTTCTGGATACAAACAAATAGAACCATCAAATAAATCACCTCTTGAGGGCAAATACTACCCCCAAGAGGTGATTTTGATGACAGCTTCCATGTCCCTATGGCATAAAGAGACCAACCTTCCTGACTTCCAGACCCTGGATGGAGATATGGCCACCGACATCCTTATCATCGGCGGCGGCTTGGCGGGGCTGTTGTGCGCCTTTCAGCTTCAGCGCGCAGGGATGGAGTGCCTGGTGGTAGAGGCTGGACGGATCTGCGGGGGGGTGACGGGAAACACCACCGCCAAGCTCACAGCCCAGCACGGGCTCATCTATGATAAGTTGACCCGTTGGATGGGCGAGGAAGGGGCTTTGGAGTATCTCCGAGCAAACCAGAGGGCATTGGAGGAGTACCGGAGTCTGTGCAGGGATATAGACTGCGGGTTCCGGGAGAGTGGGGCCTTCGTTTATACATTAGCCGCTCCTCAAAAGCTTCGAAAAGAGCAGCGGGCGCTGGAGACCGTCGGATGCTCCGTCGTATGGCATGAGAACACAGAGCTTCCCTTTCCCGTATCCGGGACAAGGACCTGGTGGAAAAGCTCTTTGCGGAACATGACTTTGATACGGTGGTCCACTTTGCCGCCGAGAGCCATGTGGACCGGAGTATCCTGGAGCCGGAGCTGTTTCTCACCACCAATATCGTAGGGACCCAGACCCTGCTGGATGCCGCCATGCGCCATTGGAAGCTTTCACCTGATGACAAGTACTCCCGGGAGTATAAACCCGGGGTGCGGTATCTCCAGGTCTCTACCGATGAGGTATACGGAGCCCTGGGGAGGGAGGGGATGTTTACCGAAACTACCCCCCTCTCACCCAACAGCCCCTATTCTGCCTCCAAGGCGGGTGCGGACTTGGTGGTCCGGGCCTACCATGAGACCTATGGCCTACCGGTGAACATCACCCGCTGCTCCAACAACTACGGCCCTTATCAGTTTCCGGAAAAGCTGATCCCGCTGATGATCCACAATGCCCGGAAGGACAGGCCCTTGCCGGTCTACGGGGACGGGCTTCAGATCCGGGACTGGCTCCACGTCCGGGACCACTGTGCCGCTATCGCCGCTGTGCTGGAGAAGGGTGAGGCGGGCCAAGTCTACAATGTGGGGGGCAATAACGAAAAGGCCAACATTGAGATCATAAGGCTTATCTTGAAGGAACTGGGAAAGCCGGAAAGCCTCATTTCCTATGTGAAGGACCGCCCGGGCCATGACAGGAGATACGCCATCGACAACACCAAGATCACCACCCTTTTGGGCTGGAGGCCGGAGTACACGTTTGAAAAGGGCATTCGGGAGACGATCCAATGGTATCTGGAGCACCCGGAGTGGGTGGAGCGGATCACCAGCGGGGAGTATCAGCGGTATTATGAAAAGATGTATTTAAATTGACGTTGACTGCCCTTGATGCAGGCGGGCGTGGGGAAAGGGAAGGCCCGCC
This sequence comes from uncultured Pseudoflavonifractor sp., assembly GCA_947577065.1. GTDB lineage: Bacteria > Bacillota > Clostridia > Oscillospirales > Oscillospiraceae > Vermiculatibacterium. Next base: position 57,211 of record CANPTT010000012.1, read on the forward strand.
AGACGACGGGCCTTCCCTGGGCGGAGAAGTTATTATGGGAGGACGCCGGAAAAAGAGAAGTTTGGAGGGAGAAAGGCGACCTTCGCCAAAAAACCTCTTGCGCTTTGGGAAAAAATGTGTTACCATATGAAAGCTGACTGATCCAACAGAATATGCAGGTGTAGTTCAATGGTAGAATGTCAGCTTCCCAAGCTGAACACGGGGGT
>CANPTT010000013.1 GCA_947577065.1 uncultured Pseudoflavonifractor sp.
CGAACTGGGGGTGGAGATTTTGCAGACCTCTGCCTTACCACTTGGCTACGTTGCCGAAGGTCCTTCAGGGGCCCCCAATGAAGCCGCGGAGCAGTTCTGTTTGGGGAGAGGAAGCAGGAACCTGTGGATGTGGAATCTTCGACCGCCCTTCAGGCCGGAAATGGAACAGAACAGGTTTCTTTTTGCATTGGAGCGGGCAACGAGGCTCGAACTCGCTACCTCCACCTTGGCAAGGTGGCGCTCTACCAGATGAGCTATGCCCGCATATGAAGGGGACTTTCCGTCCCCCCACTTGCGGATACTTCATACTATGCAGTATCCTTTGAAAAGATTCTCCCGGAATGTCCCCATTCCGGGAGAATTCTTTTTTGGTGCCTCCGACCGGAATCGAACCAGTGACACGAGGATTTTCAGTCCTCTGCTCTACCAACTGAGCTACAGAGGCATAGGTGAGGTTCAAAACGAACCTCATAGCCTAAGGGCTGATATGCTCCCCCAAAAACGCCCTTCCACTTTTTGGGGAAAAGGAGGAGTAGCGACGGGGATGAGCTTTCGCGCATTGCGCGGAAGCAAACGATCCGCAGCTTGCTCCGATGTGGCGACGCGGATGGGACTTGAACCCACGACCTCCGGCGTGACAGGCCGGCGTTCTAACCAACTGAACTACCGCGCCGTATGGTGGGAACAACAGGGCTCGAACCTGTGACATCACGCGTGTAAGGCGTGCGCTCTACCAGCTGAGCTATGCTCCCCTGTTGGTGCTGACCTTCCAAGCGGCGATGATTATTATACTAAAACCCCCGCCACCTGTCAAGGCAAATTTCAACATTCGGAAATTTTTTCTTGCGGCACTCAGCCCAACAGCTTCTCCAGTTCCTCCCGGCCAAACTCATAGACCGCATCGCAGAACTGGCAGGTGAGCTCCGCTCTGCCCTGCTCCGCGATCAAAGCGCGCAACTCTTCCGGCCCCATGCTCACCAGGGCCCTGACCACACGCTCCCGGCTGCAATAGCAACGGTATTCCACCGGATGCCGCTCCAAGGTTTCCAGTTCAAAGGCGGACAGCGCCTGCCGCAGAAGATTTTCGGCGTCCATTCCCTCCCTCATAAGAGCGGCGGTCACAGGGCCAAGCATAGACACCCCTTCCTCCACGCTTTCGATCACCTCCTCAGAGGCCCCGGGAAGAAGCTGAATGAGATAACCCCCCGCCCGGAGAACGGACTGGTCCGTATCCACCAACACTCCCAGAGCGCAGGCGGTGGGGATCTGCTCACTGACAGCAAAGTAGGCCGTCACATCCTCAGCGATCTCTCCAGAGACCAGGGGAACCGTTCCCACATAGGGTTCCTTCATCTCCAGATCCTTGATGACCGTAAGGCTCCCCGACTTACCCACAGCGCCGCTCACATCCAGTTTTCCGTTGGGCTTGGGGGGCAGAAACACCGCCGGCTCCTGGACAAAGCCCCGGACATTTCCCCCCGCATCCGCCACGGCGGTGAGGGCGCCCATGGGGCCGTCCCCCTTGATGCGCAGGGTCACGGAGGCCCCCTCTCCCTTCAGCTGGTCCCCCATCATGGAGCAGGCCATAAGAGACCGGCCCAGAGCGGCGGTGACCACGGGCAGCGTTTTGTGGATGCGCCGCGCCCGCTCCACAAGGTCCCTTCCGGTGATGGCCATAGCCTTCACCGGAGCGTCTTTGGCGATCATACGAACGATCTCATCCATGCCTATTCCCCTTTCACAGCGGTAAAAAAGATCCTCTGCTCGCCCTCCTTTGGGGTGCGGCGTTTCAGCTCTCCGTACCGCCTGATCCGGACAAAGCCCGCTTGCTTCAAATACTCCTCCAGCTCATCCATGGTATAGGCATACTCCTCATGGAGCTCGCCCCCCCGGCGCCAAACTTGCCCCTCCCGCTGAAAAATATCCATCCAAAAGGAGCACACCCGCCGCTTTGAGCTATACTCTCCCCGCCAGACGCAGAACTCATCCTCCGTCTCATCCAAAAACACCTGGCCGTCCATGCTCTCCAGCTTTTCCGGCGTGTCCGCGTCAAAAAGGAACAAGCCCCCGGGAGCCAGGACTTCATAGACTTTCCGAAATGCCCTCTGCAGTTTTTGGGGCTTCAACACATAGTTGACGCTATCCAGGCAGCACACACAGGCGTCCACCCCATAGGGCAGGGCCAGATCTTCCATGGCCTCTTGGAAAAACCGGGGCCTGACAGGCAGGTCCCGGCACTTTTCCTCCGCGATGGAAAGCATGTCCGCAGACAGGTCTGCCCCCGTCATCTCATAGCCCCGGCAGGAGAGCTCATAGGTCAAGCTGCCGGTACCGCAGCAGAGGTCCAGCACAGTGCGGACCGGCTTTTTCAGCCGGGCAAAATGTCCTTCGATATAGTCCGCCCAGCGGGAATACCCCACATCGGCGGTAAGGGCGTCGTAACTGCCCGCCAAGAATTCATAGCTTGCCATCTTTTTTCAGCTTTTCCTTGATCCGGGGCAGCACATCCTGATATCCGTCCACCCCATACTGGAGGGAACGGTTCACCCGGCTGATGGTAGCGCTGGAGGCCCCAGTCCGCTCCAGGATATCATTGTAGATCATCCCCTCACTGAGAAGAAGCGCCACCTCAAAGCGCTGCTCCATGGCCCGCAGCTCAGACACCGTACACAGATCCTGAAAAAACTTTTTGCACTCATCCAGGCTTTGAAGAGTGAGAATAGCCTGATAGAGGGTATCGCTCTCGCCCTTCTTTCCGCTTTTACTCATCCGGGTCCCGCCCCCTTTTCTTCTAGTAACTTCTCTTCCCTATGGAAGCTACGCCTATTTTATCAAAGTGAAGCGTGAAAGTAAAGCCCCGAACCGAAAAAATTTCCCCCGCATAGACTGTTTTAACGGAAAGGGGGAGATTTTATGAAAAAAGAGTTTTCCATCCTCACCCTGGAAGAGCCGGGGAACTATGAAGAGACCTTTCGGGAGGGCGATTCCGTACTGCTCACCGTGAAAGCCCGATGGCCCCGGCTGGAGGAAAACGGCCCCGGCTCCCGCCGGGTAAACCGATATTACGCCGCTTTGGCGGATCGTTGGAAAAAACGGTGGGCGGGCCCCCTTTTGGAGCAGGCCAAGGCCCTGGCCGGACCGGGAGCGCCCCCCTGGAGCGCAAGCCTGGATTTTACCGTCGCCCTTTTTGAAGACGGTTTTTTCAGTCTCTATTGGGACGCCTCCGAGGATGTGGGTGGGCGGCGGCCCCGGCGGGTACGACAGGGGGATGTGTGGCGCCTTCCCGAGGGCACTCCCGTTACCCTGCGTGAGCTGCTCCCTCCCCGCCGCTGGTGGCGCGGTCCCATTCTGGAGGAGGTCCGGCGGCAGATCGGGGCTCAAGTCAATACCGGAGAGGCCGTCTTTTATGAGGATTGGCCCAGCCTGGCCTCCCGCAAGTTTTCCCCTGGACGATTTTTTCTGACGGCCGACGGTCCGGTGATTTTTTATCCGGTGGAAAGCATTGCCCCGGCTATGGAGGGATTCCCCAGGTTCTCCTTAAAGGGGCTTATGGAAATATCGCAGGCACAATAAAAAAATGCTTGCATTTTCCCTCCGGTTCTGGTAATATAATGTTCGATTCTTTTTAGAGTGTATTATCCTGCCAGTAAGGAGGGAATTGTGAAATGGCCAAATGTGAATTCTGCGACAAGGGCGTGACCTTCGGCATCAAGGTCTCCCACTCCCACCGTCGCTCCAACCGGACGTGGAAGCCCAACGTGAAGCGGGTCAAGGCTGTCGTTGACGGCACCCCCAAGCACGTGTACGTCTGTACCCGTTGTCTCCGCTCCGGCAAGGTCACCCGTGCGGTGTAAGACGCGACCTCATTTGCCCCAAAAAGCCGCTGTCCTGAGACAGCGGCTTTTTTGTTTTCCTTCCCACCTTTTCCGCTTCCGCCGCGGGGCGATCAATGGCCGAGCGTCCCGATCGCTTCGATCGAAAGGGGGAAGCACAGCCTCAGAGAGTCTCAAAGGGCGTGCCGCGGGAATTTTGAACCTGCCGGGTATATTTTTGTTCGGCTATTTTTTCCAATGTCCCCTCCCCATGTTTCTCTCTCTTCCGGGCATACTCTGTTTTGGGGGTGATGGCATGGAGAAGAAGGGCAAAAACAGGCACAAGGAAACGGCCTGGCCCCGGGACTGTCTTCGCCTGGAACCGGATAAACGCCTATGCTCCGAGGTAGACGATGTTTCTATTCGCAAGTATCCCTTGCCAAGCTGGGAGGAAATGGGCGTCCGGGTCCTGGACGACTGCGCCAGAGAAAATATCCAGTAACCACAGCTCCCGCCGCCGCCAAAGGGCGGCGGTACATACCATCGGCCCAGGCCCTGTTTTTCTATTCCTTTCCATGGAAGATATTGTTCCTTGAAACAGCTCCTTCCTTCTATTACAATTTCATTACAACCTAAAGAATGGAAGGAGCGCTTACAATGAAGCGACAGCTTGCCGCCCTTGCCCTGGGCGCGACTCTATTTACCACCCCGGCCCAGGCCGCCGTCCTCACCCTGGACGGAACCCCTTTGAACGCCGGAGCCACCTCCGTTTATGAGAATACCACCTTTGTTCCCCTTCGTAATTTGGTCCAGGTGCTGCTCCCCGGCTGCACCGTCCAATGGGAAGACGGTCAGGCAGCCGTCTGGGCGGAGGGAATGTCCCTCAGCGCCCGGCCCGGGGACAACGCGTTGATCTGTAACGGAGACCGGGTGGAAACGAGCCAGCCCATTCGTCTGGAGGAGGGCCGCACCCTGGTACCGATCCGACCCCTGGCCGGTCTTTTGGGACTGGAGGTAAACTGGGACCCCACGACCGGAGAGGTGGCTCTCTCTACTCCCGAGGACACCCACGACCAGCTCTACTGGCTCTCCCGCATTATTTCCGCTGAAAGCCAGGGGGAGTGCTGGGAGGGAAAGATCGCCGTGGGCAATGTGGTCCTGAACCGAGTTGCCAGCCCCGACTTTCCGGATACTATCTACGGGGTCATTTTTGACGAGCGCTGGGGGGGCCAATTCGAACCGGTCCGAAATGGCACCGTTTACAACGACCCCACCCCTGAAAGCATTCGGGCTGCCAAGGCCTGCCTGGAGGGCGCCAACGTGGTGGGCAACAGCCTTTATTTTCTGGCTCCCGAGCTCACCGACAACCACTGGACCATGGAAAATCGGACCTACATTACTACCATTGGAGCCCATTGGTTCTACGAATAAGCGCCATTTTATTTCGCCCCCGGAGAATTCCGGGGGCACTTTTTTGTGCATTTTTACATCTTGTATACAGCTTCCCTTTTTTTCGATTACCTGCCGTATCCCTTGTCCCCCAGCGGGTAGGACTTGTTTCCGTTTTGTAACTTTTTCCGAGAATGTTTTTTTGTCGAATTGGCATCTTTTTGTTTGTTTCGCCGTTTTCACGATAGTTTTCTTGATTTTTGCTTCTAAAGCGGTTACAATATGGTTACAATTTGGTGGAACCGCGGAAACGGCTTGACACCCAAAATTGTGATCGGAGGAAAATAATAATATGAAAAAGCTTTTCGCTTTGGCGCTGGCGCTGTGCCTGACCTTTGGCCTGGCCCTGCCCGTCACCGCCGTGGAGGGCGACGGCTTGGACATCATCGTCAATGATACCGTCGTCGCCATGGACACGCCTGTCCAGGTTTGGAATCAGGTCACCTATGTGTCCTACTGGCCTGTTGTCCAGGCTCTCTATCCCGACGCCACAGCCGCTTGGGAAAATGACCGGGCCATGGTCTCCGCCCCCGGACTCCAGCTGGAGATCCGGCCGGGCCTCAAGTATATGATCGCCAATGGCCGCTACCTGTATCTGCCCGACGGAGTACGGACCAGCAACGGCAACCTGATGGTGCCTGTCCGCACCCTTGCCGCCGCCCTGGGGGCGGAGGTCTCCTGGGATCCCATCGGCAACAACGTGGTGCTCACCGCCGGGGTCGGTCCTATCACTGCCGGCAGCATCGCCTATCAGGAGGATGTAGTATACTGGCTGAGCCACATCATCAACGCCGAGGCGGGCAACCAGCCCCTGGACGGCAAGATCGCCGTGGGTAATGTGGTACTCAACCGGGTGGCAAATCCCCGATTCCCCAGCACGGTGTATGAGGTGATCTTCCAGCGGGGTCAGTTCACCCCCGTGTCCAATGGCTCCATCCACCTCACTCCCAATGAGCAGAGCATCGTTGCCGCAAAGCTGTGTCTGGACGGAGCCAATACGGTGGGCAACGCCCTCTACTTCATTAACCCCCGCTATTCGCCCAACAGCTGGGCCTCCCGCAACCGGCCTTATGTTGCCACTATTGGGGCCCACGCTTTCTACGCCTGACCGTTTCCGCCAAACCAGATCTCCCCGCCCCTTCCCTCCCAGGAAGGGGCGGCTTTTTTGCGCTCTTCCATTTGCTCCCATTTTTGACATTTTTCTTGCTTCCCCTTCCCAGGAGGGCTATAATAGAAGGTACTGAGAATTTTAGGCGCAGATGGGGTCCATAGATGGCCCCTGGGCCGGTGGGAAAGCTCCGCCACCGGCGGGCGAAACCGCGGCGGCTCTCGCTGTCGCCGCCGCGACTATATGTACTTTTCCCATATGGGCAAATGACCCTCTCCGAAGAAAGGATACCCCCTATGAAACCTCTCCGCCTTATTTGCTCCCTGATCCTCTGCGCCGCCCTCTCTCTCCCCTTAGGGGCCTTTGCCGCCGGCGGTCCCCCATATCCCGATTTGCCCCAGGAGCATTGGGCCTACGCCGACATTACCCAGGCTGTGAACCTGGGCATTCTCAAAGGCATGGAGGATGGGCGGATGGCCCCCGAGGACACCTTGACCTGGGGACAATATCTGGTCATGCTGGACCGGGCCGTCTATCCGGAGGCCTACGCCCTTCAGCTCCAGCTGGGCGCCGCCTGGGATATGGCGGGATACGACGCCGCCAAGGAGATGGGCCTGCTACTGGAAAATGACTTTCTTCCGGTATCCCCCTCCTCCCTCTCCCAGCCGATCCTGCGGCAGGACGCCGCCGTATTGCTCAACCGACTGCTGCTGGATATCGACTACAAGGAGATGTTTTGGAGCGCCCCCTCCGACGATGAGGATTGGGAGATCCCCACCGCCGCCGGCTCCTTTTCCGACTGGAACACGCTGGACAACAACCACCAGGTCGCTGTAGCGCGGCTATTTGAGGCCGTCATCGTCAAGGGCCGTGCCGACGGGACCTTCGGCGGCGGAGAGACCATCAAGCGCGCCGACGGTACAGTGCTTCTCATGCGGGCCCTCCCCCTGGCGGAGATGCGGCTCTGGGGCTCTCCCAAGGATATCACCCTGCGCCTGCTGGACCAGGATGGGGGGCTTCTGGTGGCTGACAAGACGATCCCCGCTGAGCTTGGCGCATCCACCTCGGAGCTGGCCGACCTGTACGCCCCCAAGCATTATGCCGCCATGGACGGCGGCGTTACCGTCACCCGGACCCGAGATCTGTATACCGTCACCATGCGGCCCTTCACCCAGGCGGAGCTGGATGAGGAGGCCTACTATGAGCAGCTCTCTGCCGGACAGGTCACCCAGGAGGAATATGACGCCCAGAATTTCTGGCTGCGGAAGTTAGGGGAAAACGACCAGAAAAAACTCCTCCTCTATGGCAACGCCAGCCAGCGCCGCTACGCCAACCGTCAGCAGGCCGAGCAGCACATGGTCACCATCACGGTACCCATGTGGCGCATTGACAAAAACGGCAACAAATATGCCTCCGAGGGCAGCTTCCCCATCCATGCCGCCATCGCCAACGATGTAGTCGCTATCTTCACGGAAATTTTTAACGACCCGGAGCAGTTCCCCTTCCGGGACCTGGGCGGCTATGGCTGGCGGGGAGACAAGGCCACGGGAGAGCACAACTGCGGCACCGCCATCGATATCAACTGGAACGAAAATTATCAGATCCGCAACGGTCGTATCCAGACCGGCTCCCTCTGGCAGCCGGGGAATAATCCCTACTCCATCTCCCCCAACGGCTCGGTGGTCCGGATTTTTCGGGAACACGGCTGGTCCTGGGGCGGCGACGCCTGGGCCGATAACAGCGATGACAGCTATGGGTATCATGATTATATGCATTTCTCTTATATGGGATGGTAACACCGTGCAAACAGCAAAATAAAAAATGGAGGCAGTTATTGAAACTGCCTCCATTTTTTGTGTTGTTCAGCTCTTACCAAACTTTGACCCGAGTCTCGGGGGCCGCCCACATGCCGTCCCCCTCCTGAATCTCAAAGGTCTCAAAAAACAGATCCACGGTCTGCAGCGCTCGGTTGACCCGAAGCTTATCGGCGGCGTGAACATCGCTGGCCGCCAGATGTTCCAGGGTGTTCCGGGGGGCGGTGGAGGCCCAGGTTCTGGCCACCGTGCGGAAGAGAGTCTCAAAATCGGGCTCCTCCAACTTTCCGGCGGCTTCCACAATGCAGGCCAGAGCGCCCAGGTCAGCCACATTCTCACTGAGGGTCTGCACTCCCGAACAGAGGATGCCGGGGGCGGACTCCCGGCCGTCGTACCACTCTACCACAGCCTCACATTTGGTCTGGAACGCGGCATAATCCTCGGCGGTCCACCAGTCCGCGGCGTTACCGTTCTCGTCAAATTTGGCGCCAATGTTGTCAAAGGCGTGGGTGATCTCGTGGGCGATCACATAGCCGATGCCGCCCAGGTTCTCCTCCCGGCTGGCATTCACATCGTACATGGGGCTTTGAAGGATGGCGGCGGGGAAGGTGATGTCGTTGGCGGTAGCATTGTAGCAGGCATTTACCGTATAGGGGGCCATCATCCATTCATCCTTGTCCACCCCCTTGTCCTGGTAGGACAACATCTCATCCCTGGCGGCTTTCTGGACAGCAATCATATTGGAAAAGAAGGATCCGCCCTCCTCAGGGCCCTTAATATCGGCGTTGTCCAGATAGGTGGTCCAATCATCAGGATAGCCCACCTTTATTGCCATGGCTTCCAACTTCTTAAGGGCCATGGCCTTGGTTTCCTCGCTCATCCAGTCCTGGGCGGCCAGCCGCTCTTTATAGATGGCGATGAACTCCCCAATCATCTCCTCCACATCGGCCTTGGCCTCAGGGGTAAAATAGGCTTCGGCATAGGCCTGGGAGAGATAGTCGCTGAGAAGGCTCTGAACCTGGGCGGCAGCGACCTGTTCGGGCTCTTGGCGGCCCTCCATGCCGTAGTAAACGGCCTGGAATTCATATTCAGCTTCCATAAAGTCCTGGTTCAGGGCACTACAGGTCATCAATACAAGGCCGATCTTGGACATGGCCTTCAGGTCGTCCAGATGGTCATTGTTGAAGTAGACTGCCCCAGCCTCCATCGCCCCCACATCGCTGACCCCGATCCGGTCAGCCGGCTTCAGGCCGCTGGCAGCATAAAAACCCTCCAGATCCACCTGGGGGAAGATGGCTTTCAGCTCCTCCATGGTATAGAGGTTGTAGATCAGATCCACATTGCCCCTGTCCTGGACGTCCAAAGAGGCAGCGGAGACTACCGCCTCCATGTCATAGACCCGCTGGGCGTTGATCCGGGCTGCGGTCTCCTCCTCCCCGCTCAGGGTAAGAAGTTTGGTGAGAAAGCTCAGGTAGGCCTCGGTCAGAGTGGGATCGCCTCCGGCGTAGAAGTCTTTCCCCATCATAGATTCAAAGGTACTGAACCGAACGGCGTATTGGCTGGAGTCCATCAGGTCAATGGTAAGACCGAAGCTCAGGAGGGTGACAAAACCCAGCTCCTCCCGCATTTTGGTCTCGGAAGCCATCAGGTCGTCCAAGGTCTCAGCGCTATCAATCGCATCGAGATACTTCCGGATCGGTTCCACCCCCGCCTTCTCCCGGCCCTCGGTATCCACCACTGTGTTGTAAAGGGCAGCGATCTTGGCCTCGGCGGTTCCCTTCTCCTGCGGCTGGGCGGCAATATCGGTAATGAGCCGGGCCACCTGGTCGTTGACCTCAAACATAAGTCCATAAAGGGCGCCATTGATCATCTGACCGACAGGAATGGTAGACTGAGCCAGCCAGTCCTTGTTGACGGCGGCATAGAAGTCGTCCTTCAGGTTGGCGCCCTGATAGGCATAGGCCCGGCCGATGAGCGTCTCCAGCTCGGCCTGTGTGATCAATTCCTCCGGAGAGAGCTGTCCTTCCCCGGTACCGGCCACAATACCGGCCCTCAGCACTTCAGCCAGTTCCTCCTCCGCCCAGGCAGGGATATCGGTGAAGGTCTCGGCCGGAAAGGCACTCCGTGCATTGGCGCCCACAGGGGGCTCAAAGCCGCCGAAGGCCCGCTCCAGCATAACCAGGGCTTCCGCCCGGGTCAGTGGGCGTTCCAGGTGAAGATCCCCTGTTTCGTCGCCCTGCAGGATGTCCGCCATAGTTGGGGTGATGTAGTCATCAGCGGCGGCAGCGATTATATCCCGGGCTTGGCCTCGGGTCAGCACATCTGACCCGGCCGCCAGAGCACCGGAGCCAAGGGTAAGCGTCAAGGCCAAGGCGGAGCTTCCCGCCGCCAGCCGTTGTTTCCAGTGTTTCATATGAACTTCTCCTTTTCAAAAAATCAACGTTCTAAGGATACCACTTTTGTTTCCAAAATTCAACATCACTTTATGAGAGCTACGCTCCCTATGCAAGGAAAATCTCTTCGCATCCTCTGTTCAATGGCGGCGGCTGAAAAACAGGAACGTCTTGATGATGCGATTTATGATAGTATGCGCCGAAACAGCAAAAAGACCGGCACTGTATTTTGTACAGTGCCGATCCTCCCGCCTTTTTATTTTTCCACCATTTTCAGCTTGCCCTCTGCTGCGTCTATTGTTACCGTCTCCCCTTCCGTGACTTCTCCGGCAATGATGGCGCGACTCATAAGGGTCTCCAGGGTGTGTTGGAGATAGCGGCGCAGGGGCCGGGCACCGTACAGGGGGTCGTAAGCGTTTTCAATGATGAGCTCCTTGGCCGCCGCAGTCAGCTCGCAGCGCAGCTCCCGCTGGCTTAGGCGCTGGTTCAGGTTTTCCAGCAGCAGATCTACAATATGGGTCACGTTATCCTTTGTCAAGGGCTTGTAAAAAACGATCTCGTCCAGACGGTTGAGAAACTCGGGGCGGAATGCCTGCTTTAGAAGGGCGTTGATCTGCTCCCTGGCCTCCGGGGTGATCTCCCCCGCTTCGTTGATGCCTTCCAGCAGATATTGGCTGCCCAGATTGGAGGTGAGGATGATGACGGTGTTCTTGAAGTCCACCGTCCGGCCCTGGCCGTCGGTGATGCGGCCGTCGTCCAGCACCTGGAGAAGAACGTTAAACACGTCGGGATGAGCCTTCTCCACCTCGTCAAAAAGGATAACGGAATAGGGCGCCCGGCGGACCGCCTCGGTAAGCTGGCCGCCCTCCTCGTAGCCCACATACCCCGGAGGTGCGCCGATGAGACGGGAGACAGAAAATTTTTCCATATATTCGCTCATGTCGATACGCACCAGGTTCTTTTCGCTGTCAAAAAGGGTGGCGGCCAGGGTCTTGGCAAGCTCCGTCTTCCCCACACCGGTGGGGCCCAGGAAAAGGAAGGAGCCGATGGGCTTATTGGGATCTGCGATCCCTGCCCGGCTTCTCAGGATCGCCTCGCTCACCAAGCGGACAGCCTCCTCCTGGCCTACCACACGCTGGTGGAGGATACTCTCCAGGTGCAGCAGCTTTTCCCGCTCCCCTTCCATAAGCCGAGATACGGGGATACCCGTCCACCGCTCCACGACGCGGGCCACCTCCTCCTCGGTGACCCGGTCGCGAAGAAGGCTGTGCTCCTTTCCCCGGCCGGCCGCCTTCTCCTCGGCCTCCAGCCGTTTTTGAAGCTCAGGGATCCGACCGTATTGGAGCTGGGCCGCCTTTTCCAGGTCATATTGCCGCTGCGCTCTCTGAAGGTCTCCATTCGCCGTCTCCAGCTCCTCCCGGAGCCTCCGCACCGCGCCGATGGAAGCTTTTTCGTTCTCCCACTGGGCCTTCTTGGCCTTAAACTCCTCACGCAGATCACCCAGTTCCCGCCGGATATCGGCTAAATGCTCCTGGGAAAGCTTATCCGTCTCCTTGGCAAGGGCGGCCTCCTCGATCTCCAGTTGGGTCATTTTTCCTTGCAGCACATCCAACTCGGTGGGCATGGAGTCGATCTCCGTCCGCACGGTGGCACACGCCTCGTCGATCAGATCGATGGCCTTGTCCGGCAAAAAGCGGTCGGTGATATAGCGGCTGGAAAGGGTGGCAGCGGCAATGATGGCCCCATCAGCGATCATTACTCCGTGGAATACCTGGTACCGCTCCTTCAGCCCCCGGAGAATGGCTACCGTATCCTCCACCGTAGGCTCCCTCACCAGCACAGGCTGGAATCGCCGCTCCAAGGCAGCGTCCTTCTCGATATACTGCCGATATTCGTTGAGGGTAGTGGCCCCGATGCAGTGAAGCTCTCCTCTGGCCAGTAGGGGCTTGAGCAAATTGCCCGCATCCATAGCTCCCTCTGTCTTTCCCGCTCCGACTATGGTGTGAAGTTCATCAATAAAGAGAAGGATGCGACCCTCCGATTTTCTCACCTCATTGAGAACGGCCTTCAGCCGCTCTTCAAACTCTCCCCGATACTTTGCTCCGGCAACAAGGGCGCCCATATCCAGATTAAAGATGGTCTTATCTTTCAGGGAGGCGGGCACATCCCCCTTGACGATCCGCTGAGCCAACCCCTCGGCAATGGCGGTCTTTCCCACTCCCGGCTCACCGATAAGCACAGGATTGTTTTTGCTCTTTCGGGAGAGGATCCGGACTACGTTTCGAATTTCCTCATCCCTGCCGATCACCGGGTCCAGCTTGTTCTGCCGGGCACGCTCCACCAGATCAACGCCGTATTTTTTCAGCGCGTCATAGGTCTCCTCCGGATTGTCGGAGGTAACCTGCTGGTTTCCCCGGACCTCGGACAAAGCCCTCAGGACGCCTTCCGCCGTCACACGATACAGCCTGCAAAGCTCCTCCAACTCCCGGTCCGGACACTTTACCAGTCCCAGCAGCAAATGCTCCACCGAAACGTATTCATCCTTCATCTGTCCCGCGGTGTCCTCAGCCTCCTCCAGCGCCCTGTCCACCCCCTGGGCGACATAGACCCTCCCCTGCTCTCTCCCTGGGCCGGAGACCTTAGGCAGCCGCTCCACCTGTGCCTTTACGGCAGCCTGAAAGCTTGGCACAGTGAGCCCCATCTTGACCAGAAGCTGCGGGACCAGACCATTCTCCGCCTCCAACAGGGCCAACAGCAGATGGCTCTGCTCGATCTGCTGATTTCCGTACCGGCTTGCCAGCGCCTGGGCGCTTTGAATTGCCTCCAGTGATCTCTGCGTATAGTTTTGCGCGTTCATGGATCTTCACACCCCTTTTGTTTTGGTTCTATACAAAAAGGACCGGCCAGCGATCGCTGGTCGGTCCTTGGCCGCACTCACCGGATCTCGATCCGGTGGATCTCCGGCTCTGCAGGCTTCGCCTTGGGGAGAGTCAGAGCCAGCACACCGTTCTCATAGGCAGCGGTAATGTTCTTCTCCTCAATACCCGTCACATCGAAGCTGCGCTGGAAGGAGCCATAGCGGCGCTCCCGCCGAATGTACGTACCGTCAGCAGCCTTATCCCCGCTCTCCTCGCTGTGGGTAGCGGTGATGGTGAGAATACCGTCCTTCAGGTCCAAGGTGATGTCCTCTTTCTTGAAGCCGGGCAGCTCAGCCTCCAGCACATAGCTGTCGCCAGTGTCTCTGATATCGGTACGGAAGGCAGGCAGATCGGCATTGGAGCGGCGAAAGAAATCCCGGGCGAAGTTATCAAAGGTATCAAACAAATTGTTGTCGCCGCGGTCAAAGGGAAGCATACCAAACATAGTAAAAATCTCCTTTTTGATTTTAATTTTAGCACTTTATCCTATTGTTTGCTAATCTTTTCGAGACTGCATGGGACTCAACCTTTCTTTATCCCGGGCGTCCCCGGTTTTCAAGTTATAGTATAATCAACGCCTGTGAACAAATATACCACAAAGTATGTCCAAATTGTAAACTTAGCACTCATATCGTGCAAGTGCTAATATCGCCTTTCAAAGACTGCGTTTACACAGGACCAAATCTTTCCTCCCTATAAAAACGAGCCGTCCCCTTAAGGGGACGGCTCGTCGCTGCCGCTGCTTTTATTTATCGCCATTGAAGATCCGCATGATGTCTTCCCAGTGCTTCTTGTCCTCTTCGTCTTCAGCGGCCTGGGCGTCGGCCTGACCGCTGATGCTCTCCTGCCATTCGCCGGCGATCTTCTCCGCAGTCCGGGAGAAGATATCGGTCCCACCTACCCGGACCTCCTCTGGCTTGGCGCTTCCCTTTTGGGGAACCTCGTCATAGCCGGTGGCGATGACGGTGACCTGCATCTCATCCTCCATATCGGGATCGAAGGCGGCGCCGAAGATGATGAGGGCCTCGGGGTGAGCGGCCTGACGGACCATCTCGGCAGCCTGCTCTACCTCCTCCAGGCCGATGTCCTCGGAACCGGTGATGTTCACCAACACGCCACGGGCGCCGTTGATGGAGGTCTCCAGCAGGGGGCTGGAAATGGCCATCTTGGCAGCCTCCTCAGCCTTGTTCTTTCCGGCGGACCGGCCCACACCCATGTGGGCCATGCCCGCATCCTTCATGACGGCGGTCACGTCGGCAAAGTCCAGGTTGATAAAGCCGGTGTTCTTGATAAGGTCGGAGATGGACTGGACCGCTTGGCGCAGCACATCGTCGGCAATGGCGAAGGCATTGGCAAAGGTGATCTTCTGATCGGTGGCGTACTTCAGCCGCTCATTTGGGATGATGACCAGGGAGTCCACCTTCCCCTTCAACTCCTCAATGCCCAACTCGGCCTGCTGCATCCGGCAGTGGGACTCAAACTCAAAGGGCTTAGTCACCACGCCCACAGTGAGGATCCCCAACTCCTTCGCCAACTCAGCCACAATGGGGGCCGCGCCGGTGCCGGTGCCGCCGCCCATACCGGCGGTAATAAACACCATGTCGGTGCCCTCCAGGACCTTGGTGATCTGGGCCTTGTTCTCCTCGGCGGCCTTCCGGCCCACCTCGGGATTGGCGCCGGCGCCCTGCCCGTTGGTGAGCTTCTCCCCGATCTGGATCTTCTGGCTGGCAGGGGAAATGTTCAGGGCCTGCTTGTCCGTGTTGATCACGATAAACTCTACATCCTTGGTGCCGCAGCGGACCATGCGGTTGACCACATTGTTGCCGCCGCCGCCCACGCCGATCACCTTAATGTTGACTACGGCCTCGGGGCCGGTCTCCAATCCAAACGGCATATTTGCTCCTCCTATGTATGGTTCTTCTGTATTCCACAGCAGATGTAGCCATTTTGTGGCCTTGCCGCCAGTGTGTTCTATATCTTGTACTATTTTATCCTTCTTTGGCCCTCAGGTCAATAGCTCTGAGTGGATTTCTTACAACTTTGCCCAACTTTTTTCTCTCCTGCTACGACGGAAGCCATCGCTCGGTGAGCAGCCGTGCCTGCGCATCCCCATAGGTCAGCTCCAAAGTCCCCGCCACAGTCTCTCCCTGCTGAGCAAAGGTTTCCAATGTCTGCTGCAGCGAGTAGACCCGCAGATCAAAATTTCCCTCCATGGGGACCGCTACCGTAAGCTCCTCTCCATAGCCAAAGCGGATCACGTTGGAGGCGCTCAGATCAATAAAATCGGTGACTCCCTGCGCCATTCCCCTGCCATCCAAAGCAGTGAGAAGATAACGCAGTCCATCCAGCTTGGTCTGCTCGGTAATATCCACCTTCAGCCACTCCCCTACGCCGGGCTCCACGGGATGGAGTCCCCGGACCTCCGGCAGCCCTTCGGTGATGGACTTTTCCCCCTGCTCCAGCAGCTTTCCCCGGGCGTCTAAAAGCCACCAACTCCCTTCAAAGCGGAGGGCGGCGGCGGGGGTGCATTCCGTGATATGCAGCTCCACCGTATCCGGCAGACGATGGACGGGGACGGCATTCTCTACATAGGGAAGCTTCCGCAGAATGCTTTGGGCGGTCTGGGGTCTGTTCACCAAAAACAGGTTATCCCCCAGCTCCACTCCCGAAGCGGCAATGACCTCCTGGGCACTGTAGCGGCTATTTCCGGTCACCACCACCTGATTTACCCTAAAAAATGCCACACAGCCCATCAAAATGGCGGCAAAAATCACTAGAAAGGACAGCAGCTTATAGAGGAAGCCAAAGCGTCCCCTTCTCCGCCGCCGTCGATTCCGGTTCTTTCTCACCGCCATTCCATGGCCTCCCGTATCTTTTGTCAGCCTGTGCCCCCGGTCATAGGCCGTAAAACAGCTTCATCCGCTGCTATGAACGTTATCTTATCACGTTCAGATGAAAAAATCGTTAAGATTCCGTGACAATTTCCTCTTCCCGAACGATTTCCGCCCCCAGGGCCCTCAGATCTCCCGCCAGGTCGCTATATCCCCGGCAGATGTGATGTAATCCGGAGAGGATCGTCTCCCCCTCCGCCCCCAAGCCCGCCAAGGCCAGTGCCGCTCCGCCCCGCAGATCGGCGGCCCGGACCCTGGCCCCAAAGAGACAGGGTACGCCGCAGACCACCGCCACTTTTCCCTCTACCCGGATGTCCGCCCCCATACGGGCCAGCTCATCCACGTGACGGTAACGGCTGTCAAACATATTCTCTGCAAAAACGGTAGCTCCCTCCGCCTTACACAGCGCCGCCATCACCACCGCCTGGGCGTCAGTGGGAAAGCCGGGGTAGGGGGCCGTTCGAATGGGCCGGACCGAGCGCAGACGTCCTAAGACTCTGATACGGACAGACTGCGCGCCGCTCTCCACCTGGCACCCCGCCTCAGCCAGGACGGCTGTCACGGTAGACAGCTGCCGCCAATCCACCCCTGTGACCTCTCCCTCTCCCCCGGCGGCGGCCACCGCCGAGAGGTATGTAGCCGCCACGATCCGATCCGCCAGTACGGTGTGCTCCCCGCCGTGAAGAGGCTTCCCGCCCTCAATGACGATCACAGAACTCCCCGCCCCCCGGATCTTTGCCCCCAGCGCCTGAAGAAAGTTTTGCAGATCTACGATCTCAGGCTCCCGGGCAGCGTTTGTAATGGTGGTGGTCCCCTCCGCCATCACTGCCGCCAGCATGGCGTTCTCGGTAGCTCCTACGCTGGCCAGGGACAAGGTGATATCTCCACCCGTCAGCTTCCCTTTGCAAAAAAGTCTTCCATTCCGCTCCTCGATCTCTGCCCCCAACGCCCGAAGGGCCATCAGATGCAGATCGATGGGGCGGGGCCCCAATTCGCAGCCGCCGGGGTAGGTCAACTCTGCCTGCCCCATGCGGCCCAAAATGGGGCCCAAAAAAACTACGGAGGAACGCATCTCTCGCATAAGGCTGTCCGGTACCGCCCAGCCGGTAGGCGCGGAGGCGTCCACCGTCACCGTCTCTCCCTCCCGCGCCACCCGGCAGCCCAAGTGGCGGAGGATATCTAATGTATGGTCCACATCTGTAAGACGGGGACAATTGTGCAGTACGCACACGCCCTCTGAGAGGAGAGTGGCCGCCAGGATGGGCAGGACGCTGTTTTTGGCCCCCTGCACCCGGACAGACCCAGACAGGGGTCGACCCCCTTGGATCTTAAAAACGCTCATGATTTGCCCTCCCTATCGGATTTCCTTCGGGTCATCCTATGCAAAGGGAGGAAAAAGGGTCAAACCGAGGCAGACTTATCTCAGCAGTCCCTTCAGTGTCTCAAATATCTTTTCATTCGCGTCAGGGATCGACAGCTCCGACAGTTTTCGGGACATCACGGTTCGCCTCTCCGGATCTTGAAGCAGCTCTGAGATCACCTCATAGAGCCGTTCTCCGGAGCACTCCTTCTCAGGCAGCAGCACCGCCCCTCCGACATTGGAAAGGATGCGGGCATTCTTGGTCTGATGGTCTGCCGTCACATTGGGAGAGGGCACCAAGACCGAGGGCTTGGCTATGGCCGCCAGTTCAGAGATGGTGGAAGCCCCGGAACGGCACAGCACCAGGTCCGCCGCCGCCATCACCAAAGGCATGTCGTAGATATACTCCCTCACCTCTACCCCAGGGTGGGGATGGGCCGAAACGCCGGACTCCGCCAGGGCCTGGGTAAGCCTGGCAAAGTCCCGCCCTGCCCCATGGATGTGGCGAAAGCTTTGGCCCTTCTGGCATTCCAGGCGGAGGAAATCCGCCATATATCCATTCATGACCTCCGCCCCCAGGCTTCCCCAGTAGGACAGCAGCAGAGGTCTATCGTCATGAAAGCCCAGTTCCCTCCGGGCCTCCGCCCGGGTCCGGCGGAAAAAATCTCCCCGGACCGGCGTACCGGTGACCACCACCTTGGTCGGGTCGTCATAATGCTCTCTGCTCTCGGCAAACCCCACCATCACCACATCGGCAACCCTGGAGAGAGCTTTGGTCGTAAGCCCAGGGACCGCGTTGGATTCGTGAACGGCGGTGGGAATGCCCCGCTTGGCGGCGGCCTTTACCACCGGATAGCTGGCATAGCCCCCAGTCCCCACCACCAGGTCGGGCTTAAAATCATCCAAAATAGCTTTTGCCTGACGGTCGGACTTCACCATATTTGTCAGCGTTCCCATGTTATGCCGGATAGCGGCGGGGCTCAGGGAGCGCCAAAAATTGGTAATGGTCACCGTTTTTATCTCAAAGCCCTCTTTGGGAACCAGACGGGTCCCCATCCCCTTGTCTCCCCCCACAAAGAGGATCGAACAGCCAGGATACCGCTCCTGAAACATATGGGCCAGGGCCACGGCGGGATTGATATGCCCTGCCGTACCGCCACAGGTGAAGATAATATTCACGGAAACTCCTCCTTGCCGTCCACATAGCTTCGCCATTCTGCAAAATTTCGCTCCGCTTCGGGTCTTAGCCCTTTTGCTGATCTGCTCTCCGGCTTTTTTGAAGGGCCGGGGCAAGCTCCGATCAGATCAGGCTTGCAAAAGCTCTAAGCCCCTTCGTCTTCGCAAAATCTTTCCGAATGGCTTCGCCATTCTGCAAAATTTCGCTCCGCTTCGGGTCTTAGCCCTTTTGCTGATCTGCTCTCCGCTCTTCTAACCCTGCTTAGGCGCCGGGACCTGTCTTGATACTCCCAGCACAATGCCCATCTCGATAAGCTGTATCATCAATGCCGTGCCACCGTAACTGAAGAAGGGCAGCGACACACCGGTGGTCGGCAGAAAATTGGTGACCACAGAGATATTAAGAAATACCTGCACCGCCATCAACGTAGTGATACCCACTACCAAGAGGGAGCCAAACCGGTCCCTGGCATGGAGGGCGATCCAGTAGCCCCGGAGGATCAACAGGACAAACAATATCAGAATGAGTCCCGCCCCAATAAGGCCCAGTTCCTCGCAGGCAATGGAAAAGATAAAATCGTTCTCCGCCTCGGGAAGAAATCCCTGCTTTTGCCGGCCCTGGCCAAAGCCCACGCCAAAGAGCCCTCCAGATCCGATGGCGTAGAGCGACTGAATGATCTGGTAGCCGCCGTCCCGTGGGTATGACCAGGGGTCCCGCCACAGATTGATCCGCTTACTCATGTAATCGGTGGTCGTGATGATAAGGGTCAGAAGGCTTACCACCGTGGTGCCGCCAATGGCAAACCAACGCAGCTTTATCCCTCCGGCAAAAAGGATCGCGGCGGCAGGGATCAGAATGAGGATCGTACCTGACATATGGGGTTCAAAGTACATCAGCACAATGATGGTCAAGAGAATGGCCCCATAGGGCACCAACTCCATAAAGCCCCACTCGTCCAAGGCTTGGAAGATAACGCCGGAGGGCTTCCGGATATCGTATACCTTCTTTTTTTCAGTATTTCGCTTGGACATTCTGGCGGAAAAATAGAGGATCACCCCCAATTTTGCCACTTCAGAGGGTTGGAAGGCGCCAATGCCCGGCATTCTGAGCCACCGCTTTACATTGTCGCTTCGATTGGTATGGAAGCCGGGGATCAACACCAGCACCAGCAGCAGGAAAGCAAGCCCCAGCACCAGAACCGAGCCCCAACGGTACCACTGGTAGTTTACCTTGGAGGCGATATACATAAGCACAAAACCTGCTGCTGCAAACTCCGCCTGCCGCAGGAAATAAAAAATCGGATCTCGCCCCTCCCCCATGGCCGTAGCGTAAGAGGCGGAGAGGACCATAATGACGCCGATGCTCGTCAGCATTACCACCAGCATCAAAAAGGGCAGATCCAGGGGCCCTCGGACCAACTGTTGTTCCATGGTCAGATCTCGCTTCAGTTTGGGCAATCGATCCACCCCCATTCCGGTTAAAAGTCAAAGCAAAAAAGCGACACAAAGAGTCCGGCAGGCGGAAAAGCCACGTCTTTTTGTCCCTTCCGCCTGCGGCTTCCTCTTACAGATATCTCCCTCTTACGCCCAGATAGGCAATGACACAAAAGACTGCCGACACGGCGGCAAATACCGCCACCACCTTTTTTTCCCTCCACCCGCACATCTCAAAGTGGTGGTGAAGGGGCGCCATTTTGAAGATGCGCTTGCCATGGGTCAACTTAAAGTAAGTGACTTGAATGATGTCGGAGAGGGTCTCGGCAATATAGATGATCCCCACCAAGACCAGGATCAAGGGCATATCGGAAGCAAAGGCCAGCCCACAGACCGCCCCCCCCAGGAACAGGGAGCCCGTGTCCCCCATGAACACCTTGGCGGGATAATGGTTATAGACCAGGAAGCCCAGCAGCCCCCCCAGCAAAGCGGCGGAGAAGACGGTCAACTCATCCCGGCCCCACAGGGCGGTGACGGCGGTAAAGAACACCACCACCGGCACCGTTACGGAGGAGGACAGTCCATCCACCCCATCGGTGATATTGACTGCGTTCACCGTCCCCACCATAACAAAGGCGGCAAATACCATGTAGACCGACCACGGAAGGGGGATGGAGTAGTTGTGGGTGAACGGGATATAGAGATTCGGAGTCAGGTAGTGCTCATATCTCAGCAACACCGTCATCAGAATGGCGGCGGAGAGCTGGAGAAGAAATTTCCACCCAGCGGTAAGACCTGTATTCTGATGGTGGACCACCTTCATATAGTCGTCAATAAACCCGATCCCCCCAAAAATAAGGGCAAATCCAAATACATAGATACCGCCGAAGTCGCCGGCCTTCACGTGCCCCACCGCGCTGAAGACCGCCGTCACCACGCCGATGGCAGCAATGAACATGAGTCCTCCCATGGTGGGGGTGCCCTGCTTGGACATATGCCAGGTGGGGCCGATCTCCTTGATGGATTGCCCCGCGTGAAGGGCCCGCAGAATGGGGATCAGCAGCTTTCCCAGCACAACGGTGACGGCAAAGCTCACCGCGGTGACGATCAGGATCCCCAGAACGATTTCATAGATGCTCTCCATGGTTTGGTCCTCCAGCTCTTTCGTCTTAAAAGCTTCCTCAATTTTGCACAGTCTGGTATTGTATCATACCGAACCGGGATCCGCAACTATTTCCCGTTCGTCCAGATGCCGCTTTTCCCCGTTTACTTCCTGATAGGTCTCATGGCCTTTTCCCGCCAGCAGAAGAGTGTCCCCCTCCTTCAGCAGAGATAGTCCCAGGCGGATGGCCCGTACCCGGTCAGGCTCTACGATCTTGACCTTATCAAACTTTACCATCCCCCGAAGGATATCTCCAATAATGGCCTCGGGTGGCTCGCTTCGCGGATTGTCGGAGGTGACTAGGCACACATCCGCCAGGTCGGCGCACACCGAACCCATAATGGCCCGTTTGCTCCTATCCCGGTCCCCCCCGCAGCCAAAGAGGCAGATAAGCCGTCCCGGCGTAAAATCCCGCAGTGCGGTGAGTGCCTTTTCCAGCGCGTCAGGGGTGTGGGCATAATCGATGATGACTACGCCGGGGCCGGAATGGGGCACCACCTCCATCCGCCCCTTCACACCAGGCGCGTGGCCCAGGGCTGCGGCAGCCTTTTCCAGCGGAAGCCCCAATGCCTTCGCGCACCCAAGAACACACAGAGCGTTGTAGAGCGTGAATCCCCCCGGGATCCCCAAACTCACATGGACCAATTCATCCCTGGTGGCCCCTTCAAACTCAATATGTCCGGGGGCAAGCCGCAAATTTTTGGCGGTCAGATCAGCCTCATCCCTGCTCTCGGAATAGGAGAGCTTTTCTCCCTCCACCGTCTCCCAATAGCAACGCCCCGCCTCATCGTCCAGATTCAGCACAGACACATCACTCTGGGCAAAAAGCCGTCCCTTTGCCCGACGGTACTCCTCCATGGTCTTGTGGAAGTCCAGATGATCCTGCGTCAGATTTGTGAACGCTCCCACGGCAAAGCGGATACCGTCTACCCGGTGCATACAAAGGGCATGGGAGGATACCTCCATCACCACATGGCTGCACCCCGCATCCGCCATTTGACGCAGCCACCGCTGGACCTCCCAACTCTCCGGGGTAGTACGCTGGGCCGGAAACGTCTCCTCCCCCACTTGGATCCCATTGGTTCCGATCAATCCCACCGGGCTTCCCAGGGTCTCCTGAAGCATGGCCCAAAGAAGGGTCGTGGTGGTGGTCTTTCCATTGGTCCCCGTGACCCCCACCACCGCCAGATCCCTGGTCGGATGCCCAAACCAGTTGGCCGAGAGGACCGCCAGAGCCTCACGACTATCCGGGACAAGGATCACGTTCTCCCCCTCCTCTGCCACCACGGCGGCAGCTCCCCGGGAGCGGGCCTCGTCAATGTATCTGTGTCCGTCCGTCTTATACCCGCGCAGCGCTACAAAAAGCTGGCCGGGGCTTATCGTTCTGGTGTCGTATGAGATCCCGCTTATCTCCAGGTCCTGGGGCACCGGGCCCTCATAGCCCGTGCCCTCCAGCAGTTCGTTCAGACGCATAGGAACACCTCACCCATTTCAATATAGGCGGGGTCTTTCTCTCTTCCTCCCTTGACTATCTTTTGAATTTACCGCGGCCCACTTCTCTATCCCTTATCTTAGTCGATCATCGTATTGTCCGAGAACAGGCACACCACCACCGTGCCCCGTTCCACCTGAGCGCCGATGGTCAGCTCCTGGCTTGCCACAATGGCGTCCGAGGACATATAGCTGCTGGAGCCTCCGATTTTTAAGTAGAGGCCGTTTCCGGCAAGGATCTCCCGTGCCTGGGCGGCGGTTTTGCCCCGGACATCAGGAACACTTACCAGATCGGAAGGCTTCTCCTCCCCCAGATACAAAATGATCTCACTTCCGCTGGGGATCACCGCGCCGCCGCTGGGGATCTGTGCAGTGACCGTATCTCCCTGTCCCACCGTACGAACGGTAAAGCCGATGTTCTTCGCCGCCTCTATGCCGATCTGCGCTGTCTGTCCCACCACCTTGGGCACGGTCACATCGATCTTGGCCCGTTCCGCCTCGGTATAAGACTTCTCGATCCCCATGTGATCCAAGATATCCTCCAAAAGCTCTCCGGCCATCAGGGCCGCCATATTTCCGCCGGAAATGTAATAGCCCCGCTCAGTGAAGTTGCTTTTGTGGGCCACTGGCTTCGGCGCGTCATAGGCCAGCAGCACCACGATCTGGGGATCGTCCGCAGGGGCAAAGCCCAGGAAGGACACGATGGTCCGGTCCTCACCCCGGCGGCTCTCTACCGTCTCAGAAGAGCCGGTCTTGCCGCCGATGCGATATCCCGGGACATACGCCCGCTTACCGGTACCGCCGTTGACCACTCCTTCCAAGATCGTCCGGCA
Source organism: uncultured Pseudoflavonifractor sp. (assembly GCA_947577065.1). Taxonomy (GTDB): domain Bacteria; phylum Bacillota; class Clostridia; order Oscillospirales; family Oscillospiraceae; genus Vermiculatibacterium. The sequence continues at coordinate 23,842 of CANPTT010000013.1, forward strand.
CCGGGCAGAGGTCTCCTCACTGACCACCTGCCGTACCTCAGTGGGCTCCGTCTGCTGTAAAATAGCACCATCGGGAGCCGTGATGGACTGCATTACATAGGGCTCCATCAGATGCCCGCCATTGATTACCGCCGAAGCCGCTGTAATAAGCTGGATCGGGGTGGCCTGGAAGCCCTGCCCAAAGGAGGCCGTAGCCAGATAGGCATTTTGCTGAGTACTGGGAGCGGTAAAAAGCTTCCGGTCCCAGACAAGACTTATTCCCTCTCCCTGCATATCGATCCCCGTCTGCTCCAAAAACCCGAAATCCTCTAAATAGTCATAGAATTTTTCCGCCCCCAACGCCTGCCCGATCATCATAAAGGCGGGGTTGCAGGAATTGGCCACCGCTTTGGCCAAGGATTGGCTGCCGTGGCCGGGCGCCTTTTGGGAACAGCTGATGCTCTCGTTGCCTACCTTGTAATAGCCGGGGCAGTAGTAGGTGGAATTCTCATTGATGACCCCCTCCTCCAAAGCCGCCGCCAGCACCATGGATTTGAACGTGGAGCCCGGTTCGTAGGAGTCGTTCATGGCCTTATTACGCCACTGGCGGTTCTGTATCTGTCCCAGGGCGGTACTGTACGCCCCCTCGAGAGCGGCAGGGTCCTCCCTCACGGTGTTCAAATATTCGCAAAGCACCGGGTCGGTCACTGTCCAGGGGTCGTTCAGGTCATAGTTTGGCGAATTGGCCCACGCCTTGATCGCCCCTGTCTTGGGGTCCATGGCAATGGCAAACCCGCCATTTTGTACATCAAACATCTCGATGCCCTTTTCCAGAATACGTTCGCAGTAATACTGAATGGTGGCGTCCACCGTCAGGTGGATGGTATTGCCGTCGGAGGCGTCGTAATAATCCTGGAAGGAATACTTCATCTCCTTGCCCGAGGCGTCCTTGGCGGTGACCACCCGTCCCGTCTCTCCTGCCAGAGTCTCCTCATAAAGGGCCTCCATCCCATAGGCTCCCCGGTTGTCGTTTTTCCAGTTCACCCATCCGATGAGCTGGGCGCCCAAGGATCCGTAGGGATAATAGCGTTTCGTGGTCGGGACCAGAAGGACGCTGTTGGACAGGTGTTTCTCTTTGATCAGACCCCGCACCTCATCAGACACCTCCAGCTCCACCCGGCTGGCGGCGACCTCATAGTAAGTGTTTTTTTCCAGCTTTTTCAGTACGGACTCCGGGTCCAAACCCAGGATCGCGGAAAGAGCGGCGGCCACATCATCGGTCTCAGGTCGGGGATAATATCCATTCTTCTCGGTAAGCACCCTTCCCTCGTTGTCTGTATACTTATCATCCCAGCGCTCCTGAAGCGCTTTAAAGTCTTTTGGGGAAAGGATCACATCATAGACTGTGGCCGACATCGCCAGCACATTGCCGTTGGTGTCCAGAATGTCCCCCCGGTTTGCGGAGACAGGATTGTCCATGGTCTGCTGGTCGATAGCTTTCTGCTGGTACATGGCGTGGTCCCGGATCTGGATGGTATAGAGTCTGTGGAACAGCGGCAGAAAGGTGATAAGGCCAAAAAGAAGCATAAGAAAAAGCGTCCGCCGGAGAATGACCCGGTTGGCCTTCCGATCCGGAGCGGTGCGGGAGAGTTCTGTCTGAGCCTCTCCTCTCTTTGGCGTCTCCACATTTCTCCCCCCTTTTCATCACACAAGGGCGTAAGAAATTGGATTTTCTTACGCCCTTTTTCTCTGTTGCCGCCTTGGCGGTCCGTTTTCTCTTTGGTCCTCAAAGCATATGTGCCGCGGATCAGAAATATGACAGAACGCTGCCTACGATCTGCTCCAGACTGCCCCAAAAGCCGTCCGTCGTCTCATCCGGATGATAGAGCACCACGCTGTCGGGCTCCGTCAGATCCACATAGACCATTTGCCCCGCCTGGGGACGGCTCATGGAGCCGTCAGAGGTGACAGCCTTTTCGATCGCGCCCAGGTCATAGGCCAGTTCGTACCGGGCCCGAAGGGTAGCCTCTTCTCCCCGGAGCTGGGTCATTTCAGAATTGAGACTTACCACCTGATTGGAGATGGTGGTAAGTTGGATATAGCTCATGAGGATCAGCACAGCCAGCACTGCCACTGCCCCAAAGCCGGTCACGGCAAACAGGGATACCTTTCCCGCCGGACGCACCGCCACCTTGGGCCGGGCAAGCTCCCGTTCTCTGGGTCGGACCCGGGGCTGAGGCTGAAGGTCCTCTTCCTCCTGGGCCACGCGTACGGCAGAGCCGTCATATTGATAATTTAGATTCCGATAGGGGTCATAGCTGGCCCGTCTTACGGTCTCCGCCATTGCTCCTCACTTCTCTTTCCTCTGGGTTAAGCGCCGTTTACAGCTTTTCCGCGATCCGCAGCTTGGCGCTGCGGGCTCTCGGGTTCTCTTCCAATTCTCTCTCTCCCGGCAGGACAGGCTTTCGGGATACCAGCTTCAGGCTGGGTTTCTTTCCGCACACGCACACAGGAAAACTTGGTGGGCAGGTGCAGCCCTTCACAAATCCGGCGCAGCCCGTTTTCACGATCCGGTCCTCCAGGGAGTGGAAGGTGATCACGCACAGCCGTCCGCCTTTTGCCAGCAGGGGGACCGCCTGGCCGATGACCCGCTCCGCCGCGGTGAGCTCATCGTTGACGGCAATGCGGATGGCCTGGAAGGTCCTTTTGGCAGGATGCTGCTTTTCCCGCAGCGCCTGGGCCGGCATAGCGGAGCGGATCACCTCCACCAATTCCAGAGTGGTCTCAATGGGCTTTTGTCCCCTGACCCGGACGATGGCTCCCGCAATGGCGGGGGCATACCGTTCCTCCCCGTATTGGAAGAGGATCCGCCGCAGCTCCTCTTGGGGCCACTCATTGACCACCGTCCGGGCCGTCAGGGGTTGACTTTGATCCATCCGCATATCCAGCGGGGCGTCGTGCATGTAGGAGAAACCCCGCGCAGGGTCGTCCAGCTGCGGGGAGGAAACCCCAAAATCAAAAAGCATCCCGTCGGCCGCGGAGACCCCAGCCTGGATCAGCAACTGCTCCAGATCGGTAAAGTTCCCGTGGATAAGGGTCACCTTGTCCCTCCAGGGAGCAAGCGTTTCCTCGGCCGCCTCTATGGCCGCCATATCCCGGTCGATGCAGTAAAGATGACCCGTGGTGAGACGCTTTGCGATCTGAGCGGAATGGCCCGCCCTGCCCAGGGTACCGTCCACATAGATCCCATCGGGGCGGATATTCAGGCCCTCGATGCACTCGTCCAACAGGACCGGGCGATGAGAATACTGTTCCCCCATAGCTTTAGAACCCAAGGGCTTCCATACAGGCGGACATTTTCTCCGGAGTCATCTCTTCCTCCTCCTGCGCGTTCCAGGTCTCGGCGGACCAGATCTCGGCCCGGTCATTGACCCCGATGATAACTACGTCCTTATCCAAAGCCGCATATTTCCGCAGCTTCTGCGGCACCACGATCCGTCCCTGACTGTCCAGCTCACACTTGCTGGCATTGGCAAAGAGAGGGCGCATCGCCTTGGACTGGCTCATGGGAAGGGAGGCAAACTTTTCTGTGAAGCGTTCCCAAGTCTCCTGGGGATAGATGGCCAGACACGCGTCCACGCCCATGGCCAGGTAAAAGGACACGCCCAGCTCCTCCCGCAACTTAGAGGGAATAAAGAGTCTCCCCTTGGCGTCGATAGAGTGTTCATACGTGCCGGTCATGTCCTCACCTCCCCACTTTGATGTTCATTTATGGTCTTTTGCTCCATTTCGCTCCACTACGCTTTTTATTATAACGGTTCTGTAACAAAATTGCAATACTAAATCAGAATTTTTTTCTCCAAATTTTCCCTTTTTTTCCGGTGGAAAATGGGTCTTTTTAAAACGATTCTTAAAAAATGTTTTTCTTTGTCATTTTTCCACCACACTTTATAGATGCTTTTTCTGCTTTTATCCCAAGATATTGTGTTCCCCCTCTTTCTATCCTTTTCGACAGGAACCCTTTGCCGTCATTTTCCCCGTATCACCTTTTTGCCGCCGGCACAAAAAGATCCCCTCAGAGAAAAAATCTCTGCGGGGATCTACAAGCTACCGCATTCTAAATTCGATTTTCCGTCTTCGGCGTATACCCGACGGCCAACACCGTTTCGCCGGTGGTCGCCGGTAAATATGCGGCTGTGGAGTTTCGCCATAGCCGCATCGCCCGGGCAAAGATCTCCGGCAGGACCGTCCCGCCGGGAATATAGCGCTTTCTTTTTATTCCTCCAGCAGCTCCAGGGGCTGAGGGGGCTTTGCGCTGTCCAGGGCCTCAATCTGGGCCTGGATGGCGGCGAGGGCCGCATCCTGCCCCTCCAGCCCACCGCTCAGCTCCTCTATGCTTCTGCCGGCCCGCTCAAGCTCTTGGGCCGCATGGCCCATGGTGGCCGTAATATCGGAGCGAAGACGGTCATACGCCTCCCGAGTCCTGTCAAACCATTCCTTCACCTGTTCCTGACACTTCAGGGCCTTGACCCGGCCCTCCCGCTCAATAGCCTGAGCCCTGCCATGGGCCTCCAGCTCAATGCTGGCGGTACGGTCCTTCACCGCCTCATAGGCCTCCGCCAAGGGGCCAAGCCGGTCCACCTCCGCTTGAAGCCCTGCAGCAAGCGCCTGAATCTCATCTCGCTCCGCCATGGTCTGATTCAGCCGGTCCTCCCGGTCTGCCAGTTCGGCGGAAAGACGCTGCCCCTCCGCCTCCAGGGCAGCGATCCGTTCCTCCAGCGCGGCGGAACGCTCCTCCTCCTGTGCCCTGGCTACCTTCTCTTCCGCCAGCTCCTTCTGAACGGCCGCCAACTTCTGGGCGTGTTCCCGAGCGCTTCGTTCCAGATAGTCCATCACGTCCTGCTTCTGGAAGCCGCCAAAGGCCGCCGTACGGAACTGAAATCCGTTTTCATTCATGGAGTTTTCCTCCTTGGTCCCTATTTTGATATATTATCATACCACACATTTCGACAGATGACAACCGCGGAAAACGGAAAGGAACTTTTTCCCTCTATCTTCGTCTAAACAGCAAAGAACCACGAAGGGAGCGGATCCTTATGAAGCGACCCCAGCTTTTTTCTCTTATTCTCGCACTGTCCCTGCTGGCCGGATGCGCCGGCGCTCTGGTCCAGCCACAGGGGTCCCTGCAGCCTCTGCCCACCCCGCAGGGGACCCTACCCCCGGTAGAGCCTTTAGAGCTTACTGACGGGGATACCTTGGACGGATACCGCTCCTTTGCTGTGGACCTGCTGCGCCGGAGCCATGCCGGGGGAGAAAATGTGCTGGTATCCCCCCTGTCCGTCACCTTGGCTCTGGGCATGACCGCCAATGGGGCGGCGGAGAATACCTTGACGGAGTTTGAGACTCTTTTCGGCCTGAGCCGGGAGGACCTCAATGCCCTGTGCGCCAAGTTCATGGCGGATTACGCCCAATTGGGCGGCTCCACCGAGGCCACCTTGGTCAACAGCCTGTGGGCCGACCCGGACGTCAACTTGGCCAACGGTTTTGTCCTTCGGTGCCAAGATACCTACGCAGCCCAGCTTTTCCAGCAGGACCTTCAGGATCCGTCTACGGTAAAAGCGGTGAACGGCTGGGTCAATGAGGCCACAAGAGGGCTTATCCCCTCGGTGGTGGACGAATTTAGCGGCGATGCGGTACTGGCCCTTATCAACGCCATCTACCTGAAAAATCAGTTCCAGCGCCCCTTTGAAACTCCCACCTCCGACTGGGAGATGGATTTCACCGCCGCAGACGGCAGGGTGACCCACCCCAAGGGGATGCACAACGGTACCCGGAACGAGGAGTACATTGCCGCCGAAGACGGGCAGGGAGTTCTTCTCCCCTATGACGACGGACGGCTTGGACTTCTGTTGATGTTGCCCAATGAGGGTACGGCCCTTACCGACTATCTGGCAGGATGGGAGGAGGACACGGTCCCGACTCTGCTCTCCTCGCGGGAAAGCCGGAGGGTCAGCCTTTCCTGCCCCAAATTCAAAACCGAGAGGGGCAGCTCCTTGGCCGGTACCCTTGGAGATATGGGATTGACCGGGGCCTTTGATCCAGCCCTTGCCGACTTTTCCGCTATGGGCAGCGTGGAGGGACGTTCCCTCTATATCGGAGACGTGATCCACAAGACCTCCTTTGAGCTGAATGAGAAGGGGACCGAGGCCGCGGCGGTGACGGCGGTCATGATGGAAGCCACCTCTGCCATGCCCCCCCAAGACCTCATCTATCTCCGCTTTGACCGTCCCTTTATCTACGGCATCGTGGATCTGGAGACTGAGACTCCCCTTTTTCTCGGAGCCATGGAACGCTGCCAGTAGACATTTCGTTTGAGATCGCCCATGAAAAAGCTGGACAAAAACGTGTTTAAAGGTCTCTTCTCCACACGCTTTTGTCCAGCTTTTCGCGTTTTATCCCGCCTGATAGACGGCCTTCATCCCCTTATACATCATATAGCAATCCAGCTTGCCCGTGGTCTCGAAGGGAGCGTGCATGGAGAGGACGGGGACCCCGGCGTCCAGAGTGTCAATGTCCCGCTCGGCCATAAACTTGGCCACCGTACCGCCGCCGCCGGCGTCCACCTTGCCCAGCTCCGCCATCTGCCAGAGGACCTCAGCACGGTCAAACACCCGGCGGACAAAGCCCACCACCTCGGCGGAGGCGTCGGAGGAGCCCGACTTTCCGCCGGATCCGGTATACTTGCAAAGACCCACGCCATAGTTCACCAGGGCGGAGTTGCGCTTCTCATAGACCTCGGTAAAGTTGGGGTCATAAGCCGCCGTCACATCGGCAGAAAGACAGAAGGAATGCTCATAGCAGGTCTTCAGGGCCACCCGCTGGGCGTCGCACAGGTCGCTCATAAAGGTGTCAAAGGCCGCCGACTTCATGCCGGAGACCCCCTCGGAGCCGATCTCCTCCTTGTCGGCCAGAATGCACACCGCGGTGTGGGCAGGATTTTCGATATCCAGCAGAGCGGCCAGACAGGCATAGCCGCACACCCGGTCGTCCTGGCCATAGGCTCCGATGAGGGAGCGGTCAAAACCCACGTCGCTGGCCCGGAAAGCGGGCACTGCCTCCAGCTCGGCGGAGATAAAGTCGGTCTCGGTAAGGCCGTACTTCTGATTGAGGATGTCCAAAATGGCCAGTTTCACCCGGTCGGAGCCCTCATCGTCCTTGAAGGGGCGGGAGCCCACCAGAATGTTCAGGGTCTCGGCGGGGATGGCCTCCGCCATGGGCTTCTTGGCCTGTTCCCGGCCCAAGTGGGGCAGCAGGTCGTCCACGGTAAACACCGGGTCCCCCACCCCCGCTCCGATGGCCACCCGGATCAGAGAGCCGTCGGTGCGGACCACCACCCCGTGGAGCTCCAGAGGAATGGTGACCCACTGGTACTTACGGATACCACCGTAGTAGTGGGTCTTCAAAAAGCACAGCTCGCTCTCCTCATAGAGGGGCTGGGGCTTCAGATCCAGTCGGGGGGAGTCGATATGAGCCGCCCCGATGGAGACTCCATCGGCCAGGGACTTCTCCCCGATGACCGCCAGCATCACCGCTTTGCCCCGGTTCACCCGGTAGAGCTTATCGCCAGGCTTCACCGTCATGCCCCGGGTAAAGGGGGCAAAGCCCCGGGCCTGGGCCAGGCGGACGGTCTCGTCCACCGCCTCCCGCTCGGTCTTGGCGGCGTCCAGAAACTTTTTGTAGTCCTCACAATACCCCTTCATGGCGGCCTCATCGGCCACCGAGAGGCGGTCGTAGCCATTCTTTCTGCTGTCCATCAGCTGCTCCCGCCGCAGCTGGGCGGGAGTTTTTCCCTTCTCTTCCATACCCTTACCTCCTTGATCATAGTTAAGATTTCACTTATCACTTTTCCACGCTCAGGCCAATATCTCCTGAAACAGCTTCAGAGCCCGCTTTTGAAACTCCTCGGGAGTGTCTCCCTCGCCATTCTCCAGCACTTGGTCGCTGCATTCCCGATAAAAGTCATCCGGCTTCTGGGCCTCTATCCGGCGACGGGCGTAGGTCTCGCCGATACCGTCCCGGACCATGATGCGGCGCAGACGCAGCTCCTTTGGGGCCAGCACCGCCACCACCCTGTCGCACCGGTGGGCAAGACCGCTCTCCACCAAAGCGATAGCGTCAATGGCTAAAATGGGGCGATCCATACTTTTCGCCGCCGCAAGCTTGGTCTCCACCGCCTCCACCACATAGGGATGAGTGAGAGCGTTCAACTCCTCCAGGCGGTCCGGATAAACCGCCCGGGCCAGACGCTTCCTATCTATTTTACCCTCCCGGTCCAGGATATTCTCCCCAAAGGAGCCGATGAGCCGTGTTTTTAGCGCCTCGCACTCCAGCAGCAGCCGGTGATAGACCGCGTCCGCGTCCACCACCTCCGCCCCCAGGGCGCGCAGGACGTTCAGGGCGGTGGTTTTCCCCGCCCCGGTGGGGCCGGTGATGCCGATGACCTTCATCAGGTGTTGGCGGAGACTTCCGCTTCCACCGCGTCCTCGGTCTCCGCCATGGCCCGGAGGGTCTTGTCCAGAAGGTCGTCCAGCTCCCAGCCCAGAAGCTCCGCCCCTTGGGCGATGCACTCCCGGGAGCAGCCGGCGGCAAATTTCTTGTCCTTGAACTTCTTTTTCAGGCTCTTGAGCTCCATATCCTTGGTGGACTTGCTGGGCCGCATGAGGGCGGCGGCCCCGATAAGCCCGGTGAGCTCGTCGCAGGCGAAGAGGACCTTCTCCATCTCCAGCTCGGGCTTGCAGTCGGTGCCCGTCATGCCCCAGCCGTGGGAGCAGACGGCGTGGATGAGTTCGCCGGTGAAGCCGGCCTCCTTCAAGAGTTCCGGGGCCTTCACACAGTGCTCCTCGGGCCACTTCTCAAAGTCCACGTCGTGGAGCAGGCCCGCGGTGGACCAGAACTCTCTCTCCTCCCCGTGGCCCAACTCCTGGGCAAACCAGCCCATCACCGCCTCTACGGTGAGGGCGTGGCGGATATGGAAGGGTTCGGCGTTGTAGGTTTTCAGGAGGGTCAGGGCCTCGGGACGGGTCTTGCCGGTGGTGGGGGTAGACATGGGGATCATCCTTTCTTTTTTTCGGAATGCGGATATTTGCGGCGGGGGCAAGGTCTCGCCTGCCGGCTCGGTCGTGCGGTACCGCTTGCCGCTGGCAAGCACCGCCCCGCCCTACTTTTCGAGGAGAAGGGCCTCAAAGCCCTCCAGGACAGCCTGTGGACTGCAAATATGATATGTTTTCAACCCCAATCCATAGCAGAAGTCGCTGCCTTGGCCCAAGGCCATGTGGTAGGGCCGGTAGTCATCTCCGTAGTAAAAGGATACCTCCACGACACAGCGGTAGGAGGTCCGGTTGGAGAGGCTTCTGCGGGCCGTGACCTGGCTCAGCAGCTCCGCGGCCCGGGCCTGGTCAAAGTCCGTAACGTACTCCCCGTTGTACTCGATGCGGATGTCTCGGATCTCCCCCGGGTCCTTTACGATGGGGCGGGGGATAACAGACCAGAGGAGAAGGCCCGCCAGGGCGGCGGCCAGGAGCCCCAGAAGAAGGCGGTAGGGCTTTTCAAAGCTGAGGAAAAATTTCATCGCGAACTCTCCTCTCCAGTCAGTCGCTCCTCCACCAGCTCCGCTGCCAGAGTGAAGGCGGCGATCCGGCGGCGGGCCAGGGTGAGTTGGGATCTATAACGGACAGGGTCGGGCTTGGCCTCCAAGGTCTTGACCAACTCTTTCAGCTTGTGGACAGTGGAGGCGAGCTGCTTTTTTGCTTCCAGCAGTTCTTCTTTCGTGTAGTCCATCCGTTTCTCCTTTCAACAAAGCCCGAAGTGGGCCTCCAGGGCCGCCAGGGTCCCCTCAATGGTGCTCTCCTCGGTCCGCAGGTGGGTGAAAAAGCCGCTGCCGGCGAAGGCCTCATACCGTTCTATGCTGTTGGCCAGGGCTATACAGGCACGGAAGTTTTCCATAGTCTTCTCGGGCTCCGGCCCCTCCATGATTTGGCGGTAGAGAAACTGCTTTTCCGCATCCGGCCGGTCAAAAAAACGCTCCACCGAAAGGCTTTGGGGGCTCAGAAGGATGGCCACATGGTCCCAGGAGGAGATTTGCTTCAGCCGCTCCGGAGCAGTGTTGGTGTCCACAAAGATCTTTTTCCCGCTTTGGGACAGGCGGAGGAGCTGGATGATCTCCAGCTGTGCCGCCTCCCGGGAGGTGCCGTCCAGCCAGGCCACATACTCCTCCGGGGACCGGGAGACAAACTCACGCCAATAGAACATTTGTCAAGGGGGATTTCACCCAAAAAATGACATCCCCCGATAAGCCAGGAATTATTTTCTTTTTTTGAACTTTTCGATTGCAAACTCATAAGCTTCTTGAATCAAAGGTTTTAGCTCGTTGAATGCCAAATCTGAGGGATTGAGGATGCTGACCCACCCCATCCAAGCATATACAGGATGTGGTAATAAACAATCTATCGCAGTAAAGTCATAGGGCATCTCTACAACCCCGCCCGCTGCGGGACGTGCGGGGATATATCCGAATAGGTTTTGAAACGTGCACCTTTTGAGCCCAAGATTTACACGGTAAATGCCTTGCCGGTTCAGATTGGAACTCTTGTCATTCTCTCCATCTTTTTCCTTGATCGTAAGTACATATACACCGCGCTTCAAAATGTGATTGGGATTATAAAAAACTCCTTTTTCGCCCCAACTCTCAACAAGGGTTGTCCCTTCCAAGTTCTTAAGACAATAAGCTAAAATCTCATCCGGTTTCATAATAACTCACCTCCATATAACCCAATTTGTCACGGCAAAGTATACCATCATTGTAAGCAACTTTCAACCTTCACTTATCGGCAATGATAGTAGTAGCAAGCAATGCACCGGTATATACCCGGCGCAGCTTGTTGGTGGCCGATGGCCCCCAAGCCCCCGGTGATCGGCGCAGCTGCGTCCGATGCACAAGCCGCCGTTGGCGTCTGCTGGTATATACCGGCAGGGGAGGACACCCCGGCGGAGCCGCCCCTGGAGAGCGCACGGCGGCCGCAGGCGGTACTACCACCCGCTTGTCGGTGGTGAGTAAGTGCGCTCTTCGAGAGGGCTGACAAAGAGAACGGAGCGCCCAGGTCATCCTGGGCGCTCCCGCTTCGGTTCCCTCCTGCTGGTCGATCACCGCCTTTCCGACCTGCGTCATCTTGCCACAAATGAACCATCAGTCAATGTGTATTTGGATGGTGAAACCACCCTTTACACAATACATCCCAAGAACTCATGGTCTTAAAATAGCCCAGATTGGGCTGGCAGACCGGGTCGGTGGCCTCCATCAATGCGTCGTGATAATTCTCCCCGCACTCGATGCCGTCGTGCCTTTGGGCCAGCAGCCGGACCATGGTGGACTTGCCGGCGTAGGCCGTCCCATTGGGAAGTAGCAGTTTTTCAAAAGCTTCTTCAAAATATTGTCCGCGATCTCCATAGATATCCTTTCCCGTCAAAACATCCCTTACAGTTCAACAATGTGGAACCCGGCGGCCTTGTTGAGCCGGTTGGTCACCGCAAGGCCGATGCCCTCGTCGCTGGGGGATTGGGCCCAGATATCGGTGACATCCAGATGGTCGAAAGCCCGAAGGGCCTCGAAAATATGTCTTGCCTGGGCGGCGGGATCGGCAGCGGGACCTATGGTCTCCACCGGGTGGTCCGGGAAGGAATCCTTAAATTCGTCAAAGCAGATGACGCCGCTCCCCTGTTGGAGTTTTAACTGGATGTACGCCGCCGTACAACTTGGCTCCCCCTTCACCACAGTAACAGGGGCCTTGGGAGCATAGTGGCGGTACTTCATGCCCGGGGCCTTGGGCTGCTCTCCGGGGGCCATGAGGCGGCGGACGGCCTCATCCACCTCCACCTCCCCCAGCGTTTCCTCCAACTCCTCCAGGGTCACTCCGCCGGGGCGAAGGAGCCGGGGCGGGATTACGGTCAGGTCAATGATGGTGGACTCCACCCCCACGGCGCAGGGGCCGTCGTCCAGGATAGCCTCGATCTTGCCGTCCATATCCTCCAGCATAGCCGCCGCCGTGGTGGGGCTGGGGCGGCCCGAGGTGTTGCCCGAGGGGGCCGCCACAGGGACGTCGGCAGCGGTGATGACCGCCCTTGTGACGGCGCAATCGGGACAGCGCATCCCTACCGTGTCAAGGCCTGCCGTCACCGCATCGGGGACGATGGGCTTCCGGGGCAGGATCATGGTGAGGGGGCCGGGCCAGAAGCGCGCCGCCAGGGCGTAGGCCGTGGCCGGGATGTCCTCACAGTACCGCTCCAGCCAATCCTCCGTCGGGATATGGAGGATGAGGGGGTTATCCTGAGGGCGGCCCTTGGCCTCAAAGATGGCGTGGACCGCGTCCGGGTTTAAGCCGTTGGCCCCCAGGCCGTAGACCGTCTCGGTGGGGATGCCCAGAAGGCCGCCGGAGGTCAGGATCCCGGCGGCTCTCTCTATGTCGTGGGCGGTCAAGCGTTGGGTTTCCATCTCTGTCACCCGATTCAGTCAAAGATACGGGACTTGGTGCCCTGGAGGTCGATGGTGGTGTAGGGGTCGAAGCCCGCCCTCTGGAGGTAGTTCTTCACCGCCAGGATACCGTATTTGGGATTCTGCTTCTCGTCCTCCAGCTCCAGCTCCACAAAGCCGGACTCCCCGTCCTGGCCCGAGGCCAGGAGCCAGCCGTCGTCGGCTAAAACCGCGTCCAGGTCCGCTTTCATGTCAGCCAAGGTCTTTTTATCGGGCAGTTTAGGAAAATCAATGCGAAGTTCCATTATTGTGTCTCCTTTTCCAATCGTTCCGCCTGATCGGCGGTGACCAGGGCGTCGATGATCTCGTCGATGGAGCCGTTCATCACCGCATCCAATTTATAGAGGGTAAGGCCCACCCGGTGGTCGGTAAGACGGCCCTGAGGGAAGTTGTAGGTGCGAATACGCTCGTTGCGCATACCGCTGCCCACCTGGCTTTTCCGGTCCGCGGCGTAGGCCCCCTCCACCTTCTCCCGCTCCTGCTCGTAAAGGCGGGAACACAGAAGGCGCATGGCCTTCTCCCGGTTCTGGAACTGGCTGCGCTCCTGCTGGCACTCCACCACCAGGCCTGTGGGTTTATGGATGAGGCGGACGGCGGAGGAGGTCTTGTTGATGTGCTGGCCCCCGGCTCCCGAGGAGCGGAAGACCTGCATCTCAATATCGGCTTCATTGATGTCCACGCTCACCTCCTCCATCTCGGGGAGGACCGCCACGGTGACGGTGGAGGTGTGGATGCGGCCCCCCGACTCGGTCTCGGGGACCCGCTGGACGCGGTGGACGCCGCTCTCGAATTTCAGGCGGCTGTAGGCCCCCGCCCCCTGGATGGTGAAGCAGATCTCCTTCAGGCCCCCCAGTTCGGTCTCGCTGGCGGAATCCACCTCCACGCTCCAGTGTTTCCCTTCGGCGTACATGGAATACATCCGATAGAGGTCGGCGGCGAAGAGGGCGGCCTCCTCCCCCCCTACCCCCGCCCGGATCTCCACGATGACGTTTTTGTCGTCGTTGGGATCCTTGGGGAGAAGGAGGATCTTCAATTGATTTTCCAGCTCGGGGAGGGCGGCCTTGGCGGCGGCGAACTCCTCGTGGGCCAGCTCGGACAGGTCGGGATCGGAGAACAGGCTCTGGCTCTCCTCCAGGGTCCTTTGGGCCTGGAGATAGGCCCGGTAGGTCTCCATGAGGGGCTGGAGCTCCCGCTGCTCCTGGTTCAGTCTTGCCGCCAGGGCGGGGTCGGCGTAGGTGGCGTTGTCGGCCAGGCGCTCCTCCACCTCCTGGTAGCGAAGCTCGATGGTTTTCAATTTATCCAGCATAACAGGCTCCTTACCGGTCAAAGACAAAAGATTTTACCAGGGCCAACGGCTCCCGGAAAAACATCTGGATGGCCGAGGGGATGTGGCTCACCGGAGCGGCCAGGGTGGAGATGGTGCAGGTCCCAGTCCAAGCCCGATCCCACAGCATCTGGATCCGGGCTAAATGGAACCCGCTGGATACCAACAGAAATTCACTGCTAGTAAAGCCTCCCGCTCTCTCCTTAAGCTCCAAAGTGTAGTTCACATTCTGCCATGTGTTCCGGGACTGGTCCTCCAGAACAATAATCTCCCCCTCCACCCCGTGGGCGGTGAGGTAATCATACATACACTGGGCCTCAGACTGGTGTTCGTCGTCCCCCTTGCCCCCGGTGACCACGATCTCCATATCCGGGTGGTCTTTCAGATAGTCAAGAGCCGCGTCCAAACGGTCTTGAAGCAGGATGGACGGTCCCCAGGGCTCCACTTTACAACCAAAGATGACCATGATCTTTGGTTCTCCCACGATCTTATCCCGGCTGTGGAGACCAATATAGACCTCGAGCGCCGCAAAAAACAGTACCCCCAGGGCCAACAAAGCCAGTATCACCTTCCGCAGGGTGTGCCTGCCGCCCTTTTCCCCCCCATAGCCGCTGCGGCCGTCCCAGATGGGCTGATAACTCATGGCTGTTTCATCTCCTCCAATTCGGCGGCCAGGGCCTCCCAGACGGTGTAGAGGTGGGCGATCTCCTCCTCCAGCTCCCGCTGCTCCTCATAGACCTTCTGCAGCTCCAGGTAGTTGTCCGAGACCTCCTCGGCCCGCTGGGTCAGCTCGTACTGCTTCTCCTCGGCCTTGGCCACCGCCCGCTCGGCGGCGGCCACCTGCTTCTCCAGCTCCTTGGTGCCCCCGGGACGTTTGGGCTTGTCCTTCTTGGGCTCCTCCTTCTCCGGGGGCGGGCTGTTTTTGGCGTAGACCTTCTGCCGCTCCTGATAGTCCAGAAACTCCTGATAGGTCCCCTTGAAGTCGGAGATATGTCTATCCTCCAGCATCCAGACCCTTTCCGCGAACTCGTTGATAAAGTAGCGGTCGTGGGAGACGAAAAGCAGGTTCCCCTCGTAGGCCCGCACCGCCTCCTCGATCCAGTCCCGGCTGTCCACGTCCAGGTGGTTGGTGGGCTCGTCCAGGATCAGAAGGTTGATCTTCTGGTGCATCAGCTCACAGAGCTTTAAGCGGCTCCTCTCCCCGCCGGACAGGTCAGAGACCTGCTTGAACACATCCTCCCCCCGGAAGTTGAAGGCGGCCAGGGTGTCCCGGGCCTCCTGGGGGGTGCAGTTCAGATCCCACAGAAGGGTGTCCACCAGGTTCCGCTCCGGGTGGTCGAAGGTCACCAGCTGGGGAAGATAGCCGATGCGGACGGTGGGGCCGAAACGGAGTTTTCCCCCGGTGGGCTCCAGCTCCCCCAGCAGGATCTTGACGAAGGTGGATTTGCCTGTGCCGTTGTCCCCCAGGAGGGCGATGCGCTCCCCCCCGGCTACCTCCAGATCCACATTTTCAAAGAGGGTGCGGCCCTCAAAGCCCATGGTCAGCTCCTTCACCGTAAGGACCTCGTCCCCACGGAACTCCTTCTCCCCAAAGCCCATGGTCATTTTCCGCTCCTTGGTGGGCCGGTCGGTGGTCTGGAGCCGCTCCATCCGCCGCTCCATATTGATGGCCCGCTTGTAGAGCTTGTCGTTGCCCATGAAGGCCCACAGGCGCATCTTATCGGCGGCCTCCTGGAGCTGCTCGATCTTGGCCTGCTCCTTCTCGTACTGCTTCAGCTTCTCCTGGAAGCGGCGCTCCTTCTCCTCCACGTAGAAGCTGTAGTTACCCGAGTAGAGCTCCGCCTTGCCGTCGTGGATCTCCACGCAGCGCTGGACCACCTTGTCCAAAAACCAGCGGTCGTGGGAGATGGCCAGAACGGTGCCCTTGTAGCGGGACAGGTATTCCTCCAGCCACTGGGTGGCGTGGAGGTCCAGGTGGTTGGTGGGCTCGTCCAGGAGTAAAATTTCCGTCTCCCGGAGGATGAGCCGGGCCAGGTTCACCCGGGTCTTCTCCCCGCCGGAAAGTTCCGAAAAAAGCTGAGAGCGCATGGCGGGCGGGATGTCCAGGCCGTTGCAGACCTTGTTGAGGTTCATTTCCGTCTCGTAGCCCCCCTGCCGCTCGTAGAGGGCGGTGAGGGTGTCGTAGCGGGAGAGGGCGGACTTGTCCCCCTCCCCCATCTTTTCCGCCAACTGGGCCATCTCCCTCTCCATGTCCCGGAGGTGGTCAAAGGCGGTGTTCAGCACGTCCAGAACGGTGTACTCCGGGGGATAGACGGGGATCTGGGAGATCAGGCCCACCCCCTTGCCGGGGGCGGTGCGGGCCTCCCCCTCATCGGGCAGGAGTTCCCCGGTCAATATTTTGAACAGGGTGGTTTTTCCCGCGCCGTTTCGGCCCAAGAGCCCCACCCGCTCCCCCTGGTCCACCTGGAAGGAGAGGCCGTCCAGAATTTTTCTTCCAACCTCAAACTCGATGGACAGATCGGTGACTTGGATGTCAATCATAGGTATTTCCTCAAATATAAATTGGAGACAGGCAACGGATCGTCGTCTCTATTCCTCTACTGTAACACTCTTCAAATAATCGGTGATGGTCTCAAACTCCATGCCTCTTGACGCCTTCACCAAAACGGTAGATCCCGGGCGAATAAGGTCATGGAGGGTCAGCATAGCCCGCTCCTTGGTCTCAAAGTGGTAACACTCAGGGACCTGGGAGGTGATGGCGGCGTCATAGATGTTTTTCGCCAGCTCCCCGATGGCCACCAGACAGTCCACATGGCTCCGGCCCAGGAATTCTCCCACCCCGGCGTGGAGCACCTCCGCCAGGGGACCCAGCTCAAACATATCCCCCAGAACGGCGATCTTGTAGTCTCCGGTATAGCCGTCCAGCACCTGGATGGCCGCCCGCATAGACTGGGGGTTGGCATTATAGCCGTCATCCAAAATGGTAATATTTCCCCCCCGGGGCAGGATGTTCATCCGCATCTTGGTGGGGGCAAAGTTGTGGACTCCAGCGGCCACTTCCTCCAGGGTCATGCCAAAATGCTCCCCCACAGCGGCGGCCATAAGGGTGGGGTAGATCATGTGCTCCCCCAGGGCCGGGATATCCATGCGGCAGGCCCCCCTGGGGGTATCCACCTGACAGCTCATCTGGCTTCTCCAGTCGCTCTCCAGGTCTCCGGCTCGGTAGTCCAGACCCTCCCCCCGGCCGCAGAACACCGCCCTGCCAGGGGTGGTACCCTTCAGGCCCAGCAGCAGGGGGTCGTCCCCGTTGAGCACGGCAAAAGCCCCCGGCCTGGCGTGGTTGAAAATCTCCGCCTTGGCCTTCAGCGTATTCTCCCGGCAACCAAAATTTTCGATGTGTGAATCCCCGATGTTCGTCATCACCACCACATCGGGCTGGGCGATCCCGGAAAGATAATCCATCTCGCCGGGATGGTTGATGCCCAGCTCCACCACGGCGATCTCATGTTCCTTCCCCAAGCGCAGCAAGGTCATGGGCAGGCCGATGTCGTTGTTCTTATTGCCCTCGGTCTTTAGGACGGTGAACCTCTCGCTCAACACGGCGGCGATCATATCCTTGGTGGTGGTCTTTCCCACACTGCCTGTGATCGCCACCACCGGGACAGCAAAGCGATCTTTATACCACACCGCCAGATCCCGAAGGGCCTGATGGGTAGAGTCCACTTTGATATAGAACTTTCCGGGCAGATAGCTCTCCCGCTCCCGCTGGGTCAGGCAGCCGGCGGCGCCCGCCTCCAGGGCAGCATTGATATAGGCATGGCCATCAAACCGCTCCCCGGTAAGGGGCAGAAACAGGGCCCCCCTATCAATGGTACGGCTGTCGGTCTCCACCAAAGTCACTGTGGCGTCAAGGTCGGTAAAATCACCCAGCAGGCGACCGCGGACCGCTGTCAATATCTCTTGTATGGTCAAGGCTTCCATTTCCGGGAGCCTCCTTTCAGGATCTGCGCCGCTGGCGCAGGGAACTGTCAATGATCCGCTGACACAGGGCAGGGTAACCGATGCCCGCCGCCGCCGCCTCTTGTGGCATCAGGCTGGTGGGGGTCATGCCGGGAAGGGTGTTGATCTCCAAAAACCAAAGCTTTCCCGTCCTGTCCAGAATAAAGTCGGCCCGGGAATAGACCGCCAGCCCCAGAGCGGAGTATACTGTCTCCGCGCTCTTGGCCGCCTCCGCCGCCTGCTCCGGGGTGAGGGCGGCGGGACAAACCTCCTCCGCGGCTCCGGGCTGGTACTTGTTCTCATAATCGTAAAACCCCTTCCGGGGAATGATCTCGATGGCGGGCAGAGCCTTCCCATCCAAGACGCCGACCTGGATCTCCCGGCCCTCCACATACCGTTCCAGCACACAGCGCCCCCCATGCTTGAGTCCCTCCAACAGGGCGGCGCGAAGTTCTTTTTTCTCCCAGGCAATGGAGACGCCGATGGAGGATCCCGAATCCACCGGCTTTACCACACAGGGCACAGCGGTCCTGCTGGTAAGGGAATCCACATCCTTTTCCCCATAAGAGGCAAAGCGCCAGTCCGGGGTGTCCACCAGATGGGCTGTCAGGCGTTTGGTCAGATCTTTATCCATGGCGATAGCCGAGCCCAGATAGCCTGAGCCGGTGTAGGGGATACCCAGCAGGTCAAAGGCGGCCTGGACCCTGCCATCCTCCCCACACTGGCCGTGGAGCGCCAGAAAGACGATATCCGCCTCCCGACACAGCTCCAGCACTCCGGGGCCAAAATCCCCCTTGCCGGCCCATCTCCGGGCGGCTCTCACCGCCTCCAGATCGGGTTCGGTCCGGTCCACCGACTGCCAGCGCTCCGGAATGGGGGCGGTATAAAGCTCCTCCCTATCAAGGTCGGGGTAGTCCTCCAGGCCAAAGTACATATCCACCAGCGCCGCGGTATGCCCCAGCCCCCGCAGAGCCTGAGCGATCTTGGTCCCCGAGGACAGGGACACGTTCCGCTCCGGGGACAGGCCCCCGGCCAATACTACGATTTTCAAGGGTGATCCCTCCATAAAAAGGTCATATCACTCCAGTTTATGCTCAAGTGTAAATGATACCACAAAATCCAGAAAAAGACAACCCGTCAGCGTTGATGTCCCTTTTGAGAAAAGTATCATGTCTCCCTTTAAGCGGCAAAGGAAGTCATAGCCCTGCGGGAGCAAAAAACAGTCCTAAAAAATCTCTTGCTTCCCCTTCGGTACTCGTATATAATAAGCTGTGTCGTTATGGGCCCTGGAAAAGGCAAACCGTTTTCGGTTGCGAATCCCCCGGCCCGGAGGTAACGAACTATGGTAAAAGCGATCGTGGGCGCCAACTGGGGCGACGAGGGCAAGGGCAAAATCACCGATCTGCTGGCGGAGAAGTCCGATGTGGTCATCCGCTTTCAGGGCGGGGCCAACGCGGGTCACACCATCATCTGCGACTATGGCCGATTTGCCCTGCACCAGCTTCCCTCCGGCGTATTCTTTCCTCACACCACCAACATCATCGGTACCGGGGTAGCTTTGGATATCACCAAATTTCTCCATGAGCTGAAGTCCCTGGAGGAGGGCGGCGTACCCACTCCCCACGTACTGGTGGACCAGCGGACCCAGGTGCTGATGCCCTACCACTCTCTTCAGGACGCCTATGAGGAGGAACGGCTGGGGGGCAGAGCTTTTGGCTCCACCAAGTCAGGCATCGCCCCCTTCTACTCCGACAAATACGCCAAACAGGGCATCCAGCTGGCCGAGCTGTGGGACGAGAAGCGGCTTATGGAACACCTGGAGCGGATCTGCGAACTGAAAAACGTGCTGTGGATCCATCTCTACCACAAGGATCCCCTGGACCCCAAGGTCCTCTTTGACAGCCTCATGACCCAGCGGGAAGCTATCGCCCCCTATGTGGGGGACACGGTAGCCTTGATCCACAAGGCCCTGAAGGAGGACAAGACGGTACTTCTGGAGGGCCAGTTGGGCTCCATGAAGGATCCGGACCACGGCATCTATCCCTTTGTCACCTCCTCACACACCTTGGCCGGCTTTGGAGCGGTGGGTGGTGGAGTCCCCGCCGCCGCCATTCAGGATGTGATATGCGTCTCCAAGGCTTATTCCTCCAGCGTAGGCGCTCCCGGCGAGCCCTTTGTCAGCGAGCTGACTGGGGCCGAGGGGGATGAGCTGCGCCGCCGGGGCGGCGACAAGGGAGAGTTTGGCGCCACCACGGGCCGTCCCCGCCGGGTGGGCTGGTATGACGCGGTGGCCAGCCGCTACGGTTGCATGGTACAGGGCGCCACTGAGGTGGCCCTCACCGCCATTGACTGCCTGGGATATCTGGATGAGATCAAGGTCTGCGTAGGCTATGAGATCGATGGTAAGGTGACCCGGGACTTCCCCGTCTTCTCCCAGCTATGTAGGGCCAAGCCGGTCTATGAGACCCTCCCCGGTTGGAAATGCGATGTTCGGGGCGTCACGGAGTTTGCCAAGCTGCCCCAGGAGACGCAGAATTATGTAAACTTCATCCAGCGGGAGTTGGAGGTCCCCATCAAGATCGTCTCCACCGGCCCCAGCCGGCACGAGATCATCGACCTGCACGAATAAATGAAAGTCCCCGGCGGGAAAATTCCCGCCGGGGATTTTTTTGTTTTGGGCTTGGGAGATATAACTCTTTGAACAGGACGGTCCTGTAGAGGCCGGACTCCGGCCGGCCTGCTTCCTATAGAGGCTCCTATAGAGATCCACAACGCGAAGGGCGCTCAGTGCGTTGTGTAGGGAGCGACGCTTTTAAACATTTTCTTACAATATCCCGTTTTTTGTTCCGTATCGCAGAAGGCCATGCTATACTGTCTGTGTTTCCCGACAAATAAGAAGGAGGAAACCCCTCACTATGCATGACTTTATTCGCACAATTTTCTATTTATTCCGGCGGTCCATCCCTCCCGCCTTGATCGGCTTGGCAATCGGAACAGTATTTCTTGTTCTGCTGAACCGAAAGCACCGTCAAGAGGGGACGAAGTTTTCAAAAGGGCAAGCCTTGGCCGTTCTATTACTACTGTGCTACCTGGGTGGGCTGGTTGCCATCACGCTTATGAACCGCAGAGGATACGGGATGCGGATAGGCGTCCAGCTTTATCCGTTTTTGGCCTTTCGGGAGGCATGGAATGCCTTTACTCTCCAGATCTGGCTGAACCCTTTGCTGAACATCGCCATGTTTGTCCCTTTGGGTGTATTGCTTCCCTTGGCGGTAAAGTTCTTCCAGCGATGGTATTGGATACTGGCAGCAGGGGCAGGGACCTCCCTTATCATCGAAACGCTCCAGTATGCCCTGGGTCGGGGACAGGCTGATGTGGATGATCTGTTCTGCAACACCTTGGGCTCCATGTTTGGCTACTGTCTGTGTATGCTCTTTATCAGTCTGGCAAGGAAACAATGGAAAACCGCCGGGACCTATGCCGTACTTCCAGCCCTGTCCATTATCGCTTTAGCAGGTGTGTTCCTTGCCTACCGCCTCCAGCCCTATGGCAATTTGGCAGATGCTCCATTCTATGCCGCCAACACCAAGGGGGTGGAGTGGGTGCAGGAATGTCCGCTGTCCCATGAACCCGGGCCGTCCGGGGTATATTGGACAGCGCCCTTTACCAGGGAGAGCTGTGACGCTTTCGCTGTGGATTTTCTTGGGCGGCAAGGCGCAGACATTAATTTTGGCAGCCCGGATGTAAATTACTACGACAACAGCACCTTCTACTCTGACCACCGCACCTATAGCCTGATCGTAAATCACAATGACTGTTCCTATGCGTATACGGATTATCGGATAGATAGCGACTTGCGCTACAGCTCCAAGGGCGGAACGATTACTGAAGATGAACTCCGTGCCGCCCTGGAAACGCTTGGCATCGATATGCCCGACACGGCCCGATTTGTTGCTGTAGACGTGGAAAAAGGCGAGTATGCGTTCCGAGCAGAATGTGTAGTGGACGATGGTGTGCTGACCGCCGGAGAGTTGACCTGCCGCGTTGCAGAAGGCGGCATTCTCTATGAGGTAAACAACACCCTCTCTGTCAGCACCCTTTGCGGAGATGCCGCTGTGATTTCTTCCCAAGAGGCTTACGAACGCCTTTGCGCAGGCCAATTTTCCTGGCAGGACGTACCTATGTTCAATTTCTCAAAGCCCAGTCAGGTGCGGGTCACCGCCTGCGATTTGAAATACATGACTGACAGCAAAGGGTTTCGTCAGCCGGTCTACGTCTTTGCCCTCTCGGATGACCAAGATGCGGAACTGCGCGGCGGCAACGGTTGGACTACCTTTGTTCCCGCATTGTCTAAATCATAAGTGAAATCAACGATTGAAAAATTGGGAATTTCCCGTTATACCGAAGGGTAGGGCAATGGGGAAGGTGATCCCGGCAGTCCGCCCAGGTATGGAACCACCCAAAAATTCCGATTTACTCCAATGTTACCACCCTGGTGGCGATCTTCTCCCGGAAAGCGGCGTCGTGCTCCACGAAGATCATGGTAGGGGAAAACTGCCGGATCAGCGCTTCGATCTGCATCCGGGAATAGACGTCGATAAAGTTCAGCGGCTCGTCCCAGACGTAGAGATGGGCCCTCTCGCACAGGCTTTTGGCGATGAGCACCTTCTTTTTCTGACCCCCGGAAAAATCCCTGACATCCTTCTCAAACTGCACCCGCTCGAGATCCATCTTCCGCAGGATGGTCTTGAAAAGGCTCTCGTCAATGTTCGAGCTTTGGGCCAACTCCGCCAAGGTCCCCTTCAGGTGGGAGGTGTCCTGGGACACATAGGAGATCACCAGCCCAGAGCCCACGCTGAGCGTTCCCCTGTGGTCGATGTCCCAACCCAGTAACAGTTTCAGAAGGCTGCTCTTGCCGCTGCCGTTGGCTCCGTCCAACGCCAAGCGCTCTCCCCGCCGGATGTCAAAGGACAGGGGGCCGCACACCGGTCTTCTGTCATAGAACACCTCCACCTTGTCAAAGGCGGCCAGCACCTCCGCGCGGTATTCCAAAGGGGCCAGCTTCAGTTCCTGGGCCGTCTCCCGGTTTTTCAGCAGCCCCTCTTTCTCCTCCAAGGCTTTCTCCTGCCTGGCCTCAATGGTCTTGGAGCGCTTCATCATCTTGGCAGACTTGTGTCCGATATATCCCTTGTCGGGCCGCAGGCCGGAATTCCGGGCGCCGTTCTTCGTGGCCTCCACCCGGTCTGACCAGGTCTTGGTCCGCCCGGCCGCCTGTCTCAGCCGCTTCACATCCCTCTGGAGGCGTTGGCTCTGGGTCTCCTCAAAGTCCTGCCGGCGCTGAAAGTTCTCCATCCAGGTGGAAAAATCGCCGCTCTGAACGGTGATATCCGCCCGGTTCAGGGAGAGGATGTGGTCTACACAGCCATCCAGAAACCGACGGTCGTGGGACACCAGGATAAACCCCCTCTTCCCCCGCAGGTACTCCGTCACCAGTTCCCGGCCCCGCAGGTCCAGGTGGTTGGTGGGCTCGTCAATAAGCAGAAAGCTCCCCTCCCGCAGGAAGAGGGCGGCCAGCAGGGCCCGGGTCTGCTCCCCGTTGGAGAGGGTAGAGTAGGGCCGGGCCAGGATCTTCTCCTCCAACTCCAGCCGGGCCAGCTCCCGCAGCAGCTCCCACCCCTGGGCTTGGGGGCACACCTCCTCCAGTACCTCCCCTGCAGGCCGGGCTGGGTCGGGGACAGGACAGGGGAAATAGTCAAAGCTTACGGAGGACAGGATCTTTCCACTATACTCATATCTCCCCATCAGAAGGTTCAAAAAGGTGGTCTTCCCCCTGCCGTTTCGGCCCACAAAGCCCAGCTTCCAGTCGGTGTCCAGCTGGAAGCTCACATTTTCAAATACATTGTCATAGCTGCCCGGATAGGCAAAAGTCAGGTTTTCTACTTTTATCATGGACATACAGATCCCTCCTTGTCAAAAAACAAGCGCCCCGGAAAGAAACCCCTTCCGCGGCGCGCAACAGCATACAGCATCCCCCTGTACGGGATACCTCTATGATGAAAAGCAACAGGCGGCAGGTTTTCCTGTAAAGGGCGCAAAAATACTGTGGTCATCAGCCTTTTGTCTTCCCTTGTTTACAGGACTTACTTGCGCATGCTCCCGCCCCTTCCATTTTTGTCGATTTTAGTGTATCATGGAAAAAGGAAAAAAGCAAGCTGGAAATTTTTTGGATCAGATTGGAGCGATTTCCATGAAGCAGCAGCGTCCCTACCCCATTGTCACCATCACCAAGAAAAGCCAGCGTTCCATTGAGGCCGGACACCCCTGGGTCTATGCCGGGGAGGTGCTTTCCTGCCCGGAAACGGCGGAGAACGGCGCCATCGTAGACGTTTTGTCCGAGAAGGGGACTTGGCTGGGGGCGGGACTTCTGAGCCTTACTTCCCTTATCCGGGTACGACTACTGAGCCGGAACGCCAACGACTGCTTTGACGAAGGCTTTTGGCTCCGGCGATTCCAATACGCCTGGGCCTATCGGAAGACGGTGTTGGAACCTCAGGACCTTGCCGCCTGCCGGGTGATCTTTGGGGAATCGGACGGCCTGCCGGGGCTGACGGTGGACCGGTTCAACGACGTCCTGGTGACCCAGACCCTGTCCTACGGTATGGAGCAGCGGAAGGAACAGCTCCTCCCCCTGCTGGTCCGGGCCCTTCGGGAGGATGGGCAGGAGATCCGGGGCGTCTATGAGCGCAATGACGAGGCCCTGCGGGAGAAAGAGGGACTGGCCCAAGGCAAGGGCTTCTTCCCCCTGCCCGGAGAGAGCGTCCCCGCCGGGACCGTCACCGAGATCACGGAAAACGGCGTTAAGTACACCGTGGATTTTAAAAACGGCCAAAAGACCGGCTTCTTTCTGGATCAAAAGTACAACCGCCGGGCGGTGGGGCGGCTCTCGGCGGGCAAACGGGTGCTGGACTGCTTTACCCATACCGGCTCCTTTGCCCTCAACGCCGCCCTGGGCGGAGCGGAGCATGTCACCGCCGTGGACGTGTCTCAGGCCGCCGTGGATATGGCCCGGCGGAACGCCCTTCTGAATGGCCTGGAGGGCAGGATGGACTTCCTCTGTGCCGATGTGTTCGACCTGCTGCCTCAGCTTTTGGAGGAAAAGCGGCGGGGGTGGGACTTTATCATTCTGGACCCTCCCGCCTTCACCAAATCCCGCCGCACGGCAGACCAGGCGGCCAAGGGCTACAAGGAGATCAACTACCGGGCCATGCGCCTGCTGCCCCGGGGCGGGTATCTGGCCACCTGCTCCTGCTCCCACTTTATGGAGGAACCCCGGTTTTTGGGCGTCATTGCCGCGGCAGCCCGGGACGCAGGGGTCCAACTCAAGCAGATCGAGGCCCGCCAGCAGGCCCCCGACCATCCCATCCTATGGGGCGTGCCGGAGACCAACTATTTGAAATTTTATCTCTTTCAGGTGGTGTAAAAGCGATCCGGACCGGACGAAGAGCGTCCGGTCCGGGCTTTCTATCTCTCTGTAACAGGCTTTGCCTTGCTCTTGGTGGTCTTGGCCTTCCCCTGGAGCTCCGGCACAGGCGGAACCTCGTTCTTGGGCGGCTTAGGGTTGATCTGGGGTCGCTTCATTCCCTGCTTTGCCATATCATACTCTTCTCCTTTTCAAAGCTCCTCCAGATCTGCGGCGGGCAGGTCATTTTCCAGGTTGTCCCTTGCAAGATCCGTGTCCAATACGGGGTATACCTCCTCCGGAATGGGGCGCTCCATCTCTTCCGCTACCGCCTGAGGCGGCCAGAGCCGCTTTTTGTTTTTAGGTGTCATCGTTCCACCTCCCCAGATAGCATACCCCAAATCCTAAAGATTAATATCTTCAAAAGATCATTGAGCATGGCCATAGGGTCAGTATGTGTTTAACACAGCTCTCTCCTTGCCGTCAAGCCCCAATCATATGTTGGAAATTTCTTCTTATAAATTACATTATACAATTGATTTACCGTCTCCATAACGGAAAGCAGAGCCTTTTCCACTCAAATTCTCTTTGATTTTTGAAGAATTTTTCTTCCGTTTGCAATCTCTGCGTCCAGTTTTAAAGAATTCAATAATTATCGCAATCTATTGGCACAACTGTATTTTGAATATGAAACGAGGGTCGGCTTTCACTACATTCCAAAAAGAATGTTGCAAAAGTCGACCCTCGTTCACTTTGGTGACCCGGCGGGGGCTCGAACCCCGGACAACCGGCTTAAAAGGCAGAGCAAAATCCATTTATATCAGTATTTTATTTTAGTTTGACCTGTGTCCCGACCTGTATATAACATCCTGCTTTAGCAGCCCCCAGCTCATGCCGGGGGCTGCCTTTTGACCCGTTCCGCTTCCAGTCTCTTCAGGAACTCGTTCAGCGTCACCTTCTGCTCATAGGACAGCTGGTCCACCATAGTCCGGAGCCGGGCCAGCCTTTCCCCCTCTCGCTTTGGCTCCGGCAGAGAAAGAACAGGCTCCCCTGTCAGCTCCCGCACAGCGTAGGCGTGAAGCGTCCGCTCCTCCGCTGTCCCTTTGTACCGCTTGGCGATCTGGGTTAGAACGTGAGCCGCCTGCACCTCGGCGCTCTTTTGTCGGCTCGCCGCCACCACCCTCTGGTACTCTGTTATGTCCGCCGATTTGATCTGTCCCCGGCGGATCCCCTTCAGAACTGTCCGAACCCAGCCCCGAAACTCCCTGGCCCGCTCCGTCCGGGCCAGCATTGTCACCTCATAGATACCATCCTCGGTGAATATGCGGGTTCTCTGTGTTCCTCCAGCAGGTAGGGACAAATTGTCCCACCCTGAAAATTCGGGTTGGTTAAGATACTGGTTTCGGTCAACAATTTTTTGGACGCCACTCCGATCCGCATAACCAAGGCACTCCGCAAGCTGGTGGATGGTCATGTAGACCTCGTTGTCCTTGCCGTAGAAATCGCATGGAATCTCGCCAAAATGTTCCTCTTTGAGCAAAGCAAGTTCGCTCACTCTGAAAACCTCCTTGATTTTTTCCAAGAAGGTTGATAGAATAGATTTATCAACCTCTTTGGTTGGTGTATAAGACAATCGGGTAAGCTTCCTACGGCGGCCCGGTTGTCTTATTTTTTGCTGGCCGCTTCAATCCCCCGTTTAAGCAATTCCAAAAGCGAACATCCTGTGCTTCTTGCAAATTGCTGAATTTCCGCCTTTTCTTCTGGTGTAACCCGAATAAATAGGCGTTCTGTCTTGGGATTCTCGATCCGCGGCCGTCCCTGTGAAGGGGCCAATTTTGCACCTCCTTTTATTGTGCGCACAACAATTATATATCGTGCGCACATTAAAGTCAAGAGGTTTTCCAAAACTTCCTTTCCAAATCAGGGCCAGCTCGCCCATTACAAAAACCTCCTTACTTTTTCGGCCAGTTCCTCCTAAGCACCCACAGCGACAGCCCAATGCTTACCGTCAGCAAACCATAAATCAAAATGTCCATACTTGACACCTCCGCAAGCGTTTGGTATTCTATGAGGGGGAGGGAGTTCCCTCCCCCTCTGCTACCCTCTCAGCTTCTCATAGAGAAGGATGAGAGCGGTAATCAGATTCAGGACGGCGGCGGTGAGGTTGATGTAGGAGTCGGTCTTGCCGCCGTCCTTTTTTGTCCGCTTGCTCATGGTGTTCACCTCCTTTCCACGGTTTTATTGTACTACGATTCTCGTATTTTGTCAATACTATTTTCGTTAATTTCGTAAATATTTTTTACGAACTGGGTATTGCAAAAATACGAAAATCGTTTATAATATAGTTTAGAGGTGGTTTAATGATAAAGTTTCGTGTAAAGGTAATGCTTGCCTTGCGGGAAATGACTCAAAAAGAATTATCTGAAAAAACAGGAGTCAGACCCCCAACCGTATCCGCCATATGTACAGGCACAGCAAAGCACATTCCTGTCGGCGTTCTGAATCGGTTTTGCCAAGCACTAAACTGTCAACCAGGCGACCTAATGGAATATGTAGAGGAAGAGGCCGGGGAGTAATCCCCGGCCTCTTCTTATTGCGTTTATTTATCCCTGGGGGCGGCGCTGTCTCCAGCTGTGTCCACTACATCTCTCAAGGACGCTACCCATTTACGCAGCCATGCGGGGATGGGTGCTCCCAGTTTCCCGGCATTTTCAATGATACTACCGGCCTCGGTCAAAATGTACCAGGTGACTGCCAGAGGACACAGGAGTACAGCGTACGTGAACGGAAGATTTGCCCCTACATTTTCCACCAGCTGGCCCACCACCAGATCCAAGACTCCGGCAATGAGTACGGCTGCCACACAACCTATTTTGTGCCACAGCCCCGCTCTTGCCACCTTGGACGACCACTCTCCGTTCTTGCAGCTTGCTGCCATACCCGTAAATACATCCATAGCCATACAGGCGATCCAGGCTACCACAAGCCACCCGAACCAGCCCCAGAGGGCCGTCAGG
Organism: uncultured Pseudoflavonifractor sp.; assembly: GCA_947577065.1. GTDB lineage: Bacteria > Bacillota > Clostridia > Oscillospirales > Oscillospiraceae > Vermiculatibacterium. The sequence continues at coordinate 52,203 of CANPTT010000013.1, forward strand.
AGGCCCAGAGCGGCACTTACCGCCGCTTTGAAGCGATTGACGCTCTCCATGTTATTCTGCTCCTTTCTGCCCGTACAGGGCCCGTAAAACGATTTCTACCACCTCTGCCCGGGTGATGGGATCCTCCGGGCGGGTGCCATCTACCAAGCCCAGGTCTGTGGCTTTCTTCCAGCTGTCAGCGTACCAGGGTTTGGTGGTGTCCAAATTGGACGCCGGGGGCTTGTCCGCCATGCTGGCGTAGTCGGGGCAGCAGTAACCCCGGATGTACCGGCCATTGACCGGGATCTTGCGGGTGCCCACGTGGCTGGGGCTGCCCATGTTGCCCTCCACCACCGTGATGGTAGTGCCAGAGACGCCCACCACCATGCCCACGTGGTTGGGGGCCTTGATGTTATCCCCCACCCCATCGTCGGCCCAGCTGTAGAGGATCAGATCCCCCAGCTGGGGGACGTAGGCGTCATCCTCCACCCAGCGTCGCAAGCCCTGGTAGAGCCGCAGCAGCGAGCCACAGCTGCACTCCACCGGCATAATGTCCGTGAGGCCCAGGGCGATGCCCACCGCCGAAGTGGTGGCTGCGCACCAGTCCATGGTGTAGCTCATCCGGATGCCCCGGGGGATAGGCTTGTGGCTGTTGTAGATGTCAATTATCTGGTGATGGGTAGCGCTACCCTTGGGCGCTCCCACCCAGCCGCAAATTAAATCTACCGCTTGTTGTCTCAGTTGTTGCTCAGTCATTTTTGGGCCCCTCCTTTTTGATCTTGGTAGCCTGAGCCTTGGTCAAAACTCCTTTACTCACAGCGTCGTCCACCATCTTGTCGGACCAAAGGCCCTGCTTATACCAGCGGGCCACCTTGTCCGGGTCAATTTTTGCCATTCCTTATCCCTCCTCCAGCAGCGTATCGGTCATCATGGCGGTATAGGTTATCTGGGCTTCCATTCGCTCTTTGTCTGTGGGAGGCGGATCGGGGATGGCTGCCCGGTCGGCCTCGATCTGATCCGCCATCCGGCGGTAAGCCCGCTGGTCCTCCTCAGACCAACGCCAGAGTGGGATCCCATCCATCGTATAGAGGGGCGGGTTTTCCTCCCCGCCCTCCCAAACCCTAAACTGATACCCGCCCTGCTCGTTGATGCAGATAGCGCCGGTGGTGTCCTTCTCAGGGTGGGGACCATCGCTCCAGCCGTCCACGATACGCCCCTGGTCGTCCACGTCTATATAGTGCTTGTTATAGATTTCGTCCATGTTGGGCCTCCCTATAAATTGGCATCCAG
>CANPTT010000014.1 GCA_947577065.1 uncultured Pseudoflavonifractor sp.
CTTCCCGGCAACGTGTCCAGCCAGTTCTTCACCGGACTTCTCTACGCTCTGCCCCTTCTGGAGGGTCCCTCGGCCCTGATCCCCACCACGCCCCTGGAGAGCGAGGACTATATCCACATGACGCTTCAGACCATGGGAATCTTCGGCGTGGATATGCCCACCGCCCTGTCCCTGCCCCCCCAGTATCACCCCCAGGGGAACCAGACCTACCGCCCCGCCCAGGCCGCCGTGGAGCCAGACTGGTCCCAGGCGGGCTTCTGGCTGGCCGCCGGGGCCCTGGGAAGCCCGGTGGAGGTGGTGGGAATGACCGTCCCCTCCCTCCAGGGGGACTGGCGGTATCTGGAGCTCCAGGAGGCGATCTACGCCGGGACCGGGCCAGAGGTGGCGGTGGACGTGTCCCAGAATCCTGACCTGGTGCCCCCCCTGGCCGCGGCGGCGGCTCTGGCGGCGGGAAAGACCACCCGCCTTGTGAACGCCGGACGGCTTCGCATCAAGGAGAGCGACCGCCTCGCCTCCACCACGGCGGTCCTGAACGCCCTGGGGGCGGACGTGACCGAGGGGGAGGACTTCCTCCTCATCCACGGCAGGGAGATGCTCCGCGGCGGCGCAACGGTGGACAGCTGGGGCGACCACCGCATCGCCATGATGACCGCCGTCGCCGCCACCCGCTGCGAGAATCCCGTGATCCTTACCGGGGCGGAGGCTGTCAACAAGTCCTACCCCAGCTTCTGGGAGGAATACGCCCACCTGGGCGGGAGCGTAAAGGAGGGCTCAGCATGAGATACACCATCTTCGGCGAATCCCACGGCAGCGCCATCGGCGTGGTGCTGGAGGGAGTCCCCGCAGGGCTGGAACTGGACATGACCACCATGAAAAAGGACCTGTCCCGCCGCTCCCCCAAGCCCGACGGCCTCTCCACCGCCCGGCGGGAGGCCGATGAGGTCCAGGTACTCTCCGGACTTTTTGAGGGGAAGACCACCGGGGCTCCCCTGTGCCTGGTCATTCAAAACTCCGACCAGCACTCCACCGACTACGAGGCTCTGCGTTACACCCCCCGGCCCAGCCACGGCGACTACGCCGGGTTTATTGCCAGCAAGGGCTGCCTGGACTACCGGGGGGGCGGCCACTTCTCCGGGCGGCTCACCGCCCCACTGGCGGCGGCGGGAGCGGTGGCCAAACAGCTCCTGGCCCAGCGGGGGATCTGGGTGGCGGCCCACATCAGCTCCATCTACGGCATTTTGGACCGGAGCTGGGAGGATGTGGAGGAGCTGCGGACCGCCGCGGCTAAGCCCTTCCCCGTCCTGGACGACGCCAAGGGGGAGGAGATGAAGACCGCCATTCTGGAGGCCAGGCAGGGCCAGGACAGCGTGGGCGGCTCTATCGAATGCGTGGTCTGCGGCCTTCCCGCCGGACTGGGAGCCCCCGACTTTGGCCGGAATGTGGAGGGGATATTCTCCCAGCACCTTTTTGCCGTCCCCGCCGTAAAGGCGGTGGCCTTCGGGGCCGGGGTGGGCTTTGCCTACATGCGGGGCACCGAGGCCAACGACCCCTTCGAGGTGAAGGACGGCAAGGTCCTCACCAAAACCAACTGGGCCGGGGGGATCAACGGCGGTATTACCAATGGGATGCCCGTGGTCTTTGAGACGACCCTCCGTCCCACCCCCTCCATCGGCCTTCCCCAGGAGAGCGTGGACCTGCGCACCGGGGAGGAAGTGGAGATCGAGATTGCCGGCCGCCACGACCCCTGCGTGGTCCACCGGGCCGTCCCCGTCATCGAGGCGGCGGCTGCTCTGGCGGCCTGTGAGGTCTTAGGCATATAAAGGAGAGATAGGCTATGTCCCTGTTAGACGACTACCGGACCCAGATCGATTCCATCGACGCTAAGCTCGTCCCCCTCTTTCTGGAGCGGATGGCGGTGACCCAAAAGGTGGGCGAATACAAAAAGCAGAACGGCCTCCCCGTGCTGGACAGCGGACGGGAGCAGGAGGTCATCGCGGCAAAGACCGCGCTGGCACACGATCCCACGGAAAAAGCGGATGTGGCTCGCCTGTATGAATCCATCATGGCCATCTCCCGCCGCCAGCAGCGCAGGGTGGTCCGGGAGGGGGCGGAGGATCCGGGCTTTGCCCAGTGGCTCAAAAGCTACGAATGGCGGCGGGATGCGGTGGAAAACCCCCGTGTGGCCTACCAGGGAGAGCCGGGGGCCTATTCGGAGGAGGCCGCCGCCGGATTTTTTGGAGAGGCTGTCCACTCCCGGGGACTTCCCTGGTTCAACGATGTGTTTCGGGCTCTGGCAGAGGGGACGGCGGACTATGCGATGCTCCCCATCGAGAACTCCTCCACCGGCTCCATTCGGCAGGTCTACGACCTCTTGGCCCAGTATGACTTTTCCCTTGTGGGGGAGTGGCAGGTGAAGGTGGAGCACTGCCTGGCCGCCCTCCCCGGGGTGTCCATGGAGGACATTGAGACGGTCTACTCCCATGAGCAGGGGCTTATGCAGTGTGACAAATTCCTGGATGAACACCCCGCCTGGGATCGGATCCCCGCCCTGGATACGGCGGGTTCGGCCAAACAGGTAAGGGAGTCTGGCGACCGGACCGCAGCCGCCATTTGCTCCCGACGGGCGGCCGAGCTCTATGGGCTGGAGGTCTTGGCCTGTCCGATCAATCACAACTCCGCCAACTTTACCCGGTTTGTGGTGGTCTCGCCCCGGCTGGAGCTGAGGGAGGGCCGGGACAAGATCGCCGCCGTGTTCACCCTGCCTCACCAGACCGGTTCGCTCCATGAGATCCTGACGGTTTTTGCCGTCCACGGTCTCAACATGGTAAAGCTGGAATCCCGGCCCATCCCGGACCGGAATTGGGAATACCGCTTCTTTGTGGAATTCACCGGGGACCTGACCGCCCCCGGCATGGAGGGAGCCCTTCATGAGTTGAGCCAGCTTTCGGCGGATATCCGTGTCTTAGGAAACTTTAAGGGGTATGAGGGATGAAAAATATTGTGCTGATCGGTATGATGGGCTGCGGAAAAACTACGGTGGGGGGACTCCTCTCCTCCCGGCTGAAGCGGACTATGGTGGATACCGACCGATTTATTGAGCGGCAGGAGGGCATGACCATCCCGGAGATCTTTGAGACCATGGGAGAGGCCTATTTCCGTTCCCTGGAGGCCGGGGTGGCCCAGGCTCTCTCTCTGCGGCAGGATCTTATCATTGCCTGCGGCGGCGGGCTCCCCCTCCGGGAGAACGCCATGGCCGCCTTAAAGGAGAGCGGCGTGGTGGTCTGGCTGGACCGGGAAGCGGGGGATATCTTTGACCGGGAGGACATGACCGGCCGCCCGCTGGCCCGGGAGGGGCGGGAGGCGTTCCTGACCAAAGCCGCCCAGCGGCGGGAGGTCTATCAACGCTGGGCCGATCTGACCGTTACCGATTTTACCTCTCCCGTCTCTACGGCGGCGAGGGTCCTGGAGGGAGTGGAGTAATATGAGATTTCTTATCATCAACGGGCCCAACCTGAACCTGCTGGGCAAGCGGGAGCCGGATATCTATGGAAAGGACGGCTATGAGGTCCTCTGTCAAAGGCTGAAGGCCTATGCCGCCGCCCACGCCAGCACGGCGGAGTGCTTCCAGACCAACCATGAGGGGGCCATCATTGACGCCATCCATGCCGCCGACGGGGTCTACGACGCCATTGTCCTGAACCCCGGAGCCTACACCCACTATTCCATCGCCATCCTGGACGCCCTGAAAGCGGTGGACGTGCCCTGTGTGGAGGTCCACATTTCCAACGTTCACCAGCGGGAGGAATTCCGCCACAAAAGCGTCACCGCCCCTGCCTGTGTGGGCCAGATCTGCGGCCTGGGCCTATACGGTTACGAGGCGGCCATGGGGTACTTTTTGGAGAGAACGTAATCGCTTCCCGCCCTGTCGCCTATTGGCAGGGCGGGAAATCTTTCTTTAGAATGCGTCTACCAAATGTCTACCAAAATACCCCCGGGACCCATTCTGCACCAGCGGGTTCCAAACTTCGATACTTTTCGAGTCTACCACCATGTCTACCAGCTTCACCTTTGAGCCGGAAAAGGAGCCCTTTCCCGGCTCTTTTTATATCCTTTTCTCCTTTTTTTCGCCTTATCAGGGGAGTCACACTTTGCTTTTTGGGAATCGGACCCTCTGGGCCACAAGGCTTTCCGGGTTTCAAGATCCCCCAAGAAACGACACTGTCTACCCCACGTCCAAAATAAAAAGGAGGAAAAAGCACATGAACAACCTCAAGCGCGTTCTGAGCCTGGCTCTGTCCGGCATCATGCTCGTTGGTATGATGGCGATTGGCGCCAGCGCGGCGGACTTCGTTGATGCCGATGAAATCGTGCACAACGATGCCGTCAACATTCTGGTTGCCCTCAATGTCATCAACGGCAAGGATGACGGCAGCCACTTCGATCCCACCGGGGACGTGACCCGTGCCGAGATGGCCAAGATGATCGCTGTTGCTATGAACGGCGGCACCGACGCCAACACCGGCGTAAAGGGTACCCCCAGCTTTACCGACATCAAGGGCCACTGGGCCGAGAGCTACATCGAGTACTGCTATGATCTGGGTATCATCAGCGGCCGCGGCGATGGCACTTTCGATCCCGGCGCCAATGTGACCGGTCTGGAGGCCACCAAGATGGTCCTGACCGCCCTGGGCTACGATGCCACTGCTTACCGTCTGACCGGCGCCGCCTGGGCTGTCCGTACCGATGAGCTGGCCCGTAAGGCCGATCCCTCCCTCTACGATGAGCTGTCCGGCGTGGTCATGGCCACTCCTGCCAGCCGTGACGTGGCTGCCCAGCTGATCTGGAACGGCCTGCAGAACACCACCCGCCGGGTGACCCCCAGCACCAACACCAGCACTGGTGAGGTGACCTGGAGCTACGGCAGCGGCCAGATGATGCTCAAGGAGCGTTATGACGCCGAGATCATGATCGGCACCTTCACCGGAAACGACAAGACCAACGACTCCGCCGAGGCCGGCCAGATCGTTGTGACCCGCTTCTACTATGACGAGGAGAGCAAGAAGGACACTTCTACTCCCTACTACATCCCCTCCGATCTGGACATCTCCTTCATCGGCGAGGAAGTGAAGGTCATCTTCAAGGATGGCAAGAAGAGCATGTACAACGGTCGTCCTGACAAGAACGACACCATCTTCGGTGTGTTCGTCACCGGAAACACTCAGGTCGTCCACACCACCCGTGGCAACGTGAAGGACAACAAAGCTGACGAGGCCAAGATCAAGATCGGTGACACCAAGTACGCCCTGGGCGATACTGTCAATGTGTACACCAACTATGTTGACACCAGCAAGGGCGCCGACTTCTCCGGCGCCGAGCTCAAGGGTTCCGACAAGGAGAACAGTGACCTGACCAAGGCTCTGAAGGACGAAAAGGATGGCGGCCTGAACGGTGCCAGCGGCGATGCCATCAAGCTGCTGCTGGACGATGGCAAGGTGACCAAGGTCTATATCACCGAGAGCAAGCTGGCCAAGGTGACTGCCAAGAATAGCACCCAGATCACCCTGAGCGATGGCCTGGGCACCATCAAGCTGGCGGACAACGATGTTTATGAGGATGTGGCCAAGAACGACATCGTTGTGGTCACCCATCTCTACAAGACTAAGGCAGGCGAGGGCTTCTACACCGTGGAGAAGGCCGAGGTCGTCAACGGCACCATCAGCGCCTACAAGGCCGTGGTCGACTCCAAGGATAAGAGCAAGGAGATCAGCACCGAGTCCATCACTGTGGACGGCACCTCCTACACTGTTTACGGCAAGGCTTCCATGGCTGAGCTGAAGGATGACGCTGTTTCTCAGATCGAGAAGAAGCACATCGGCGAGGAATTCGACCTGTACCTGGTCAACGGCTATGTTGGCGCTGCCGTGCAGGTCTCCGAGGGCCTGAGCAACTACTCCCTGGTCACCAGCGTGACCGCTGGCGATGGCACTGTGGGCGATGTTCTGAATGGCGTGAAAATCCAGGTTCTGGGTTCTGACGGCGTGAAGACCATCCTGACCCTGAAGAAGGATAGCGTGGATAGCCGTCCTCGGCGTCGGAATTGTAGATCCGGGTGGCGACGACCACGTCGTCCTTCTTCACGTCCTCATAGACGTTGTTGTCGGCGATCTTGATGGCGCCGTAGCCGTTGTTCAGAGTGATCTTCTCCGCATTCTTGGAGAGGACCACAGCGATATCGGACTTCACGACATAAGCCTTGCAGATCTTGCCGTCCACGTTGGTGACGAATTTCACGGTGTCGCCGTTCTTGGCGGCCTCCAGGGCCTCCACAGCAGCGGCGGCAGCGGCGGGAGTGGTATACTCAACAGTCTTCTCGGCGCCGTAGTTGGTCGTGATGACAAACTTGGCGTCCTTGCCGGAGGTGCCGTCGCCGGCAGCCACGTCATAGGAAGTGTCGTCAAACTTGATCTTGCCCTTGGCGTCGTCGCCGTCCTTGATGGCGCCCAGGGTGGTGTTGTAAACAACGGTCTTGCCGGTGTTGTACACACCGTAGATGGTGTCGTGCTTGCTGGGCTTGCTGTCCTTGCTGTTCACGCCGTCCTTGAAGATGACCTTGACTTCCTCGCCGATGTTGGAGATGTCCAGGTCGGAGGGCAGATGAGCGTCAGTGGGGACCTTTTCGGCGTTGTCGGTATCCAGCTTGCCGTTGATGGTGACCTCACCCTTGCCGGCGCCGCTGCCGGTGTCATGGTTGCCGGTGAAGGTGCCGATCCAGACCAGGGCGCCGTACTTGTCAGCCAGAATGGAGGGACCATTCAGGTTGTAAGTGAAGGTGATCTCGCCGGTGGTGATGGACTGGGTGGGGGTCTTGGTCAGGGTCTTGGCCTGCACGCCGTTCCAGATCAGCTGGGCGGCGTTGTCGCGGCTCATGCCCTCGCTGGGGTCGATATCCAGGCCGTCATACAGGCCGGCGGAGCTGGCCTCACGGTTGGTGTTGATGGCCCAGTCGGCGCCGACGAACTTGTAGATCTCGGCCTCGAAGCCCAGGGCGGTCAGCATCATCTTGGCGGCCTCGGTGCCGGTCACGGTGCCGGCGGGATCAAAGGTGCCGTCGCCCCGGCCGGAGATGATCTTCAGGCTGGCGCAGTACTCGATGTAGCTCTCAGCCCAGTGACCCTTGATATCGGTGTAGGTGGGAGTCACCTTGGTGCCAAAGTTGAACTCCTTGCCGCCGTTGAGGGCGACAGAGATCATCTTGGCCATCTCCGCACGGGTCACGACCCGGTCGGGGGCAAAGGTGCCATCGTCGTTGCCCTTGATGATGTTCAGGGCAACCATGCTTCCCACGGCCTCGGAGTTGACGATCTCGTCAGCATCCGAGAACTCCGCGGCGCTGGCGCCCACAGCCATCATGCCAACCAGCATGATGCCGGACAGGGCCAGGCTCAGAACGCGCTTGAGGTTGTTCATGGATTGTTTCCTCCTTTTTATTTTCGGCTTAAGAGTGTCCGACAGATCTCCCACTTTTTTCCAAAAAGCCACAGAGCCATTGGGCCCCAGCGGTTTCATTGGTTTTGTGAGTGAAGTGTGACTCCCCTGAAGAAACGAAAAAAGGAGGAAAAATGGCCAAAAAGAGGCCGGAAATCCCCAATTTCCGGCGCTAAAAGTGACTTTGGTAGACGTTGCGGTAGACTCGAAAAAGCTCGAAATCTGCGATCCGCTGGGGCAGAAGGGCTTTGAGGCTCATTTTGGTAGACTTTTGGTAGACATGGCTTGAGGACGGCAGGGAGGAGGCGCCCGAGAGACAAAATGTTTCCCGCTTCCTTCCAACAAAAAGGGAAGCCTCCGTGGAGGCTTCCCTTTCTCTGTCCCTGTTAAAGATTAGTATGCCACACCCCAGTAGATCATGTGCTTGGCAGGTTTGCCGCAGATGGCGCAGACGTCGGCCAGATGCTCTTGCTCCAGAGGGATGCAGCGGGAAGACATGCCCGCCTCCTCCTTCATCTTCAGCTCGCACTCCAGCTCCCCGCACCACATGGTCTTGATGAAGCCGCCCTTTTCGGCCTGGGTAGCCTTGGCCTCCTCCAGGGAAAAGGCGGGGAAGGTGTGCTCCTCCAGATTCTTTTTGGCCCTGGCGTAGAGACCGTTGTGGATCTCGTCCAGCATTTCGCCCACCGTCTGCTCGATCTTGTCCAGAGATACAAAGACCTTTTCCCCGGAGTCCCGGCGGACCAGCACGCACTGCCCCTGCTCCATATCCTTGGGTCCCAGCTCCAGCCGGAGGGGGACCCCCTTCATCTCATACTCGGCGAACTTCCAGCCGGGAGAGTTGTCGCTGTCGTCCATTTTTACCCGGAAGCCCGCGGACTTCAGCCGGTCCATCACGGCCCGATTGGCCTCCAGGACCCCCTCCTTGTGCTGGGCTACAGGGATGACCATGACCTGGGTGGGGGCGATACGGGGGGGCAACACCAGGCCCCGGTTGTCTCCGTGGACCATGATGATGCCGGCGATCATCCGGGTGGATACGCCCCAGGAGGTCTGGAAGGGGTGGTGGAGCTGGTTATCCTTGCCGGTAAAGGTGATGTCGAAAGCTCTGGCGAAGCCGTCCCCAAAATAATGGGAGGTTCCGCCCTGAAGGGCTTTGCGGTCGTGCATCATGCACTCTACAGTGTAGGTAGCCTCCGCCCCGGAGAATTTCTCCTTGTCGGTCTTTTTCCCCTTCACCACCGGGATAGCCAGCACATTCTCGTAGAAGTTGGCGTAGATGTTGAACATCCGCTCGGTCTCCTCGATGGCCTCCTCGGCGGTGGCGTGCATGGTGTGACCCTCCTGCCACAAAAACTCCCGGTGGCGGAGGAAGGGGCGGGAAGTCTTCTCCCAGCGCAGCACGCTGGTCCACTGGTTGTAAAGCTTGGGAAGATCCCGGTGGGAGTGGATGATGTGGGAATAGTGGTCACAGAACAAGGTTTCAGAGGTGGGCCGAATGCACAGCTTTTCCTCCAGCTTTTCACTGCCTCCCTGGGTGACCCAGGCGCACTCAGGGGCAAAGCCCTCCACGTGGTCCTTCTCCTTTTGCAGAAGGGATTCGGGGATCAGCATGGGGAGATAGACATTCTCATGTCCGGTCTCCTTAAATTCTTTGTCCAGAATGGCCTGGATGTTTTCCCAGAGAGCGTATCCGTAGGGCCGAAGGATAAACATACCCTTCATACTGGTGTAGTCGATGAGCTCCGCCTTCCGGCACACGTCGGTGTACCACTGGGCAAAGTCGGCCTCCATATCGGTGATCTGCTCTACCTGCTTCTTATTGTCCTGCGCCATATGTCTCTCCGTCCTTTTTGGTGAAAGTTGGGTTTATTTTACGTCAAGGCCCCCATAAAGTCAAGTAGGGGCGCACGGTGTGTGCCGCTACGGGTTTACAAACTCCAGGATCCGCGGCCCCTGGGCATATCCCATGTGGTAGAGCCGTTCTACGGCCTCCTTGTCCTTGGTGAGGGTCCCCATGCCGCCAATGTCCGAGGGGCCTACCAACAGGGCCGTGCCCGCTTTCTCCAGTTCCTTTATCGCCTCAATATCCAGGTTGTACCGGACGCTGCGGCGGAGAAGGGCGGCGTAGGCCAGGGGCCAACGGCTCATGGCCTTCTCCATCACCTCCCGGTGGTCCAGCAGGGGCCTCAGATACTCCACCGGCCTTGTCAGCAGGACCACCAACCTGTCACAGCCCTGCTCCATTGCCCGTTTGTAGGGCACCGGGTCGGCTATGCCCCCGTCAAAGCCCAGCCGGTCTTTCAGGGGATAAGGCCGGCAGGCTCCGGGCACGCAGCAGGAGGCTTTGATCGGGTCAAAATTCCCGTCCCGCAGCTCCTCCTTGTCATAGTACACCGCCTCTCCCGTCAAAGCGTCGGTGACCACCAGCTCATAGCGGGCGGAGCTTTGATTAAAGGCGTCCAGGTCCACCGGATCCTCTCCGCCGGGACCGGAGAGAAAGGTATAGGGGTAGTCCAGGTTGATATAGGATCCGGTGCGGAGCATATTGTGCATGGACATATACTCCCGGCGGAAAGCGTAATCCAGATAAAAGCGCAGGTTTCTTCCCCGCTGCCGGGCCAGGTAGGTGACCATGTTTCCGCTGCCTGCCGATACTCCGATGAGGTAGTCAAAGGGCTGGATGCCCTGATCGTTAAAATAGTCGTAGATCCCGGCGGTGAAGGAGCCCCGCATCCCGCCGCCCACGTCAATGATGCCTAACATTTCATATCTCCTTATCCTAATTAAAAAGGCTTCCCCGAAAGGGGAAGCCTTTTGGGGATCACTCCGCCGAGATCATGTAGTAATACACCGGCTGTCCTCCGGCGAGCATGGTGATCTCCGCCTTGGGACAGGCGGCGGTGAAGAGCTTTAAGGTCTTCTCCGCGTCGGACTCCTTCACGTCCTCGCCGTAGTAGATGTTGATAAATTCGGCGTTTTGGAAGGTGTCCTCCTTGGCTAGCTTTTTCAACAGTTTCTCCTGGTTCTTCTGGGTGTCGAAAAGCTGACCGTTGAGGAGGGCCATGTGGTCCCCGTGTTTGATGGCAAAGCCCCCAAAATCACTGTCCCGGGCGGCGTAGGTCACCTCGGCGGTGGACACGCCGCTCATGGCCTCGGTCATAGCGGCCATATTGGTCTCCACATCGGCGTCCGGATCCATGACCAGCAGTGTGGCAATGCCCTGGGGCACCGTCTTGCTGGGGATCACCACCACCTCCTTGCCCTCGGCAAGGCCCTTGCACTGCTCGGCAGCCATAATAATGTTTTTGTTGTTGGGGAGCACAAAGACCACCTCGGCGGGGGTGGCGTTGATCTGCCGCAGGATATCCTCGGTGGAGGGGTTCATGGTCTGCCCTCCGCTGATGACTCCATCCACCCCCAGGTCCTTGAAGACGGCGGCCAGTCCCTGGCCGGCGGCGACAGCCACCATACCGTATCTCTTTTCCGGCGCGGCAATGACCGGCTGCGAGTTTTCCAGCTGCTCCTCCACCTCGTCCAGGTCGTCGGTGGACTGAACGTGCTTTCCGGCAGCCAGATCCTCGGCCTGGGTGCGCATGTTTTCGATCTTCGCCAGCTCCAGAATGCCGTACTTGGCGCTCTCGGTGAGGGCCGCTCCCGGGGTGTCGGTGTGGACATGGACCTTGAACTCCTCGTCGCTCTCCCCGATGACCAAACTATCACCAATGCTGTTAAGGTAGGCGCGGAAGGGCTCCAGATTCACGTTCTCCTTCTCCTTACGGACAATGAAGACCGTGTCATAGGTAAAGGTGATGTCCTCGTCCCCAAGGGTGGCAAAGTCGGCGCCGGACTTCTTCTTGGCCGTGGGAACCACGGCGCCCTCGGGCATAGGCTTTTCCTGTATCTCGTCCAGCATTCCCTGAAGAATGACCAAAAAGCCCTTTCCGCCCGAGTCCACCACTCCGGCCTTCTTCAGGACCGGGTTTTGCTCTGTGGTGTGCTCCAGGGCCACAAGACCCTCCTGCAGGGCCTTTTCCAGAACATACTCCACGCCGCTGTCCTCCCGGGCCGCGGCGGCCGCGGCGGCGGCCGTCATGCGGGAGACGGTGAGAATGGTGCCCTCGGCAGGCTTCATCACGGCCTTGTAGGCGGCAGCCACGCCAAAGTCGAGCGCGATGGCAAAATCCCGACCGTCAATGGTCTCCTTCTCTTTTACCGCTTTGGCAAACCCCCGGAAAAGGAGGGAGAGAATGACCCCGGAATTGCCCCGAGCGCCCCGCAGCAGGGCGTTGGCCGTAGCGTTTGCGGCGACGCCGACGGCGGAGTGGGCTTTTTTTCCCATCTCCTCAGCGGCGGCGCCCATGGTCATGGACATATTGGTGCCTGTATCCCCGTCGGGGACGGGGAAGACATTGAGCTCGTTGATCTCCTGCTTCCGGGCGTTGATACAGGCCGAGCCGTGGACGATCATGCGGGCAAACAGGGCCCCATCGATAGTTGTAATCATGGTGTCGTCCCTCCTCCTCAGCCGATGACCATGAAGTCCACAAATACGTCTACATTGCGGACCTCCACGCCGGTGGCCCGGCTGACGTTATATTTCACTTCGCTCATAATAGACCGGCTTACCGCCATCAGGTTTACCCCGTTGTCCACAATGATGTGGAGTTCCAGCGAGATGGACCCGTCCTCATGGTAGGTGACCTTGACTCCCTTGGACATGGATTCCCGGCGAAGCAGGTGAACAAGGCCGTCCGTGGTAGAGCGAATGGCCATACCCTTCACACCGTAGCAGTTGGTGGCGGCGGCGCCGGTAATATTGCTGAAGACGTCGCTGCTGATGGTGATGGTTCCTTTTTCCGTTTGCAGCTTCATATGGAAAACCTTCCTTTCCGAACACAAAGCATTTTCTTCCATTCTATTGACCCTATTGTATTCTATTTTGGCCGAAATTACAAGGGAAAAAGTGGCGGAAAACAATTGTAATTTCCATTGAAATCGTGTAAACTAAGGATAACCATGTGAAAGGGGGGCAACGGGACCATGAAGATCGCCCGTTTTGTACTGAAGATCGTCGCCACTTGTCTGGCCGCGGCGGCGGCCGTCTGCTGCGTCATCGCCTACTGGGACAAGATCACCGAGTGCGTCCACGGCATTGGCAAGGCCCTGGGCCTGAAATGCTGCCAGTATCCCTCGGAGTACGACGACTACGCCGACTGGGACGAATAAGTGAAAGATGAAAAACAGCGGAGCGGGAAATTCCCGCTCCGCTGTTTTTAGTCTTCCAGGTCCTCCCCGTTGGAGGCGATGACCTTTTTGTACCAGTAAAAGCTGTCCTTCCGGTAGCGCTCAAAGGTCCCGTGGCCCTCATCGTCCCGGTCCACATAGATGAACCCGTACCGCTTCCGCATCTCTCCGGTGGAAGCGCTGACCAGATCGATACAGCCCCAAGGGGTGTATCCCATCAATTCCACTCCGTCGATCTCCACCGCCGCCTTCATGGCCTCGATGTGGCGGCGCAGATAGTCCACCCGATAGGGGTCATGGACAGCTTCGTCCTCCAGCTTGTCATAGGCGCCCAGGCCATTCTCAACCACCATCAAAGGGATTCCGTAGCGTCCATAGAGTTCATTCAGAGTAAAACGCAGCCCCTCCGGGTCAATATGCCAGCCCCAATCGCTGGCCTCCAGATAAGGATTTTTTGCGCCTCCCAGCAGATTCCCGCTGGTGTTTTCCAGGGTCGGGTCCGTGGAGACGCAGATGGTCTGATAATAGCTGAGGGAATAAAAGTCCACCGTCCCCTCCCGTAATATATCCCGCTCCCCCGACTGGAGCTTCAGGGAAACCCCATATTTTTCCCATAGCCGTTTGGCATAGTGGGGATACTCCCCTCGGACCTGCACATCCCCACAGTAAAAATTCATCTCCTGCCAGTTCCACTGGTCCTCCAGTTGGTCCTTGGGATTGCAGCTGTATGCATAGGAGGGCATCAGGGCGATCATACACCCCATCTTGAACTGGGGGTATCGCTCATGGGCATATTTTACCACCTTAGCCGAAGCCACAAACTGATGGTGGAGAGCCTGAAAACGAAGGGCGGGATCATCCACCTGATGGGTGAAATCCTCCGTTCCCTCATTGAGGATACCGAGGCTTGTGTAGTTCCCCAAGGGCAACATTCCACAGTTGATCTCGTTGAAGGTCAGCCAGTAGCGGACCTTATCCTTGTACCGCTCAAAAATGGTATGGCAAAACCGTTCATAAAGCTCGATGAGCTCATGGCTGGCCCACCCGTTATACCGTCTTACCAGATGGATCGGCAATTCATAATGGCTGATGGTGACCAGCGGCTGAATGCCGGCAGCCAAAAGGGCGTCAAATACCCGGTCATAGAAGGCCAGCCCCTCCTCGTTGGGGTCCGTTTCCACTCCGGTGGGATAGATCCGGGTCCATGCGATGGACATACGGAACACCTTGAACCCCATCTCTTTCATCAGGGCAATATCTTCCTCATAATGGTGGAAAAAATCGCTGGCGGTGTGGCTGGGGTAATAGGTGCCGGGCACAAGCTCCGCCGTGATCTGCCGGGGGGAGGTGTGGGTCCCACTGGTCATAAAGTCGGAGCAGCTCGGCCCTTTCCCGCCCTGATCCCAGCCCCCCTCAAACTGGTTGGCGGCAGTGGCGCCGCCCCATAAGAAATCCTTTTGAAATGCCATAACGGCCTCCTCACTTCTTTTCGTCCTTATAGAGGACCCAGGTGGCGACGAAGGTGACCACAGCGCCAACAGCCACAGCCAGCGTCATGAAGAGCAGGTTACTGGGCTGCTCCGCACTGGCAAACAGAGGCAGCGCGATTACAGAGGAAGCGCCCGCAAAGGCGTGGATGGCTGCTTTGAGCAGTCCGGCTACACATCCGCCCACGGCGGAGCCGATCATGGCCCCGTACATGGGGGTGCGGTACTTCATGTTGATACCGTACATGGCAGGCTCGGTCACGCCGGCGATCACGGCAGTCACGCCCACAGAAAGTCCTGTGGACTTCACCTCCTTGTCCTTGGTCTTTACGGCCACGGCCAGGGCGGCAATGCCCTGGTTGATGTTGGAGATCACAAGGGCGGGGAAGAAAATAGGCTCCATGTAAGGCTCGGCGGTGAGCATCTGCATCAGATAGGGCACAAACGCGCCGTGCATTCCGGTCATGACCACAAAGGGCATTACGGCAGCCAGCAGCGCTACGCCCACGAAGCCGATGGCGTTGTAGAGCCAGAGAACACCGGCGCTGAGATACTGGCCCAGGAAGGAGCCCACAGGTCCCACGGCGCACAGGGTCACAGGGATCATGATAATGATGGTCAGAAGGGGCTCCAGCACCGAACGCAGGATCTCAGGGGAGTGCTTGGCGATAAATTTTTCGATGGGGGCCATCACCGCGCAGGCCAGAATGATGGGGAAGACCGTGCTGGTGTAGGAGGCTCCATATACGGGAATTCCCAGGAAGTTATAGGCGGTGCCAGCCCCAACCCCAGCAACAAAGCTGGGATAGATCATCAGTCCGCCAATGACCATGCCCAGGGTCATGTTGGCCCCAAATTTCTTGGCGGCAAAGGCGCCGATCAGGATGGGCAGGAAATAGAATCCGGCGTCACCGGCAAAGCTCAGCAGCTGATAGGTCGCGTTGTCAGCCGGAACATGGAGCATATCCAAAAAGATCAGAATGACCTTCAGCATACCGCAGCCAATGAGGGCGGGGATCACGGGGGCCAGGGAGCCGGATATTCCATCGAAGATGGCGTTCACCACGCCCTTCACACCACCGGGCCCCTTGGAGCCACCTGCGTCCAGATTCTCATCCACTGCGGACTGCTTGGCAAATCCCGTCTTTTTGCACACCGCGTCGTATACGTCAGCCACAGCCTGACCGATGATGACCTGCAGCTGGTCCCCGGACCATTGGGCCCCAAGGACGCCGGAGAGCTTCTTGATCTCTTCCATCTCCGCAAGACCACGGTCTTTCAAATTAAAGCGCAGCCGGGTGACACAGTGGGTCAGGTCGAAAATATTGTTTTTCCCTCCCACCAGTTCCACCACACGGGTAGCCAATTCATCATAATTCTTTGCCATTCCAAATTCTCCTCTCAAAACAATCATTTATCTCCCCCGGAGCGCGCGTTCCCCGGAAAAAATACCAACAAAAAACCTCCCAACAAGACAGCGCACAGCATTCCTGTACGCCCGTCCCGTGTGGGAGGTTATGCCCGCCTTTACTGGCGGTGACAGTCCTCTTTGGCACACAGCCGGTTGATGTGGATCATGAGGTAAAGCTGCTCCTCGGTGGAGCATTGAATATCCAATGCCTTTTCCAAATATCCCTGTACGGCGGCCATCGTCCCGTAAATATCCGGGTAGTCCGCCTTCATATGCTCATAGAGCTCATCCTCTCCGCCTCCGGTATAGAGGGCGGCCTCCCCGGCCCGCTTCATAAAGTACCGCAGATGCATGGAAAACCGGTAGCAGTCATAGCTTTCCCGGTCGATGGTCAGCCCCTGCCTCTCCTCCAGGATCCTCAGCACCTGCTCCAATAGCTCTTCAAACTCGGTGGTGGCGGTCTCGGCGGTATACTGCTGGTAGTTGTTGATAAAGTGAAGGGCAATGCCCGTAGCCTCCTCCTTGGGGAGGTAGACCTTCAATTCCTCCTTCAGCCGCCTGAGGGTGTATGTGCCGATCCGGAACTCCGTCTCATAAAGATTCTCGATCTCGTAGGCAAAAGGCATCTTCACTTGGATATTCTTCCTCTGCCGTTCAATGGCGAACTGGATGTGGTCGGTGAGGGAGAAGGCGAAGTTGCTGGGGATGGGCTTGCCCGAGATCTTCTGGGCATACCGGATCACCTCCTGGGCGATGCGGAACACCCTGTCGTCCATCTCGGCGATCATGGAGATGAGTTGGGGATCCACATGGTAATAGGTGGCGTCCAGCTTCTCCAAGTCCACCTCGCAGGGAAACTGCCCAAAGCCGATGCCCCTGCCATAGGCGATCATCTCCACCCCGTTGCTGTCCAGGCACAGGGCGAAATTATTGTTGATCTTTTTTACCGCCCGCAACCCCTCACCCCCAGCGGATAAAAAAACACCTCAAGAGCATACCGACGCAAAGCAATGCGACAAGGTAATGCCTCCCGAGGAGTGACAGTCCTTATTTCTGTTCTTTATTATACCATCCATTCCTCCCTCTGTCCATTGTAACATATTGCGATTTCCTCCCTATATTTTTGTGCACATTGCTGTAAAGCGTCCCCTGAAAGGGGCCGCTCTCTATCCTCTCTTCTGAAAATAGGTCTCCAGCTCCTGGCTCAAAAAAGAACAGAATAGCTCCGTCCCCACCCTTCCGGCCCCCTGTTCCGGGTAGAGCAGGACCAGTTCCATTTCATATCCGGACAGCAGGGCTGAACGGATGGGCCGGGAACCCAGCTCCCCCTCCATCAGAATGTCGAAACCCGCCGCCAGCCCGTTCTGGATCTGGTAGAAGGCGTCGATGGCGTTGGGGACCATCCGGTAGTCCAGCTTTATCCCCCTCTCCCCACAATCCCGCCACAGGGGCTCGATAAACTCCTCAGGGCTCCCCATCCCCACACAGGAAAGCCCCGCCAGCTCCTTTATCTCCAGGCTCAGCTCCTTTTCCGGCCGGTCAAACAGGGGAAAGCCCTCCCCAAAGTCTAAGACCGCCGGAAACCGTTTCAGAATCCACTGGGAGCACCCCGGCCTCCGGCGGGGCATCTGGAGAATACAGCCGCAGTCCGCCTCCCCGGTTTCCACCTCCCGGATCACCTGGTCCATATTCCGCCGGACCGTCTCCAGAACGATATGGGGAAACTGCGTCCGGAAGCGGTGGAAGATCCCCTCCATATCGGGCAGCAAAAAGGGAAACAGGCTCTCCGCAAAGGCCACCCGGATCCGGGTCTCCCGCTGAGCCAGCTCCCGGACCTCCCCCCACACCCGGTCAAACTCCCGGACCAGCTTCCCCCCGGACAGGGCCAGGTAGGTCCCGCACTCGGTGAGAGACAGGTGGTTGCGCTCATTGTGGAACAGGGGAACTCCCAGCTCCCGCTCTATGGCGGCTATGGCCTGCCGCAGGGATTGCCGGGTGATGAACAGGCTCTCCGCCGCCCGGGTGTAGTTTAAGGTCTCCGCCGTTTTCAGGAAATACCGAAGCTGGGTAATATCCATGGCTCCTCCCCCTAAAACGCAGGCTTAACCTGCGGATATAGACAAATTATATCTCCTTTTCAGTAAAAAGTAAAGCTGTTATGATATTGACAAAGAGCGGGAACCCCTGCCGCCGCAAAGAAAATAAGGGGTAAGGAGGAAACGATATGAGTGAAAAAAAGAAGCAGCTCAGCCGCCGGGATTTTCTGAAGGGGGCTGCCGGGGCCGCGGGCGTCGCCGCCCTGGGGATGCTGGCGGGCTGTAAGCAGGACGCCCCCACCCCTACCGCTGAGGGAACGGGGGCCGAGAAGGTCTATACCCCCGGTACATATACTGCCAGCGCCCAGGGGATGGAGAGCGCCGTCACCGTCACCATTGAGGTGGATGAAAGCAAGATCCTGTCCGCCACGGTGGATACCGCTGGGGAGACCGTTGGACTGGGCGCCCCTACCGGCGAGAAACTGGCCCAGGAGATCCTGGATAAGCAGAGCATCGATATCGACGGCGTATCCGGGGCAACGGTCACCTCCAAGGCCGCCAAGACCGCGCTGGAGGACTGTATCGCCCAGGCCAAGGGCATTGATGTGAACCTTTTGCGTGGGGAGAACAATGACCCTGGGCAGAGTTCCGCCGACTGGCTGGGCGAGGCTCCCGAGATCAAGGACAGCGAAGTGGTCAAGACCATCGATACCGATGTTCTGGTCATCGGTGCGGGTACCGCCGGTCTGTTTGCCGCCGCCGCCGCTGTGGAGGAGGGGGCCAAGACCATTCTCATTGAGAAATTTGGGAAGGACTATGGCGGTTCCGGTATCCGGGATACCCTGGCTGGTCTGGGGAGCCGTCAGCAGATCGCCCACAAGGATAACCCCGACAAGTTTGACGTGTTTACCGAGATGTACCGCCAATCCAACGGCTATGGCGACCAGCGGCTCTACAAGGTCTGGGCGGAGCATTCCGGCGAGACCATGGACTGGTATGAGGACCGTCTGGGCGAGAAGGGTCTCCACTTTATCCATGAGGTGGACGACCACTCCCGCGACGTCCGTCATCCCATCTATGACGTGGGCCATTCGGTTCAAGGCAGCGAGACTCAGGGTGAGTCCAGTGTGGCCTCCAACGTCATCAAGGAGTATGCCGAGGGCTTGGGGCTGGAGATCCATTACGACACTTCTCTTGTGAAACTGATCAAGGACGGCGGAAAGGTCACTGGCGTCTACGCCAAGACCGCCGAGGGCTATGTCCGGTATAACGCCGGAAAGGGGATCATTGTCTGCACCGGCGGCTACAGCCTCAACATGGATATGATGAAGGCCCTTCAGCCCGAGACGGTAAAGATGACCAATATCAACTACTCCTTCCCCGGCAGCAAGGGGGACGGCATCAAGGCCTGCCTGTGGGCTGGCGCCGCCATGGACGAGGTTCACGCCAGCGTGCTCTTTGACCGGGGCGGGATCCCCCCCACGCAGGTGGGCTGCGAGGAGGAGGGCGTGCTGTTCTGGATGGGCTCCCAGCCTTTCCTGAAAGTGGGCCTGGACGGCAAGCGGTTCACCAACGAGTCCGGCTGCTATGACCATATCCTCCACGATGCCTTCAATCTTCCCGGCCACACCTACGCCATGGTGTGGGACGCCGACTACGTGGAGGATATCAAACGGTTTGACACCCACGGTTGCAGCCGGCTCTTCCCCCATGAGAACGGGGCCGAGCCTGTGTTCACTTTGGAGCTTAACGAGATGCTCTTTACCAACCCCTATCGGGAAGCGGGTATCGTGGTGAAAGCCGACACCATCGAGGAACTGGCGGAGAAGCTGGGCCTTCCCGTGGAGCAGTTCAAAGCCACTGTGGACCGCTATAACGAGCTTTTCGATCAGCAGAAGGATGAGGACTTTGGAAAGGAGGCCTATCGGCTTTCCCAGCTTCGGAAGGCTCCCTTCGAGGGGATTCGCCTCAGCGGCGGCTACCTGATCAATACCATGGACGGCATCAAGATCGATGAGAACATGAATGCAGTGGATACCGAGGGCAAGCCTATCGAGGGCCTCTATGTGGCCGGCGACTGTTCCGGCGGCTATTTTGCTACCAGCTATCCCAACCTGCTGGCAGGCTGCGCCGCCGGGCGGAGCGTTACCTTTGGACGCCGGGCCGGCAAGCTGGCAGCCCAGCGATAAGGAAAATACAAATAAGACCCGGGGAGAGCGGCCGCTCTCCCCGGGTCTTATTTGCGGAGCTTAAAAAAGCTTACGGCATTCTGAAAGGTGGCCTCCGCCGCCAGCTCGGTGGAAATACCCTTTACCTGGGCGATGGTCTCGGCCACCCGGTAGACATAGCCGGAATCACAGCGCTTGCCCCGAAAGGGCTCGGGGGCCATATAGGGGGCGTCGGTCTCGATCATGATGCGCTCGAGCGGGGTGTCGGCGATGACCTCCAGGGCTCTTCTCGCCTTGGGAAAGGTCACATTGCCCGTAAAGGAGACGTGCCAGCCGAGCTCCACCATAGCTTTTGCGTCCTCAGGGGACAGGGCACAGCAGTGGAATACCCCCCGTGCCTTGGGGTGGGCCCGCACAATGTCCATCGTGTCTCTGTGAGCGTCCCGGTCGTGGACGATGGCGGGCAGGTCCAGCTCCTCCGACAGAGAGAGCTGGGCGTCAAAAAAATCCTGGGCTCTGGCTCGGTCCTCGGGGGTCTTGACCCAGTAATGATCCAGGCCGATCTCCCCCACAGCCACACATTTGGGGTGGGCGGCCATTTTTTTGATCTCCTCCAGGTCGGTCAGGGCCGCCCCCTCCAGGTTTTCCGGATGGAGTCCGGCGGCAAACCAGAGAAAGGGACAGCTTTCCGCCAGGGCCATGCTCTGCCGGGAGGACTCCAGGTCGCAGCCGGGGCAGACCACCCCTTCTACCCCCTTGCCGGGGAGGGTGGACAGCACCGCGTCCCGGTCCGGGGCAAAGGCGTCGTCATAGTAGTGGGCGTGAGAATCAAAAAGCCGCATAAGGATCACCTCAAAGAAGATGGAGAACTTGCTTCGACGATATGATACCCAATTTCCTGGGAAATTGCAACGGGAACTTGACGGTCCCCGCCCGATTTGCTACCATAAAACTGACCCCCCTTCATGTAAGAAAAGGAACAGGCTGGAGGGGGCCAGAAGGAGGCGGATCCCATGACGGAATTTACCCCGGCCTTTCATGAAAAGACCCCCCTCTATGATCAGCTTTACCGCTATATCATTTCCCAGATACGCTCCGGGGCCTTGAAGCAGGGGGAGAAGCTGCCCTCCAAGCGGGCCCTGGCGGGACATTTGGGGATCAGTCTTACCACGGTGGAAAAAGCCTACGGGCTTTTGACGGCGGAGGGATATCTGGAGTCCCGGCCCCGGAGCGGCTGCCGGGTGGCCGCCGCCCTGGCCGATATCCCCCTTCTTTCCCAGCCCATATCCCCCCCTCCCCCGCGGGAGGAGCGGCTGGACGAGTGCTTTTCCACTTCGGCGGTGGACACCTCTGTGTTTCCCTTTTCCACCTGGGCCCGGCTGAATCGGGAGGCGGTCTATGAGAATCCAGGTCTGCTCCAGCGGGGGGAGGGACAGGGGGACTGGGGACTGCGGGGGGCCCTCAGCGATTTCCTCCATCAGTACCGGGGAGTGGTGTGCGCCCCGGAACAGGTGGTGCTGGCGGCGGGACTGGAGGGGGTCATGTGGATCCTGCTCCAATTGCTGCCCCAGGCGGTCTTTGCCCTGGAGGATCCGGGGTATGGCTCCCTTCGGCGGTTGCTGGACAATCTGGGGCGGCGGTGGGTCCCGGCGGCAATGGACAGCAAAGGGCCTGTGATCCAGAACCTGGAGGAATCCGGGGCGGACGTGGCCTACGTGACCCCCTCCCATCAGTTTCCCCTGGGGCACACCATCCCGGCGGGACGGCGGGGGGAGCTGCTGCGGTGGGCCTACGCCAGGGAGGGCCGGTATCTCATTGAGGACGACTATGACGCGGAGTTTCGCTATGCCTCCCGGCCCATCCCGGCCATGCAGGGGATGGATGTGGGAGGGAGGGTGATCTATGTGGGCACCTTTAGCCGGACCATTGCCCCCTCCATTCGGGTGGCCTACCTGATCCTGCCCCCGGAGCTGCTGGAGGACTATCACAGAAAGTTCAGCCACGCCAGCGCCACCGTGTCCCGGTTTGAACAGGAGGCCCTGTGCCGGTTCCTCACCTCGGGGGCTTACGGACGACATCTGCGGCGGGCGGGGGGACTGTACCGCCGGCGGCGGGACGCCCTCCGGGCCGCTCTGGAGGGCTGGGGGGAGATTAGAGGAGCAGAGGCGGGGCTCCACCTGCTGTTTACCCTGCCGGGGCGGGAGGAGAAGGACTTGGTGGACCGGGCGGCCCGGGCGGGATACCGGGTCCGGGGTTTGGGGGAATACTGCGTAGGGGAGGATCCTTTGCCGGGGACCCTGGTTCTGGGGTTTGCGGGACTGGAGGAGGAGAGAGCGGCGGGGGCGGTGGGGGCGCTGCGGGAAGCGTTTGAGTGAAAAGGGAAAAAGCTGGGGGCCACGTTGTGTTGGGTACAACGTGCCCCCTTTTTGTAGGGAAAAAAGATATGGGGGTGCGGGAGGAGAGTTTGGGGGTTGGGTAAGGTTTTGCTTGACACGGGGAACGGATGTGCTATAATTAGGGGTACAAATGTTCGATACCTAAGGGCGTGTACATGAAAACGGTTCGGATCCGCGTACTGCGGAAGCAGTTTTATGAGGATATTGCGGAGAAATTTCTGACAGACTATCCCGATGTGGAGTGTGACTGAGGTGCTCCGTATACCGGCGGGGTGGAGATGCCGCGGACGCGATCTCCCATTTTGGCAGTGTGCCCAGTCTGCTCTATCTGACCTACGTGTGGAAGGGCATGGGGCTTCATGAGGGAAAGGCGCTCATGCGGCAGAAACGGAGAAGGAACTTTGAGAAATTGTCGCCGGAAAGTCGGCGGTATTACCGGGAAAAATGGGAACGGGTGATGGAGGTCCTGGCCTGACCGGAGACTTGAGAAAGGGGGAAAGAGGCGTTGGACGTGATGGAAAAGCTGACCATACTGGCCGACGCCGCCAAGTATGACGCCGCCTGTACCTCCAGCGGGGTGGTCCGGGGAGGGAAGCCGGGAGGTATTGGAACCGCCACCAACTCCGGGTGTTGTCATACCTTTTCCGCCGATGGGCGGTGTGTGTCCCTTTTGAAGGTGCTTTATACCAACCATTGCTGCTATGACTGTGCCTACTGTGTAAACCGCCGGTCCAACGATGTGCCCCGGACGGCGTTTACCCCCCGGGAGTTGGCTGAACTGACCATCCAGTTTTACCGGCGCAACTATATTGAGGGGCTTTTTCTATCCTCGGCGGTGCTGAAAAGTCCTGACTTCACTACGGAGCGAATGATCGAGACCCTGCGCCTGCTGCGAACGGAATACCGCTTTAACGGCTATATCCACGCCAAGGCCATTCCCGGCGCCGATCCGGGGCTCACCTATGAGTTGGGGCTGTTGGCCGACCGGTTGAGCGTCAACATCGAGCTTCCCTCGGAGAGCTCCCTGAAGCTGTTGGCCCCCGACAAGACCAAAAGCGCCATTTTTACCCCCATGGCCCAGATCCGGGACGGCAGCGAACAGTCCAAAGCGGAATTGAAATTGTACCGCAATGCCCCCCGCTTTGCCCCGGCGGGGCAGTCCACCCAGATGATCGTGGGGGCCACGCCGGAGAGCGACCATCATATTTTATCCTTGACCCAGGGGCTCTATCAGAAGTATCATTTAAAAAGAGTGTTTTTTTCTGCCTATATGCCTGTGGTGAGCCACAAAAACCTGCCCGCTCCGGTGGACTTCAAGCCCCCGCTTCTTCGGGAGCACCGGCTTTATCAGGCGGACTGGCTTTTGCGGTTTTATGGCTTTACCGCCCAGGAGATATTGGACGACAGCCACCCCAACTTTGACGCCGCCCTGGATCCCAAAAGCGACTGGGCGCTTCGACATCCGGAATTTTTCCCGGTGGAGGTCAACCGGGCGGACTATGAGGCCATCCTGAGGGTCCCCGGCATCGGGGTGCGGGGAGCCCAGCGGATCGTCACGGCCCGGCGGTGCGGCCCTCTCACTTTTGAGGGACTCAAGCGCCTGGGGATCGTGATGAAGCGGGCCCAGTATTTTATCACCTGCTCGGGACGGATGCTGCCCGGGCTGCGCTGTTCCCCTGAGGGGGTCTACCGAAGGCTGGCCGGGCTGGAACAGGCGGAGCTGGGTGGGGCCGGCTGGCAGCAGATGACTCTCTTTGACGGGAATGTGAGTTAAGATGACGGCATACCGATATGACGGCAGCTTTGCCGGGTTTCTCACCTGTGTATGGGACGCGCTGGAAAACGGAATAGAGCCGACCGCGTTTCTTCTTCCGGACGACGGGATCACCCTGTGGGAGGAGCGAGAGCTGGCCACCAATGAGGAAAAGGCACGCCGGCTCTATGCTGCCCTGGCCAAACGGACGTCGGGCCGATTCCGGCATTTTATCGCCTGGGGGTTTCTGACCTGTTTGCCGGAGCGGGAGATGGCCCTTTTTACCCTGATCCAACGGGGGATGACAAAGGGGAACCGGGCGGCCATGGACCTGAGCGACCCGGTGATGGCGCGGGTGATGCTGGCCTATCAAAAGTTGGCTACCGAGCAGGATCATTTGAAGGGGTTTGTGCGGTTTTCTGAGCTGGACGGAGCCTTTTTGGTGGGGGAGATCGAGCCGAAAAACCGGGTCCTGCCCATTCTGGCGCCCCACTTTGCCGCCCGATTTTCCGGGGAGAAGCTGGTCCTTTACGACAGGACCCATCGGGAGGCTTTTTTTTCCGACCGGGGACGGTGGAGGATCATTCCCGTGGAGGATTTTCAAATGGGGAACGCCGGAAGAGCGGAGAAGACCTTTCGGGCCATGTGGAGAAAATACTATCAGACCATTGCCATTGAGGGCCGGTTGAATCCCAAGTGTCAGTCTGCCCACCTGCCCAAACGGTACCGGCATGTGATGACGGAGTTTCTTGAGGATGAGGACTCAGGGCCGGCAGCGGTCCTTCAAGGGGGATACTCCTTGGAGGACGGACGTAAATAACAATAGGGAGGGAGCTATGAGATGTATGATATTCTTGTGGTAGGCGGAGGGCCCGCGGGGCTTACCGCCGCCATCTATGCCAGAAGGGCCGGAAAGACGGTGCTGGTACTGGAGGGGACCGGGTTTGGAGGGCAGATCGCCGCGTCCCACCTGGTGGAGAATTACCCCGCGATCCCCGCCATTGGCGGGGTGGAGTATTCCGACGCTCTGTCCGCCCAGGCCAAGGCTTTGGGGGCCGAGACCCGGTTTGGCCTAGTCACTGCTGCCAGGCGGGAGGAGGACCGGTTTGTCCTCACGGTCCGAAAAAAGGAATTTGAGGGCCGAGCTCTCATTTTGGCCACCGGCGCCAAGCCCCGGAAGCTGGGGGTGGACCGTGAGGAGGAACTGGTGGGGAGGGGCGTCAGCTACTGCGCGGTCTGTGACGGGGCGTTTTTTAAGGACAGGGACACCGCTGTGGTAGGCGGCGGGGACAGCGCACTCCAGTCGGCCCTGTTTTTGGCCGGGGTGGCCAGATCGGTTGCCCTTATTCACCGCCGGGATACTTTCCGGGCCCAGGACGCCTACCTTCAGGCGGCCCGGGGGAAGGAAAACATTACCTTTTTCTTGGAGAGCAAGGTCACAGCCCTCCATGGCGAGGGGAGCCTTGCCGCCATTACGGTGGAGAACGGAAGGGGAGAGGGCCGGAGGATCCCGGCAGAGGGCCTTTTCATTGAAGTGGGCCAAGAGCCGGACAACGGTCCCTTTTCCGCCTTGGCGGAGCTGGACCGGGGTGGCTATTTCCTGGCGGGGGAGGACTGTGGCACCAGGACCCCGGGGGTATTTGTGGCGGGGGATTGCCGGACCAAGGAACTGCGCCAGCTCACCACTGCCGTGGCCGACGGCTCAGTGGCGGCCACGGCGGCCTGCCGGTGGCTGGGATAGCGGGCGGCGGAGAGATAGAGAAGCCTAATATACAAGGAGAGCCCCGGACCAACTAGGTCCGGGGCTCTCTCTTGGTTCAGACTCCTTGTAAAGACGGAAGGAGGTCCATTATTTGGTAAAGCTGCCGCTGGCGATCTGGGTGCTGCCCACAGTCACGGTGTAGCTGTAGGTGCCCGCGGCGGACATGCCGTAAGCGGCGGTGTCCACATAGCAGCAGTACACCGTGTTGGCCACAACGGAAGTGCTCTCACTGTGGACAACGTCGCTGCCCTTCTTGAAGGTCACGGTGGCAGTGCCGGCGCCGGTAGCGCCGGTGGGGGTGGTGAAGTTGACCAGGACCAGGTCCTCGTCGGCATAGCTGCCGGGAAGGCCGGTGGTGGCGTTTTTGCTGAAGGTGGTGCCGACAGCGGGACGGAACACGCCGTCGCCCATACCCTTCACAGCGGCGGCGCTCAGGCTGGTGCCGTACAGGGTCTTGGCGGTATTGTTGACGATGTTGCACTCGTTGGAGACCTCTACATAGATGGCCAGGATGGACCAGGTGGAGGTGTTCACATCGTTGCTGGTATTCTCGTAGACGATCAGGCCGTTCATGTGGCCGGTGACAGAGTCAAAGGCGCCCAGAGCGCTCTCGCCGTCAGAGGTGTCGTTGTCCTGATCCACATAGATGATCTTCACATCGCTGTCCAGCTGATAGGTGGTCTGGCCGGCGCCCACGAAATCGCCGTTGGAACCGGTCAGGCCCTTGTAGAAGGTCAGCGCCTTCTTGCCGTCCAGCTCCTTGGTGTAGACGCCGCCGGCGTACATACCACCGTTGTGATAGAGGGTGTTGACCACCTTCACGTCACCGGAGGCGTAGTTGTCGTCGTTGGTCTTGTCGAAGAACACCAGAGAGCCCTTGCTCAGCTCGTCCTTGGAGTTGACGATATAGGTCTCCCCGTTGGACTGGACCTCGTGAGCAAAGTAATCCATCACACGGCCCTTGGCGGCGGAGACAATGCCGTAGACAGTGTTGGTGGTAGCGCCGGAGGGATCCTTGCCGCCGGCGATGTTGGCAAAGGCGGCGATGACCTTACCATCCCGGTTGGTCACGGTGGTCACGCCGTTCTTGGTGGCGGCGGCGCCGGTGTTGTTGAAGCCCTTCAGATCGCGGATCTTAAAGACCTTGTAGGTGGCGCCGGCAAACAGGAGCTTGTTGGCGGCGGACATGTCGCCCTTGGCCTCAGTCTGCACAAAGACCACGCAGTCGGCGGCGGTCACGGTGTTGTTGAACTTGGTGTCGTCGCTGCTGTACTTGGCGTTGGTGGTGTAGTCCACCTTGCCCTCCACAGTGACCTCGGCCTCGTTGTCCTTGTTGATGGTGTAGGTGACGATATCGCCCACCTGGTAGTCGTCGTTGTCAATGACCTTCTTGTAGCCGCTGGGCAGGGTGCTGGGCAGATCGGAGCCCAAAGCGGCGGTGATGCCGTCACCGGTGCTGTGGCGGACGTCCTTGCTGTCCTTGCTGACGGTGATGATGCTCTTCGTACCCTCGCCGCTCATGACCTGCAGCTGCAGGGCGTCAAAGGTGCTGCCGGAGGTGGAGCTGCCCTTGACCTCGGTGACCAGGGAGTAGTTGTTGGCAGCCTCGGAGTTCTGGACGGCGGCGCCCACATAGCCGTTGACCAGGTAGAGAGTCACATCCTCGCCAATGTAGGTGTTATCGCCGGTGTTGAAGCTGGTGATCACATCGTCCTCATCGGGGATGGGGCTGAGCAGGGGGCTCTTCTCCAGGATCTTGTACGCCTTGCCGTCCACGGTCACGTTTTCGGCAAGCTTGTAGCCGTTGACCTCGCCGGTGACGCTCTCGGCCTTCTTCACGATGACATAGGCGTCATCCTTGTTGGCGGCGTCCTTGTAGAGAACGGTGGCAGTGACCACGTCGCCCTTCTTCAGACCCTCCTCCACATCGCCGTTGGCGATGGTCACGGTACCTACGCCGTTGTTCAGAGTGATCTTGGCGCTGTTGACGGCGGTGACGGCGGCGATCTTGGTTTCCACCACATAGGCGGCGGCGATCTTACCGTCATTGTCACAGACAAACTTAATGGTGTCGCCATTCTGCTCCTGGCGCAGAGCCACAAAGGCGTTCTTGGCGCTGGCCAGCAGGGCGGCGGCGTTGGCGCCGGAGGCCGGGACCCGGCTGCTGCTGGCATAGTTCTTCTCCACCAGGATATCGCCGGAGGAGGGGGTGGCCAAAGTGTACTCAGTATCGCCTACCTTGAACTTATCAGCGGCGTCGGGCTGATCGGCCGCCTTTTTGACGTCGTTCCTGGTGGCGGTGATGATCTCGGTCTTGCCGGTGTTGAACACGCCGTAGATGGTGTCCTGCCGGTCGGGACCGGACTTGCTGTTCTTGGCATCCTTGTAGATGACCTTGACTTCCTCGCCGATGTTCTCAATACCCAGATCGGAGGGGACGCTGTGGGTACGGGTGCGGGTGGTGGTCGTACCGTTGGAGGTCTGAGAATAGGTCTCCTTGACGGCGATCTCACCCTTCATGATGCCGGAGGCGGCGCCGGTGTTGTAGTTGCCCACATAGATGCCGTACACGATGTCGGCGTCATAGCGCTCCTTCAGCAGAGTGCCCTTGCCGTCGCCGTAGACCCAGGTGGTCTCGCCGGTGCTGGTATTCTGCTGGGGGGTGACCCGCTTGGTCCAGTTTTGCAGGCCGTTCCAGATGATCTGGGCGGCGGTGTCCCGGCTGGCGGGCTTGGCCATCACCACATCGCCCAGCTCCTCGTAGATGTTGGGCTCGGCGGTCTTAGCCAGCTCGTCGGTGCGCACGGCCCAGGAGGGACCGGTCAGCTTGTAGGCGGTGGAGTCGTAGCCCAGAGCGGTGAGGACCATCTTGGTGGCCTCCAGGCCCGTCACATTGGCGCCGGGATCGAAAGTGCCATCGCCCCGGCCGGAGATGATACCCATATCGGCGCAGTACTCGATATAGCTCTCGGCCCAGTGGCCCTTGATGTCGGTGAAGGTGGGGGTTCCCTTCACGCCGGTGTTGGTGTCCTTGCCGCCGTTCATGGCCACGGCGATCATCTTGGCCATCTCGGCACGGGTCACGTCCCCGGTGGGATCAAAGTGGCTGCCGTCATCCTTACCGTTGATGACATTGAGGGCAACCAGGATGTTGACGGCGTCGTCGTGCACGATCTCATCGGCATCGACGAAGTCCGCGGCGCTGGCGCCCACAGTCATCGTGCCGATCAGCAGGATGCCGGACAGGGCCAGGCTCAGAACGCGCTTGAGGTTGTTCATGTGCTTGTTTCCTCCTTTTTATTTTTGACGCGGACAGTTCCCTTGTCGTTTTTTGGAGATTTTGAAAACCGGGAAGATATTGCGCCCCAACGGCTCCAATCCCAAAAAGCAAAGTGTGACTCCCCTCGCCTTTACGCGTCTTATCATAACGCAACTTTCCCCGCCCGTCAATGGGTTGCGGGCAAATGTAACATAAGTGTAATTTGCCCCCCAACCTTTGCCGAATTGTTACACGGCGGGGGCCTTATATATTAGGTAGCTCTATTACCACCAGCACCTATTCCGTCGAATCGCGATCATTCGTGTAACAATTCGTCCAGGTCCAACTTCTGTCGTTCTTGCTTATCTAAAAGCCGCTGATATAACCCACTAACTATTTTTACACTCTCTCCGATCCATGTCTCATCTTTGATATAATCAAACAATAGTGGATCGTTAAGGATCTGCTCTTGTGTTTTTTGTACTTCTTTTCTCCCTCCGTTAAATTGCCCCATTAATTTTTGCTGTCGTTCCGTTAGCGGTTTATCCGGCTTGTCAGCTTCAAAATTTGCGTATTTACGCGCCTCATCTATCATGCAGTTCTGCTCCGCACTATGAATGTATATGCGGTCTTCCACTTTGATTTTGTCTTCACCATCATCGCTGTCTTTACTAATAAAGCAAATACTGACTTCTTGTACAAGCCACTTGAAAAACTCTGTATATCGATCATTTTTTAAATTGATCTCTTTTTCTTTTCTTTCCAAAAGGGTGAATATAACATTTTTTTCAAATCGTTCCTGTTCCATATCCTGCAGCATATCAAAGATATGGTCATGGATCATTCTTTTATCCCGGTCGATAAGGGTCACACATATTTTCTTCTGCTGCTCATCCGAACACTCTTTGAGATAATAGGCGGTAAAGTATTCCTGGAAAGAACGGTGGGTAAATCTATAGGTCAAACCATCCTTGCAAATCACGCAAATGGAGTTGTCCAGATCCCAAATATAACTCTCATCGTCAAATGTTCCGGCACGCTTCATGACCTTTTGCAGGGTCTCTTTCATTTGGTCATGAGAAAAATCAAACTGGTTGTTTATGTAAGTGCGAAAACAAAATTCGGAAAAAATATATTTAAATCTATCATAAGGAAGCTTGCAGCGCATTTCCCGCCTATACCCGGCTTTTGTAGCGTCATGCTTTGAATACAACGTCTCAAACGCATTTTCATAAAAGATGTGCAGCTTTTCGGGGATCTCCGCATAGTTATCATATGTCAGCAGCATGATCGTGAGCAGCAGTGGATTGGAAGCAAACGACCGATGCGTCGTATAAAGTTTTTCATCCAGCGCCTTTAAAAATCGCGCCTTGATCTCCCCGTCAAATTCAAGCTTTTTTACCAATTCAAGGGCCTGCGCCTTATTTAAAGAATCTACATCTATTAAAGAAAAACGCTGAAATTCAATAAAAGTGCGATTTGGCCTGGAAGAAATAAAAAAGTAATTGTCGCAGTATCTATCACACAATTCATCGATCTCTTTAAATACCATATCCGCCTTCTCCGCGGCGACTTCATCATAGCCATCAAGGAAAAGTGCAAAGCAGCCTGTTTTTAACGCATAATCAAAGTATTTTTCTTCTAAGGCAAACCCCAAACGTGAAATCGAGTGATAGGCAAATTCTAACACCGAGCCGGAAAACGTATTGATATCCCTCAGCTCAATAAAAATGGGAATCAAATCTGTCCTCTGCAACGTATTAATAAAAAAATGCTTCATCAGTGTGGATTTCCCAATCCCACCGGTCCCCTCTAGTATGATAAAATGAGATATATCGAGCAGGTTATTAATATCTGCCGCGTCAATGGTCTGCCCATCCAACGTCAATGTATTGCACACAAAAAAGCTGTAGAGCTCTTTTGGCTCCGTCTTATAGATAAGCGTTTTGATTTTATGATATTTTTCATAGGCTCTTCTTAAATAAGTTTTAAACGCCACGTCAAAATCAATTTGCACTTTTTTGGCATTATCTTTAACATTTTCTGCAACTTTCTCCCACATTTTCCCCACATTTTTGCTTACCAGGTCATCCAACGCCTTTGCGGTCAATATTGTTTCTCTCACCGCCACCGCCATCGTCCTCTCCTCCTTTAATTTGGGAATATTTTCTTTTTCCATTTTACTACATAAAGTAACACACTTCAACAAAATACCCCGCGTTTATTCCCAAGACTCTCATGTTATAAAGTTTGCCATCTCTATTTCTCCTCACAAAAAAACAGCCCCTTGGAGCTTACCGCCCCAAGAGACTGTTCTTTTTATATCGCAAATGATCCGTTCCCTATCTCCCCAGCATCTCTCGGATCTTCTCTCCCCTTTTACTCAGAACTTCGGTGCATTCCAAAAGCATCGTATAAAAGCCCCTCACGTCCTCATCTCTCAGCAGCCACCTGACTTGTGCATTTTTAAGGGCGGCAGAAAACAATTTCTCTCGCTGCTGTTCGCTCCAATCCCGGTGAATGGCCAGCTTTCCGATGAGAGAATGGGTTTCGGAAAAGTTCCGGCTCCTCCGCAGCGCGTCGATCAGCTCGTCCTTCTCCCGATCCTCCGCTGTGCGGGGGTCCCGCTTTTCCGCCTCCGCTACCTCCTGGCGGCAGCGAGAGCACAGGTCCTCCAGGCTTTCGTTGCTCACGGTCCTGTCGATGATGGCCTTCACCAGGCCGTCCAGCTGGGTGCCCTCCCGGTAATCAGCGGGAGCGAAGAACTTGATCCGCCGGTCCCGGATCATCTTATAGACCTTCGTCTTATCCCCCGTGTCCGGATCGTAGACCCCGATAGAATGTCCGCCGTAGGAGGTGACCAGCTTCATGCAGGGAATGTCCGTGTCGCTGTCGCCGATATAGACCATGTTTCGGAAGGGAATGCGGATCTCCTCCGGGGCAAAGGAGTCATTCACTCCCGGATCGTTGATATCCAGGACCCCTTTGGAGATCCGAAAGAGGAACTGGGTCTTGTTGGTATAGTTGATCACCTGGGCCGGCCACTTTGCCACACCCCGGTCATTATAGTAAAAAGCGCTGGCGTACACCTTCTCAAAGGCCCCCGCCTTGGCCATCTCGGTCCCCTCGATCATCTCTTTCAGACCGGAGGAGATGATGTAGTGCTCCACCATGACCCCCTTCTCCCGGCCGTAGGCCCGGATCCGCTCAAACCACTCCCGGACGCCGGGGAACAGGGCCACCTTCGCTCCATACTCCTCCAGAGCCCTTTGATTGAAGACCAGCTGCCCCTCCGCCTCCTGGATCATCTTATACATATAGGCCAGATTCTGGTCCATGTCGTTCTCCCGGGCCAGGGCGTTGGATGCCTCCCAGAACTCCTTCACGTCGCAGCCCACCGACTGGATATACCCCTGGGCCTGCATATCGTCGGGGGAGAGAGTCTTATCAAAGTCATAGCAAAGGGCCACCACCGGCAGCGCTTCCTTCCCCTTGCGCGGATATGTCGTTTTCGCCATCAAAGAACGCCCCCTTATTGCTTTCTATTGCTTTTAGTCTATCGAACCTGTAGAGGCTTGTCAATATTCTATTCCATTGTAATGAAGCACACCCCTTGCATACAGAGGCAAAGGGTGTGCTTCATTAATACCGCCATTTTCCCGTACGTTTCTGGCCAGCCGGAAAAGGAGGCTTCGTTTTTAAATTTTTTGCTCTACTTTTCGCCTAAAAATTCCTCATATTGATCGCAAACGCCCTGAACATCCTTGCTGAAGATTTTCTGTTCTCCTTTGTGAAGCCACAGAACTTTTGTACAAAGATCTCTTACCTGTTGAACAGAATGGCTTACCAGAATAGTGGTCGCTCCACCGTTGATGATTTCCCGCATCTTCGCCTCGCTCTTCCGCCGGAAAGCACCATCCCCTACGCTCAGCACCTCGTCCAATATCAGAATATCCGGCTGTACCAGGCTGGCAATGGAAAAGGCCAGCCTGCTCTTCATCCCGCTGGACAGTTGCTTGAAGGGCCGGTCCTGAAAGTCCTGGAGTTCCGCAAACTCAATGATCTTCCCGTACATCTCATCCATGAACCTTCGGGTGTACCCCAGCATAGCCCCCCGGAGATAGGTGTTCTCCCGCACGGTCAGATCTCCGTCAAAGCCGGAGGCCAACTCCAGCAGGGCCGCGATGTTCCCCTGCCGCCGCACATGGCCCTTGGTGGGCTCCATGATGCCGGACACCGCCTTCAGCAGAGTGGACTTCCCCGCCCCGTTGGTGCCGATGATCCCCAGCATATCCCCTTTTTTCAAAGTAAAAGTAATATGCCGGTCCGCCCAGAACTCGTTGACGTGATACTCGCCCTTGAGCTTTCGCATCACATACTCTTTCAGTCCAATTTCCTTAAAGTCCCCCGTCATATACCGGATGGAGACGTCATGCACTTCCAAAATGCTCATACTCCGCCCCCTACACGTAGTACAGAAACTTGTGGTTGTACTTCTTATAGACCCAGCAGCCGATGGCCAGCACGATGGTCACGTCCGCCAGCATCAGCAGGTGGAACCAAACCGAGGGGATGGTGGCCTCGATGACGATCTTTCGGAAATATCTGATAAAGAGGTACACCGGGTTCAGGAGAAACAGATTTTGCCCCATGGCGCTATACTTGTCGATGGTATAGAAAATGGCCGACATATAGCCCAACAGCTTCAAGAATACATCATAGAGATACTTCATATCTCTAAAAAATACATACATAGCTGACAGGATCAGCCCCACTCCAATGTTAAACAAAATTAGCATACAGATCGGATAAAGAAGACAGATAAACTTCCATGTGAACGGCAGGTGGTCGATGGCCACAAACAGAAAAAAAATCACCAGTGTCAAAAGAAAGCTAATGAAGGTTTGCACATTCTTAGAAAAGAGAAAGAGATACTTTGGCACCGTCACCTTCGTAAAGACCTTGGCATTCTCCATCAGCGAGCTCATTCCACTTTTTGTGGCCTCGGAAAAATAACTGAAGATGAGATTGCCACAAAACAGATAGGTGGTGTAGTGAGGCGTATTTCGGCCAAAAAACTGGGTGAATACCAATCGCATCACCAGCAGCATCAGTAGCGGGGAAAGCAAACTCCACCCCATTCCCAGAATAGTCCGCTTATATTTCTTTTTAAAATCCCGTTTTACCAGTTCCTCGAAGAGAAATCGATACTGTTTCCATCTTTTAAGCATTCTGGTTCAATCTCCTTCAAGCATTTGAAGCTTCAAAGAATGAAATGCCTTTATACATATCTTTTGTCCAAGCACTACCAAACATTCAAAAATGATTGCCACTGCCAGGCACAAGAGCATATAGATGAACTTTTGCCGATACATATCATATTTATCTGGATAAAAATGGGTAAATAAGTAAATAATAGTCCCATGAGCTAAATATATATCCACGCTGAGCCTTCCCAGCCAGGAAGTAAAGGTATGGTTCAATTTCATGCTGAGCGTATATATGTATGTTTTTTGGGAGGCGCTCAAGGATACGGCAAAAAGCAAGAACCCAGTGGCTACCCATTTGAAGTTCCGGGTCGTTCCATACATTACGATGAGCAGAACCGAACAATAACAGATCACTTCACAAAATGTAAGTATCCAGATACCCTTTTGGGTATATTGCGCTTTCTTAATAAACTCTGCCAGCTGATAGCAATACCAAGCAAGGCACATGACCAGGAAAACCCGCAGAACTCCAAATGTGGTAAAGCCAATCCATATCTCATTTCCGCCATTCTCCACATGTCGCCAAAAGCCATACCCAACCAGAATAGAAATTGGACAAATCACTGTATAGAATAACTTTTCACGGTTGACCAAAAGGCAGACAATAACAAACTCCACAATAAACATGGCGCTGATCGTCCAAGCTGGGGCATTGAGCAAGCCTGCATTCTTATTTAGTCCATTCATTTTTATGAGAAGGATCTCCCAAATGTCAGAGGAAAGCCACCGGACGATTTTTCCTATTGTAACTACTCCACCATCAGCTTGATAAAGATATATTCTCCTCACTAGAAAGGCAAAAATAACTCCCGCCAAATTATAAGGAAAAAAACGCAAAAAGCGCTTTTTCGCATACTCATACGGGTAAAGTTCAGTTATTTTATTTTTTTGCTTTACGCGCTCCCACTTGCTGTAGAAAAACACCCCAGAAGCCAATACAAAAAATTCAACAATTACCCCACCCAAAGGAAAATGTTCCCGTGGAGTACTGCGCCCATAAAAGTGAAAAATAGCGATCATTAAACTGAAGAAAAATTTGTATATATCTATTGATGGATTCCTCATAAAACATCCCTCTTATCTCCCTTATTTGCTACTGACGAAAACATTCCTCGAAAATCTTCTCACAAATAGCCTTGGTGGCCTGTCCGCTCTCACAGCTTCCTAGTTCCTGATGATGCTGTTCGACGCCTTTGCGGTATTCCGCCTCGTCAAAGGCAAGGATCCTTGCCTCCAGTTCTTGCTGATCCCGTGTCAAAATAAAGTGCCAGTTCTCGATCGGCGTGTAAAAATCCCGAGAACTGGTATATTTGTCCAGGTCCGGACAATACAAAAACACCGGCTTGTGCTGCAGAGAAAAATCCCAGATACAGGAGGAATAGTCAGATACCAGCACATCCGCCGCATAGAGCAGCTCCTGCATATCTGGATATTCCATCGCCGATAAAAGAGTATCGTTATCTATCTCATCTTCCATATCAGCCGGGGTCCCCAGATGGTGGGCCCGATACAGACAACACCACTTCCCACCAAAGCGTTCACCAAGAGCCTTGCTCAGTCTCCCCATATCCAGCTCCGGAATGTTTTCAGACTCCGCCACACTCCGATAAGTTGGGGCATACAAAAGAATCTTTGTGTCTTTGCTCATCGAAAAATATTTTCGCACCTTTACCTCTATCTGCGGTTTATCCCGGCTGATCAAAATGTCGTTCCTCGGCATCCCTACCTCCAGCACTTCCCCCTGGAACAGGCGGCTTTCCCGTATGGTCTGCTGAGTAAAAGCCCGGCTGCTGGAACAGTACAGGTTAACTTTTGAATACAGCCTTTCAAAATAGCGCCGCTGCCTGTTCGTCATAAGGTTCTGGGCGTTGGCAAACCCACAGGTCTTGTAAGAGCCACCCCCATGCCAGGTATCCAGCGCGATCTGTCCCTTTACCTTCGGCAGGTAGATAAAGAAATCCACATTGGTAACAATCACCTTTGCGGTCATCAGATGGGCCAGGTGTTCCTTGCTCTCCTTCTTTACCACCTGGATACCCTCATTTTTAAGGTACTTAAAATTGTCCGGCGCGTCAAAGGCCCATACGATCTCAAATTTCCCAGGATAATGCTTCATCAGATATTTTGATAGGTACATGGGATTACAGGAATACTGCTTCCCCCTGTGGCTGATGAACACGATCTTGTTGTTTTGGATCCCTTTTCTCCGCATTATCAGGCAATACACATATCGCCAGCCATACCGATAGCAATTGATCAGCTTCCGCAAAACCCGCCCCACAAGTGTCGGCTTATTTGACGCCTTTTTGATCCGCCGCTTAAACTTCTGCCAGGGTGTCGCCGTCTGCCTGTCGACCTTATTTGCCTTTTTTTTCAGCTTCTCGACCTTCTCGTCCAGCTCCTTCAGCTGCCGGTTGAGTCGCCGAAGTTCTTGCAATATCTCTTCGTTCACGTCATTTCCCCCTGCCTCTATTTCTCAAACCCGGCCGCCATGCGGCGGAACATCTCCGCCAGTCCGGTGGTTGCCTTCCAACCCAATCTTTCTAATTTTTGAATATTCAACTGTAAGTGGCTCTCCGGTGGATAGATTCCCGCATTACCCCTGTCGGTATTTGTCAAAACTGAAACGGTTCCATTTCCCAGTTCCTTTGCCGCTATGTGCGCCATCTCTTTAATGGAGCAGTAAGTGGCCGGATCCCCCACATTGTAGGCTGTTTTTCCTTCTCCTTTCGTCAGAAGGATCAACAGGGCAGACACTGCGTCCGCCGTGTAAAGGTACATATTCTCCTTCTCTCCGCTGGTCTTGAGCCGGATATCCTCCCCCAACAGAGCGCATCGGGCCGCATAGGCAAACACCCGGCCATCATCCCGCTTCACTCCCGGCCCAAAGGTCTGGGACAGTCGGGCTACCACAGCGGGAACCCCATACTCCCCGGCATAGGCGCAACACAGATTCTCCGCCAGGCGTTTGCTCTCTGGATAGCTGCTCCGGAGAGAGAAAAGATCGATGCTCCCCAACTCCTCCTCTTTTCGGGGAGCTCCGTCCGTGATCTCGCCGTATACCTCCATGCTGGACAGATAGACAAATCCAAGAGCCTTCTTCTCCTTTGCCAACTCCAGCATATTCCCTGTACCTAAGACCGCCGCCAGAATGGTCTCCACTGGCTTTTCCACAAAATACGCGCTGGCTGTAGGACTCGCTCCGTGAACGATATAATCTACCTGTCCCTCTATTCGGGGTAGCTTCTCCACCGTCCCGCAGACAAACTCCAACTCGCACTTTTCCGCCAGTTGAGAGCCAAATTTCCTCCGCGCCCGCTCTATATCCCGTACCAACACGACCACCTGGATATGGGCATTTCTCGTCTTACTGTAGTATAGCAGCGCGCTGGTCAAGGTATATCCGATCAAGCCTGTAGCTCCTGTGATCAGGACCCGCTTCCCCCGGAAGGCATTCCACGGGATACTTTCCATTCCGGCCAAACACTCCAGATCCTCCCGGAAGACCTTATTCTCCGTCCACATATTACAGCCCCCAAATCTGAGAATTCTCCTGGGCCTCATAGATAGCTCGAAAAATATAGAAATCGGACGGGGTGGTGATCTTGATATTCTCCACCGGTCCCTCCACCGTGTGGAGTGTGAAGCCATAATGGGTCATGAGCATAGCGGAGTCGATCATATTTTCCAGTCCCTCCGCCGTCGCCCTCCGGTGGGCTCCCACGATATCCTCCAGCCGGAAGGTCTGGGGCGCCCTAGCCAACTTACAGATGCTCCGGTCCAATATCCGGGAGACCCGCTCCCCCTCCGCCACATTGATAACGGTCTCGCTGGCCGCCGTCACTGTGATGGCGTTTCCCTTTTCCTTCGCCCGCTCCACATTCCGGGTGATGGTATCCCCGTCGATCAGGGGCCGGACCC
The DNA here is from genome assembly GCA_947577065.1 of uncultured Pseudoflavonifractor sp. Classification (GTDB taxonomy): domain Bacteria; phylum Bacillota; class Clostridia; order Oscillospirales; family Oscillospiraceae; genus Vermiculatibacterium. Next base: position 38,196 of record CANPTT010000014.1, read on the forward strand.
CATCGTGAATCAGCACCAGGGAATCCCGGGGTACAGTCTCGTCCTCCCAAAGGGCGTACAGCCCGTTCCGGATGGACTGCTGCCCCGTGGCCCCGCCGGGGATCACCCACCGCACCTTTCTCATCTGATACTTTTCCACCAGTCCATTCATATAGGGGATCCAGTCCTCCACGCAGACTACGGCCACAGCGTCGATGGCGGGATGGTCCTCAAACTTTCCGATGGTATGTACAATGATGGGCTTCCCGTTCAGCTCCAGAAACTGCTTGGGCTTTGTTCTGGTGTTCATCCTCTGTCCGGTCCCGCCGGCAAAAATAAGAGCGATATTCATTCTCTTCCACCTCTGTCTTCCGGGGCTTATCCGTGCCGGGGGATTCGCTCCTCCTCCGGCGGAAGCTCCATGTAATCGCCGTAATTGCGTCTGAGATAGGCGTCCCAGCCCCCAGGTGCGGAAAAATTCTCTCCCTCAAAGCTCACTGTCTCCGAGGTCTCAAACCACCGGGCTGGGTAAAACTCCTTGTCCGCCTTGTAGGCTCCCCCCGGCGAACATATGGTTGTCTGTCCGTCCCGGTCATAGAGCTGGACGATCAGCCACCTCCGCAGCGCCCTCAGCCACTTACAGGGCAAGGTCCGCAGAACTGAAAAGCCTATTCTGGCAATCCGTTGCTTGTAGGGGATAAAAGGCAGCCACTTCAGCTTCACCTGAAGCACATAGTTGATTACGTTGATCACGCTGAAGAAGAATTTCGTCCTCCCGTTCAGGGGCCTGGATGGCATTAGGGGAAAGATATCGATATAGGCCCCCTTTGGCTTCTCCTTATTCTTTGTTTTCAGGGGATGAGCGGTATCGCACAGGCGGACAAATATCACGGGATACCCTGGGTCGGTCCGCTCAGAATGGAACACGATCCCCTCTGGCAGCAACTCCTCCAGCTCCTGGACCTTCAAAAAATCCTCCAGGGGCATGGATACGTCAATATCGTCATCCCAGGGAATAAACCCCTGATGGCGCACAGCCCCAATAAGAGATCCGCCCATCAGGTAATAGGTAAGGCCCTGCTCCTCACACAGGGACTTGAACACCCGCAGCACCTGGAACATATGCCCTTGCCCTTTCGTCATCACTTTTTCCCTCGTATCCTTTTCACCTTACTCCGTCTCACACTGTCCGGCGGCAGGAGCAGGTTGATGAGCCTCTTCCTGTTTCGCTCCAGCCGGTCCTCTACAAAGTGGACCCGGGGGAGCTCCAGACTCCGCAGCTCCCGGTGATGGGCGGCCCAGATCCCCAGCAGCCGCTCAGCCAGGTAGCCGTCCACCCGCCGCTCCTGAGGGCCGTACTCTTTTTGGTCCGATCGGCCGTCGTACTCCGCCAGGATGGAAAACAGCCACTCGCTGTACTCCGCAAAGGGCCCCTTCCCCATGATGAAGATATTGCCGAAATAGCACTCCGTCCCCCCAAGGTACTCCTCCATGGCCGGGACATATGCCGGATATCTCTCCCGCACGATGCTCTCCACCAGCTCCAGATCCCGCTTATGGTGAAAGGGGGCCTGGGCGTAATGCTCCCGGACGGGGAGGCGCATGTTCTCCTTTCGGGGGAGGATCAGGTCATACCGGGAAATGAGCTCCCCGAACTCCCCATAGCCCAGCCGGTCCAGACACTCCGGGGTGGGCGCAGCCTCGATGCGGTAGGGGCTCTTGCCCCTCCGGTCTGGACAGAGATACCGCCGGTAGTGGAAAAATCCATAGTGATCCGAGGCAACATTTTTCCAGGCCCAGTACTGGGCGGTGAGCTCGCAGTAGGAGGGGTTCTTGGGGGAGATGTTCTCTCCGGCGTCGTCATAGAGAAAGCCGGGGAACCGCTCCCTTGCCAGGGCCGCGCCCACCTGCACCGGAACCAACAGCGGATGCTCCGGTACCCGGGTGGGCTTGTGGCAGCTGACGAATAGCCTTATCTCTGCCATGGGCGATACGCTCTCCTCTTTTCAGGTATAGACAAATTATATAATTTGTCTATCTTAAGAATCAAAAAAATGCAGGGCTTGTCCCCAATAATTTATGATACCACAAAGGGCAAGGGATTACAAGTTTTTATGGGGGATACAGGATGCCGGAAGGCCAACCATTCCCCTTTCTCTAAACCCCATCCACGCAAAGAAGCGGAGCTTTTCCAACCGGAAAGGCTCCGCTTCTTCTCAGCTATGTATAATAGACAGCTCCCCCAGCTCCGGGACCACCGCACGGTAGGCCTCCAGCACCTGGGGCAGCACCCGCTCCAGGCGGAAGGCCTCCGCATCGGCCATCCCCTGGCGGCCCAGCCGGGCAGCCAGGGAGGAATCCTCGCCGAGCCTCCGGATGCGCCGGGCACAGGCCTCCACGTCTCCAAAGGGGAAAAGGAGCCCGTTTTCTTCTTCCCGGATCAGGTCCTCATGTCCCTTTACGGCGGAGGCCACCACCGGAAGGCCGCAGTGCATAGCCTCCATCACATTGAAAGGCAATCCCTCGCTGCGGCTGGCGGTCACGGCACAGTCGGCCGCCCGATACCAGATGGCCATTTGGCTCACATAGCCCGGAAAGCGGACCCGTTCCCACACGCCCAGCTCCCGGGCCAAGTCCTCGCAGTTTTCCCGCAGGGCTCCCTCCCCGGGTAAAAGAAGATAGATCCGCTCCGGAAGCAGGGCCAAGGCCCGCAGCAGGGTCTCCTGGTTTTTTCGCTTGGAGAATTCCGCGGGATAGATCAGAACAAAGGCGTCCTCCGGAACTCCCCATTCCGCCCGCAGCGCCTTCCCGGCAGAGGCAGGGACCGCATCCAGAGCCGAGAAGTCCGCCCCAATGCCGGGAATGGAGCGGATCTGCCGCCCCAGCCTGTGCCGCAGGGCGATCTCCTCATCGCACCGGTTCATCGTCAAAAGCAGATCCGTCCGGCCGGAGGTCAGTCTTTCCGCCCCCAGCAGGAGCTCTCGCTTTGGGGCGGGGGTGTCCCCATCGAAGAGGTATCCATGGCAGGTGTTCACCACCACCGTGTCCAGACCTTGGGCCGCCAGACGGGTAAAAAAGGCGGCCAGGGAGGTATGGGTGCTGATCAGGTCATAGCCCTCCGTCCGCATAGCTTGGCGCAGCACACGCTGCGCCCGTAAATTGGCCGGCGCCCAGATGGATTTTTCCAACGAAAGGGGGATGACCCGCCGGGCCTCGGGGATGGGAAGAGGCTCTCCGCCGCAGGCCACGTCCACCGTCCAGCCCAGCTGGGCAAAGGCCCGCAGATAAGGGCGGTGAAAATGGGCAATATGGGAGTATGTAGAGGCGGTAAACAGGGCTCTTCGCTCCATGGGCGCTTCTCCTTTCGGGCTTTTCTCATGTTGATTATACGTCAAAAACGGCTGTCAGCGCAAGGGGTAAGCTTTGGTATGGAAAATTCCACGGCCCAAAACGGCACAAATTGACAAGCTTTTCCGATATTGGTATAATAGATTGTTAAAATAGGGAGGACCTTGCCTATGATCCGCGAGAATCAGCGCTTTTTAAATCATTTAAATATGGGGCTGGACGCGGTGTTGGTTTTTCTCTCCCTGCCTTTGGCCTTCTGGCTGCGGTTCAACCTGTTCCCCGGCATTCCGTCAGTGCCCATTGGAAGGTATGTGCAGGCCGGCCTTATTTTGGGCCTTGTCCACATGCTGATCTATGCCTTTTTCGGGCTTTACGAGTCTGTCCGCAAAAAAAGGCTCTACCAGGATCTGGGGCGGATCTTCTGGGCCAATGCCCTGGGCTTTATCCTTTTCCAGATGACGCTGTTCCTTTTGCGGGGGATCCACTTTTCCCGCGGCGCCCTGGTCATCTATTTTTTGTTGGTCAACGTCCTCACCGGCGGCAAGCGGATCTTTGTCCGGAAGGTGCTTCATCATTTCCGCGGTCTTGGCTATAATCAAAAGCATGTGGTGATCGTGGGCTCCGGCCCTCTGGCCCAGCGGTATGCGGCCGAGGTGGAGCGCTCCCGGGAGCTGGGTTTCACCATCAACGGCTATATCTCCAATGATAAGGGGCTGTCTCAAAGACACCTGGGAGTTTTTGACCAGATGGAGCGTATTCTGGAGCAGAACAAACCGGACGAGGTAGTCGCCGCACTGGAGATAGAGGACTATGACCGGATGCCCGGCCTGATCCAAGCCTGTGAGAAAAGCGGCGTACGGCTGTCCCTCATCCCTTTTTATGCCGACTACATGCCCTCCCGGCCGCAGGTGGACTCCCTCAACGGCCTGCCGCTTATCAACCTGCGCCGCATCCCTCTGGATAACCTGGGCAACGCCTTTCTAAAGCGGTCGATGGACTTTTTCGGCTCCCTGATCCTGATCCTGCTGACCTCTCCCATTATGCTGGCCACAGCGGTGGGGGTCAAGCTCAGTTCCCCTGGACCCATTATTTTTAAGCAGAAACGGGTGGGACTAAACAAGCGAAAATTTTATATGTACAAATTTCGCTCCATGCGTCTCAACGATAGCTCCGACACCGCCTGGAGCACCGACAGCGACCAGCGGAAGACCCGCTTTGGCGCCTTTATCCGCAAGTTTTCCATTGACGAGCTGCCCCAGTTTTTTAATGTTCTCAAGGGGGACATGAGTCTGGTGGGCCCCCGACCGGAGCTTCCGTTCTACGTGGAGCAGTTTAAGGAGGAGGTCCCCCTCTACATGGTCAAGCACCAGGTCCGCCCGGGCATTACGGGCTGGGCACAGGTCAACGGCCTGCGGGGCGACACCTCTATCGAAGATCGGATCCGCCACGACATCTATTATATTGAAAACTGGACTGTACTGTTCGATATCAAGATCCTGTTCATGACCCTCTTTAAGGGCGTCAAGAACCAGGAAAAACTCCAGTGACCGGGAGGTCCTTCTCATGTCATCAAAGAAAAAATTTGTCAAAAAAGAGAGCTCCACGCCGCCTGCCGCTCCAGCGCCCGCAGCGGTCCCTGCCCCGGCCCCCGCTCCGGCGGCTTACCGAACGCCCGCCTATCTGACCCGGGTGGCCCCCGCCCTTATGGCCGTCTTCTTTTTGGGCACCTGCATGACCTCCGGCTCCAGCCAGAAGGTCGTGACCCTGCTGGTGATGGCTGCCGCCATTTTTTCCTGCCTGTTTCGGCTTTCCTACGTGCGGGACCGCCTCTCCCTGCCCCTGGCGGCCATTTCTGTATGGATGCTGGTGAACGGAGTCTCCACGTTCTACGCAGTCTCCGGCAAGTTTGCCCTGCGGGAATTTTTACAGCTCCTCGCCGGCTTTGGCTGCGCCCTGCTTATCTTGGCCTGGTCCCGCAGGGAGCCGGGCAGCGGGCGGGCTGGGGCCTCAGTGCTGACGGGGGGCACCGCCCTAGCCAGTCTGTTCAGCATCGATATGCTCTCCACCCACTTTCTCAGCGGACCTCTGTTTTGGTTCTTGGGTCTTTTCTCCGACGACTACCTTGGGATCAGCCGCACCGGCGTCGAGGTTGGGGTGCGGATGCTCTCCATCTATGAAAACCCCAATGTCTTTGCCGGGATCGCAGGCCTGGGCGTTCTGTTGTCCCTGGAGCTGGCGGTAACGGCCCAGGGGCGGCGGGAGCGCTGCTTCCACCTGACCTGTCTCTTTTTGAACGCCCTGGCCTTCCTGCTGGTATTCAGCATGGGCGCCAGCGGCATGATCTGTCTGGCCTTCCTGGCCCTGCTTCTCTTTGAGCGGAAGGGGCGCAAGGCCCCTCTGCTGGTCCTGATGATTGAGACCTTGGCGCTTGCTTTGGCGGGAGCCTTTCCCATCTTTCTCACCGCCTTTGGCGGGTGGACCGGCTTTCAGCCCATCCCCCTGCTCTGCGCCGTGGCAGGCGCCGCCCTGCTTTGTGTTCTGGACTGCGGCTTGGGGCAGAAGATCTCCGGCGGACTGGCCCGGGGCGGCGGCAAGCTCCTGTCCCTTTTGATCGCTCTGGTCCTGGTCCTGATCGCTGCCTTTGGGGCGCTGGCCATGAGCCTGACCGGTCCCGCCGTCATGGAGGCGGGAGAAAAACTGCGCCGGGCAGAGTATCCCTCGCCGGGGCAATATACTCTGGAGGTCCAGTCCACCGGAAAGGTCCAGGTGACCATTGAAAGCCAGAACCAGAAGGAGACCATGATGCACACCAGCACGGTGCTCTACTCCGGGGACGCCCAGGGCGCCCAATTTACCGTGCCGGAGGACAGTCTTGTGACCTATTTCAATTTCCGGGCAGGGGAGGCGCTGACCCTGGACGCCGTCACCCTGACAGGGGCCGGTGAGACCACCCAGCTAAAGCTGCACTACAAGCTGCTGCCCGGCTTTATCGCCAACCGGCTTCAGGGCCTGTTCGCCAATGAAAACGCCATTCAGCGGGTGGTGTTCTTTGCCGACGGCATGAAGCTCTTCCGCCGCGGCCCTGTCCTCGGCCTGGGTCTGGGCGCCTTTGAAAACTCCATCCAGGGCGTGCAGTCCTTCTTCTATGAGACCAAGTATGCCCACAACCACTATGTGGAGACTCTGGTCTCCACCGGTGTGGTTGGGCTTGTGGTATTTGTCTCCATGTTGGGCCTGTGCGCCCTGGCGGTGTGGAAAAATCTACGCCGGAAGGACGAGGCCGACCCTCTCGCCCCCGCCCTGGGCGCGGCGCTGGTATTTATGATCGGTCACGGGGCGGTGGAGGTGGTCTTCTCCTCCCGCTACTACCTCCCCATGGCTCTCGGTGTGCTGGGCCTCCTTTGCCTTTGCTGTGGAAAAGAGCTGCCCCTCTTCGCGGGAAAGGAGGAGCTGCGCAGTTGGTGTGTGGCAGGGCTGTGTGCTCTTTTGACCATATACGCGATCTTGGTGTGTATGAATATGCAAGCTATCTCCACCGCGCAGAAAAACCGGAAGGGGGATCCCTACCGCTCTCTGGAGGCCGCGGCCAGGCTGGACTTCTTTGAGAGAAACGATTATATGCTCACCTATGTCTATATGGCCCAAGGCATCGACATTGATTCCAACCGGAATGTCTACCTCAAGGCCAACGAGTACGCCCAGCGGCTGGCCAAGGAGGACTCCAACACCATCCCCTCCTATCTCGCTCAATACTATTTTGCCACCAACCAGCCGGACCAGGCTGTGGCAATGCTGAAAAAGTATGTGGACTTTGTCTCGGCCAACAATGAGACCTGGCAGACCGCCTTCGCCATTTTGGAGGAGTGGTCCGGGGCCTACCCCGAGAACGGGCAGGCGGCGGCGGAGCTCTATGCGATGCTTCAGCGCTGGAATGAGGAGAATATGGGCAGTATCACCCTCTCCGAGGCAAACCTGCAGTATATTGACAGTGTTCTGGGATAACATCCTCCAACGAGGGCATCTATATCGCTAAACACGTTTGCCTTCGCGCTACGGGCAAACGCCGAACGAAAGCGGCGGAGATCTTATGATCTCCGCCGCTTTCTGGCACCCACGAGACGATTCGAACGTCCGACCTGCCGCTTAGGAGGCGGCTGCTCTATCCTGCTGAGCTACGTGGGCATATATTATTTTTCTACCGGTAGGGCGGCTGCTCCGCCGCTTCGCGGCACTAACTGTCACTAGGCTCCCTTCGCTCGCCAAATGACAGTATGTATCCTGCTGAGCTACGTGGGCATATATTATTTTTCTACCGGTAGGGCGGCTGCTCCGCCGCTTCGCGGCACTAACCGTCGATTCATTGAGCGCATACAACGAGCCTTTTTATTTTATCTCAACCCCGCCCCCTTGTCAACGCCTCAAAACCGTTTTATAATGTTCTTGTTTTGACTTTCTTTTTAAAGGAGAGCCCCTTATGTTTGACAGCATTCTATTCGATCTGGACGGCACCCTGTGGAACGCCGTGCCTGAGGTGGCCAAAAGCTGGACCCTGGGACTGGAGCAATTGGGTATTGACCGTCCTCCCATTACCGCCGAGGAACTTTTTCCCTGCATGGGACTGCTGCTGCCCGATATCGTGGAGCGGCTCCTCCCCGGTATGGGAGAGGAGGAAAAGCCGCGGATCATCTCTCATTGCTGCCAGGTGGAGAACGAATACCTGGCCCGGCATGGCGCCGCCCTCTACCCTGAGGAGGAGAGGGTGCTGGAGTCCCTGAGCCGGAGATATTCTCTTTTCGTCGTGAGTAATTGCGAAAAGGGATACATCGAAGCCTATTTTTCCGGCAGCAGGATGGGCAAATATTTTACCGGCTTTGAATCCGCCGGAAATACCGGGCTCACCAAGGCAGAGAATATTTCCCTGGTAATCAAGCGCCACGGGCTGAGAAAGCCCGTCTACGTGGGGGACACCCTTCTGGACCATAAATCGGCCGCGGAGGCAGGCCTGCCCTTTATCTTCGCCGCCTATGGCTTTGGGACAGTGGAAAATACACCCTCCATCGAAAGCCTAGCGGAGCTGCCGGGGCTGCTGGACACAATGGAGGCTTAGTACAGAGCAAGGGGGCGGCCCTATAAAGACATAGGGCCGCCCCCTGCGTTTAGACCTTTTCTACGGGGAAGAGCACCCCGGTGGAAAGCTCCTCGGGAGGTGTGCGATCCGGGTCGTTCAGATACCGGTCGATGGCCGGGCCGCAGATGCGGTACTCCGGGTGCTGGGCCATCCAGGCCGCCAGGGCCTCGTAAGCCCTGGGAAGGCCGTCGTATGGTCCCTTGTGAAGAACGGCGGCACAGGCGGCGTAGGCGGGCTTTGTAGTGGTGCCGGGGCCGGGCTCCACCACAGCCTGCGCCTCCACGTCGGCGTTTTCATAGTCGAATTCCTCGCTGTGGTAGAGCATCTGAATGGGGCCGGTCTGCTTCAAGCCCCGCCGGGCAAGCTCCCGCCACAGCTCCTGAAAGAGGTCGTGAAACTTCGCCACGGGGACGGTACGGCGGATGCCAAATACCGTCTGTTCCGGGTCGGGCATAACAGTGACATGATACGCTTCCTCAGGCATAGGTCTTCCCTCCATACGGAGGATGTCCGCCTCCATCTCCCGCAGCCGCTCCTGCATCCGATACACCTCATAATGGGCATCCAGCCGGCGGCGGTGGAGGTAGGGCAGCAGCTCCTCGTCGTTCAACCCCAGCAGCTTTCCCACTTGGGCCAGAGGAAAGCCATAGTCCTGGAGCCGTCGGATGCGGAGGAGTCTTTCCAGCTGCTCCTGTCGATAGTAGCGGTAGCCGTTCTCCCCCACCGTCTCCGGGCAGAGCAGTCCCAGAGTGTCATAGTGCCGCAGCATCCGGGACGATATCCGCCCCAGCCGGGAAAATTCACCGATGGTGAGCATGACATCCCTCCTGAAATTTTGTTGGGAATCGATTCCTGACCCTATCCTATACCCTGACACAGTGAGAAGGTCAAGAAAATTTTTCACAGGTTTACAATGGCCTTTAAATACAGTATAATAGCCCTGCCAAATTTTTGAAAAAGGGGTATCCCCAATGTAATATTTTTCCTTAAAATGTCAAACTGTATTATAAACTGGAGGGATCACCCTTGTCCAAATATCAACAGGAGATCACCCGGCGGCGGACCTTTGCCATTATTTCCCACCCCGACGCCGGTAAGACCACCCTTACCGAAAAGTTCCTCCTTTACGGCGGAGCCATTGCCCAGGCGGGGCAGGTAAAGGGAAAAAAGAATACCCGGGCCGCCACCTCAGACTGGATGGAGATCGAAAAGCAGCGAGGCATTTCGGTCACCTCGTCGGTCATGCAGTTTCAGTATGAGGGCTTTTGCGTCAACATTCTGGACACCCCCGGCCACCAGGACTTTTCCGAGGACACCTACCGCACTCTGATGGCCGCCGACTCCGCCGTCATGGTCATCGACGGCGCCAAGGGCGTAGAGGCCCAGACCCGGAAACTGTTCAAGGTCTGCGCCATGCGGGACATCCCCATTTTTACCTTTGTCAACAAGATGGACCGGGAGGCCCGGGACCCCTTTGAACTGTGCGAGGAGCTGGAGAAGGAGCTGGGCATCGAGACCTACCCCATGAACTGGCCCATTGGGGACGGAAAGGAATTCCAGGGAGTCTATGACCGGGAAAACCACCAGATCATTCATTTTACCGGTCACGGGGGAGCCAAGGCCGCCACCGCCACCCAGGTCTCCCTGGGGGACCCGGGGCTGGATACGCTTATCGGAGAGCGTCTCCACGCCAAGCTCAGCGAGGATGTGGAGCTTTTGGACGGAGCCAGCGCCGAGTTTGACCTGGCCAAGGTCCGCCACGGCAAGCTCTCTCCCGTGTTTTTCGGCTCGGCGCTTACTAATTTTGGGGTGGAGCCCTTTCTGGAGGGCTTCCTCCGGATGACCACGCCCCCCCTTCCCCGACTGGCGGGAGAGACCCTGGTGGATAGCATGGACGACGACTTTTCGGCCTTTGTCTTCAAGATCCAGGCCAACATGAACAAGGCGCACCGGGACCGGATCGCCTTTATGCGGGTGGTCTCCGGCCGCTTTGACGCGGAAAAAGAGGTCTATCATGTCCAGGGAGGCAAAAAGCTCCGCCTCTCCCGGCCGCAACAGCTTATGGCCGCGGAGCGGGAGATCATTGAGGAGGCCTATGCCGGAGATATCATCGGCGTCTTTGACCCCGGTATTTTTTCCATCGGAGACACTCTGTGCGCCCCCGGAAAAAAGTTCCGCTTCGACCCCATCCCCACCTTCGCCCCCGAGCACTTCCGCCGGGTCCGCCCTCTGGACACCATGAAGCGCAAGCAGTTCCTCAAGGGAGCCGAGCAGATCGCCCAGGAGGGCGCCATCCAGATGTTCAAGACCCCCTACACCGGCATGGAGGAGATCATCGTAGGCGTGGTGGGCACCCTCCAGTTCGACGTGCTGGAGTACCGCCTGAAAAGCGAGTACGGCGTAGACATCTTCATGGAGGGCCTTCCCTACGAATACCTCCGCTGGATCACCGCTGACGACGGCGAGCCGGTGAAGGAGGAAAACCTGACCCTGGGGACCGACACCAAGCTGGTGGAGGACTTTAAGGGCCGGCAGCTGCTGCTCTTCGGCTCCAAATGGGCGGTAAACTGGACCCAGGAGCGCAACCCCGACCTGACTTTCTCGGAGTTCGGCGGAGCGGGGATATAAAATCAGCAAAAAAGAGCTCCCTTCCTGATACAATTGGGAGGGGAGCTCTTTTTTGCTGTCATTTCAGTTCATATGGAGTCTGAATATTGGTCAGTCCCAAAATATAATCGGCACTGGTGTGATAGTATTGCGCCAATTTAATGACTGCCCAGACCGGAATTGCAAAATGTCAAGACTAAATTACAAAAAATTATAAAAAGTTTTTAATAGCCCTAAAAACGGGGGTCCCGCTCCAGGTGGGATCCCCGTTTTCCTCGCCTCCACGGCGCTGGCGGTGCAAAAATGGCGCAAAGAATTGGCCGGCTCCCCTGGGCGGTTCCGGCCTGGTCGTTTTCCCGTGTTCAGCTGGTCAGGCCGCCACGGTCATATATTCGTCATAAAGCATTTGCGGCGTTTTCCACCCCAGGATCCGGCGCGGATAGTTGGCCAGCCACTCCTCCACCTCCGCCACCTCCGCCGCGCTCACATTGTCGAAGTTGGTCCCCTTTGGAAAAAACCGCCTTATGATCCGGTTCATGTTTTCGTTGCTGCCCCGCTCATAGGCAGAATATGGGTGGCAATAAAAAATCTTTGTGCGCGGTTTCCTGGCCCGCTTGGATCTCTCCATCCCCTCGCAGTCCTGGAACTCGCACCCATTATCCACGGTGATGGACCGGAAAACCTCCCGGAATTTTGCCCCCATGCGGCGCTCCATGCGGTCCAGCGCCCGGACCACGCTTTCCATGGTATGATCAGGCACCCGGACGATCACGGGGTAACGTGTCAGCCGCTCGGTCAGCACCACTAGGGCCGCCTTGCTGCCCTTGCACCCCATAACGCTGTCCATTTCCCAGTTTCCGAAAGTTTCCCGGCTGTTGATCTCCTCCGGGCGCTGTTCGATGGTGTCCCCCTTGGCCGGTCTGGCCCGGTTATTGTCGCCCGCTTTTCGCCCCTCGTTCCGCCGTCCCCCCTTATACAGCAGATCCGCCTCGGTCAAGTTCAGGAAAATGTCCCCCCGATAAATCCAGTTGTAAAGGGTGGTTTCACAGATTTCTGTATCAAACTTTTTCCCGTCAATCTGGATCTGTGCCAGTGCCGCACCGGGGGACCGCTTTTTATTTATGATCTGGTCCTCGATGTACTCCACAAAAGCAAAATCTTTCCCCAGCTTAATGTCCGGCCCTTTTGCCCTCAAATTCTCCTGGTATTTCCGCTCCGCCACGTCCGCGCAGTATCTTTCCACAAATTCGTATTCGCTGGTCTGCTGAACGCACATTCCCCGCGCAATCTCATTATAGATCGTTTTCTTGCATACCCCTAATTCCTGCGCAATCGCCGCCGGTTTTGCCCCGGTCCGCAGGGCGCCCTCTATTTTCAGCCGTTGCTCCCACCTGATATGTTTATATCCCTTGTAATTCATAGCAGCCTCCTTTTGGCATGACAAAACCGGCGCGGTGCAATACCACGCCGGTTTCACTCTCTCCCCAGCAGCCACAACACGGAAACCTCCAAAATATCCGCTATGGTGGTCACTTCATAATCTGCCACATACCTGCTGCCGCTCTCGATCCTGCTTATGCTGTCCCGCTCCATCGGGATCCCGATCAGTTGTAATTGTCTGCATAAATCAGACTGTGAAAAGCGTTTCGCCAGGCGGGCCAGCCTTATGCGATCACCACAAATATTTCTTTTTCCGTGAAATGTGTATGCCCTCATGGTATCCTCCAGCCGCCGAAATAACCAACGCTTTTCTTGATATTACCACGGATTTTTCAATAAACCCGCTGAAATATCCAGCATTTGAAAAAATAGTTGTTTCGGGTTATGGAGGAGGGCCGAAAGTGTCCCGGCCCCTCCCGTTTATTCCTCTGTCATTTCCTCCCCCAGCACCTCCGCCGCCAGTTTGTCCATGGCCTGCTCCATAAATCTGTTTAAGCTGCACCCCATGGCGTCCGCCGCCGCCTTGTACCGGCTTTTCTTCCCTTGCTTTACATATCCGTTTATCCGATCATAGGCTTTTTCGTTAAATTCGCGCTTGTAGTCCGTGGCGCTCATACCGTTTTCCTTTTTGGGTCTACCCATTTTAATCACCTCACCGTCATTTTACCACATTCCTTTGTTTTTATCTACTGTTAGATTTCAATAAAAATCTAACGTTAGATTTGTTTACTTTGCCGCTTGTTTTCATCTAACGTTAGATGTATAATATAGACAGTTCAAGGGAAACACAGCCGCCCGGCTGCCGGGGCGTAGAGTACGGCAGCGGTCAACCTCCCGAACCAATACGGAAAGGGCACCGACACGGACCACACCACACACCACCCGTCATTTTATGGAGGTTTTGAATATGTTTACTTTTGAAATCGGCAAGAAATACTTTGACACCAGCGCCTGCGATCATAATTGTGTTTTCGTCATTGAAATCACGAAACGCACGGCCAAAACCGTTACTTTCCTGCGGGACGGGAAAGAGCGCCGGGCGAAGATCCACACGGACGATCAGGGGGAATATATCATCCCGGAACGGTACAGCATGGCCCCCGTGTTCCGGGCCAGCCGAGAGTATGAGGAAGCCCCCGTGGAGGAGGCCCCCGCCGCCCCGGACCCTCTGGCCGCCTATATGCCCCAGGTCCCCCAGGCTGCGCCCCAGCCCGCCATGGTCATGGTTGGCCAGCCCGTCCTCTGTGACTGCGGGGCCATGTTCCCCCAGGTTGGCGGCGTCATTATCGGCTTTGTGGAGAAAGAGGCCACGCGCTGGACCCCCGCCGCCACCATGGCCGTGATCCGGTGGGCGGACGGACGCCAGGACTTCCACAAACTTTCTGACATTCACCCCCAGGGGTGGCGCAGTCAGAACGGTAGCGGCCTGGGCGTGTTCTTTGCCCGCTAAAATCATATAGCCGGGCCGGGCGGCTACTTCCCGGCAGAAAGGAACGGTACAGCATGAAAAAGCGTTATTATAAGGTCGTGGCCACAGTTACCGACGGGGCGCGGGTGTGGGACGTTGTGATTTATTCCCACTATGAAAGTATAGAGGAGGCACAGGCCGGAATTGACAGGTTTGCCTCCCACGGCTACAACATTTTGAAAACCTGGATTGAATAAACGCACCCCGGCCAGCTACCTGGCCGGGGCTTTATATCTAACGTCAGATTATATAAAATTCTAACGTTAGATTTGTTCATTTTACCACTTGTTTTAATCTAACGTTAGATGTATAATATAGACAGTTCAAGAGGAAAGGGGGTGGTTAAGATGGCCAATAAAAAGCGCCGTAGGCGCAAGCCCACGGCGCAGCCCAAAAGAATGGAAAGTCTTGCGGACAACATTCTGGCGGGCGTGATCTCCGGCCTGGTGGTTCTGGCAATTCAAAAATTGCTGAACTGGTAAAAGGCCAGGGGGGTGTGGGGTCCCGAAACCCCACACCCTCACTATAAAACAATCAACATTCATTGTCAATAGGAGGGCGCAAGAATGAAATTTTTAATTTCCCTGGCCATTTTCGTGGCCGTGTTCGTCCCGGTCAAATACGGGATCCGGGCGGTCCGTCGGTATCTCAATAATAGGAGGGGTCAAAAGTGAAAACGCCGGAATTGATGGCGCGGGAAACGCTGAAAAACTCCAGCCTGGAAAAGCTGCTTGATTTATGGGAACTCACCGACAAAATGAACGGCCCGCAGGTTCCCACCGTGCGCGGGTGGTTGATGGACGAAATAGAGCGGCGAAACCCGGACGGGTTCGACGCATGGCTGGACCAGGACAGCCCGGAAGATCAGGACCTCCGCCGCTATGTCCTGGCCTGATACAAAGGACCCCCGGCACCGTGCCGGGGGTCCTCGCTTTACTCTTTCCGGTTCTCCAGACGGGTGATCTGCTCCAGCATTTGCCGGAATTTATCCCACCCAAACATGGCCGCAA
>CANPTT010000015.1 GCA_947577065.1 uncultured Pseudoflavonifractor sp.
CGAGGTGGGCACCCCCTTCGGCCTGAAGGTCATGCAGCACATGAACGACGCCTGCAAGAAGTGGAAGGCGGAGAGCAACATCGACTTCTCCCTCTATGGCACCCCCCTGGAGTCCACCACCTACAAGTTCTCCAAGTGCCTCCAGAAGCGCTTTGGGGTCATCGAGGGGGTCACCGACAAAAACTACATCACCAACTCCTACCACATCCACGTCACCGAGGAGATCGACGCCTTCTCCAAGCTGGCCTTCGAGGCCAAGTTCCAGTCCCTCTCCCCCGGCGGCGCCATCAGCTACGTGGAGGTCCCCAACATGCAGCAGAACCTCCCGGCGGTGCTGAGTCTCATGCAGTTCATCTACGACAACATCATGTACGCCGAGCTGAACACCAAGTCCGACTTCTGCCAGGTCTGCGGCTTTGACGGAGAGATCCAGATCGTGGAGGACGACGGCAAACTGGTCTGGGAGTGCCCCCACTGCAAAAACCGGGACCAGGGCAAGATGAACGTAGCCCGGCGGACCTGTGGCTACATCGGCACCCAGTTCTGGAACCAGGGCAGAACCCAGGAGATCAAGGAGCGGGTCCTCCACCTGTAAGACAGAGAAAACTTCCAAGCCGTGCAAGTTCCGTTACCTCCCGCTAAACTCGCTTCGCTCATCAAGCGGGAGGTAAATGGAACCAAGCTGGAAAGAACTCAGGAGATCAAGGAGCGGGTGCTCCACCTGTAAGCAAGCGAAAAAAGGGACGGGCCCCCGGCCCGTCCCTTTCTCTATCTTATCCTTCCCCGTCCTTCCGTAGGGTCGAGCTTCGCTCGCCCACTCTCCCTCAGGCCCCCTCCAGCTCCAATATCCCGCTGACCTGCCCAGTCTGACAGTTATACCAGAAATACCCCTCCTGCTCCTTCGTACTGTAATAAAACAGCATAGAAGCCCCATCCTTCCCCCACTGGAGGAACTGGTATTTTGTCCCCTCTCCCCCCATATCCAGAATGGGATTCAGGTTCGTCTCATGATGACCGTCCAGCCAGTTGAGCACCACCCGGCTCTCCCCATTCTGCCGGAAGCTCATGACATATTTCCGCCCGTCGGGGGCCCACCACAGCCCCTCGTACTCACTGTTGCCGTAAGAGATATAGGCTTTCTGATCCCCATCCTCCAAAATGACCTGGACCGCATCCTTCAGGGTAAACCGCAGGGGCCAGAACTCCCACTTCTTACTGTATACCCGCACCACACTCTGCCCGTCGGGAGAAGCCTTCTTGTCCAGCAGAAACAACACCCCGCTGCGCCACAGAAAAACACCCCCCACCAACAGCACCAGGGCCAGGCATCCCGCCAACAGCCCCAGATACTTTTTCCGGGCGCCTCCCACCTTACGGTGAATCTCCTCCTTGGAGTAATCCAGCAGGGTCCTCGTCTCGTCCACCGGCGTCTCCTCCCTGTCCCTCTCCCCCCGGATCAGTTCTCCCACCGAGACCTCCAAAAGCTCTGACAGGGGTTCCAAAAGGGCAATGTCCGGAGCGTTCAGTCCTCTCTCCCATTTGGACACAGCCCGATCCGTAATATGGAGCCCGTCCGCCAGGTCCTTCTGGGTCAGAGCCCTCTCTTTCCGCAGCTCCCTGATGAAGGAACCGATCCTTCCATTGTCCAACGCCTTCACGTCCTTTCTGTCCCCATCTTACCATTCCCAGCCGGGGTTGTCACCAAACCAGCGGTTGATTTTCAAAAAAGGAGCGATTTTATGAACTACTGCAACATCAAGCCCCGCGATATCGCCGATGGCGTTGGAGTCCGGGTGACCCTGTTCGTCTCCGGCTGCCGCAACCATTGCAAAAACTGCTTCCAGCCCGAAACCTGGGCCTTCGACTACGGCGAGCCCTTTACCAGAGAGGTGGAGGACCATATTTTAGAGGAACTGTCCCCCGCCTTTGTAAACGGCCTTACCCTTCTGGGCGGCGAGCCCGGAGAGGTGGAAAACCAGCGGGGCCTCATCCCCTTCCTCCGCCGGGTCCGGCAGGAGCTTCCAAACAAAACCATCTGGTGCTACTCCGGCTTCACCTGGGAGCAGCTCACCGGCAAAGAGCCCGCCCGCTGCCGATGCGAGGTCACCGATGAGTTTCTCTCCCTGTTGGACGTGCTGGTGGACGGCCCCTTTGTGGAGGAGCTCCACGACATCACCCTTCTCTTCCGGGGCTCCAGCAACCAGCGGCTCATTCACGTACCCAAAACGTTGGAAACGGGAACCGTCACTCTTTGGAATCCATAAGAAAGGAGCGCTCTCCATGAAAAAACTGGCTCTTCTGGGGACCGGCTTTCTGGGCGGCATTATTGCCCGCGCCTGGAGAGAGGGCCTGCTCCCCGACTATGAACTGGCAGGCATTACCGGCCGCAGCGCGGAAAAAACCGCCGCCCTGGCTGAAGAGATAGGCTGTCCCTCCTTTTCCGATCTGGGACAGCTTCTCAACACCGCCCATCCTGACATTGTGGCGGAGTGCGCCGGCGTTCAGGCGGTCAAAGCTCACGCCGAGGCTATTCTGACCTCAGGCGCCGACCTTGTCACTCTCTCCATCGGGGCCTTTGCCGACGCCGGATTTTACTCCCGCATTGCCCAGATTGCCAAGGACAGCGGCACAGTCGTCCATATCGCCTCCGGCGCGGTGGGCGGCTTTGATGTGGCCCGCACCATCTCCCTTATGGGCCGGGTAGGCGACGGGGTAAGGGGACGCATCGACACCCGCAAGGGCCCTAAGTCCCTTCAGGGCACTCCCCTCTATGCCGAGGACCTTCTCCAAGCCCAGCGCACCGTCTTTTCCGGCAACGCTAAGGAGGCCATCGCCCTTCTTCCCACCAAAGTAAACGTGGCCGTAGCCGCCTCCCTGGCCTGCTCCACCCCGGAGGAGACAGGCGTCTCGGTCACCAGCGTCCCCGGCTTTGTGGGGGACGACCACTGCATTACGGTAGAGGGCGGCGACGCCAAGGCTACGGTGGACATCTACTCCGCCACCTCCGCCATTGCCGCCTGGAGCGTGGTATCCAGGCTCAACAACCTCACAAGTCCGGTCCAATTTTAGAAAAGGAGGCCCCCTCCATGTTTCAAAAGCTGGTCGCCATGGAACCCGTCAGCCTGGTCCCCTGGGGAGAGCAAGAACTTGCACAGTACGCCAGACAAGTCATACAGTTCGAGGACGTCCCCTCGGACAACGCCGAGATCCTGGCCCGGATCGGCGACGCCGACGCGGTCCTGCTCAGCTATACCTCCCGATTGGACGCCTCGGTAATGGAGAAGTGTCCCAACCTCAAATATGTGGGCATGTGCTGCTCACTATACAGCAAGGAAAGCGCCAACGTGGACATTGCCTATGCAGAGGAGCACGGCATTACCGTCACCGGTATCCGGGACTACGGGGACCAGGGCGTAGTGGAGTATGTGCTCTGTGAGCTGGTGGGCCACCTCCACGGCTATCACCGTCCCCTTTGGAAAGACATGCCCATTGAACTTACCGGGCTTAAAGTAGGGATGGTGGGTATGGGCGTCTCCGGCACCATGATCGCCAAAGCCCTTCAATTTCTGGGCGCCAGGGTCAGCTATTTTTGCCGTGCCCCAAAGCCTCCGCTGGAAGAGCAGGGCATGGTCTACACCCCCCTGCACGATCTGCTGAAAAATTGCCAGGTGGTTTTTTGCTGTCTCAACAAAAACGTGCTGCTGCTTGACGCTCCGGCCCTTGCCGCCCTGGGAGACGGAAAGCTCCTTTTCAACACCTCCATCGGCCCGGCCTGGGCAGCCCCGGATATTGCAGATTGGTTGAAAAACCCAACCAACCGCCTGTGCACCGATACCCTGGACGCTTTGGGAGACCCCGCTTTGGCCCGGCTGGACAATGTCTTCTGCGTCAATGCCTCCGCCGGCCGCACCGCCCAGGCTTTTGAGCTTCTCTCCCGAAAGGTTTTAGACAACATCAAAAGCTATCTGTCACTTTGACTCCAGCAATACCGAAGATCCTCTGCAGCAAAGCGCCGCAGAGGATCTTTTCCTTCAAATTGTTAAAATTTTTCTGCATTTTTCCAAAGGGCCATCCCTCCCCCATTCCCTCCGCTTTTCTTTGACTTTTTTCCTATTCTGGGGTACAATAACAGAACCATCTCATTCTTACGGAAGGAGCTGCCCACTTATGTTATTTTCCGACAATGCCCGCTATTCCTATGCCGTCTCCCCTCTCATTGAGGTCATTTGTCAGCTCCGCTTCCCCACCATCCTATCCATCGGCTCTACCGAGCCCGCTCAGTTTCAGGAGATGGTCCGGGGTGAGTTCCCCAAATATGTGGCCCGGCAGGAGCAGCAGCCCCTGAAGATCACCAACCCCAACAGCGCCCAGCCCCAGGTGGAACGTCAGGCCCCCATCACCAACTATAACTTCATCTCCGCCGACGGGCTGTGGAAGATCAATCTCACCAAGGACTTCATCGCCCTGTCCACCCTGCGCTACACCTCCTGGGAGGAGTTCGCCCAGAAGCTGGACAAGGTCCTGGCTCTGTTCATCCAGATCTACCACCCCGCCTTCTTCGAGCGCATCGGCCTTCGCTACGTCAACGCCTTCTCCCGCAACCGTCTGGGCCTTCAGGAGGAGCTGTGGGACGACCTCATCAACGCCCCCTTCATCGGCATTTTGTCCGAGCCCGACGTGGACGAGAAGTCCACCAGCAAGTGCGCCCTGGACGTGGAGATGAACCTGGGGGACAAGCGCCACATGAAGCTCCACGCCGGCCCCGGTATGCTGGGGGACGGCAAGAAGGACCCCGAGCCCAAGTTCATCCTGGACGGGGACTTTTCCGTGGTAGACAAGCAGATCCCCGCCCAGCGCATCGCCCAGGATCTGGACGTGCTCCACGACTACGCCATCCGCCTTTTCAACGCCGCTGTCAGCGACGAGCTGCGAAACGCCATGGGCCCCACCCCGAAATGAGGAAGGGCCCATCCCTCTCCACGTGAAAACGGGACCACACCGTAGGAGTACGGTGTGGTCCCGTTTTTTCGGTCTTCTGTTACTTGTTTCCTTCCGCCAGCTGCTTGCCCAGGAGCATACCTCCCACTGCGGCGTTGGACAGGGAATCCCCGCCGATATAGTGGACCCGGGCGCCCCCGGTGATCTCCCCGATGGCATAGAGCCCCTGGATGGCGGACCCGTCGGTCTTCTGCACCTGGAACTCCTTGTCGATTTTCAGTCCCCCAGTGGTACAGGCCACCCCGTTGGAGACCTTCAGCACATAGAAGGGGGCCTCCAGGGCGGTAGCTCCAAACCGCTGCCGCCCGAAAGGATCGGGAGCCTCCCCCCGGAAGGCGGCATTGCAGCCGTCGATGGTCTCCTGCAAGGCCTTCTCGTCCACCTTCAGGGCCGCAGCCATCTCGGCCACTGTCTCATACCGGGTGGTGAGCCCCATGTCCACATAAGACTGAGCCTTGGCGGCCACCGCCTCACTGTAGGTAAACATATCAGAGTTGACGATCTCATAGTAGTAGGGATCCCCCAGGTCATGCATGGCGGCCGCCGCGATCTCCGAGTGGCTGCTCTGCTCGTCGGCGAACCGCTGCCCCGTGGATTGCCGGATCAGGATGCCCCCGCAATTGCGCAGTAAGTTGGTGGTGATGGTTACCCCCCGGGTCACCTCCAGGGTGGCGTCAATGTGGGCGTCGTCCATGTCCACCGTCTCCGCCCCCAGCTCCATAGCGGCCAGCAGCATAGTGCCATCCATCCCCTTGGACCCACCGTAAACCAGCCCGTCATACTCCTCGCCCCAGTATTTGACGATCAGCTCATTGTTGTCCCCGAAGCCGCCGCAGGCCAGCACCACCTGCTTGCCCCTGTACTCCTCCTTCTCCCCCTTGGCGTTGACAGCGGTAACTCCCACCACCGCGCCGTTTTTGTCGGTGAGAAGGCCGTCTACCCGGGTGGAGTACCGCACATCCACCCCCTTCTCCTCTATCTGCCGAACCAAAGTGGAGGTCCCAGTGCCAATATTGGGGGACAAGGCGTGGCCCCGGTTAATCTCGGAGCCGTCGGTGCTGTTGACCTTCCCGGTGTTGAAGTTCACCCCCAGGGAGGAATAGAAGTCGATGAGCTCCTGCCCGTGGTAGGCCACCATGGCCACCTGATCGGGGTCCTTGGCGTTGTTGCTGATATCCATTTCCCACTTATAGAAGGTCTCCGGGTCGTCCTGGATCCCCAGCCCGGCCTGGACGCTGGTGCCGCCGAAGATAAAGGTGCCGGTGGATAGCACCGAATTGCCCCCCAGATAGTCCTTGGCCTCCAGCAGGATCACCCTTCCCCCGTTCTCCACGGCGGAGAGGGCCGCCGTGATGCCGGCCATGCCGCCGCCCACGATGAGGATGTCACTCTCCCGGCTCTTGCCGTCGTAAGTCTCCCGGCTGGTCGGAACGGCCTGGAGGGCCTTTACGTCCCCTCCGGCCTGCTCCACACACTGCCGCACCCCGTTAAGTAGGGCAAAGCTGGTGATGGTGGCTCCG
The DNA here is from genome assembly GCA_947577065.1 of uncultured Pseudoflavonifractor sp. Lineage (GTDB taxonomy): Bacteria > Bacillota > Clostridia > Oscillospirales > Oscillospiraceae > Vermiculatibacterium. The sequence continues at coordinate 6,519 of CANPTT010000015.1, forward strand.
GACAGGGTGTCCACCCCCAGGGACTGGTCAGCCAGGATCCGCTGTGGCAGAATACGGATGGCCTCCGTCCCCACCATCAGGGTCTCGCTGTTCTCCCCCACCTGAATGTGGGTGATCGCGTCGGAGGAGAAGGTAACCGTCACCTCAAAATAGCCTCCCATGCCGATGGTGTTGGCGGTGTAGGTCCCTGCCCGGAACCTCCCGGTGGGCACATCCACCAGCTTGGCAGTGTCCGGGTTGTTCCTGTCCCACTCCACCTGGATGCCCAGCAGCTCACTGAGGTAGCGCAGGGGCACATAGGTGGCCCCGTCATAGGCAAACACCTGGGCGGCGCTGCCGTCGGACTTGGTGGGGCTGACCTCCCGCCCGTTGATGCTCAGGGTCATGGGGGACACGGTGATGACCTTCTCCGTGCCCGCCGCCACGGCAACCGTCCCCAGGACCAGGGCAGCGGCCAGGGCCAACGCTGTGATCCGTCTCTTCATCCTTTTCTCTCCTTTTCTGATTTTTGTGATGGGACGGCCCACTCCGGGCCTCCCTCGTCTTTATTTTAACAGCTTTCCCTCTCCGGGGAAGAAGAACCTGGTTGCCGTGTGTCAACTTTTTGTTGTCAGCATCCCCTCAATCTGCTATACTGACAGAAAAGCGATCCCAAACCTCTCCCCCAAAAGGAGCCTGCCATGAACCTTTTCATCCTCCACTACTATACCGTCGTCTGCGAGACGGGCAGCATGGCCCGGGCAGCCGAAAAGCTCTCCCTCTCCCGTCAGGCCCTGTCCAAGGCGATCCTCGCCCTGGAGAGTGAGGTGGGCGCCCGTCTGCTCACCCGAAGGAGCTCCGGCGTGGTCCCCACCCCCGCGGGGGAGGTCCTTCTCCGACACGCCCGGATCCTTCTGCGGGACTGGGACGCCGCCCTGGCCGAGCTGGAGACCGTCCGCCGCAACCGGGACACCGTCCTGCGGGTGGGCTACGGTCAGATGACCTATAACCTCTGGGAGGCAGGCCATGCCGAGATCTTCGCCAAGGCCAATCCCCACCTCCAGTTCTCCTACCGGATCATGCCCCCCGACCAGCTCCTGAAGCTGCTGTCCGCCGGGGACCTGGACCTAATCGTCTCCAGTGACCGGGGTCAGGAGAGTCAGTTCGCCAGCGTCCTCCTCCGGGAGCTGCCCCTCTTTGTCATCCTCAGCCGGGAGGATCCCCTCTCCCGCAAGCTGGAGCTTGGCCTGGAGGACCTGGATCGGCATCCGGTGATCCTCAGTGTCTCCTCCGGCTTCTCCGATGCCCTCCGCCGCTCCGCCCAGGAGGCCGGGATCCAGCCCGACTTTCGTCCCTTTCCCTCCCATGACCCTCTCACCATCCTCCGCACTGTCCGTAGCACAGGAGGCGCCTACCTCACCTCCAAGCTCCACCTGCTCTACCAGGGTGCCCTGGAGGGCCTCTCTGCTGTCCCCTTCCGCCAGGGGGACAGCGGCCTGCCCACCCGGGATATCTACGCCAGTGCCTTGCCCGAGTTCCTTCACACCCCCGCCATCCAAAGCTACATCCGCCACCTCTCCCCCCACGCCGTCCCCTGAGGGCCGCTTTTTCGCAAAAAAAGCCGCGGAGCTTTATAGCCCGCGGCTCTCCCGTTTTTCTTTTAGGTATAATGATACACCTTTCTCTTCGCGTAGAAATACCACCCCGTCACCGCCACCGCCGCTCCCTCGGCGGCCACCGTGGCCCACCAGATCCCGCTCAGCTGAAAGGCCATGGGAAGCAGCAGGATCGCCCCGCACTGGAACAGCAGCGTCCGCAGAAAGGCCAGTATGGCCGAGGTCTTCCCATCCCCCAACGCGGTGAAGAACCCGGAGCCAAAGATATTCCACCCCTTGAACAGGAAGGACAGGGCAAAGACCCGGAACCCCGCCGTGGTCATCTCCCACAGGGCCTGGTCATACCCCACAAAGAATCCGGTCAATATCCCCGCCAGAAACTGGGGGGCCGCCGTCATCACTAGAGACAGGGCGGCGATGACCCGGGTACACTTGCCAAACAGGCTTTTCAGCTCAGCGTCGTTGCCCGCCCCATACTGGAAGCTGAACACCGGGGCCACCCCCATGGTAAAGCCGATAAAGGCGGCCACAAAGATAAAGTCCACATACATCATCACCGTGTAAGCCGCCACCCCCGTCTCCCCCGCGACGTTCATCAGGCTCCGGTTATACAGCACCGTCACCAGGGAGGCCGACACATTGGTCATCAGCTCCGAGGAGCCGTTGGTGGCGCTCTTCCACAGCATCCGGGGGTACAGGCGCGTCTTCACCAGCCGCAGAGGGCTTTTGTTGGGGAGAAGGAAATAGACAAGGGGGATAAAACCCCCCACCATATAGCCGCTCACCGTAGCCAGGGCCGCCCCCGCCACCCCCCATCGAAACAGGGCGATGAATACATAGTCCAGCGCCATGTTGGTCAGCCCCGCCCCGATGGACAGCCACAGCCCCATCTTGGGCCGCTCGGCAGCCACCAGAAAACTTTGAAAGCTGGTCTGAAGGATAAAGACGGGCGCTCCCGCCAGCATGATAAAGCCGTAGGTCAAGGCGTCCTTCATCAGCACCTCGCTGGCTCCCAGCAGTCCGGCCAGGGGCCGCATGAAAAGGATACAGCCCAGGGAGATGGCCGCGCCGCCCCCCACCAGCACCAGGATCAGGGTGGTGAAGTACTCCTTGGCCTTCTCCCCCTCCCCGGCCCCCATGACCCGGGCCACCTCGGCGCTGCCGCCGGTGCCCATCATAAAGCCGAAGGCTCCCACGATCATAGTCAGGGGAAAGATGATGTTCACTGCCGCCAGGGCCTTGTCCCCCACCAGGTTGGACACGAACAACCCGTCCACCACCGAGTAGACCGAAGTCACCATCATCATGATGACCGAGGGCAGCGTAAAACGAAACAGTTTGGAATAATTGAAATGATCGGATAACTGGATATTCATAAAAATTGGTCCGGGACCTCCGGCAGTCCCGCGATTTCCTCCTTTAGGTTTCTTACCATTTTTTCCAGCAGCGCCACCAACGTCCGCTGCTCCTCCCTGCTCAGGGTCCCGAAGGCAGTCTCCTCCGCCGTCAGGATGGGGAATATCCATCTCCGGGCATATTCCCGGCCCTGGGCGGTGAGAAAGACCGTCTTGCTCCTCCGGTCCGCCTTCTCGGGCTCCAGCCGCACAAGCCCCCGCTTCTCCAGCCACATGAGGGCGCTGTGCCCCGTCTGCTTGCTCAGCGCCCACTCCTCATACAGCCGGGTAGGTGTAAGCCCTTCCCCCTCCTCCCAGAGGGTGAAAAGCAAACTCAGCACACTGTCTGACAGCCCCAGGCCGACCGCCACCTGGTGGTATATCTGCTCCTGGTCCTTGCAAAGCTGGAGATAGTCCCGGTATTTCGACCCCGTCTCCTCCATCCTCATCCCCCCATTTAGTCCGATTTCGGACTTTTACAGCAGGAGCCATTATAGTCCGAAACCAGACCTTTGTCAAGGGGGATTTCCCTCTTTTCTTTCCAAGGAAAAAGAGGTATAATACCCAAAAGCAGAGCCATTTTTGGGGAGGCCCTTCCATGAAAAAATTATTGCTTGTCATCGACTATCAAAAGGACTTTGTAAACGGCTCCCTGGGCTTTCCCGGGGCGGAGGGACTGGACGGCCCCATCGCCCAAAAGATCGCCCAATACCATGCCGCCGGGGACGACGTGGCCTTCACCCTGGACACCCACGGGGAGAACTATCTCACCACCCAGGAAGGCAAACGCCTCCCCGTCCCCCACTGTCTCCGGGGTTCCGAAGGCTGGACGCTCTACGGGGAGTCAGGAAAAAGCCGCCGGGAGGGGGACGCCGTTCTGGAAAAGCCCGCCTTCCCCTCCCTGGAGCTGGGAACCTGGCTGCGGGAAAAGGGCTATGACCGGGTGGAATTGGTGGGTCTGGTGTCCTATATTTGCGTGCTTTCCAACGCCGTAGTAGCCAAAGCGGCTCTCCCCGAGGCAGCGATCGTGGTGGACGCCGCCTGTACCGCAGGTCCCGACCCCACCCTCCACAAAATGGCTCTGGACCTGATGGAGCAGGCCCTCCAGATCACGGTCGTCAACCGATAAGGAGGAATATCTATGAAAGAGCGCCTCAACCATACCATGCTCTGCGATTTCTATGAGTTGACCATGGCCAATGGCTACTTTCAATCCGACATGGCCCACCAGATCTGCTATTTCGACGTGTTTTTCCGTTCAGTACCTGACGGGGGCGGCTTTGCCATTGCCGCCGGACTGGAGCAGGTCATCAACTACATCGAAGCCCTGTCCTTTGACGAGGAGGATATCCGCTTTCTCCGCTCCAAAGGCTGTTTTGACGAGAGCTTTTTAGACTATCTGCGGCATTTTCACTTTACCGGAGATATCTGGGCCGTGCCTGAAGGAACGGTCATTTTTCCCAAGGAGCCCATTCTCACCGTTCGGGCCAATGCCATAGAAGCCCAGTTTATTGAGACCTTTATCCTGCTCTCCCTAAACCACCAATCTCTTATCGCGACCAAGGCAAACCGCATCGTCCGCGCTGCCAAAGGCCGTCCGGTGATGGAATTTGGCTCCCGCCGTGCCCAGGGGCCCGACGCCGCTCTTTTGGGAGCCCGGGCCGCCTACATCGCCGGATGCACCGGCACCGCCTGCACCCAGGCCGACCAGCTTTTTGGCTCCCCCGCCATGGGCACTATGGCCCATTCCTGGATCCAGATGTTCCCCGATGAGCTGTCCGCCTTCCGCACCTATTGCAAGCTATATCCCAACAACGCCACATTGCTGGTGGACACCTACAACGTACTGCGGTCCGGGGTCCCCAACGCCATCCAGGCATTTAAGGAACAGGGCATCACTGACTGCGCCATTCGCCTGGATTCCGGAGACCTGGCCTATCTCTCCCGGAAAGCCCGAAAGATGCTGGATGAGGCGGGACTTCCCGGCTGTAAGATCACCGCCTCCAATTCCCTGGACGAGTATATCATTCGGGATCTGCTGCTCCAGGGGGCCCAGCTGGACTCCTTCGGAGTGGGCGAGCGGCTGGTCACCTCCAAATCGGCCCCTGTATTCGGCGGAGTCTACAAGCTGGTGGCAGTGGAGGACGGAAGCGGCAATATCTTTCCCAAGATCAAAATCAGTGAGAATGCCGCCAAGATCACCACCCCCCATTTTAAAAAGGTCTACCGCCTCTATGACAAAACCGACGGCAAAGCTTTTGCCGACCTTCTCACCGTCCATGACGAGACCGTGGACGACACCGCGCCTTTAAAGCTTTTTGACCCCGACGCCACCTGGAAAAAGAGTACCTTTGTCAACTTCCGGGCAGAGGAACTGCTCAAGCCCATTTTCATACAGGGCAGGCGGGTCTACGATACCCCCGCGATAGAGGATATCCGCGCCTACTGCGCCCGGCAGATCGCCCTTCAGTGGGATGAGGTAAAGCGGTTTGAAAACCCCCATAACTACTACGTGGACCTTTCCCAAAGGCTTTGGGACATCAAGCAGGAGCTGCTGCAAAGCCAGGGGGTATAAATGAAAAATATCCCACACCCTATTGGGGGGTGTGGGATATTTTTTGCGCGTTCATTGCTCCCTCTGCTGGAGCTGGAGCCGATCGGCGATCATGGCGATAAATTCGCTGTTTGTCGGCTTCCCTTTGGCGTTGGAGACTGTATAGCCAAAATACTTTTGCAGCGTCTCCAGATCGCCCCGATCCCAAGCCACTTCAATCGCGTGGCGGATAGCCCGCTCCACCCGACTGGCGGTGGTGCCGAAACGTTTCGCCACCTCGGGATAGAGGACCTTTGTCACCGCGTTGATGACGTCCATATCCTCCACCGCGATCATAATGGCCTCCCGCAGATACTGGTACCCTTTGATGTGGGCGGGTACGCCGATCTCGTGGATAATGGCGGTAACTGTGCTCTCCAGTCCCCGGGTGCTTCGGTCCGCCTCTCCGGCGGGAGCGGGACTGCAGGCGATCTGCCGTATCCGCTCTACCACAGAGGAAGTCCGGCAGGGCTTCATGAGGAAGTAATCCGCGCCCCGGGCCGCCGCCAGCTCCGCTACGCTGCCTCCGGCAAAGCTGGAGAGGACCAGCACCTTGGGCTTGGGAGCCAGTTCCCCCAAACGCGACAGCACCTCTACTCCATCCAAGGTGGAAAGGATCATATCCATCACCACAATATCCGGCTGGCGCTGACGGCAAAGCTCGATCAGCTCCTCCCCGTCTGCCGTGTCCCCTACTACCTCCAGGTCCGCTTCCTTCTCTATCAGCTCTACCAAAAGCCAACGAAATTCCTCTCCCGCGTCCGCTACCACGATTTTCTTTTGATCCATACCCTTACACAACCTTTTTGCCTGGCCAAGGCAATATTACCGGTTGCTCATAATTTACCATAAAAAGACAGCGTACGCAAGACTTTTCCATTTTTTGGAAGCTAAAATCGTTCGACATTATGCGACATTTTACTTTTTTTGACAACTTTCTCCCGTCTTTAGCATTCTCTCGGCCAAGATCCCGTAGCCCTGGGTGGGGTCCCCCACCAGCACGTGAGTCACCGCTCCAATGAGCCGCCCGTTCTGGATGATGGGACTTCCGGACATACCCTGGACGATACCGCCCGTGGCCTCCAGAAGGGCGGGGTCGGTGACCTTCACCGTCATGTCCCGGCCGTCGGCAGCGTGGGGAAAAAGCTTGGTGATCTCCACCTCATAGGAGCACACCTCATCCCCGGAAATATTGGAGTAGATCACCGCTTTTCCCGTCTCCACCTGGTCTTTCCTCGCCACCTCCACCGGCTGGGTCAGATCCAAGCCGCTTTTGTCCAAGGTCCCAAAAACCCCGTAGCTGGTGTTGGCCCACAGCACTCCAATGTCGGCTCCGGTGTCAAATTTTCCATGGAGCTCTCCCGGCTCACCCTTGGCTCCCCTTTTTACATCGGTGACGCTGGCGGACAGCACTCCACCGCTCTCCAAGGGCATGAGAAGCGCGGTATCCACATCGTTGATCCCATGACCAAGGGCTCCGAACTCCTCTGTGGCAGGGTCATAGTAGGTCACGGTCCCAATGCCGGCCATGGAATCTCTGAGCCATGCTCCCAGCTTATAGCTCCCATCCGTAGAGCATTTCACTGCCTGAGCCGTGACCTGAAGCGCCTTTCCATCCCGTACCGCCCGGATGGACATCTCCTCCCCGCCGATCTTGCTCAGCTCTGCCTGCACTTCCTCGACTGTGTCCACCTCAGCGGCATTGATGTGAGTGATCACATCCCCCTCCCGCAGACCACAGGTCCGGGCGGGGACCACATTTCCCTCCGCAGCGGGGATCTGGGAAAAGCCCACCACCATCACCCCATCGGAAAAGAGCTTGATGCCTACCGCTCTTCCCATGGGGACCACCATCCGGGGCCTTTCAGCGGCCCCCATCACCGTCTCCTCCGCGGCCAAGGCCGGCGCTCCGCCCTGCCCCAGCAGTCCCAGCAGCACCCCTGCCGCCAGCGCTCCCCGGAGCAGGGCCCGCCTTCCCGGGCCCGTCTTCTCTCTGTCCTTCAACTGACCACCCCCATTGATAATTCCTCCCGAATAAAAAAATCGAGACAGCGCCGTGGGGCGCCATCTCTTAATATGAACAGCCGGGAGCGTTCCATGGCTGGAAATGACCAGCGCCTTTGGCTTGGGTCCTTCTCCCTCCACCTGACTCAACAGGCCATTCACATTTTATGCGGGGAATCGCCGGGATTCTCTCTCTTTTTTCCAGCCCTTCTCTTTTTGATAGCTGGACAGCAATAGCTTTCCCATCCTTTTTATTTCCACGCGGGAAAAATTTTCCTCTCCGAAAAGAGACAAGGGCCGGACTAGCGCCCGGCCCTTGTTAGCCTTTAGTTTTTCCTTTTGCCCAACAGCCGCAGAAGGTAAAGGAACATATTGACAAAATCCAGATACAGCTGAAGCGCGGAGAAGATAGACGCCTTTTTCAGCATGGCCTCATCCCCCTGATATGCCCCGTAAAAGCCGCGGATCTTCTGGGTATCATAGGCGGTATAGCCCAAAAAGACAATGACGCCAATGGTGCACACCACCTGATCAGCCACCTCCAGAGCCGGAATGAACATCATGAGCACATTCATCACGATCAGGAAGATCAGCCCGCCCAGCAGAATGTTGCGCATCCGGCACAGGTCGATCCTGGTCACATACCCAAATACCGCCATACCGCCAAAATAAAGAGCGGTGGCGCCAAAGATCAGAACAAGGCTCGCCAGGTCATAGCTCAGAAATATCACTGAGAAGGTAATGCCTGTCAGCACGGAATAGAGGAAGAAAAACACAGTGGCGGTGGTTGCGGAGATCTTGTGGAGACAGGCGGTCATCCCTATGACCACCGCCAGTTCCGCTACCAGAAGGACAAGATGAACATAGGGCACATAATAGAGAGCGTATACTACGGCGTAAAGGCCATAGTAGGTGTTGGTGAGAAACATAGCCACCCCAAAGGTCACCATCAGGCCCAGAAACATGAGAAGAAAGGTTTTAGCGGTATAACGGCCCAGGCTCTCTCCTGCCACCCCTCGCTCCAAGCTACGCTCCTGCTCATAAAAATTGTTTTCCATTTTACATCGCTCCCTTTCACTACAGCTTACGCTGCAATTCTACCACTTATCCACCCCTTATGCAAGAAAAATTCAATCTTTCTCTCCTCTTCCGTGGGGTTTTTCCGCCTTCAGCAGTATCCGGCGGGCCTTTTCAAAGACGGTAAGAATCGCTCCCATAGTAGGCCAGCAGAGAAGCAGAAACACCCCCAGCACCAGGGTCTGCTGCAGATCCAGAGCAGTCAAGGAAAAAATATCCTTTAATTCTTTTCCCGTCACACACACCAGCATGGCCGCCGTTACCGAGCTCCACAGGACCCCCCGCTTCCAGTCAAAGGGCTTGCACACCTGCCAGAGGACCAGAAGGCCGATAAAGGCTACGCACAGGGCCGACATGGTGGACAGGACCGCAGTGGGAAACCCAAAGGCAAAGGCAAATGCCTGGAGCCCTAAAATGACAAACAGATCTGTCAATCCGCCGGGAAACGCCTCCCGCAGCACGTTGCGCATAAAATTCCCGTGGACCCGGCTCTTGTTGGGCTCCAGGGCCAGGAAGAATGAGGGGATCCCAATGGTCAGGGCCGAAATGAGAGAGAGCTGAATGGGGACCAGCGGATAGGGCATATCCACAAAGATGGTCAGCAGAGACAGGCAGAAGGAGAAAATATTTTTGACCAGGTAGAGCGCGGCTGAGCGCTGGATATTATTGATGACCCGCCTTCCCTCCGCCACCACCTCAGGAAGACAGGCAAAGTTGGAGTCCAGCAGTACAAGCTGCGCCGCGTGACAGGCCGCATCGCTGCCCGAGGCCATAGCGATACCGCAGTCGGCGTCCTTCAAGGCCAGCACATCGTTGACCCCATCCCCCGTCATGGCCACCGTATGGCCCTGCTTCTGGAGCGCCTTCACCAGCTTCCGCTTCTGCCCCGGGGTCACCCTGCCGAAAACCGTATATTCCTTGGCTGCCTTGTAGATCTCCTCGTCCGTCTGAAGCTTGGCCGCGTCCACCCACCGGTCGGCGTTTTCCACCCCCGCCTGCCGGGCCACCTCGGCCACCGTCAGGGGATTGTCCCCCGAAATGACCTTTACCGCTACCCCCTGCCGGGCAAAATAGTCAAAGGTCTCCGGGGCCTCCGGACGGATCCGGTTGGACAGCAAGGCCAGAGCCATGGGCCGGACCCTTCTGCCGTCCAGGGTACTTTTTCCATCCGGGGTCCCGTCATACTGAGCCAGCAAAAGTACCCGGTATCCTTTGGCCGAATACGGCTCCACCATTTCCTTTAAATCGGCATACCGCTCCCCCATCACAAATTCCGGGGCCCCCGCCACAAAGGCGCCCTTCCCGGAAAAAACAGCCGCGGAATACTTATAGGCCGAGGAGAAGGGCACCTTGGAGGCGCAGCTCCAGCTCACCCTTTGGTCAAACCTGGCCTGCATGGCCTTACCCGTCTCGTTGTCTCCGCCCAGAGCGCCATAGAGGGCGCTTACCGCCTGCTCCACCCGCTCCTGAGGGTATTCCTCCTCATCCAGCAGCACCAGCTCCCGGACTTCCATTCCCGGCTCGGTGATGGTACCGGTCTTATCCACGCACAGAACGTCCACCCGGGCCAGGGTCTCAATGCAGTTCATATCCTGTGCCAGGGTCTTTTTTCCCGCCAGCCGGATCATACTCACCGCCAGGGCCACACTGGTCAATAGGTACAGCCCCTCCGGAATCATACCGACGAGAGCCGCCACAGTGGCGGTCACCGCCTGCTTCAGCCCCAGCTCCAGCACAAAATACTGCTTCCACAACAGGATAGCTCCCATGGGGATAAGGGCAATGCCGATAAAGCGGATCAACTTAGTCAGTGAGGCCATCATTTCCGACTGTCCCGCCTTGACTCCCTTCTTAGCCTCCAAGGTGAGCCGGGCGGCGTAGGAATCAGCCCCGACCTGCGTTAGCTGGGCCCGGCAGGAGCCGGATACAATGAAGGACCCGGAGCGCAGCTTGTCCCCAGGGCCCTTTTCCAGGGGATCGGCCTCACCCGTTATCATTGCCTCATTGACCTGGACCGCACCGGAGCGCACCACCCCATCGGCAGAGATCTGATCCCCCGCGGAAAAGACAGCGATATCGTCCCGAACCATATGGTCGGTGGGCACGCTCATCTCCATCCCCGCCCGGACCACCGTGCCCCGGGACGCGGCCAATAATTTCAACTTATCAACGGTCTTTTTGGAGCGCAGCTCCTGAAAAATGCCAATCCCCGTATTGATAACGGCAATAAAAATGAAGGTAGCGTCCTTATAGGAGCCCACGGCAAAAAGCGCGGCGGCCAGCACCAAAAAAATCAGGTTAAAGAAGGTGAATACATTCTCTTTGACGATCTCCTTTTCTGTGCGGGTGGGACCGCTGACACTGACGTTGGCCCAGCCTCCCCTCTGCCGCTCCAGCACCTGATCTTTGGTCAGGCCCTCGTCCGGGTCGGCCTCCACCACTGAGACAGGCGCTCTGGTATCCGCCGGTCCGGCCTGAAATTTTTTCATTTGTCTCACATACTTCACCTTCTATCTATCCTTGTCCTCCGCTATATATGGAGGAAGGAGGTGGTCTCATTGCAAGAGCAGAAAAAGGGTCCAGCCGACTCCATGACCCGCCTTGCCCTCTGCGCCGTGATCGCTGCGGCCGCAGTTTACGCCGGGGAGAAGCTGTGCGAGGGAAAGCGCTGGCCTCTGTGGGACAAATACGGACCTTGGATCCTGGAAAACAAGGTCCAGGCCATCGCCATTTTGGCAGCGGTCCTCTACGGCGCGTCCTTGGCCATCTGGCCCGAGGAAAAGGGGCCCATTGAGAGCACGGCGGCAGAGGGCTTTGAGCCCTGTCTTTAAGGCAGCTCTCAGCGGTAAACCGGCACCAGCGCCGCCCCCACGATGCCCGCATCGTTGCCCAACTGAGCTGTGCATACCTTGGTCCGGCGGGTGCTGTCCCGGGTAAATTCTTCCCGGTCCAAAACCGCCCGGACAGGGCCGAGCAGCGCTTCCCCCTGCCGGCTTACCCCGCCGCCCACACACAGCACCTCGGGCTGCAAAACGTTGATGAGATTGGCAAGCCCACAGCACAGGTCCTCCACATACTCATCCAGCACGGCCTGCGCCACAGCGTCTCCCCCCTGTGCCGCGTCAAAGGACGTCTTTCCGTCCACGTCCTCCAGAGTAGGCGCCAGCTTCCAAAGAGCGCTGTCGGGATGGGTCTCCATGGCCTCTCGGGCAGAGCGGATGAGCCCTGTGGCGGAGGCGTATGCCTCCCAGCAGCCCTTTCGCCCACAGGTGCATGCTCTGCCGCCGCGGTGGATGACCATGTGCCCCGACTCCATACCGGCGTAGTTAAAACCGGTGTATAGCTTCCCATCCAGCACCGCCCCGGAGCCCACGCCGGTCCCCAGGGTAACGGCCACCAGGGATCTGTGGCCCATACCCGCCCCGGCGACAAATTCTCCCAGGGCGGCGGCATTGGCGTCATTCTCCAGCACGGTGGGCAGCCCCAGCCGCTGGGTGACCATATCAGCCAAGGGCACATTGTCCAGCCCCAGATTAAAGGCGTGAAGAACCACCCCTCTCTCCGGATCGATGGAGCCGGGGGAGGCCAGCCCCACAGACCGGGCCTCGGAAACCTCCCGCCCCGCCTTCTTCGCCGCCAGGCGGGCGGCGTCGGCAATGGCGTCAGCAATGGCGCCAGCCCCTCTGGGGCAGGGCACGCTGGCCTTCCCCAGCAGCTTGCCGCCCTCGTTTACAAGTCCCGCCGCCACGTTGGTGCCGCCCAGATCGATGCCAATATAGTACATAGCCATACCCCCCGGCAAAATTCTTTATCTCCCATTATAGAACAGATCCGTCCTTCTGTGTAGATGGAAGGACGGATTTTTTGCGCAATTTCATAAAATCTTAAGACAGACCGCTCCCCTCCAGTCCTCCCCCGACAGGGCGACAAAGGAAAATCCCTCCCAGTCCGCTCTGCCCCCCGGCTCCAAAAGTGGCACGGAGATCTGGCGGACAGGCCCGCGAAAGATACCTTCCCCGGTACATTTTACCCGGGCCTCCTTCAATGTCCACAGGGTATAAAAATCCCCCCACCCGCTTCCCCGGGCCTGAAACCAATTATATTCCCGGTCATCCATGACATACCGCGCCAAGCCCTTGCTCCTGGGCCGTACCCGCTCAATATCAGCTCCCACAGGAGCCCCGCCCAGGACGCAAAGGGAACGCCCTCCCGAATGGCTGAGGCTGAAATGGAGCCCGGGGTGATCTGAAAACCCGGGCTTTCCCTCCGCAGTACGAGTGATCGTGGGCAGGAGAAAGATCCCCTCCGTCTCCCGGAGGAGCACAGCCAACAGAGCATACGCATCCCCCTCGCCCAATTTCCATACCATACCCTCGTCTCCCCCTTTTTCCATATTTTATCATTTTTGCTCTTTCCTCTGCAAGACTTTTCAGGTAAAATAGAAAATCAGGTCGGCACGGTTTGCCCACAGCTCCACATTAAGCGAATCTTAAACATTTCCCCCGTAGGACCTTAAAAAAGGGGATATATACTTTTCAAGCATGAGGTGATCGCCATGTATAACATTTTGATCTGCGACGATGACAGGGATATCGTCTCCGCCCTGGACATCTATCTCACCAGCGAGGGCTACCACACCATCGCCGCCTACGACGGCCGGCAGGCCCTGAAGGCGGTGGAGGAGAACGAGATCCATCTCATCCTCATGGACGTGATGATGCCCAACCTGGACGGTATCCGGGCCACCGCCAAGCTGCGGGAGGAGTGCAACGTGCCCATCATCCTCCTCACCGCCAAATCAGAGGACGCGGATAAGGTGCTGGGACTGAACATCGGGGCGGACGACTATGTGACCAAGCCCTTCAACCCCATGGAGGTCATGGCCCGGGTGAAAAGCCAGCTGCGCCGTTACACCCTGCTGGGGGGTAAGGAGGGCACCGCGGGTGGCATTGGCGACGGACTTCTGAAAAACGGCGGTATCGCCATGGACGACGCCGCCAAGACCGTCACCGTGGACGGGGAGCCGGCAAGCCTGACCCCCATTGAGTTCAACATCCTCCGCCTCCTTCTGCAGCATCCGGGGCAGGTGTTCTCCACCGCCCAGATCTATGAGCAGGTGTGGAACGACCCGGCCTACGGCTCGGAGAACACGGTGGCGGTCCACATCCGCCACCTGCGGGAGAAGATCGAGATCGACCCAGCCAATCCCAGGTACATCAAGGTGGTTTGGGGGCTGGGATATAAGATGGAGAAGGTGTGACCATGAAACAGGATTTTCGCTCCTACGCCCTGGTAAAGGCCGCCGCCCTGCTGCTCACCGTGGCCTGCGCCGTGGGGGCCACTTTCGGGTGCCTTTACTGCGGGCTATACTGGGACAGTTTTTTTGAGGGCGGCGACTACACCTACTCCTTGGCCTGGAACCAGGCCATGAACGCGCGGTACAGCCACCTGATGGAGATTTTGGACGACTATGACTCCAAGCGGCGGGGCCAGGCCCTGGGCTACCTGGAGGAGCAGTATTACCAGGAGTGGCTGGACGCCTTCAGCCCTGCCAAGACCAATTTTCGTTATATCATCCGGGACAACGCCACCGGGGAGATCCTCCTCAGCTCCTCCGGTGAGGACAGCCTGGAGCACGTCCCCTACGAGGATCTTTACCGAAATGTGCGTACTATGACCCCCTCCCGGATCTACTACAACTACCGGGAATATGACGAGGAGCAGAACTTTACCATCTTTTTCAGTGACAACGGCACCGTGCTGGCCCAGGTTCCCGGCAACGAGACATATCTCTATCAGGATGGAGAGACCTTCCAGTACGCGCTGGAGTACGGCATAGACGAGCGCTACGCCGCCCCAGACGAATTCCGGGAGCTGAAAAACACCCTGGTCAAGGGGGACATCCGGTTCCTCTACGCCACCGCCGCCCTGGCTCTGATCTCCCTGGCCGGCACCGTCCTGCTGCTGTGCTGCGCTGGACGGCGGAGAGGGGCGGAGACCTTCGTGCTCAACTGGACAGACAGGATCCCCTACGACCTGTACCTGTTCTTGATGGGTTGGGGGGCGGTACTGTGCTTTGCCCTGGGGGGCAACGCCATGTCGGAAGGGTATCTCTACCACTATAATGACCCCTCCTTCTACGCCATGATGGGGGTGGCCGTGGTCGCCCTGACCGGGGGCTTTGCCCTGAGCGAGGCCGGACTTATGTCAACCGCCACCCGGATCAAGGCCCACACTCTTTTCCGCAACACCATCGTTTGGAAATGCCTGTGTTGGATCGGCCGGGGCTTCCGGGGCCTGGGCCGGTGGTGGCGGGCCACCTTTGGCAACTGGAACATGACCCAGCGGGTCATCCTGCTGTTTCTCTGCTATCTCATCGGCACTGTTCTTACCAGTCTCACCGTGGTCCTGATCCCCGTCTACCAGGGGGCGGTCCTCTTCTGTATCTGCCGCTGGGTGGAGGAGTGGCGGAAGATCCGCCAGGGCACCCAGGCCATTGTGGGAGGGGCTCCCGAAACCGTCATCGACGCCGCCAAAATGGGCCGGTTCCCCGACCTTCTGGAGCATGCCGGGCAGCTCAACGACCTGGGAAGCGCCATCAACACCGCCGTGGACGAGCGGCTGAAGTCGGAGCGGATGAAGGCTGAACTTATTACCAATGTCTCCCATGACCTGAAGACTCCCCTCACCTCCATCATCAACTATGTGGACCTTCTCAAAAAGGAGGACATCCAGGGGGAGAAAGCCCGGGAGTATATCGAGGTGCTGGACCGGAAGAGCCAGCGGCTCAAGAAGCTCACCGAGGATCTGGTGGAGGCCAGCAAGGCCTCCACGGGGACCCTGACAGTGAACCCGGAGCGGCTGGGGGTGACCCAGCTGGTGACCCAGGCTCTGGGGGAGTACAGCGAGAAGCTCTCCGCCGCGGGGTTGACGGTGGTCTCCACCCTCACCGAGGAGGAGGTCTATGTCCAGGCCGACGGGCGGCACTTCTGGCGTATCCTGGACAATCTCATGGGCAACTGCGTCAAGTACGCCATGCCGGGGACACGGATCTATCTGGACCTGGTGGCCTGGGACGGGTATGTGACCCTTTCCCTGAAAAACATCTCCGCCGGGCAGCTCAATATCCCCGCTGAGCAGCTTATGGAGCGGTTTGTCCGGGGGGACGAGAGCCGCACCACCGAGGGGTCCGGCCTGGGCCTCTCCATCGCCAGGAGTCTCACCGAGCTCCAGGGGGGCCTGTTCCGCCTGGAGGTGGACGGGGATCTGTTCAAGGCGGTGGTGTCCTTCCCCCAGGTGAGGTAAAAAAGACTCCCCCAGGCGGGATATCGGGATATAATACGGAGGGACGGAGTTTATCCGTCCCTCCTCTCTTTTTTGGCCATTGTGTATCTTACCCCTCCCCAAAATACCTCTCAGGGGTACAGCCCTTGCGGAATAGGGCGCGATCTGGTATGCTGACCACATCAGGGAGGTGAGGCTGTGAAAATCACAGTGGAGCATTGGGATTCCCAGGAAAATGAGGTGATCCTCCGCTGCCGGGACTGGGAGGGTTCCGCTCTCCCCCGGCGTACCACCCTGTGGGCGCTGGTTTGCAACCTGGGTTTTCTGGGCTGCTCCGTGGCCTTCGGCTGGTTCCGGGGCCTCCCCCTGTGGGGCGGGCACTGCTGATCCTGTTTCTGGAGGCCGGGATCGCCGCCGTGTGGCCCTGAAGCAGGACTCCAAATGGCTCAATGATAAACTGCGACAGTATCAAGGAGCAGTGAGCTCCATATCCCCGGTCCTTCCCCGTCACAGCCGGAGCACAAAAAAGGTCAAAGCGCCAAGCGCTTTGACCTTTTTCTTAGTCCAGGATCTGGATCGCCGCTCCCAGAACCCCCTTACCGATGTAGACGCTGAGGGTCCCGTCGATGTGGGAATCCCATATGTGCCGGCAGCCGGGGATGGCCGCCATCAGGTCCTTTTTGAGCTGCTCCATCTCCTCCTGGGCGCCGCCGTTGGCCACCAGCAGGTTGAAGTCCTTATGGTCCCCCACGTGCTCCTTCACCAGCTCGATGAGCTTGCCCTGGACCTGCTTCCGGCCCCGGACCTTGGCCACGTTCACCAGCTGTCCGTCCTCGGCAAAGGTAAGGATTGGCTTGATGTTCAGCACCGTTCCCGCCAGGGCGGTGACCTTGCCGATGCGCCCCCCCTTCTGAAGGTATTCCAGGGTATCCACCGAGAAGAAGGCATGGGAATTTCGCAGCAGATGCTCCACCCGCCGGCCCACCAGCTCCTCCCACCTCATGCCCTTCTGAATATCCTCCCAGAGCTGGAGGACAACGCCGCCAATGGGAATTGCGCCGCTGTAGGTCTCAAAAACCGCCGACTCCAGGTCCTTTCGTTCCCCGCAGGCCAGACGGAACATATTGTGGGTCCCCGACAGCCCGGAGGACAGGGGCAGAACGATGACCCTCTCATAGCCGTCCCGCTTGATATTCTCCAGCGTCCGGTCTACCCGCATCATATCGGGCAGAGAGGTCTTGGGCAGCTCCCCCTTCTCCAGGCGCTTATAAATATCCTTGGCGAAAATATCCTCTCCGTCATTATAATCCTTGTCCTTACAGGCAATGCGCAGGGGAACCACGTAGACGGGCAGCCCCTTTCGGTGCCGGGGCTCCATCTCCGCGCAGGAGTCCACCAAAAACGCGATCTTTTCCGGATTGATACTCAAGAATACTCCCCCATCTGTTGACAGGCTCCCGCCCATCTCGTATAATAGTGACATAACAACGTTATGTCACTATTATACCATGAGTTTTCTCGCTGTCAAGGAGGGGTCGGACTTGGACGCAAATTATCAGCAGCGCCGCCGGTTCCAGGCCCAGGAGACCCGCCGGGCCATCCTGGCGGCAGCCGCTCAGCTCTCCCGGCAGGGCGGCTTTGAAAAAATGACCATCCGGGATGTCTGCGCCGCAGCCGGAGTCACCACCGGGGCCTTTTATCACCACTTTTCCTCCAAGGCCGACCTTCTGAAGCAGGGCTTTACCTCTGTGGATGTATATCTGGAAAAGGCCTTGGCGCCACACCGCAACCTGCCCCCCCTGAAACGGCTGGAGTCCTTGGTAAGGCTTTATGCCCGGTTTATGGAGGAACAGGGCTGGGAAACCATCTCCCTCTATTACAGCCGCCGTCTCACCGACGCCTCTTCAGATCCCATGGACCCGGACCGCTATACTCTGCGCACCATGCGGGAATGCCTTGCCGACCTGTCGCGGGAGAGGATCCTCTCCCCCGCGCTCTCCCCGGAGTGGACGGCAGATTTCTTTTTCCGCCACTTTCGGGGCATCGTTATTGACTGGGCGCTCCACCGGGGCAGCTACTCCTTGTGGCCCAAGCTGGAGCAGGATTACGACCTTTTTACCCGCTCGTTTCAGGCATAGGGCCCGTTCCCTCATAATTTCACCCCCCGCCGAATAAGCTGTCCGGCGGGGGGTGGTCTATTTTGAGCCACATTCTGAAAAAGCAATGGATCCGCGACGCCCTGGCGGGCGCCGGGCTTCTCCTGTGCTCCATCGCCCTTATCTGCTGGCCCAAGGATGTGTCTGCCGCCGTTCAGGAGGGGCTTCGGCTGTGTTATAACGTGATCCTCCCCTCCCTGTTTCCCTTCTTCATCCTCACCTCCCTGGTGATCTCTCTCGGTCTGGCAGGCTATTTGGGCCGCCTTTTGGAGCCCGTTATGCGGCCTCTCTTCCACGTGGGCGGCCCCTGTGCCGCCGCCCTGGCCCTGGGCTTTGTCGGCGGCTATCCGGTGGGCGCCAGAGCCGCCCTTACCCTTTACCAAGAGGGGCAGTGCACCAAAACGGAATGCGAACGGCTGCTGGCCTTCTGCAACAACTCCGGTCCCGCCTTTATTCTGGGCGTAGTGGGAGCGGGAGTCTTTGCCGACAGCCGGGTCGGGCTTCTGCTCTGCCTGGCCCACGCCGCCGCCTCCCTGTGCGTGGGGATCGTATTCCGCTTTTACCGGATGGGGGAGCGGACCGAAGGCCGCCGGACCTCCTCCCCCATTGCCGCGCAGCGTTTCACTTCCGCCTTCACCGGGGCGGTAAAGGGAGCGGTGACCTCCACCCTCAACATCTGCGCCTTTGTGGTGTGCTTCACCGTCATTATCCGCCTGTGCTTCCTCTCCGGTCTGCTGCCCGCCCTTGCGGGCTTTCTGGGGCGGGTCTTCGCCCCCCTGGGCTTTTCCCAGGTCTGGGCCCAACGACTGCTCACCGGGCTTTTGGAGCTATCCTCCGGAGTGGCGGCGCTTACGGGGGATGGTTCTCTGACGGGACGAGTTTCTATGGCAGCTTTCCTTTTGGGCTGGGCCGGGATCTCCGTCCACTGTCAGGTCCTCTCTTTCTTGGAAGAAAGCGGTCTCAGCACCCGGACTTACATCGGAGGCAAGCTGCTTCACGGTCTTTTCTCCGCCGGGCTCACCGCCCTTCTGCTTCGGGCCTTCCCTCTGAAGGAGAGTGTCTCATCCTATCTTGCCCAACAGGTAGAGGGCATCGCCGGAACCGATTTTTACTCTGCCCTGGCTGTCTCCACCGCTGCGGCCTGGGGGGTATTCCTTCTCTTTTTTCTTTTGGCGGCCCTGGGCGTTCAAATGGGGCGAAAAACCAGTGGAAAAAGACGGACAGGTGTGATATAATAGCCGCAAAGTAGCTATTATACCGGATCGAAATAATTAAGCCCTTCCGGCTATCCCTATTATTTCGATCGGCCCGCATATCCCGCGACCGCCCTGCGGTTTTTGGGGCTTCATCGCAAAGGGCCACATCGGAAGGAGAAGGGTCATGTTTGGAAAGAAAACGCTGTTTCAGGAAAATATAGACCCCCGCTGCGCTTACTGTGCCAAGGGTGCCCCTTTGGAGGAGGGTCGTGTTCTCTGCTCCAAAAAGGGCGTGATCCGCGCCGACGGCCGCTGTGGCAGTTTTCGTTACGACCCCCTGAAGCGGGTCCCCCCCAAACCGGCGGTACTGGACACCAGCAGGCTGAAGGAGGAGGACTTTCGGCTGGAGTAAGCCCAGCTTCCGGGCAGGACAGGCGGCGGGGCTTTGGCCCAGCCGCCTACTTTGACCAAAGAGAAAGGAGGCTTCCCCGTGAAGCGGATCCTTATGATCGGAACCGGAGGCACCATCGCTTCCGAAATGACCGAGGCGGGCCTGACCCCCAACCTGAACAGCGAGGATCTGCTCTCCTACGTCCCCGCCCTGAGGGACCTGTGCCGGGTGGACTGCCTTCAAATATGCAGCATCGACTCCACCAACATGACTCCCGCCCACTGGCTGCTCATCGCCCGGACCATCCGGGAACGCTATGACCGCTACGACGGCTTTGTGATCTGCCATGGTACCGACACCATGGCCTACACCGCCGCCGCTTTGAGCTATCTCATCCAAAACAGCCCCAAGCCCATGGTCCTCACCGGCAGTCAAAGGCCCATCCACGCCGACATCACCGACTCCAAGGCCAATCTGCTGGACAGCTTCACCGTGGCCTGCGACGGTCGGGTCCCCGGGGTCAGCGTGGTCTTCGGCGGAGAGGTCATCCTGGGCACCCGGGCCAGAAAGACCTACTCGAAGAGCTATGGCGCCTTTTCCAGCATCAACTATCCCGTTTTGGGGGTGGTGCAGGACGGGCGGCTGGTCCCATACCTGCGCCCGGAGGTCTCCGGCCCTCTTCGGCTCTACGACACTCTGAACGAGAAGGTCTCCCTTCTCAAGCTGATCCCCGGCGTCTCTCCCGCCCAGCTCTCCTTTCTTTTGTCGGAGAGCGACGCCGTTATCATTGAGAGCTACGGAGTGGGGGGCGTTCCCGCGGGAGCCCAGGGGGAATTTTACCGCCGGATCCAGGCCGCCAAGGCCCAGGGAAAGCTGGTGGTGTTTACCACCCAAGTTCAGAACGAGGGCAGCGATCTGTCGGTCTATGGGGTGGGCCACTGCCTCAAGCGGGACCTGGGAGTGCTGGAATCCTATGACATGACCACCGAGGCGGTGGTGGCCAAGCTCATGTGGCTGTTGGCCCAGAGCCGGGACCCGGAGGAGGTGGGGCGGCTTTTCTATGCCCCCGTGGCGGGAGATATCCTCTGCGGCCCCCGGTGAGCCCTTGTTTCCTTTCTCAAATCAGCAAAAGGGAGCGGCCCGTGAACCACCGCGGCCGCGACTTCCACCAAAAAGGCCACGCTGTACGTTGTACAGCGTGGCCCTGTTTTTTTCTTTTACTTCTTTCCCTTCCCTGCGACGGCGGGCTCCTTCTTTTTGACGGACTTCTTCTCCGTCGGCTTCTCCCCGTCCGCCGCCTCCAGGATGGTACGGTCCCCCGCCTGTTGGGCGTGCTTCTGAACGTCCGTCTGGTTCTTGGGGGAACGGATGAGAATGCCGGGACCCTGGACACAGCCCCCCTCGCAGGCCATGCCCTCCAGGAAGTTCACGCCTCCGATCCCCTTGGCAAATTTCAGAAGCTCCACCTTGCAAGCGTTCAGACCGCTGCATGACACAGCGTTGAGCTTAAACTGCTTTTCGTCCACTCCGTGCTCCTTCAGACCCTGGGCCACCGCGGCGGCCACGCCGCCGGAGTGGGCGAAGCTGCGGCCAAAGCCGCTGGCCTCATCCAGCGTCGTCTCCTCCAGATTTTCCACCTGGATCCCCCGGGAGGCAAAGAGGGGATAGAGCTCCTCAAACGTAAGGGCACAGTCCACCGTGCCCATGGTCTTGCCCATCTGGTACTCCTTCTTCTTGGCCACACAGGGACCAATGAACACCACCTTGGCCTGGGGATCGGCCATCTTAATGCGCTTGCCGATCATCACCATGGGCGAGGGGGTGTGGGAAATGTACTGGGCCAAATCGGGAAAATTCTTCTCCACATAGTCTACAAAGGCGGGACAGCAGGAGGAGAGCAATTTCCCCTTCTCCAGCAGCTCCTCGCTCTCCGCCTTGGCGGTCATATCGGCGCCCAGGGCCACCTCCGCCACATCGTAAAAGCCCAGCTTCTTCAGACCCGTCACCACCTGGCCCAAGGCGGCCGGGGCAAACTGGCCGGCGATGGAGGGGGCGAGCACCGCATATACATGAAAGCCCCAGCGGGAAGCCCCCCGAAGCAGCTGCACCACATCTACAATGTGGGACTTGTCCATAATGGCTCCAAAGGGGCACTGGTAGGTACAAGCGCCGCAGGAGACACATTTGTTCACGTCAATGGCCGCCTTTTTATTCTCCCCCATCGCAATGGCGCCGGGAAGGCAGCCCCGCTCGCAGGGCCGCTGGTTTTTCTCAATGGCCCCATAGGGACACACAGAGATACACTTGCCGCAGAGGATACACTTGGAGTGGTCGATGGTGGCCCGGTGGTTGACGATGGAAATGGCCTCCTTGGGACAGTTGTGAACACAGCGGGTGGCGATGCAGCCCCGGCAGGCCGGTCCCACTGTGATCTGGGTCACGGGGCACTCGTCGCAGGCGATCTCCATGACCTCTACCATCCCCGGGTTCCCCGTATCTCCCCCCAGGGCCATCTTCACCCGGCTGGAGATCACCGCCCGCTCCTTATAAATGCAGCAGCGCATCCGGGCCTCGGGACCGGGAATGATCTTCTCGGGGATATCCAGGATCCCGGTGGTGAGCCGGTCCTCCCAGGCCAGAACAGCTACCTCTTCCAATACCGAGGATTTCAGCTCCTGGACCGTTGTCTCAAATTTCCGCATGGCATTTTCTCCTTTGGGAAGAATCGTTTTCTTTTTCACAAATTCAACTTGCACTTCATTTTACTATCCCACGCAAGGCGTGTCAACGACAACTTTTGGAGCTTTTTCCTTTTGGATTTGTGAAAAAAGCACAACATTCATCCCGTTCCCGTTTCCCAACGCCCCCCCACCGCATAGGATGAACCAGCCCTATGGCTTATTCTCTGCAAGAGAGGTGCGCTTTTATGAACACTCCCATCTCCCCACGGATGTCCACTTGGGACGTCCCCCATGTCCCCCCTTCCGCAGACCCGCCTCCCCCGGAAGTCCCTGCCGCAGATCCCTCCGCTCCGGAGGTCTCCGCCGCGGCGGAGCCGGTCCAGCCCTCTCAGCCCAGCGTTGGCGAACCTCCCTCCCTCCAGGAGGGTCTCTCCGCCCCCCTGCCCCGAATGGCCCCGGACCCCGCCGAAACCGCTCAAGTTCGCTTTCTCAACGCCGTGATGGAGGACAGTGGAGACCTGCGTGTCTCCACCGGCAACCGGCTGCTCGCCTCCTCCCTGTCTCCCGGTTCCCTCAGCGAGTATTTTACCGTCCCCGCCGGGTTCCGCCCCTTCGCCTTTCACGACGCTTCCTACCCCTGGCTGCTCCTCTTCCGCTCCACCATCCCTCTGACGGCCGGGGACGTGGTGACCCTGGCTCTGGTCCGCTCCGGGACAGGGACAGACCTGGTGCGGATAGATGACCGCCCCTGCGGGATCCAGGGCACCGGCCGGGCCTGCCTGCGCTGCGTCAACCTGGTCTATGACAGCCCCGGTCTGGATCTGATCCTCACGGACGGACGGGTCGTCTTTACCGATATGCGTTTTAAGGAGTCCACCAACTACCGCCGGGCCCAGTCGGGCCGCTATGACCTCTATCTGGCCCAGAGCCCTTCCCTCCCCCCTCTCTCCCTGTCCGATATCGAGACGGTGGAGGAGCTTCCCATGGTGGCGGCGGACTGGACTGCGGAGCCTTTGGGCTCCTTCTTCCTGGACCTTCGGGCTGGGAGCCAGGCCAGCCTGTACCTTATGGGCGACTGGTCGGTTCGTCCGGAGCTCCGGATCAAGGCCGTGGAGAATTTTTGACGGGAGGCCGGACGCCCCCGTCTCTCACCCCCGGCCCCTCTTCCGCATAGCTTGTAGTGAGCTGATTTTGGAACGGAGGGTCAACTTTTATGGAACAAAAGGTCACTTTTTTTCTGGGGGCCAACTCACCCTCAGGATTTTACTCCCTATACGATCAGATGCTGGATCCGGACACGGCCAACCGGGTCTTTCTCCTCAAAGGAGGCGCCGGCTGCGGCAAGTCCTCCCTGATGAAACGAGCTGCCGCCGCTCTGGAGGATGTGGGGGAACAGGTGGAATACATACGCTGCTCCGGAGATCCGGACTCTTTGGACGCTGTCATTTTTCCCGGCCTGAAGGCCGCCATTGCAGACGCCACCGCCCCCCATGTGATGGAGCCCAGGCTGCCCGGCGTGGTTGAAAGTTATGTAAACCTAGGGCGGTTTTACGACCACACCGCCTTGCGTAAACAACGTGAGGAGATCGCCGCCGCCACCAAGGGATACCAAAGCCACTACAAGCGGGCCTACCGGTGCCTCACCGCCGCGGCCCAGCTGTGCGAAGACAACCGCTCCCTGCTGCTGACCCCCGCTTTGGAGGCGAGAGAGCTCAAGCGGGCCCGGGGGATCCTCTCCCGGGAGGTAAAAAAGACCGGACGGCAGCCGGGAGTCGCCGCTCAGCGCTTTTTAGGGGCCATCTCCTGCCAGGGGCTCTCCTGCCGGTTTGAGACGGTAAATACGCTGTGCCGTAAAGTCTATGAGCTTCAGGATGCCTATGGCCTGGGGGCCGGGATGCTCACCGCCCTGGCCGCCGGCTGTATGTCGGCGGGGTACGATGTGATCCTGTGCCCCTCCCCCCTTTTCCCGGACCGTGCCGAGCACCTGATCGTACCCGAGCTGGGGCTTGGCTTTGTCACCAGTACCCCCACCCTTCCCTATCCCGGCAAGCCCTACCGCAGAGTGCGGATAGACGCCATGGCCGACCCGGAGCAGCTGCGGAAATACAAATCCCGGCTCAAGTTTTCCCGCAAGGTTCAGTCCGCCCTTTTGGATGAGGCGGTGGAGTCCCTGGCCCAGGCCAAGCTGGAGCACGACGCCCTGGAAAAGCTCTACAATCCCCATGTGGACTTTGAAGGGGTCTACGCCCAGGCTGACGCGGTCATTGAGGAGCTGCTGTCCCTGCGGGGATAAGTCCTTTCTCAAAGGTTCAAAGGTGCGCGGCCCGCTTATTTGACTAACATAAAACGGGACTGCCCTGCTGGGCAGTCCCGTTTTATGTTAACTATCAATCCAACACAGGCAATTCAAAAAGGGAATACAGGTTCTCCGGCGGGGTCACTCCCTGCTCCACAGCGATCACGGCAAAGGCCGCAATGTCGGCCTTTGCTTTTCGGGCCAGCTCCTTCAGGGCCTCGGTGGTCCCACCGCCGCCGTAGACGTCATCCATCACCAGGATCCTCTTGCCGTTGAGGTACTCCACATCCCCGTCGGTCAGGGAGATGGTCTGGTCCACAGGGGTGGTGACCGACCGGTAGGTGGCCTCTACCCTGGCCGGGCTGGTGCTCTTTCGGGCCACCACCGTCTTCGACAGCTCCACGCCCTTGGCCTTGGACCAGCGCAGGGCGACGGCGTGGGCCAAAGCGTTGCTTTTGGAGACAGGGTTCAGGATCGTATCGAACTCCACCCCCGCATCCAAAAGCCGCCGGGTCAAGTCGTCCGCAGCGCTCTCGATCAGGCTCACCTGTCCTGAAATGTCCAAAAAGCCCACCTGCCGGCCTCCGATCCGCTTAAAGGGAAGTGTAAATTTCCGCCCCCCCATGACCACCTCCAGGCCTTTGCTGCCATCCTCTCTCTCCACGATCCTGGTACCTGCCTGCTCCATTTTTGACCACCCTTTCCGCATATCTGTATCGATCGCCTCACAAAACTTTGGGGTGCATATTGTACCACATTTCGACCTGTCTTTTCAATGGATAGAATGTATAGAAAGAGGGAGCCGGCAGACCTCTCTCCCCTATCCCTTTGCCGGGTCAGGGATCTCCCTTCCGGCACAGAAGCGGCGGACAATGTGCCGGGAGTCCCCACAGTAGAGCAATCTTTGCAGCCGTTCGGCCAAAGTATATTCCCCATGCCCGACCAGCGCCCGGTCATCTATGACCAGGGCGTCAAACTGATAGCCCGGTTCAAAACTGCCCACCGCTCCAAAAAAGCTTCCCCCGCCCTTGGTCGCCAGATAGAACGCCTCGGCGGCGCTGAGCCCCCGCCCCGCGCACAGGGTCTTGGAGACCTGAATGGCCGAGGCCATATTTTGCAGCATATTTAAAGTGTGTCCCCCCCCAATGTCACTGCCCAGACCCACCGGCACCCCCAAGTCCAGGGCCCTCCGCACCGGCAGGAACCGATCCCCCGGGATGTGTTGGATGGCATTGGGACAAAAAGCGATGAATACGCCCCGCCGGGCCATCAGCTCCAGCTCCTCCTCTGTCACATAAGAGCAATGAGCCATAACGGTGGGAGTCTGCCCAAAAAGGCCATAGCGGTCCCACACATAGCCGTACAGCTTCTCCCGGGGAAAGCGGTCCAGGACCATAGCCAGGTCCCCCTCCCCCTCCGACATATGGGATTGGACGGGCAGTCCCTCCTTCTTCGCCTGCTCCCCCAGGTAGTCCAGCAGCTCCTCTGAAACCGCCGGAACAAACTCAGGGCTCAGGATATACCGGACCAGAGCGCTTTTTCCCCGCGCCCAGTCGATCAGTCTCCGGGTCCCCTCACAAGACGCCGGCATGCTCTCCTGGGCCTCTCCAAAGGCCTCATGATCTGAGTTCATCTTACCCACACAGGCCCCCAGGCCGCTCTCCATCAGCCTTTTCATCAGATCCTGGGTCGCCTCGGGACCTGTGGCGCACATGATGACCGAGCGCATGATCCCGTTCTCCCAAAGGCTGTGGATCAGCTCCCCATTTACTCCGGCGGCATAGTCCAAATCAGAGGAATATCTCTGCTCGGCAGGATAGGTATAGCGGTTGAACCACTCCCCGGCGTCCCCGTCATAGCCCAGTCCCACCGTGGGAAGTTGGGCGGCGTGGAGGTGCAGGTCGTTGAAAGCAGGGAGCAAAAGCCCTTCTCCCAGCTCTTCTATAGGGCCGTGCGCCAGCGGCTCCGGAAGCTGGGCATATGTCCCCCGGACCACCCCGTCCTCCACTGCCACATAGCCCCCGGGAAGCACCGTCAGCTCCCCCAGCCTGGGGCTGAAGAGGATATTTCCATGGTAAATTTTCATACGCCCCTCCTATCGTCTCACGTCAATCTCTGGGATACAGGGCCGAAAGGGCCCGGAAGCAGGGATCCAGTTGCGTATAGAGCTGCCGGTATATCCCATAGGCCCGGTCATAGATATCCACATTCTCCGGGCTGGGGGTATACTCCCGGTACTCGCTCAGAAATGCCTGTATCTCTCCCCAGTCCGTAAAGACCCCTGTGCTCATTCCGGCCAGGAACGCCACACCCATGGCGCTGCCCGGATGGGTAGGAAAGGAGCGCACCTTGTATCCCAACACATCCGCCGCGATCTGGCACCAGAAGGAGCTTTTCGCCCCGCCGTTGGTGGCCAATACCCGCCCGGGGACATACCCGGCGCTCTCCAACACCTCCACATGGTGACGAAAGCCATAGATAACGGCCTCCAGCACCGCGCGGAACAGGTGGGCTTTGGTATGGGCAAGGGTCAGGCCAAATATAACGCCCCGGGCCTGCGGGTCAAACAGGGGCGTTTTCTCTCCCAGAAAATAGGGCAGAACGATCAGCCCTTCGGAGGCCGCCGGGACCCGCTCCGCCTCTTGATCCATCCGGCGGAAGATCTCCGGGTCCTGAGTTCCCATGATATCCTTGGTCAGCCATTTGACCAGAGATCCGCTGGCCGCCATGCAGCCGTTGATAAGGCAGCGGCCGGGGACGATATGATAGTCAAAGAAAAGCTTTGGATGCGTATCCAGCCTGTCGGTGCAGTAGAGGATATCCCCCGCCCCACCGAATTTGATAAGCATGTCCCCCGGTTGGGTGATCCCCGCTGCCAGGGTAGAGGCCACATGATCCGCGCTGCCCGCAATGACCGGGATCCCGTCGGGAAGTCCCATACGCTCTCTCACTCCCCCGGTCACTCCCACCACTTGTCCGGGTTCGGCCACAGGGGGAAACAGGTCGGGGGAAATGCCGAACCGCTCCATGTAGGGCGTGATCCACCGCCGGGCCCGAATGTCATAGAGCCCGCTCTCCACCGCCCAGTTGAGTTCCACCTGCCGCTTTCCCGTCAGACGGTATACGATATAGTCATAGGAGCCCATCACGGTCTTCACCCGGGCAAAGACCTCCGGCTCATTCTGTTTGACCCACAGCAGGCGGGGCAGCACATGCTGTGCATTGGTATAGCCGCCTGTCAGTGCGTACAGTTCCTCCTGATCGATCCCCTCTGCCGCCTGGCGCAGCTGCTCCACCGCCCGGGCGTCGTTTTGCTGGATGGTGTTGCGGACCGGCCGCCCCTCTTCATCCAAAAGCACCAGGGCGGGGACCATACCGCTGCAGCCGATGCCCCGGAGCCCGGCCGCCTTATCCCCGTGGGTCCTCATGATCCGACCCACCGCCGCCGCCACGTTCTCCCACCAGACGTCAGCCCTCTCCTCCGCCCACCCGGGCTGGGCAGAGATCAGGTCATGGGCCGCGGTCTCCTCCGCCACCAGTCTGCCCTCGTCGGAGATCAGGACCGTTTTTACCCCTGTCGTACCAATGTCGATCCCCATTGCATACTGCCGCATAAGCCCTCACCCTCCTCTTTCCTGTCACAGATATTTCTCAAGCACGCTCCAGAGCTGTCCGTGATCCTCCACCTCCACGTCCGCTTTGGAGGTGTCCTGTCTGATCCTTGAGGTCTTCACCGCGATCACCCGCATACCTGCGGCCTTCCCCGCGGCGATCCCCACAGGGGAATCCTCCACCACCACGCACTCCCCCGGTTCCGCCCCTAAAAACTGCGCCGCCGTCTGATAGGGCTCCGGAGATGGCTTATGGGTCTGCACCATATCCCGGCACACAATGACGTCAAAGCAGCGTCCCAGCCCAAACCGGTCCAAGACGGACAGCACGCTTTTTCCGCTGGAGGAAGACACCAGCGCCGTCTTCACACCCTGTTCTCCCAGCCGTGTCAAAAGCTCTCTTGCCCCATCAAAAATCGCCAGTTCCGGCGAGTCCAGATAAAAGCTCCCGTACAGCCGGACCTCCTCGGCCAAAAATTCCTCCGGCGTCATAGAAAGGCCGTGCTTTTCGATCATGGCCCCCGCGATGGAGAGGCTGGTCATCCCCACATAGGCCATAAGCTGCTGCTCGGTATACTTTACCCCGTGGCAGTCCATGTGCCGCTGCAGGCGGCTTAAGTATACGGGCTCGCTGTCCAGCAGCACCCCGTCCATGTCAAACAATACGCATTTCATGCCGATGTTTACAGGCTCTCCCGGAACTTGCGCACTACATCCATAAAACGCAGGACCCGCTCCTTGTCCACCTGGTTTTCAAACACGCCGTCGTACTTAAAGGTCGTCCCCACCACCGCGCCGTCGGCAATGGTCAACTGCTTGGCGATATTGTCCGCCCGGCAGCCGGTATTGGCGATCACCACCGTATCGGGAACGGTCTGCTTGACCGCCGCCAGCACCTGGCTGTCGGTCTCCGCCCCTGCCGTCAGCCCGGACACACACAGAGCGTCCGCCTTGCAGTTAAATACCGTGGTGCGGGCGATCTGGGCGATATCCCGCTGGGCCAGATAGCGGGCCGCTTCGGGCACGATATTGAACAGCAGTCTCACCTCGCCCGCGCCGATGGCCTCCCGGTGTCTTGCCACCTCGCCGTAGTTGGTGTTCCACAGGCCAAAATCACTGGCGTACACGCCGGTAAATATCTCCCGCACAAATTTGGCGCCTGTGGCCGCCGCCAGATCAAGAGAGGCCGCCCCGTCCCACAGGGCGTTTACACCAAAGGGAATCTTGATCTCGCTCATCAGTTCTCCGATGATCCGGCCCATGGCGGCTACCGTCTCCTTGCGCACATCGGTGAGGTATGGCAGGCTGAACTCATTGGAGAACATCACAGCGTCCACTCCGCCCTCCTGCAAAGCCAAAAAGTCCTCCCGCGCCTTGTCCACCACCCAGCTCATTCCCTTGGCCCGGTCATAGCCGGGGTCTCCCGGCAGGGCCTGCAAATGGCACATGGCAATGATCGCTTTCTCTGTCCCGATGACCTCTTTCAACCAACTCATATTAAATTCTCCTTTCTTCTCCTACGCCAATTCTATCTGGACCGGATACCCTTCCAGCTTTTCCCGCGCCTGCCACGGCAGGTCCCTGTCTGTAATGATCCGGTCTATGTCCGAAAGCTCGCACACCTTGACCGAGGCACTGGCCTCAAACTTCGTGTGGTCGGCCAACAGCAGGATCCGTTTTCCCGCCCTGACCAGGCCGCGCTTGATCCCCACCTCAAAAAAGCCGGTGTTGGAGACCCCAAATTCCGCAGTCACCGCATCCGCAGTCAAAAAAACCGTGTCCAGCCTCAAATTACGGATAAAGTCCTCCACCATTCCACCGATCAGCACCTTCTGGTCGGCCCGTTTGACCCCCCCTGTCAGCACCACCGAAGTGGAGGGATCAAACTCCACATTGGCCGCCAGATAGAGATCATGGGTAATGATAGTCAATCCCTCCTTCTCCGCAAGACACAGGGCCAGTTGATAGGCTGTAGTTCCGGAATCCAGAAAAATGGTATCCCCCTTTTCCACATACCGCGCGGCGGCCCGGGCGATCCGGCGCTTCTCCTCCAGCTGCATGCTCATCTTCTCATCATAGATCCGCTCATACATTCCCTTTGGCTGGGGAAGGACCGCTCCGCCGTGGGTCCGCCTCAAAAGCCCTCTTTCGGCCAATTCGTCCATATCCCTGCGGATGGTGGAATCCGATACCCGGAACCGCTGGGCCAGCTCCTTGATCTGGGCTCCGCCCCGCTCTTGAATATAGCTGAATACATTCTGCATCCGTTCCTCCGGGATCGGATAGCTCGCCTCTGGTCTTCCGCTCATGTTCTCCCCCCTTTTCTCCATTGTATCTTGTCGTGACACATTTTGCAATATTTATATTTAAATATATCAAAATATTTCACAACATTTCATCTGTTTCCATCCTTTGTCACATTGAGAAAGGGGGGGACAAGCCTACCCGGCATACGACTCCGGATGCCGGACCATTGACCGGTGGGAGGCTCCGCAGCTGCGCCGCCCCCAGCAATCATCCCCACGCAAATCCCCCCAAAAAGGAAAGCGAGGAGGCCCGCCTGACCCGCGGTCCTCCTCTTTGCGACCCTGTTGTCTTTTCAACTTCCCTCATCCCATCAGGCCCGAGAGCGCCTTTGCCAATGGGACATACAAAACAGGGAGAAAGACCGCCGGAAGCATGTTGCCCACCCGGAGCTTCTCCTTGGGAAGATCCAGCAGATTGAGCCCGATCCCCACAATGATCGCGCCGCCCACGGCGCTCATCTCCGTGATAACGGAGGCGGGGAGATAGGGCCCCACCACCTCCGCCAACAGGGTGATCCCCCCCTGGTAGAGAAGGATAGGCACCACCGAAAAGGCCACCCCGATCCCCATGGCGGCAGCAAAGGTGACCGCTCCCACACCATCCAGTACACTTTTGGAAATGATGATGCTGTAGTCCCGGTTCAGGCCCGCGGCAATGGATCCGTTGATGGACATAGCCCCCACACAGTAGACGATGGTGGCGGTGACAAAGCCCTCCACAAAGCGGTTCTCTCCGCCCTCTCCCCGGACAAGCTTTCGCTTGAGGCTCTCCCCCAGGCCATCCATCCGCTTTTCAATGTCGATCCACTCCCCCAGAAGGGTCCCCAGCACCATGCAGAGGATGACGCAGAGAGTGTCCGCCGTATCCAGCAGAGAGGAAAAGCCAATGCCCAGCGCACACAGCCCCAGGCATTTCATCACTGCCGCACCGGTCCGGGGAGAAAAGCGGCCCTTCAGCCCAAGGCCCAGAATACTTCCGACCAGGACCGTGATCATATTGATAAAAACGGCAAACACAGGCCCCACTCCTTTGAAAACCAAAAAATCTTGTCTCATTTTAGTCAGTTTGCAAAGAATTGTCAATGACGGCTATAAAGGACGTGCCCTCCCTCATACTCTCAAAAGTATGAGAGGGGGTTTTTCCTTTGCCCATGTCCGCCCTGCAAAGCACTGTACTGCTCACTGTCGTGAGCCTTTTTTCCCAGGCTGTGGGATTTGTCTACCGGGTCTTTCTCTCCCGGATGGTGGGCAGCGAGGTCATGGGACTTTACCATCTGGTCCTGCCCGTCTCTTCCGTTCTCATGTCCCTCACCGCCGTGGGTTTTACTGTGGCCTGCTCCAACCTGTCTGCCCGGTACCGGGCCACAGGAAATTTTAAGGCCGCCGCCCAGGCGGTCAAGACCTGCATAGGGGGCTTTCTCTGCGCTTTTGGAGCAGTGGCCCTCATAGCCGCCCCGTTGTCCGACGCCATCTCCGTCCACCTGCTGGGGGACGCCCGCTCCCGGCTGGGCATCCTTCTGCTGCTCCCCTGCGTCTTGCTCACGGGCCTTGAGAACATTCACAAGCACTCCTTTTACGGCTCAGGCAACGTCCGTCCCCCCGCCTTTACCGAGGTCTGTGAGCAGGTCATTCGGGCAGGGGCGGTGTTGGGGCTTCTCTGGGTCTTTCTGCCCCAGAGCCCGGAACGGACGGTTGGGCTCATCGTCTGCGGCATGATCCTGTGCGAGATCTTTTCAGCCGTCACCCTGACCCTCCTCTACCGCCGCTTTGCCGGGAAACATGCCACCGGGGAGGGCACGGACCGGAAAGCCCTGCGGCGAAATGTGCTCCACATCGCCATACCCATCGGTTGGACCGCCCTACTGGGAAATCTGATGAGCTGCGCCACCTCTGTGATCATTCCCCAGCGGCTGGTCCGGGCAGGGCAGGACGTATCCTCCGCCATGAGCCAATTCGGAGTCTTGTGCGGCATGACCATGCCTCTTCTGACCCTGCCCACCGCCTTTATTTCCGCTATGGGCCTGGTGCTGCTGCCCCGGCTGGCCCGGTCCGCCGCTCTGGGCCGTGCCGACCTGTGCCGGCAACAGGCGGACCGGGCCATCACCGCTGCGTCCTTTTTCATCCTCCCCTCCGCTGTCCTCCTGTCCGTACTGGCCCCGCCCCTGGCCCGGACCCTCTTTCAAGAGGAGACCGCCGGCCAGTTCGCCCTACCCCTGGCCGCCACGGTAGCGCTGTCCTGCCTGGAATCCGTACTGGCCGTCTGTCTCAATGGCCTGGGAAAGCAGACCATTACCGCCCGCAACAGACTTATCTGCGGCGCGGTCCAGCTTTTCCTCACCTGGCAGCGGATGGGCGTCCCCGGCGTAGGCCTCCAAGGATATGTGGAGGCTTTGCTAATCAGTACGGTGCTGGGACTGCTCCTCCACTGGCGCTCTCTTCACCGGGCCATCGGGCTCAAAGCCCGGCCCTTTCTCTGGCTGATTGCCCCCGGTCTCAGCTCCCTCTTGGCCGGCCTGTGTGTCAATCTGCTTTTCTCCGTCCTCACCCGCGCCGGGCTGAGCGAGGGCGCCGGATGTCTGGTCAACCTTATTTTTGGGACTGCTTTATATCTCTGCTCCATGACCGCCCAAGGGGTCCTGCGCCCCTCCACCGCCGACGCAGGAGCCAGCGCTTAATATTTTTGTGAATTTTTACAAAATTCAGCCATACTTTTTTGGTCCTCCCCTTGCCTTATATACGAAGGATATGGTATAATTTTCTATCATTGCAGAATATTCAGTGGGGCGGCTATACTAGCATCAATACCATGCAGATAAAAGGAGTGTATCGTTATGAAGCTGAAAGGGATCGGCGCAGCGGAGGGCATCGCCGTAGCAAAGCTGTGGCGCATGGAGACAGTGGATCTATCGGTGGAGCATCTCACCGACAGGGATCCGGAGAAGGAGAGCGTCCGATTTGCCGACGCCCAGCATAAAGCCACCGATGAGCTCACCGCTCTCTATGAAGAGACCCTGACAAAGGACGCCGACGCAGCCATGATTTTTGACATTCACCGGATGATGTTGGAGGACCTGGACTTCTGCGAGGGCGTCTCCGGCCTGGTCGCCTCCGGCTGCAACGCCGAGTGGGCCGTAAAGCAGACCGGCGATATGCTCCATGATATGTTTGAGGCCATTGATGACGAGACCATGCGAGCCCGCGCCGCCGACGTTCAGGATGTGTCTGGCCGACTTATCCGTATCCTCAAGGGTTTGGACGACGCCCCCCCCATGCCCAAGGAGCCCATTGTGGTCGTCTCTGACGACCTGCTTCCCAGCCAGACGGTAAAGCTGGACAAAAAATATGTGGTGGGCTGCGTCACCCGGAACGGCTCGGTGACCTCCCACTCCGCGATCCTCTCCCGGTCTATGGGGATCGCCTGCATTGTGGGCATGGGCGATGAATTTGACAAGCTGCCTCAGAGAGGCACCGTTGCCATTGACGGTCTCACCGGAGAGGTCATCGTGGACCCCAATGCCGACGAGTTGGCCCTTTACGAAAAGAAAAAGGCTGACTTTGAGGAGCAGAAGGTCCTGCTCCAGCATTACAAGGATAAGGAAGCCATCACCAAATCAGGCCATCATGTCCACATCTGTGCCAACATTGGCAGCGTAAAGGACGCTGAAGACGCCAAAAAGGCCGGGGCAGACGGCGTGGGCCTGTTCCGCAGCGAGTTCCTCTATCTGGACTCTCCCGATTTTCCCTCTGAGGAAAAGCAGTTCCAAGCCTACAAGAAGGTCCTGGAGATCTTCTCTCCCAACCAGGTCATTGTCCGTACCCTTGATCTGGGCAGCGACAAGCAGGCCCCCTATTTCAACATTCCCCACGAGGAAAACCCCGCCATGGGTTACCGGGCCATCCGCATCTGTCTGGATCAGCCGGAGATCTTCCGCACCCAGCTCCGGGCCCTTCTTCGGGCCTCTGTCTACGGAAACCTTCATATTATGTTTCCCATGATCACCAGCGTCACCCAGGTCATGAAGTCCAAGGAGCTGATGAACAACCTGAAGGCCGAACTGATCGCAGAAGGGCATCCTGTCTCCGACGACATCAAGATCGGCGTGATGATCGAGACCCCCGCCGCCGTTGTGATGAGCGATGAGCTGGCCAAGCTGGTGGACTTCTTCTCCATCGGCACCAACGACTTGACCCAGTACACCCTGGCTGCCGACCGAATGAACGCCAAGGTGAGCAATATCTTCAACTCCGAGGATCCCGCCATCCGGCGGATGATCGAAATCACCGCCCGCAACGCCCACGCCGCCGGTATTTGGGTTGGCATCTGCGGGGAAGCGGGGGCCAACACCACCCTGACCCCCTTCTTTATGGAAAACAAGATCGACGAGCTCTCCGTAGCGGCGGCGTCTATCTTGAAGGTCCGCCGTGCGGTCTGCGAAAGTGAGGGTTAAAGCCATGAGGATCATTCGAGTCAAAAATTATGAGGAGCTGAGCCGTGCGGCAGCCAATATTATCTCCGCCCAGGTCATTCTGAAGCCCGACTGCGTCCTGGGTCTGGCCACCGGCAGCAGTCCCATCGGCACCTATCAGCAGCTCATCAGATGGTATCAGAAGGGAGATCTGGACTTTTCCCGGGTCACCAGCGTAAACCTGGACGAGTACGTGGGCCTTGCCCCCGACCACGACCAGAGCTACCACTACTTCATGCACCACAATCTCTTTGATTCCATCAATATCCACCCCGAAAAGGTCAATCTGCCCGATGGCTGCGCAAAGGACATGGCCGCCGAGTGCCGCCGGTACGACGCACTTCTGCGGACTCTGGGGGTAGACCTTCAGCTGTTGGGTCTGGGCAACAATGGGCACATCGGCTTCAACGAGCCCGATGAGGAGTTTTCCAAAGGGACCCATGTGGTCACTCTGACCGAAAGTACCCTGGAGGCCAACAAGCGCTTTTTTGCCAACATCGACGAAGTGCCGAAGACTGCCATTTCTATGGGAACCTACGATATCATGCAGGCCAGACGGGTGCTGATGGTGGCCTCCGGAAAGGCCAAGGCCGAGGCGGTAAAGGCCGCCTTCTTCGGCCCCATCACTCCCCATATGCCCGCCTCTATCCTCCAGCTCCACAAGGACTTCACCCTGGTGGCCGACGAAGACGCCCTTTCCCTTCTGTGACATACGTCAAAAGGAGATCTTATGGACTTTAAAAACGCCATGATATTTACCGAGAGCTTTCGCTTCCAGTTGGGGTGCTTCTCCGTAGAGGAGGGCCGCTTTGCCCATGTGCTGGGAGAGGAAAAGCCCGGTGCCATCGATTTGAAGGGTGCGTATGTCATTCCCGGTCTGATCGACATTCACACCCACGGCAACTCCGGAGCCGACTTCTCCGACGGAGACGAGGCCGGACTCCGGCGGATGATGGCCTACTATGGCAAGCACGGCGTCACCTCCGCGGCTCCCACCTCCATGACTCTGCCCTATGAGGTACTGGAAACGGCCTTTGCCACCGGCCGGGCCGCAGCCGACAGGCGGGATCCCGGCTCCGCCCGGTTTGTGGGCATAAATATGGAAGGTCCTTTTTTCTGTGAGAAGCGAAAGGGCGCCCAAAACGCCGCTTACCTGAAGGATCCTGATTTTGACGCTTTCCAAAGGCTGAACGAGGGCTGCGGCGGACTGGTAAAGCTTGTGGACCTGGCCGCCGAACTTCCCGGCGCGGTGGAATTCGCCCAAAAGGCCGCGGAGATCTGCACCGTGTCCATCGCCCATACCGACTGCACCTATGAGGAGGCCGATACCCTCTTTAACGCCGGCGCCTCCCACCTGACCCATCTCTACAACGCCATGCCCGGCATCCATCACCGGACCCCCGGTCCAATTGGGGCGGGGTCTGAACGGGAAAATGTCTATGCCGAGCTCATCGCTGACGGAGTTCACATCCACCCCAGTGCCGTACGTCTTGCCTTTAAACTATTTCCCGGCCGCATTTGCCTCATCTCCGATTCTATGCGGGCCTGTGGAATGCCCGAGGGAGAATCCGACCTGGGTGGTCAGAAGGTCTTTATCAAGGGACGAAAGGCCACCCTGGCCGATGGCACCATCGCCGGCTCATGCACCAATCTCTACGACTGCATGACCACGGCCGTCGCCATGGGCATTCCGCTGGAGGAGGCGGTTCGCGCCGCCACCTGGAACCCGGCCCATGAACTGGAGATGCTGGACGTCATCGGTTCCATCCGGAACGGTAAACTGGCTGATTTTGTCATTTGCGACAGACATCTGGAGCGGCAGGCGGTCTATATTGGTGGCGAGAAGGTATAATTTTGTCTAATATGCCCAATTTCTCCCTCTGCCGTCCGGAATTTATTGACATTTTAAATAATTTCTGGTATGGTTAGTATAGAATATAAATTGTCACTCTTTTGACACGATAGAAAGGAATGATTCCCATGGGCTTTTTTCAAAAGCTGTTTGGCAAACCTGCGGACCCCGCTCCTTCCACCCCCCAGCCGAGCGCCGGTCCCATCCGGCTCTTTGCTCCTGTCACGGGGGAAGCCGTCTATATCACCGAGGTCAGCGACCCCACCTTCGGGGAGAAGATCTTGGGCGATGGTATCGCCATCAAGCCTGCCGAGGGCAAGATCCTGGCCCCCTGTGATGGAACGGTAGAGCAGATCTTTGAGACCGGTCACGCCGTCACGCTGACCTCTGCGGAGGGTGCGGAGATCTTGATCCATGTGGGACTGGATACCGTTGAACTGAAGGGCAAGCACTACACGATCCGCGCCCATGACGGCGACAAGGTAAAGAGGGGCGATCTTCTCATCGAGTTTGACCCCACGGCCATTGCCGCCGAGGGCTATGACATTATTACCCCCATCGTCATCTGCAACAGCGACGACTATTCCACCATCAAGCCCCATGCGGGCCAGAGCGTAGCCGCCGGCGATCTGATCCTGGAACTGGAAAAATAGAGTTTATGCCGGACCGCGGACACTTCAAAGACAAGTTTTGCCGCGCCCCGTTTCTCCGCACCCATCTTTTCAGAAAGAGGTGTTTCCCATGCAATCCTTTACCCATGTGATCCAGGATCCTATGGGACTTCACGCCCGACCCGCCGGGATGCTGGCCAAAGCCGCTATTGCCTGGCCCTGCTCCATCACCGTCACCACCTCCGCCGGGACCGGTGATGCCAAACGGCTCATGTCCATCATGCGCCTGGCCGCCAAGGCGGGAAACGAATTGACCGTTACCTGCGATGGGGACCGGGAGGAGGAGGCCGCCGCTGCCATAAAGGCCTTCCTAAAGGAAAACCTGTAAAGAGTAAAAATACGGCCGGGCACGGCGGGCTCAGCACGCTGTCCCCACAGCCTTTCTCCTTTTGAGAGTGGCCATATATAAGCCCTTTCAGACAGCCCCGGGGCTGTCTGCTTTCAGCCGCATAGCGGCTGAAAGCCCGAAGCTTTGTATCCTTCGCCGCTGTGGGCCAGCGGCGTTTGGATAGCATATGCCCCAAACCCTGTGCGAGAGAAATGTGTGAGGAGGAAAATTACATTATGATGAAAAAACTGCAAAAGCTCGGCAAGGCGCTGATGCTGCCCGTAGCCGTGCTGCCCATCTGTGGTATCCTGATGGGCATAGGCTACGCCCTCTGCCCCGCCTATATGATGGGCGCTGAGTGGGCCGCCAATCTGGGCCACGCCACTTCGGGCCTGGCCTACTCTGTCGGCTTCTTCCTGATCAAGGCCGGCGGCGCCATTATCGACAACATGGCCATCCTGTTTGCCATCGGCGTGGGTGTTGGTCTTTCCAAGGACAACGATGGCACCGGCGGCGTGGCCGCTCTGGTCTCCTGGCTGATGATGACCACCCTGGTGAGCGCTGCCGGCGACTACGCCCCCATGCTGGCGGCCAACGAGACCTGGGCCGTGGCATACTCCAAGATCGCCAACCCCTTCATCGGCATCCTGGCCGGCGTCATCGGCGCCTCCTGCTACAACAAGTTCAAGGGCACCAAGCTGCCTGACTTCCTGTCCTTCTTCTCCGGCAAGCGGAGTGTGGCCATCGTCACCGGCGTTGTGTCCATTGTGGCTTCGGCTGTTCTGCTCTTTGTCTGGCCCGTCATTTTCAGCATTCTGGTCACCATCGGCTCCACCGTTGCCAAGCTGGATGTGATCGGCGTGGGTCTCTACACCTTCCTGAACCGTCTGCTCATCCCCACCGGCCTCCATCACGCGGTGAACAACGTGTTCTGGTTTGACACCATCGGCCTGGGCGACCTGTCCGCTTACTGGAGCGGCCAGAGCGGCGTCATCGTCAAGGAGCTGATGGGTAACCAGATTTCCTGGTCCGTTGGCCAGTACATGGCCGGCTTCTTCCCCTGCATGATGTTCGGTATTCCCGGTGCGGCTCTGGCCATGATCCAGACCGCCAAGAGCGACAAGAAGAAGTACGCCATCGGCATCGTGGGCTCCGCCGCCATCTGCGCCTTCCTTTGCGGCGTCACCGAGCCCTTCGAGTTTGCCTTCATGTTCCTGGCCTTCCCCCTGTACGTAGTCTACGCTCTGCTCTACGCCATCTTTGCCATGGTCACCGTAGCCCTGGGCTTCCGGGCCGGCTTCTGCTTCTCCGCCGGCGCCACCGACCTGCTGCTGGGTTGGCCCCTGCCCGCCCACAACAATTACTGGGTCATCATCCCCATGGGCATCGCCGCCTTCGTGATCTTCTATCTGGTGTTCCTCTTCGCCATCAAGAAGTTTGACCTGAAGACCCCCGGCCGTGAGGACGATGACAACCAGGACGCCGAGACCAGGATCGAGCTTGCCAACAACGACTACACCGGCATGGCTAAGGTCATTCTGGAGGGCTTGGGCGGCAAGGATAACGTGGTCGAGCTGGACCACTGCATTACCCGACTCCGTCTGGAGGTCAAGGACAACCTGCTGGTGGACGAGAAGAAGATCAAGTCCTCCGGTATCTCCGGCATTATCCGTCCCAGCAAGACCGCCGTTCAGGTGGTCGTTGGACCCAAGGTCCAATTTGTCTTCGATGAGATGAAGAAGATGATCTGATCTTTCTCCGCCCGCCTTGCGGCCCACGCTTGGCACACAACATTTGATCCCCAAAAAACTCCCGTCTCTCAAAAGAGAGACGGGAGTTTTTTACGGATAGCCTGTATTCTAAATAAGATAGAACCGGGTCAGGGCAAAGACTCCGATCCGATATCGGGGTCGAAGTCCTTATCGCCCTACGCCCCTAACGAATATCGCTGCGGTACATTTATACTTCCACTGTCAGCCGATGGGTCCGCGAGAAGGTCTCATCGGGCGCCAGCAGTGCTGTACCGGGCCGCTTCGCCAGGTCATGCCCCGGCCCCAAAAAGCCGGTCCAGGGCTCGATGCATACAAAATCAGGAACGCCCAGAGCGCTCCAAATCAAAACGAAGGGCCAGCCCTCCGTCTCCACCCGCAGATATCTGCCGGTATCCCTCTCCTCCACCTGGAGCCACCGGGACTTCAGGTCGGGAAAGCAGATACTGTCGTTATCAAAGCTGTGGTGATCCAAAGGAAAAAAGTCCTTCCCCCCGGGCGCCTCCGGCTTTTCCCACCGGATTATATGATCCTCCAAGGCTTTTCCCGGCGCAAAGGGGCAGCTGAGCCCCACGTGAAACCCAAGCTGGACCGGCATCGGCTTGTCCGAGCGGTTTACGGCGGCGCAGGTGCTCACCAGCACGCTGCCCTCCAGGGCATGGCGTGTCTCCAGAGAAAAGGCCCAGGGCCACAGCTTGTCGTCCCCCTCCCAATTCAGCCGGAACGTCAGGCTTTCGCCGGTCTTTTCCACCAGCACGTGCTCCATATCCCGGACAAATCCGTGCTGGGGAAGGCCCTCATACCGTCTTCCCTCAAATTCGTACCAGTTTTCCTCCACCCTGCCGCACCAGGGGAAGCAGATGGGGGCCCTTCTGGGCCAGTGTTCCTTTTTCCCATCCCAAAGAAGGGGTATGTCCGGCGCGGCCACCCGCCGCAGATCCTGAAGCTCCGCCCCATGCTCTGAAACGGTAAGGCGCAAAAAGGCATTCTCCACGGTATGGTTCATGGTGATCCCCCCGTCTTCAAAATTTGCAGGTCTTTTCAGTTATTATACCACAGTCTATAAACGGGGGCAAGGCCAAAGGGGCGGCGTCCCTCAGACGCCGCCCCCCATTTTCCCCCTTTACTTCCCGTCCGCGGCAATTGTCTGCGCGGCGGTCCGTCCGGAGACAATGATCTCGGTGATCGCGTTCCCGCCCAGCCGGTTGCCTGCGTGGAAGCCGCCGGTGACCTCCCCTGCGGCATACAGACCCTTGATGGCCTTTCCCTCTGTATCCAGGACCCGGCGATCCACATCCACCCTCAGTCCGCCCATGGTGTGGTGGGTCGAGGGCGCCTGGAAGCGGACAAAGAGCTTGTCAAGCTTATAGGTTTCCGGCCGATAGCCGCCGTTCTCGTCCATCTCCACATCTCCGATGGTGCCCTGGGTGGCCAGCTTCTCCACGGGCAGCGCCTTGGTGACGCCCATAACATAATTGTCGTACTCCACGATGGTATCAATGAGGACCTGTTTGTCCAGGTGGAGCTTTTCGGCAAGCTGGTCCACCGTCCAGGTGTATTGGCGGCCGGGAATGTCAGGGCCAACCATGGCAGCGTTGTTGGTAAGGCTGGAGACCTCCACATAGATGCCGGGAACATATTTGAGCCCCAACTCCTGAGCCAATTCTCTGCTCATCCCGTTTTCAAAGCCGCCCTTGCTCAGCACATCCCGCTCGGCGGATTCATCCACGTACCGCTTTCCTGTGGCCGCATTGAGGAAGATCACGTTTTCGCCCGCCCCCCGGGACAGGTTTCCGTTATCCACCCAACCCAAGGGCATCATCTGGGTCCAGCCCATACCCACCACATCGGCGCCCACAGCCTGCCCCATGACAATGCCATCACCCTGAAGGCTGCTGCGGTTGGTGGTGCCAATGTTGTCGGCGATAAAGGCTGGATCCCAGTAGTCGTTGGTCTCCCGGACCATCTTGATGTTGGCGGCGTAGCCGCCGGTTGCAAGAATGACCCCCTTACCGGCATAAGCGGTGACAGGGGTCCCGTCATATTGGACAGCCTTCACCCCGGTGACCCGGTCCCCCTCGGTAATAAGCTCGGTGGCAGTGGTGCGGGTCATGATCTGATTGGCAGAATTGGCGGTGAGAAGGGTATTTTCCGGCACCTTGAAATAGGTGCCCCACTTGCTGTCGTGGTTGTTGCCCGCCACATTTCCACCCAGGGGGGCGTTCTCCCGCTGCCACAGGCAGCCGATCAGGGTGAACTGACGGTCGTTCTCGATCTCTCCGCCCTGGGCCGTCAGCCAGGGTTTGATATTCTGACCTTCCTCAATGAACTGCCGGGTCAGGTCATACTGGCTATAATTCCATCCGTTTCCGTCGGCATTGGGCCGCAGCCCGCCGTAGTAGGTCTGAAAGATGTGGAGCTCCAGGGTGGAAAAAAGAGTCAGGTCGGTCTCCTTTGCCCCGGCCTTCAGCTTTGGCTGGGCCCAGTCCATGTAAGCCTTGATCTGACTTTTTAAGGTCCTCAGAGTTTCCAGATACTCCGGATGAACGCCCCTGACCGCGTTGAGTTTGATATCGCCCGCCACAAAGGGGTGGGCCTCATCCAAGGTCCCGTCAAAGCTCTCCTCAGACCAGTCCAGAATGACCTGAAGGATCTCCAGCCTCCCCGCATCACTCTTCACCTTATTGTAGGGCTGTCCGTTATACTCCCCGGTGACCGCATCGGGATCCTGGGGATCCCACACCAGGTAGGGCATAACGCTCTGGTAGGCGCCGCCGGAGACCAGGGTGTTGCCCCCCATCTCGGCATTGGCCTCCAGGACCAGGACGGTATTTCCGTCCTGGGCGGCCTGGGCGGCGGCGGACATCCCCGCGCCGCCCGCACCCACAACGACCACATCCCAGGTCCCCTCCACGGGAGTCCCGGCCTTGTGCTCCACGGTGTTGGCCTTAAACGCCGTCAGATTAGTGGCCTTGGCCTGCTGGGCGGCGGCATTTATCGCCTCCTTAACGGCCCGACCGGTAAAGGTGGCGCCGGAGACCATGTCTACTCCGGTGCCGTTGGCGGCAATGATATCGGCAAACATAATGTCGTAGGCGGAAGTGCCCACGTGGGCGGTCTCCTTTTCCTCCGCGATCTCCACCTGTGTGACTGCATTGGCGGAGAAGGTGACTTGCAGGGACACGGGACCGTTATAGCCCGGCGCCGTGCCGGTATAGGTCCCGGCCGTGTAGGTGAGGGCAGCGGTGGCGCCCTCCTCTCCCTTGGCCGCGGCAATCGCGGCAGCAGCGGCCTCCTTGACTCCCTTCGAAGTAATGGTAGCGCCGGAGACGCCGTCAATGTCCGCCCCCTTCTCCTTGACCTGGGCCGCCAGATCTTCCAAAGCCGCGCCGCCCACAGTGGGGGTCTCCTTATCTCCGGTCACCTTAACGTCGGTGATGGTGTTGTGGTCCACGGTGACGGAGACCTTTACCTCCCCACCGTACCCCTGGGCACTTCCCTCATAAGTCCCGGGGGTATAAATACCCTTTGACTGCTCCGGCTCCCGGTTCGAACAGCCGGTCAGCGAGACGGCCGTCCCAAACGCCAAAAGCAGTGAATGTAAGGGGACAGGATAATTGAGAAACCGGGATAAACCGGGAGAGGCGGGGGAAGTGCTGGAAAACCCCCGAATATCAACGGGAACGGGCATAATCAGGGCGGGAAAGGCCCGGACATTCTCATTTTCATTGAGCGCGAAGGCGTCGACGGCGGTCGGCGTCTTTTTTTGTGCCCAAGGGCCGCTGGAGGGCGCACGTCGGCGGCGGCGCGGCGCGGCGGGCACCGGCCCGGCTGGACAGGAAAACCCCCGGAAAACCGCTTAAAAACGGCAATCCGGGGGCTTTTCTCGATGGCGGGGACGGGCAGGACATTATGGGGGCCGCTCGGCCACGCCCCGGAAGTCACAGCAGCAGACCAAGAAGGCGTGGGCTTCGCGGCCCTTGAGGATAGTATAGCAGGGCTGCGGGGGAAATGCAAGGGGGCCCAGCGTAATAACGCACCGTTAGAGCGTTAGAATTTAGGCCCAAACCGGGCGAACCGGCGCAGATCGGGCCGTTGGCGGCGTTACTTGAC
The DNA here is from genome assembly GCA_947577065.1 of uncultured Pseudoflavonifractor sp. Lineage (GTDB taxonomy): Bacteria > Bacillota > Clostridia > Oscillospirales > Oscillospiraceae > Vermiculatibacterium. The sequence goes on from CANPTT010000015.1 coordinate 50,302, forward strand.
CGTTACTCCCACGGTCGGGGCGCATGGCCTTAGAGCCCCAAAACGCCGAGCAGCAAAGTGACAAATTGCTCAAAACCCGGTCACCATGTCACATTGTTGAATTTCAGGCGTTTTGTGGGCTCTGCAACCAAGCGAGGGCCCATTTTTCAATGTGACACAAAAACGGATAATTATTTAACCAAAACAGGCCAAAAAAATTTAGGCGATCACGCTCTGGCTACCTTCGCCGGAAGCGGAGGTGGGTTTTGCTTTTTCTCTCTCGGCGGCATACGTCCAGTAGATAGACTCCATCTTTTTCTCAACGTGCTTTTTGTATTTGAAGTAAACCAAATCAAAGAGGTCTTCCCGCTCGTAGGACGGCAGGAGCCGGAACATGGCAATCAGATCAGCCTCCTCAGCTTCAAGGGGGCTACCGTCGCATGAGAGCCCTTGCTCCAATTTAATGCGCTCCAGATCGTCGCTCGTTTTTGCGGGCGGCGTTTCTAACTCCAGGAGGTAATCTGCCGACACCTCGAAAATGCGGGCGAGCGCAGCCAGCGCATTATACCCAGGCTTGCTCTTCCCCGATTCCCAGTCACCTACATTTCCAGGAGAAACCCCCGCAGCCTTTGCAAGCTGGCCCTGAGTCATCCCATGCTGGGAGCGCAATTCTTTCAATAATACGTTAAACATAGCGACCTCCTCGAATTTGCGAAAATTACTCGCAAAACTATTGACTTCTACGAAAATGCGAGTATAATAATAGACAGGTTAAGAAATTAACCG
>CANPTT010000016.1 GCA_947577065.1 uncultured Pseudoflavonifractor sp.
CGGAAAGGCTGAGGTGATCTGATTTGATCCAGACACTAAAGAACGCCTGGAAGGTGCCTGAGCTGAAGAATAAGATCCTCTTTACGATCTTCGCTCTTCTGGTTTTCCGGCTGGGTTCCGCCGTACCGACCCCCTTTGTCGATACCAAGGCTCTGTCCGCCTATTTGGAATCCATGTCCGGCACCATCTTTGGCCTCCTGGGCACTATGAACGGCACCGCCTTCTCTGTGGCCGCCGTCTTTGCCCTGGGCGTCCAGCCCTATATCAACAGCTCCATCATCATTGAGCTGCTCACCGTAGCCATCCCCGCTCTGGAGCGGCTGGCAAAGGAGGGTGGCGAGGAGGGCCGGAAGAAGATCGCGGCCATCACCCGGTACACCACCGTGGCTATCGCGCTTCTTCAGGGCTTCGGCTACTACACCATCATGCGGACCAACCAGCTGCTGAATGTGGGCGATGTGAACCCCGCATGGGCGGGCTTCGTTATCGTGATCACCTTTGTGGCCGGCTCCGCCTTTGTCATGTGGCTGGGCGAGCAGATCACCGAGAAGGGCATCGGAAACGGTATCTCCATGATCCTGTTTGCCGGCATCCTTTCCCGGATGCCCAGCCTGATCCAGACTCTGTACCGGGGTGTGTATAACTCCTTCCATCCCCTGCCGGAGGGCACGGTGATCCAGGGATATTTCTCCCTTCCCATCTGGGGCCTTGTTCTCATTTTGGCGGGCGCGCTGGCTATGGTCCTGTTTGTGGTCTATATCCAGAACGCCGAGCGGCGGATCCCCGTCCAGTATGCCAAGCGGGTGGTGGGCCGGAAGATGTACGGCGGCCAGTCCAGCCATATTCCCCTGAAGGTGAATATGTCCGGCGTGCTCCCCATCATCTTTGCCCAGTCCATCGCCTCCCTGCCCGCCACTGTCTGCGCCTTTGCCGGCGTACAGGCCGGCGACGAGGGCTTCTGGGGCGGATTCCTGGATGTGTTTGACGCCAACGGAGTCATTTACACCATTGTCTATTTCCTGCTGATCCTGGCCTTCAGCTATTTCTATTCCACCATGCAGTTCGATCCCACCGAGGTTGCCAACAACCTGAAGAAGAACGGCGGCTTTGTGCCCGGCTTCCGGCCCGGCAAGCCCACCGCCGACTTTATCCGGCGGGTGCTGAACAAGATCACCTTCTTTGGCGCCATGTTCCTGTCCGTCATCGCCATCGCCCCCATCATTACGGGCAATGTGATCGGGCAGGACAGCCTGGCCATCGGCGGCACCTCCATCATTATCGTGGTGGGCGTTGCCCTGGAGACCAGCAAGGCCCTGGAGGCGCAGCTTATGATGCGCCACTACAAGGGCTTCCTGGAGTAAGCGGAGGCTGTTTATGAAACTGATTTTCCTGGGCCCTCCGGGGGCCGGCAAAGGCACCCAGGCGGCCATTATCAGTGAAAAACTGGGCATCCCCACCATCTCCACCGGAGATATGCTCCGCTCCGCCGTAAAGGCGGGGACCGAGCTGGGGAAAAAGGCCAAGGTCCTCATCGACGCCGGACAGCTGGTCCCCGACCAGGTCATCATTCCCATGGTGGCTGAGCGGGTGGCCCAGCCGGACTGCTCCAAGGGCTATATCCTGGACGGAGTACCTCGTACTCAGGCCCAGGCCCAGGCTTTGGAGGATGCGGGGATCCACTTTGACCATGTGATCTCCATTGAGGTCTCTGACGATGAGGTGACCCGTCGGATTATGGGTCGCCGGGTGTGTCTTGACTGCGGCGCCACCTATCATGTGGAGGTCCAGCCCCCCAAAGCGGAGGGCGTATGTGATCGCTGCGGCAGTGAGCTGGTCCACAGGAAGGACGATACAGAGGAGACGATCCGGGGCCGTCTTACCGTCTATCACAGGGAGACGGAGCCACTGAAGGAGTTTTATGCCAAGCGGGGCTTGCTCCGTCTGGTGGAGAACACCGGAAGTATTGAGAGCGTGGACAGGGCGATCCTGGCCATTTTGGGGGTCTGAGGTATGGAAATGATCTCCATCAAATCCCCCAGTGAGATCGAAAAAATGCGGGCCGCCGGACGGCTTACCGCCCAGGCCCGCAAGCTGGCCGGCTCTCTTGTTCGACCCGGAATCACCACCGGAGAGATCGACCGGGAGGTCCGGAGGTTCATCGAAAGTCACGGCGCCAAGCCGTCCTTCCTGGGCTACGGCGGGTTCCCCGCCTCCACCTGCATTTCGATAAACGAGGTCGTCATCCATGGCATCCCCGGTTCCCGAAAGCTGAAGGAAGGGGATATCGTCTCTGTGGATGTGGGGGCCTTCCTCAACGGATACCACGGAGACTGTGCCGCCACCTACTTCTGCGGAGAGGTCTCTGAGGAGGCCAGAAGGCTGGTAGAGGTGACCCGGCAGAGCTTCTTCGAGGGTGTGAAAAACGCCCGGGTAGGCTGTCGGGTGTCCGATGTGAGCCATGCGGTGCAGCAGTATGTGGAGAGCTTTGGATATGGCGTGGTCCGGGATTTTGTGGGCCACGGGGTCGGCAGTAAGATGCATGAGGCCCCCGAGGTGCCCAACTACGGTGCGGCGGGCCATGGAGCCCGCTTCCAGCCCGGTATGGTCATCGCGGTGGAGCCCATGGTCTGCGCCGGAGACTGGCGGGTCCGGGTGCTGCCCGACAAGTGGACCACCGTGTCCGCCGACGGAAGTCTTGCCGCCCATTACGAGAACACCATCCTCATCACTGACGGAGAGCCTGAACTGCTCACGGTGGACGAGAATGGAGAGCCGGCCTGATGTATGATTACCGAGGCTGGGTCGTCCGGGCCACCGCCGGGCGGGATAAGGAAGGGCTGTTCTGTGTGGTGGGTGTGGACCAGGAAAGCCAGATGCTTCTGCTGGCCGATGGTAAGCGACGAAAGGTCACCAAGCCCAAGCGAAAGAAGCTGGGCCATGTAATGGCTCTGACCGACCACCTGCGCCCCTATGACCACCCTGTGGTCCATAGGCTGCAGCAGGGGGAGACGGTCACCAACAATGACATTCGGAGGGCCTTAGCCGCCTTCCCAGCCAAGGAGGTTTGACGCTTTGGCAAAAGACGATATGATCGAGGTGGAGGGCACCGTGGTGGAATCCCTCCCCAACACCACCTTCCGGGTGGATATCGGCAACGGCCACATCATCCTGGCCCACATCTCCGGCAAGCTGCGGATGAACTTCATCCGGATCCTGCCTGGGGATAAGGTCACGGTCCAGATGTCGCCCTACGACCTCACCAGAGGCCGTATCACCTGGAGAACCAAATAAGTTCGCAAAGACCCAAAGAAAATATAAACGACCGAGTCGCCGCAGACCTTGCCCTTTGCTCTTGACCTTGACCTTAAATGGGGTCCCCGCGAAAGCGGTCCTCAGCTTTCGTGGGGAGAGGAGGAGCAGCGGAGCGACTGAGCTTTCGCCTTTAGGGCGGAAGCGAAGGATGCGGAGCTTGCGACGACGCGGGGCCATTCAGGCATTCACAAGGAGGTTTATCATGAAAGTAAGACCGTCCGTGAAGCCCATGTGCGAGAAGTGCAAGATCATCAAGCGCAAGGGCAAGGTCATGGTTATCTGCGAGAACCCCAAGCATAAACAAAGACAAGGTTAAGAAGGAGGTGCTGAAACAGTATGGCTCGTATTGCTGGTATTGATTTGCCGAGAGACAAACGGATCGAGATCGGTCTGACCTATATCTTCGGCATCGGGCGCACCAGCGCCACTAAGATCCTGGCCCAGGCCGGGATCAACCCCGATACCCGGGTGAAGGATCTGACCGAGGCCGAGGAGGCCAAGCTGCGTGAGATCATCGGTCACAGCTACACTGTGGAGGGCGACCTCCGCCGTGACCTGGCCATGGATATCAAGCGGCTGACCGAGATCGGCTGCTACCGGGGCGTGCGGCACCGCAAGGGCCTGCCCGTCCGGGGCCAGAGGACCAAGACCAACGCCCGTACCCGGAAGGGTCCGAAGCGCACGGTCGCCAACAAGAAGAAGTAAGGAGGGATAAGCAATGGCTGCTAACAAGAAAGTAGTGCGCCGCCGCCGCGAGCGCAAGAACGTTGAAAAGGGCCAGGTGCATATCCGCTCCTCTTTCAACAACACCATGATCACCGTCACCGATATGCAGGGCAACGCCCTTTCCTGGGCGTCCTCCGGTGAGATGGGATTCCGGGGTTCCCGGAAGTCCACCCCCTTCGCTGCGCAGACCGCCGCCGAGACGGCCGCCAAGGCCGCCATCGAGAACGCCGGACTGAAGACCGTAGAGGTCTATGTGAAGGGGCCCGGCCAGGGCCGCGAGGCCGCCATCCGGGCGCTTCAGGCCGTGGGCCTGGAGGTCACCCTCATCAAGGACGTGACCCCCGTGCCCCACAACGGCTGCCGTCCGCCCAAGCGCCGCAGAGTGTAAGAAGGAGGAGAATCCAATATGGCTAAGAATATGCAGCCCATCGCAAAGCGCTGCAAAGCGCTGGGGATCTCCCCCGCCGCCATGGGCTATGACAAGAAAACCACCAACCGCAAGCCCAAGGCCAATGTGCGCCGGAAGCAGAGCGAGTACGCCACCCAGCTTCAGGAGAAGCAGAAGGTCAAGTTCGTCTACGGCATTCTGGAGAAGCAGTTCCACTCCTACTATGAGAAGGCCATCCGTATGCCCGGCGAGACCGGCGAGAATCTGCTGATCCTGGTAGAGCGCCGTCTGGACAACGTGGTATACCGTCTGGGCTTTGCCATGACCCGCCGGGAGGCCCGTCAACTGGTGAACCACGGTCATTTTACCGTCAATGGCCGGAAGGTCAACATTCCCTCCTATCTGGTAAAGGTGGGCGATGTGATCGAGGTCAAGGAGTCCAGCCGTCAGAGCGTGAAGTTTAAGCGCTTTGTGGGTGAGGACGCCATCATCGTCAATGTGCCCCAGTGGCTGAGCAAGGAGAAGAATTCCCTCACCGGAACCGTCACCAAGCTGCCCGCCCGGGAGGATATTGACCTGCCCATCGAGGAGCACCTCATCGTCGAGTTGTACTCCAAGTAAGAGCTACCCTCGGATCACGGAACCGACCAATCAGGCGGCGGAAAAGGCCGCCCCCAGAAGGAGGGTAATCTATGGTTGAAATTGAAAGACCCCGCATCGAATGTGACGAGAATAATGACGCCAACTATGGAAAATATGTGGTGGAGCCTCTGGAGCGGGGCTACGGCACTACCTTGGGCAACGCCCTGCGGCGGGTGCTGCTGTCCTCTCTTCCCGGAACCGCGGTGACCTCCATTAAGATCGCCGGAGTGCAGCATGAGTTTTGCACGATCCCCGGCGTGAAGGAGGATGTGACCGAGATCGTCCTCAATGTGAAGGCGATCATTGCCAAGCTCCACTGTGAGGGGATCAAGACGGTCTATATTGAGCAGACCGGGGAGTGCGAGGTCACGGCCGGGGACATCAAGGCTGACGGCGAGGTAGAGATCCTGAATCCGGAGCTCCACATCGCCACTCTGGGGCCGGGCGCCAGCCTCAATATGGAGTTGACGCTTTCTCAGGGTCGGGGCTATGTCCCCGCGGAGCGGAACAAGAATGCCCAGACCATCATCGGAGTGATCCCGGTGGATTCGGTCTATACCCCGGTGAAAAAGGTCAACTACACAGTAGAGAATACCCGTGTGGGAGACCGCACTGACTTTGACAAGCTGACTCTGGAGGTCTGGACCAACGGCACCATCGACCCCCGGGACGCCGTGAGCCTTGGTGCGCGGATCCTGGTGGATCATTTCCTGCTGTTCACCGATCTCTCCGAGACCATGGGAAATGCCTCCACCGTAGTGGAAAAGGCGGAGTCCCAGCGGGACAAGGTGCTGGAGATGACCATCGATGAGATGGATCTCAGCGTCCGGAGCTTCAACTGCCTCAAGCGGGCCAATATCAATACGGTCGAGGATCTGATCTCCAAGACCCAGGATGAGATGATGAAGGTCCGCAATCTGGGCCGCAAGAGCCTTGAGGAAGTCATGAACAAGCTGGCCATGATGGGCCTGAGCCTTGCTGATGACGAGAACAACAATTAACACCTGCCGAGAGGAGTGAGAGAAAATGCCCGCAGTTCGCAAATTGGGAAAGCCCACCGACCAGCGTATGGCCATGCTTCGCGCTATGACCACCTATCTGCTGGAGAACGGTCAGATCAAGACCACCGTTTCCCGCGCCAAGGAGGTGGCTCCTCTGGCTGAGAAGATGGTCACCCTGGCCAAAAAGAACGACCTGGCCGCCTACCGGCAGGCCTTGGCCTTCCTCACCAAAGAGGATGTGGCCAAGAAGCTCTTTGACCAGATCGGACCCAAGTACGCCACCCGTGACGGCGGCTACACCCGTGTGGTCCGTACCGGCCCCCGCCGCGGCGACGCCGCTGAGATGGCCGTGGTTCAGTTGGTGTAATTTTTGACCGGCTGGAAGACACAGTAAAAAAGCCCCTAACGTATCCCTGGTGCACCGGGGATACGTTAGGGGCTTTTTGTTGTGGAAAGTGGAAAAGGAGGTATAAATGGAAATTTACCACCGAAGGGAGTGGGGCGGAGGGGCTTAGGCTCTTTGCGTCCAGACCATTGCGTAGCCTGACATGGCTCTCTCCTTAAGAACTCCAGTATGGTATAGCCTACCAATGAAGGCATTTCCTTTTCCTGTAAGCCAAATGAGATCTGATCCCCTTTCCCGACCTGCCCGGCCGGGGCCACAGCCCAGCCGTTGGCGGCTTTGCCGCTCTACGGATGGGGCGTACTCCTTGCGGGTAAAACCGCCTTCCCGCCAATTTAAAAAATTTCCCGGCCTGCCCGGCCGGGGCCAAAACCGCTTGAAAGCGGTTCTGGACTCCGAATTTCGAAGGGCTTCAGACCAGTGGAAAAGGCAATAAGCTACGGTACAACCTTACAGAGAACCGACCCTGAAAGGCTATCCCTCGCGCAAGGCCCTTTGGGGTATCCTTCTGCTGACCGGCGGCTCCCTCACGGCGACCCGTGGTCCCTCTTGCGCCGCTGCCGCTGATAAGTACATGACCTTTGACCCCTTCGCTGTCCTTTACGCCGCCTGGGTGGTACGGCAACAGCGTTAGCGGAACCACACATCAAGCTGTGTAGGATAGAGGCGGCGTCATTGCAACAGGCTTTCTCTCAGTGTTCCGCAGACGGATGCGCGGGTGCGGGGCAAGAGGGACCATGGGGCAAAAAGACGATGGAGCCGACTTGAGAACACCTTGTCTTGACCTTAGGGCTTTCTTGATGATTCCCGCTTAACGGACAAAGCGAGTTTAGCGGGAGTTCATGCCGCGAAGCGGTTGAGAGGGCGGTGCCCGCCAGTGGCGGGCGGTTACCGCACGACCGAGCCGGCAGGCGAGACCATTCTTCGGCCCGTCAAAGAATGGTCTTTCGTAATCACGCAGGTAGTCATCTGCTGGCAACTCCCAGCCAAGCGGTACCACCTATAAACATTCATTTACGCCCCGTCCCCCAAGTTCCTCCTTGACAAATCTGTCTGTCCGTGATACCGTGAAAGCAGAAAATGATCTGGATCGATAAGCTGTAATAGGAGGAGACTGTGATGGCTATTTTGGTGTTGGGAGGCGCCGGGTATATTGGCGCCCATACGGTATATGAGCTCATTGACGCAGGTCGTGATGTGGTGGTGGTGGACAACCTGATGACAGGATTCCGGGCCGCTGTGCATCCCAAGGCACGGTTTTATGAGGTGGATATCCGGGATAAAAAGGGGATGGACGCCCTCTTTGAAAAGGAAAGGATCGAGGGGGTCATCCACTTCGCCGCCTCTTCCCAGGTAGGAGAATCCATGAAGGAGCCCCTCAAGTACTATGACAATAACCTTTGGGGAACCATTAGCCTTCTGGAATCTATGACGGAGCATGGGGTGGATAAGATCGTTTTTTCCTCTACCGCCGCCACTTACGGGGAGCCGGAGCGGATCCCCATTCTGGAGAGTGACCGGACAGAGCCCACCAACACCTATGGGGAGACCAAGCTGGCCATGGAGAAGCTGATGGGCTGGGTCAGCCAGGCCAAGGGGCTTCACTATGTAGCGCTGCGGTATTTCAACGCTTGCGGCGCGCATCCCTCCGGGGCCATTGGAGAGGCCCATGACCCGGAGACCCATTTGATCCCGCTGATCCTCCAGGTGCCCAATGGGCAGCGGGAGAAAATCTCCATTTTCGGAGAGGACTATCCCACCAAGGACGGCACCTGCGTTCGGGACTATATCCACGTCTGCGATCTGGCCCAGGCCCATATCCTTGCGCTGGACTATCTGATGGCCGGCGGGGAGAACAACGTGTTTAACCTGGGCAACGGCGTGGGCTTCACGGTGAAGGAGGTCATCGACGTGACAAGGGCTGTGACGGGGCATCCCATCCCGGCCCAGACGTCTCCCCGCCGGGCGGGAGATCCGGCCCAGCTGGTGGCCTCTTCGGAGAAGGCGAAGACCGTCCTGGGTTGGGAGCCGAAGTATGACAGTCTGGAAACCATTATCTCCACCGCCTGGAACTGGCATAGGGCCCATCCCCATGGCTTTGAGGGATAAAAGAGAGGAGCCCTGACCGTGTTCCTCCCGGGGGAGACGTCGGGGCTCCCTCTGCCGGGGAGGGGGAGATTTGCCCATCCCTGTTGCGGTTTGAGAGATGATGTGCTATGATGTACGGGAATCCCCGCCCGACTGGCCGGGGCGGAGGAGAGGAGAACAAGAAGATGAAGATAGGTTTTACAGAAATACTTGTGATTCTGGGAGTGGCGCTGCTTGTCCTGGGGCCGGATAAAATGCCGTACTACGCCAAGAAGCTGGGCGAGGCGCTGAAGGAGTTCAAAAAGGTGTCCTCCGAGGCCACCAAGGATATCCGGGAGAGCGTCATCGAGCCGCTGGAGGAGGCCCAGAGACCCCTGAAAGAGGCCATGGAACCTATCACTGAGCTGGAAAAGGATATCCGGGGCGGCGTGGAGGATATCAAGAAATCTTTTACCGACCTGGGGAAGCCCGAGACAAAGGAGCAGGGAACTTCCGAAGAGGACCCCGCCGCAGCGGAGAAGGCCGGGATACAGAAAACGCCGGAGGCCAAGGAAGAAGAGGCGCCTCTCTTGGAGGGAGCAAAGAAAGACCCCGCTGCCTCAGAGGAGACCGAAGAGACGGAAAGCGTATAGCAGATCTATACAAATAGGAATATTAGGAGGAAATATTACAATGAAAATCAGTACAACAGAGCTGCTCATCGTTCTGGCGGTGGTCATCGTCATTTTTGGACCCACACAGATCCCCAAGCTGACCAAGATGATGGGCAAGAGCATTAAGAATCTCCGCGCCGGGATGTCGGAGGGCGACGAGGAGAAGAAGGATAAGACCGAGGAATAATGGAAGAGAAGAGGAAGGAGCCACAGGGTAAGACCATGGCCCTGTCCGGTCATCTGCGGGAGCTGCGGAACCGGCTGTTGGTATGCGTGGTATGCGTGGTGGCGGTTTTTATGGTGTGTCTTGCCTTTGCCGCCGATATTGTAGAGCTGCTTACCGATATCGGAAGGGCCTACGGCTACCGCTATGTCTACATTGCCCCCCAAGAGCTGCTGATGGAGCATTTTTCCGTCTCTTTGGTGGCGGCTGTCTGTGTCGCTTTGCCCATGATCCTCTATCAGATATGGGCATTTATCCGTCCGGGCTTGGAATTCAAAGAAAACCTGTTCCTTGCGCTGGCGATCGTCTTTGGGTTGGTGTGCTTTGTGGGCGGAGTATATTTTGCCTATAAGCTGATGCTGCCCTTTATGCTGGAATTTCTTATCGGCATCAAGGCGGGCACGGGGATCGCGGCCTCTATCTCAGTCCACAATTATATCTCCTTTCTGCTTACCATTTTTGTCATTTTCGGAGTGGTGTTTGAGCTGCCGGTCCTGTCGGTGCTGCTGACCCAGCTTGGGCTGGTAAAGGTAGGGTGGATGAAGAAGGCCAGAAAGGTGATCGTGGTGGTCATCTTTTTTGTCGCCGCAATCATTACACCGCCGGATATCGTCTCCCAGATCATGGTGGCCATTCCCATGCTGCTGCTCTATGAGTTCAGCATCTTCCTGTGCTGGCTGCTGATGAAGCTCCGGCGGAGGGGAGAGACGGAGAAGGAAGCGGATACAGAAAAAGCAGAGAGCTGAAAGCTCTCTGCTTTTTGTTTTGCTTAGCCCTTGTCAGCCGCATAGAAAGGCCGACACGGTGCGAGAAGCGCCGTGCCGGCCCGTTCTTTATGGGGGGATCCCCGCCCATTATTTTTCGCTTGGGAACTGCTCCACAAACCGCATCATAACGGCGGCTACCTCGCAGCGGGTGGCAAGACCCTGGGGAACGATCTGGCTGTCCCCGTTGCCTTGGATCAGTCCGGCGTCTACCGCCCATTCCATGGCCTCCCTGGCCCAAGAGGAGACCTTTTCCCGGTCGGAAAAGCCGCTCAGATCCCCGGCGGGGGTCAGGTCATATTTCTTGAAGGAGGCATACCGGTGGAGGAAGACCACCAGCTGTTCCCGGGTGATCTCCTGGTCGGGGTGGAAGGCCCCGTCGTCACAGCCGTTGACAATACTGTTCTTGCTGCCCCAGGCTACGGCGCCGGCGGTATCCTCCATGTCGAAGAACTGGTCCAGCTCAGGATCCGCCTTTCCGCCGTCCATGCGGAACAGGGCGTTGACGAACATGGCCCGGGTGGTATTGACCTGGGGACGGAAGGAATCCTTTGCCCCCAGACACTTCATAATACCGGTCTCGGTGACGAAGGCCACCGCCTCGCGATACCAGGCGGAGGGCTCTACATCCGTATAGGGCAGGGGTTTCTCCTCCGGTTTTTTCCCGGTGGCAGGCAGGATCTCAATGTCCACCCGCCCACAGCCCCGACAGATACGGCTGCGCTCTCCGGGGGTGGTGGGACCGGGCTCCACAGTCACGGTCCACTCAGACCAGCGGTGGGTGTGGGGCGGGGCATCGTCATCATCGTCATCGGGATCGGGGGAGGGGACAACGGGGGGACGTTCGGTCCATTTGGCGTAAAGGGTCAGGTCACTGTCCACCGGGGTGGAGAAGGAATAGGAATGGGTGCAGGCCGCGTCGGTAAACCAGCCGGCGAAGGTATACCCGCTCTTGGTGGGAGCCTGGGGCTGGGTGGCGGTCCCGCCCCAGGCCAGGACCTGTTCCCGGATGAGAGAGCCTCCTGCGGAGTTGAAGGTGACGGTGACGGTACCGGCGGCCTTCTCCAGCTGAAGGATGGCCTCGTCCAGGGTGGTATAGACCTCCGTCAGTTCCTCCACACTGCTGGCGGCGGTCACCGTGCCGATGGCGGCCAGGGGTCCGGCCATCACGGTGTTCCAGTTGGTATAGAGACTGGTATTCTGACTCTCCGCCCAGGTCTTCACCGACTGGATGGATTCCCACAGCACTTCCTGCTCGCTCTTGGTCACCTTCACGGTGCAGTAGGCCTGGAAGCCTCCCTCAACGCTGGTGACCACGATGGCGGCGCTGCCGGTCCCCACGGCGGTGATAAGGCCGCTGGAGCTGACAGTAACCACATCCTCATCGGAGCTGGACCAGGTAAGGCCCTGTTCCTCGGCGTCCATGGGCAGCACGGTGGCTTCCAGCTGGCGCTTCTCGCCGGTGTGAAGGGGGATGCGTGTCCCCTCCTCCTGGAGAAACAGGCCGGTGACGGCCACGGGGCCCTTCTCGCCGCCGGAGGCGGCATATTTCAGAGAGAGGTAGCTCTGGATATCGCTGAGCTCCTGGTCGGTGAGGGCGCGATTATAGAGGAGGATATCTCCCACCGATCCTTTCCAGTAGCTGTAGTTAGAGTTTTCGATCTTACCGGTTCCCAGATAGACCGTATTGCTGTTGTTCTTTGTGGTTTCAGCCTTGGAGGTGATAGGAGAAGACGGACCAAAGGCCGAGCCGTCTACAGTGACCTCATAAGCTTTGCTGTTGTTGGCATTCCAACGAACCACAGTGGTGGAAAAATCGGGATGGGAGGTCCTTTTGGTACCAAAGAAGCCGTTGTCATTGGCTGTTCCTGTGCCAAATCGGGCTGAGATCGTATCAGTATAAACGCCTACAAATACGCTGCCCCAACCAGTGCCAGTTTCTCCAGCATAAAATACGGTGTTCCTCTGCGCTCTCCAGGCGTCACTGCTTCCAGTGGTGCGGAAGGGAGTTTCGGACGCGGCGTAGATAATGGCGGTAGCGCCGGTCATTTGATTCAGAGCATCATTGGGAAGCTCCATCTTCAGGGTGCTTTGAGCGTCAAAAATGATACTGGGATGATTGCCGGGAGCGCTGTTGCGCACAATGACTTTGCCTTTATCCTGAGCGGCGGTGACGTTGGTGTTGCCCTGGGAGGCCCAGGCGGTGACCTTTCCGTCACTGTCCGTGGTGACCCCCTCCGAGGCGTCCATCCAGAAGACCAGACCGTCGGTGGTGGGCTCCTTTTTCTCCACCGTAAGCCCAGCGTTGTAGATATCGTTCAAATAGGTATAGACCAAGCCCAGCTCGGCGTCATTGAGGGCGTGGTCGAAGATCATGATCTCGCTGACCTCGCCCTGCCAGTAAGCATTCTTGCCGTAACCGAGGGTCCCTTTATTTCCCGCAATGTTGGCCGTGGTCTCCCTGGGGGTGCTGGAGTCCTTCAAAATATTGTCGGTGATGGCCGTGCCGTTGATCAGGATCTTATCCGTCTGTCTGTCCTTGATGAGAACGGTGGTGGTGTGGTCGGAATAGCTTCCGTTTTTATAGAGCACGCCGCGATAATTGGCAGTGCCGGTGCCGAAGCGTCCAGCCATGCCGTTGGTGTAGGCGCCCAGATACAGGCCACCCCAGTCCCCCTTGTCGGGGAACCACAGCAGGGCGTCGTTTCCGTTGTTGCTGATGGAGGAGGGGGCGCCCTTTCCGGGTTTGCTGTAGATCACGGCGGTCATGCCGCTTTTTCCGTCAAAAAGGTCTGTGTCCAGGGCCAGGTCCATGACGGTGCCGGAGCCGTTGAAGCTTACCGCTGTGACCGTGTCCCCGTCCTTCACGGCGGTAGGCATCTTATTGGCTGCGGTCTGGGTGGCCTCCGCGCTGGTTTGGTTGGCGGTGACGCCGACCCAGCTGGAGACCTTTCCGTCCGCGTCGGCGGTGACGCCCTGCTGGGCGGAAAGCCAGAGCAGGAGCTTACTCTGGTCAAAGGGGGTGACCAGGGGATCCTCTACCGTGACCAGGGCGGTGACGGCTCTGCCGTCGGACAGGACTCCGGAGACGGGAAAGGTCCCGGCGGACTGGTAGTTTCTGGGGTGTATCTTTTCCCAGGCAACCGCCATAGTGCCGGTCCGGCCGTTGGAGTAGGTGACCTGTACAAAGGCGGGCAGGGAGGGCGCCATTCCGATGGTACAGGTGGCGGTCACATTCTCGGCGGCGGTCACGGTGTCGACATATTTTTCCGCCAAGGCGGCCTGGGCGGAGAGAATTTCCTCGTCGGAGAGGGCACGGTCATAGATCAGGATCTCGCAGACGGTGCCGGTGTGATAGTTGCCGTTTTTTCCCAGACCGATCCAGCCGGAAGAGGAGATATTTTGGGCCGTGTCCGACTGGGCGGAGCCGGTATAGAGCAGAGAGCCGTCCATAAAGACGGAATTTTTATATCCGTTTTTACGAATGGCGGTACAGCTGTACGAAGAGCCAATATTGGATGGGCGGACATAGGCGGTGCCATAGTCGTTTGACACGCCGCTTCCAAAGCGGAAGATGACCTCATTCTGACTGGGAGTAAAATAGGCGCTGCCCCAGCTTCCGGACTCTCCAAAGTAGAGGACGCTGTGGTACTGGCTGTCAGTGCCGCTCTCCGCGCCGGAGGTGACGCATTCAGAGCTGTTATAGAGAAGTACGGTAAAATCCTGCTTGTCGTTCCAAAAGCCCTCTGGCAGAGAAAGGTCCATAGCAGAACTCCCATCAAAGCGGATCCCGGGGGCCTGTCCGGCGGCCGGCGCGATCAGCTTGGGAGAGCCGGCCTTTTTGGTGGCGGTCACGGTCCCGACCCTGGAGGTCCAGGAGGAGACGGTCCCGTCGCCGCCGGCGGAGACCCCTTCTGAGGCGTCCAGCCAAAGCGCCAACCCCTCCTGGGTGATCTGGGGGGAGACGGCCTGAACCGTAATATTTGCCGTAATATAGTCCTGAAGCATAGGGACGTAGCCGGAGACAGAGAAGCTCCCCTCCTGGGCGTATTTACTCGCGGAGATGGGCCCCCATTCCACCCGGAACCCAAAGCTCTCCTTACCGTAGGTCACCTGAACGCTGCCGGGGAGCTGGGGTTCCACATTGGGCTGGGTGGTAACGGAGATCTGCTGAATATCCGCCTCGCCCTGAAAAAGCTCATGGCTCAGGAAACGGAAACGGTCCAGGCAGAACAGGGCGGTGTTGGGCAGACCCTTACTCTCAATGTATATGGTGTGCATTCCCGGAGAGACGGCCTGGGTCAGTTCCAGAGTGTACTCCTCATAGTCACGGCTTGTGTCGGGGGAGAGGTTGGCCACCCTGTCATCGCCCTCCAGTCCATCCAGGTAGACGACAATGGAGCTGTCCTCCGCCAGGGCCTTGGCGGTGATCTGGAGCAAGCCTTCGCTGCCGGTAAACTCAATGTCTCTGTAGATCAGACAATCGCCGCTGATCATGTTTTCCACATACTTATTTAAGTCTCCGTCATGGACAGCGGGGATGGAGAAGCCAAAGCTGTCATTTTCCTGGTCGCCTTCCGCGTAACGGAAGGAGGAGATGTGCTCGGCCTCAATGCAGTCAGTGGCCTTGCGGGAACTGTTGATCGTGTTCAGGTAGACCGACAGTTCTCCGGGCCGGTCGGTCTGGATAGCGGTATAGCCCCGGTCCAGCATCCGGGCCCAGGTGGTCTGGGTATCCGGCCAGGTCCCGCAGAGGCCGGACCACATGGTGTTGACGAACATGGCGACGCCCTTCTCCATACACCAGGGCTCCAGCGTGTTCATCATGCTTTCATGAAGGCTGTTGTTTCCAATGCAGATCTCCACCATGACCAGATTATCGCCGTTATCCAGATGGGACTGGAGGGGGGCGGGGTCGGCGCTGCTGTGGATGAAGACGTAAAGGATGCTTTCCTGAACATCTTGGGCGGTAATGGGATCGTCAGGATGGGCGCCATTCCAGACGTTGGCCGCGGCCTCGTACCACTGGTTCATGGTGGCGGCGTTCACTGAGTTTTTAAAAAAGACATGGTCAAGCATATCATTTTCACGGAAGAGCGTATAGCAGGCTGTGAACAGGTCGATCCCCATAGAATAGCCATCCCGATCAAAACAATGGTCCAGGTTGATCATGCACCGTTTGTCGATAAGGTCAATGGCGTCATCCAGGCGGGAGGTTGGCATGGTTCCTCCCTCTGCGGCAGGCTCACCCACATGCTCGGCATAATGGGGTAGACTGTTGAGGAGGTCCGCGTCTTCGGCGGTGAGGATGTAGGGAGAGCCGCCGCTTCCCTGCTGAGGCTTGAGCGGATATGTCTTCAGTTCCTCCCAGGTCATATCGGGGATCTTTTTGTTTGTCCCGGTACACCGGGAAATGGAGGTGTCGTGGGAGAGGACCACTACGCCGTCGGAGGTCATCTTGACATCCAGCTCCGAGACGTCGACGCCCATATGGATATTGGACTGGATAGCCAGAAGAGAATTTTCCGGATAGTTTCGCCAGTCCGCCCGATGGGAGACCGACATGGGGATCCCGGCGGCAAGCTTTGCGGTGGGATCCTGTGGCCCATAATCGGGAACGGGATAGGCCAGGGCCGCAGGCAGCAGCCCCAGGATCAGGCTGACTGTCAGCAAAAGCGAAAGAGCTTGCGTTCTCAGGCTTTCTTTCGAGTTTACGCTCACTCTCTTTGCTTCTGCTTTTTTCCGGAATGGCAAGGGTCTCATGTGAATGCTCCTTTCTATCTCAAAATCATGACAAACAAAATGCACAAAAATGGGCAAGCGGTTCCGTGAATTTTTGTATATATATCAGTATACAGAGGGAAAGAAAAAATAAATAGAGGAGAATCCTGCGATTTTTAGTAAATTTCCAGGAATTTTTCTCGAAAAAGACAAAAAAGCGCCGTCTGAGGCACAAGCCTCAGACGGCGAAGGGTGACAGGGAAATATTTATTGAGCGGTTTTGATCCGGGTCAGGGCGCGGGAGAGCTTGGCTTTCGCCATCTCCAGTTCATTGGCGTCCTTGGCCTTTTGAATGCGGCGTTCGGCCTCCTCCTTGGCGCGCTGGGCACGGTTTTTGTCGATATCCTCGGCCCATTCAAAGGTGGTGGCTACCAGGCGCACATCGTCCTGGGTGACAGCCAACATCCCTCCGGCGCAGGCGGCCTTTCGCCGCTGTCCGTCAATGACCACGGTGGCCTCCCCAGTGCCCAGGGCGGTCACATAGGGGGCGTGACGGGGAAGGATGCATACGTCCCCTCCCAGGGCCCGGACGATCAGCTTTTCCGCCTGTCCGTCGTAAAAGCCGCCGTCAGGGGTCACGATCTGTAAATGAAAGGTCGGCATAGGAAACTTCCTTTCCCCTGGCTTTACAGGCTCTTGGCCTTCTCTACCACCTCGTCGATGGTACCGGCGAAGAGGAAGGCGGATTCGGGCAGGTCGTCATGCTTACCCTCAATGATCTCCTTGAAGCCACGGATGGTCTCCTTCAGGGGCACGTACTTGCCCGTCATGCCGGTAAACTGCTCGGCCACACTGAAAGGCTGGGAGAGGAACCGCTGGATCTTCCGGGCCCGGGAGACGGTGAGTTTGTCATCCTCGGAGAGTTCGTCCATACCCATGATGGCAATGATGTCCTGAAGCTCTTTGTATCGCTGGAGGATCTGCTGAACGGCCTTGGCTACCTCATAATGCTCCGCTCCCACCACATCGGGAGTGAGGATCCGGGAGGAGGAGCCCAGAGGATCCACCGCGGGAAAGATGCCCATGGAGGCAATGGCACGGTCCAGGACCGTGGTGGCGTCCAGGTGGGCAAAGGTGGTGGCGGGGGCGGGGTCGGTAAGGTCGTCGGCAGGGACGTAGACCGCCTGGACCGAAGTGATGGAGCCCTTCTTCGTGGAGGTGATCCGCTCCTGAAGGGCGCCCATTTCGGTAGCAAGGGTGGGCTGATAGCCTACAGCGGAGGGCATACGGCCAAGGAGGGCCGACACCTCGGAGCCCGCTTGGGTAAAACGGAAGATGTTGTCGATAAAAAGGAGCACATCCTGATTTTCCTTGTCGCGGAAGTACTCGGCCATGGTAAGGCCGGAAAGGCCCACCCGCATACGGGCTCCGGGGGGTTCGTTCATCTGACCATAGACCAGGGCGGTTTTAGAGAGGACTCCGGACTCCTTCATCTCGTTATAGAGGTCGTTTCCCTCACGGGTACGCTCTCCCACGCCGGTAAACACGGACAGGCCGCCGTGCTCCTTGGCCACGTTGTTGATCAGCTCCATAATGAGCACCGTCTTGCCTACGCCGGCGCCGCCGAAAAGGCCGATCTTGCCGCCCTTGGCATAGGGGCAGATCAGATCCACCACCTTGATGCCGGTCTCCAGGATCTCTGTGGTGCTCTCCTGTTCGTCAAAGGCGGGGGGTTGGCGGTGAATGGGCCAACGCTCCTTGGTCTCGGGGGCGGGCATCTCGTCAATGGGATCGCCCAACAGGTTGAAGATGCGGCCCAGACAGCCGTCGCCCACAGGGACAGTAATGGGGGAGCCGGTATCCACCGCTTTGGCGCCACGGACCAGACCGTCGGTGCTGGACATGGCGATGCAGCGCACCACGTCGTCACCGATGTGTTGGGCTACCTCCAGAGTGATGGTTTTGTCGCCGTTGTCCACCGTAATGGCGTTCAGCAATCCGGGCAGATCTCCATTGGGAAATTTGATGTCCAGCACGGGCCCAATGATCTGGGTCACAATGCCGATGTTCTGGTCGTTCATAGGCGTGTCTCCTTCCAAAAGAGCTTCGTGGCTCTACGCTTCGGCGCCGGCCACAATCTCGGTGATCTCCTGGGTAATGGCCCCCTGCCGGGCCCGGTTGTATTTGAGGGAGAGATCCTCGATCATCTCTCCGGCGTTCTTGCTGGCCGCGTCCATGGCGGTGCGGCGGGCGCCCAGTTCGCTGGCAAGGCTCTCCGCTACAGCGCCCCACAAAAGGCCGCCCACATACTCGGGGACAATGGCATTGTAGACCGCTCCGCTGGAGGGCTCATACTCCAAAAGGCTCTCAGCCCGGGTCTTGGTCTCAGGCCGCTCATAGTGAATGGGCAGCAGTTGCAGCACAGCGGGCTGCTGGCTGAGCATGGAGACAAAGTTGGTGTATCCTACGTAGAGTTCGTCAAAGGTCCCTGCCCGGAACTGGGAGCAGAGAAGGCGGGCGATGGTAAAGCAGTCCCGAAGGCTCAGATCCTCTACCGATACATACCGGTCGCTGACCATCTCGATGCCCCGATGAACGCAGTATTCTACCGCTTTTTTGCCGATGGGCAGAGCGCAGAGGGTCTTTCCCTCCATCGCTCCGGTCACCGCTTTAAAAAGATTGCTGTTATAGCCTCCCGCCAGGCCCCGGTCGCCGGCGACCATAATACAGCAGACCTTTTTGACCTCACGCTTCTGGACAAAGGGGGAGGTAAACTCGGTATTGCTGTAGGCGATGTCGTTGAGGGTCTGGTGCAGGGTGGTAAAGTAAGGACGGGTGGATTCTGCCCGCTCCTTGGCCCTTCTCAGCTTGGAGGAGGCCACCAGCTCCATGGCCTTGGTGATCTGCATGGTGCTCTGTACGCTTTTGATGCGCAGCTTGATATCTTTCATTGAGGAAGCCGCCATGGGGCCTCACCTCCTTTTTAGGCGTGGGATCTCACAAAACGGTCCGTAAACTCTCCCAGGGCCTTTTTAAGGGCGGCGGTGGTCTCGTCGGAGAGGGCGCCGGTATCCCGGATGGGGGCAAGCACGTCGGCGTCGTGAAGGTTCCGAAGATCCTCGTAAAGCTCCTGCTCATAGGCGGAGATCTGATCCACGGGCACGTTTACCAGATAGTCATTGGTGACGGCATAGAGAATGCAGACCTGAAGCTCCACAGGTACGGGACTGTTCCGGTCCTGCTTCAGCACTTCCACGATCCGTTCACCCTGGGCCAGCCGCCGCTTGGTGTCGGCGTCCAGATCGGAGCCAAACTGGGCGAAGGACTGGAGCTCCCGGTACTGGGAGTAGGCCAGCTTCAGAGTGCCGGCCACCTTCTTCATGGCTTTGATCTGGGCGTTGCCGCCCACGCGGGAGACTGAGATGCCGGGATTCACCGCGGGCATGACGCCGGAGTGAAACAGCTCGGTCTCCAGGAAGATCTGGCCGTCGGTGATGGAGATGACGTTGGTGGGGATATAGGCCGATACATCGCCGGCCTGAGTCTCAATGATGGGCAGGGCCGTGAGGCTGCCTCCGCCGTATTCGGGAGCAAGCCGGGCAGCCCGCTCCAGCAGCCGGGAATGGAGGTAAAATACGTCTCCGGGATATGCCTCCCGTCCGGGGGGACGGCGGATGAGCAGGGAAAGGGCACGATAGGCTACGGCGTGCTTGGAGAGGTCGTCATAAATGCACAGCACGTCCTTGCCCTGGTCCATAAAGTATTCGCCCATGGCGCAACCGGCGTAGGGGGCGATATACTGTACCGGGGACAGCTCAGAGGCGGAGGCGGAGACCACAATGGTGTAGTCCATGGCGCCCGCCAGAGTCAGGGTCTCCACCAACTGGGCCACGGTGGAGCGCTTTTGTCCGATGGCTACGTAGATGCAGATGACGTCCTTGCCCTTCTGGTTGATAATGGTGTCGGTGGCAATGACCGTTTTACCGGTCTGCCGGTCGCCGATGATGAGCTCCCGCTGGCCCCGGCCGATAGGGATCATGGAGTCAATGGCCTTGATCCCCGTCTGAAGGGGGACGGAAACGCTCTTTCTCTGGATGATGCCGGGGGCGTTACGTTCGATGGGCCGGATCTCGGCGGCGGAAATGGGGCCCTTGCCGTCAATGGGCTGGCCCAGAGGGTTTACCACCCGGCCGATGAGGCCCTCGCCCACAGGGACGCTGACTACCTTTCCGGTACGCTTGACGGTGTCACCCTCTTTGATGCCCTCGTCAGAGCCCAGCAACACGATGGCAACGCTGTCTTCCTCCAGGTTCAGGGCCATACCGTACTCGCCGTTGGCAAACTCCACAAGCTCGTTTGCCATGCATTTTTCCAGACCGTAGGCCCGGGCAATACCGTCGCCCACCAGGATGACGGTGCCCGTCTCGGCGGACTCGATCTTGGTCTCATAGTTTTTGATCTGACTTTTGATGATCTTGCTGATATCCTCTGGTCTTAACTGCATCGTCTCACCAACTTTCCAATGGTTCCGATCACGCCTGGGTCAGCGCCCGGCGCAAAGACGAGAGCCTGCCGGCGGCGGTGCCGTCCAGCTCCTTGCCCTCGTAGCGCAGCTTGACCCCGCCCAACACAGACGGGTCCAGCCTGGTTTCCAGCAAAATGGTCTTACCCGTCTTGGCGGCAAGCTTGTCCATAAGGGCCTTGCGCTGTTCCTCGGTAAGGGGAACGGCGGAAATGGCCTCCACAGGCAGGATGCCCCGCTGGGCATAGAGAAGGCTCTTGAACTGCTCCAGCGCGCCGGGGGCCAGGGTCAGGGCCGAACGCTCACACAACAGCTTCAAAAGACGTAGCACGTAGGGATGCACACTTTCAAAGGCGCTGTCCAGAAGACCCAGTCGCTCCTCCTTGGGAAGGGCGGGATTCTGGACCAGGGTGAGATAGCCGGGGTTCTCCTGAAAGGCAGTCACCGCCAGAGAGAGACCTTCCAGTATCTCATCGGGACAGCCTTCCTCCATAGCGAGGGAGTAGAGGGCGTCGCCATACTCCTTTTCCAGGGCGGTCATCATTCGTCACCCACGTGGCGGATGAAATCGTCGATCAGGTCCTTGTGGACCGTGTCGTCGATCTCCTTCTCCACCACAAGACCGGCGATATTGAGCACCAGCTCGGAAATGTCGTTTTTCAGCTCGCCAGCGGCTTTTCGCCGCTCGCTTTCGATCTCCTGATCCGCCTTGGTCTTGAGAGCGGCCACCTCCGCGCGGGCGGCGGTCATCATCTCCTCAGTCCGGGCGGTGGCCCGCACCGTAGCGGTCTTGACGATCTGGCTGGCCTCCTCCCTGGCACCGGAGAGCCGCTTTTCGCAGTCCTCCTTCATAGCCAGGGCCTCACCCTCCGCCTTCTCCGCCTTTTCGTAGGTATCTTCGATCTGCTCCTTCCGCTTGGCAAGGACCTTCTGAACAGGCTCGAACAGGAAGTGCTTGACTCCCGCCGTCAAGATCAGCAGATTGCAAATCTGAAAGATGAACGTCCACGGGGCGAGGGTGACAAGATCTTGAAATTCTTTCATACTGTCTCCTCCTTATAGCGGACGGCTAAGACCGCCCGCCTTGCCCGGAACTTCTTACAGCAGGCCCATGAAGATACCGGGGGCCACAAAGATGAGCAGCAGGCCGGTGACGAAGCCATAGATACCAGTGGTCTCGGCAATGGCGCAGCCCAGCAACATAGTGGACGTGACGTCGCCCTTGCACTCAGGCTGACGGCCAATGGACTCCAGAGCCTTACCGACGGCGTAACCCTCGCCGATACCAGGGCCGATACCAGCGATCAGGGCAAGGCCGGCGCCGATGGCGCATCCCATCAAAACGATTGCTCTTTCCATAGTTCAACTTCCTCCTAAAAATATAAAATATTTCCTGTGTGTATTTTCAGCGCCGGGTCACGGCGGAAAAACGGGGGCTAAAACGGACCGCGGGCGGTCCTTGGCGAGCTATTCCTCTGCCGCGTTGGCGATGTAGAGGGTGGTGAGCATGCAGAAGATAAATGCCTGCATGGCACTGGAAAACAGGTCAAAGTAGACGCTGAGTATAGCCGGGATGCCCACCTGCAGAATGGGGATAGCGCCCAAAATATCCCCCAACGCCCCCGGCAGCCAAGACAGGACGGCATGGGAGGCCGCAGCCAGGGCGGCATAGACCAGAGTGGAGATGACGCTGCCCGAGACCACGTTGCCAAAATGACGGAAGGCCATGGAGATAGGGGTGGCCAGCTCTGACAGGACGTTGAAGGGGGTCAGGATGGGGATAGGCTGGGTAAAGCCCTTCAGATACCCTCCCAGGCCACCGGTTTTGATCTTGGTGTAGGTGATAAGGACAAACACCATCACCGCCCAGGCTCCCGTAGTGGAAAGGTCGCTGGTGGGGGGGAACATGCCCACCAGGCTCAAAAGGCTTCCGAAAATAGAGGAGGCAAACAGGGCCGCCACAAAGGGACCATAGTAGGCAAATTTTTCACCCATATTGCCGTTGACGAACTTTTGAGCCGTCTCCACCAAAAATTCCGCCACTACCTGCCGCTTGCTCACCGCGCGGATCTTCAGATCCCGGGTAAGAAAAATACAGGCGGCCAGCACGGCCAGAGTCACCAGAGTGGCGTTGACGATGGTGGCGGTAATGGGAATGCCGCCTAATATGGGAAGGGTCCAATAGATGCGGGCGCCGGTAATATCTACGTTCATACCGGATCATCGCCTCCTTTTTCATTTTCCTTTGAAGCGGGTTTGTACATCCCCAGAAGCTGCATGGACAAAATGGTCAGCCGGGGGAAGAACAGGGAGAGCACTGTGGGGATCCAGTTCACCCCGGGCAGCTTAATGGCCAGCACCACCACGAATACGGTAAAAAGCATTCTGAGGGTGTAGGACAGCTGCATGGTCATCTTGCCCCGCTTCTCGTTGGGGTCGGCGGCCATCCTCTGGACGGTGAGGCCCAGGGCGAAAAAGTTCAGGATGGCGAACCCGCCGCCCAGCAGACTGCCCCACAGCACCGGCGGTTCCCACCGGCCCAGCAGGGCAAATACCAGGTTCATGACGGCGGAGAAACAGAGCACGCCCATGGCGATATGCAGGGTCTCCCGCTTGGTGGCCTGTTGGACTTTCATAGCTCAACTTCCTTTAATCGAAACTTCTCATATGATAGCATAAAAGAGGGGGATAGTAAATAAATTTTCAGCCTAAAATATAAATTTTCATAGTTTTCTTTTTCACATTCACCCGTTGAAAAAAGGACCGAAAAACAGGGTGGGAAGATCAGGGTCTGGGAGTGAAACACTTTTCCCTTCATTTTCATGACCGACGGTATTTTGTTCAAAATGGAGGCTATTTGGAAACAATGTACCAATATAGAAAAAAGCTGTTGCGGGGATTTGTCTATTCTGCTAAAGTGGACTCAGCGGTAAAATATTTCGGCAAAATCTATGGAAAAGGAGAAAATGTTTCATGAAAAGACAGTTCAAAAGGGTTTTCTGTATGGCTCTGAGCGCGGCCATGACATTGATGATGTCGGCGCCCTTTGCCATGGCAAAGGGTAGAGCCGCTTCCAGCGGCTCTACCAATCCCCCAATAAAAACCAGCCTCCCGGCCAGGGACTGGCAGGGGGAGGTCACCTTCCCCGATTGGGCGGGGTACGTGGACGACACCCTGGCCATGAACAGCCTCTATAGCTTTATCTGCTTTGCCGACCAGGGGGAGCTGTACGTGACTCCCGACAAAAAGACCACCAGCTTCCGCCTGTTTGTCAACAACGCGGAGATCGACATCACCAGCATGACTGCCGGAGCCACCTATCGGGTGGACATCTCCGATCTGACGGTGGACGGGACAAACACCGTCCAGGTCTCCGCCATTGCCCCCGCTACCGCCAAGGTGAAGGTCAATATCCCCTATCCTACGGTGATCGAGGGGGAGCCCGGCGAGGTGGGGATGGACCAGGAGATCGTGGACATGATCGGCGACTTTATCAACGCCGAAGTGAAGTACGGCTTCTCCGGAGCCCAGCTGGCCGTCATCAAGGACGGTAAGCTGGTCATCAACGAGGCTTGGGGCGCCGCCAACGGCTATCGGACCGACTCCAGCCGGATCCTGCCCGAGGATGAGGACTATGTGCCGGTGACCACCGACACCCTCTATGACCTGGCCTCCAACACCAAGATGTACTCGGTGAATTATGCCCTTCAGTATATGCTCAGCCGTCCCAAGGAGTATGACATTGCCCTGGAGGACCCCATCACCAAGTTCTTCCCCGAGTTTGACGACGAGGGAAAGACCATCTATAAGGAGGGCACCTCCGAGGAGCTGAAGGCGCAGATCCTGGAGTGGAAGAGCCAGCTTACCATCCAGGATATCCTGATGCACCAGGCGGGCTTTGATCCCGACCCCCAGTATCACAACGACCAGTTCAACCAGGTCACCCAGCTGCCTGAGGCGGGGAAGGAGAACCTCCTCTTCTCCCAGGACCGGAACACCACCCGGGAGAAGGTGCTGGCCTCCCCCCTGACCTATCAGCCGGGAAGCAAGACGGTCTACTCCGACGTGGACTATATGCTGCTGTGCTTCATCATTGAGCAGGTGGCCGGCCAGGGGATGGAAGAATTTCTTCGGGAGAAGTTCTGGGACCCCATGGGCCTGACCCACATCACCTACAATCCCCTGGAGAACGGCTTTGCCAAGGACGATTGCGCGGCCACCGAGCTGGACGGCAACCACCGCACCGACGCGGCGGGCAACGGCCAGGCCATTCGGTTTGAGAATTGTCGGGACGGGGTGGTGCAGGGCACCGTTCACGATGAGAAGGCTTACTATGCCATGGGGGGGATCTCCGGGCACGCGGGACTGTTCTCCAACGCTGAGGACCTGGCCAGACTCTGTTCCCTTATGCTCACCGGCGGCTATGAGGGCAACATGTACTTTACCCGGAACGTGATCGACCAGTTCACCAAGCCCAAGAGCACCGCCTATCCCACCTGGGGATTGGGCTGGTGGCGGCAGGGGGATGTGGGCCGCAGGGCCTACTTTTCCACCCAGGCCTCTGAGAACACCATCGGCCACCAGGGCTGGGCCGGTACCCTCACCGTCATTGACCCCGATGAGGACCTGGTGGTGGTCTGCCTGACCAACAAGAAGAATTCCCCCATCATGGATAACACCGTAGACCCCAACGACTTTTCCAGCGACAACTATGTGTTGGGTGGTTTAGGGATCGTAACGGGTTTTGTCTATGACGCCTTCCGCTCCAGTGTGGAGGCTATGGACGCTCAGATTGCTCAGATGGCGTACAACCGCAGCGCTATCATCTACAATCAGCATCAGGGCACCTATGATGAGACCCCCCACCTGTGTGACGCCCTGGCCCTGAACGACCTGCTGGTGACCAACGCCGAGAAACGGCTCACCGCCACAAATAAGAGCATGGTCCAGTGGATCTATAACATGAATGGCGGATGGATCTTTGACACGGATAACTATAATATCGTTCGGAAGGATGTGGACAAGCAGCTTCTGGCGGACGTCTATTGGGATGAGGACTCCGGCCTGAATACCCGGGTCCAGGCTGTGCTGGCCGGGGAGGCTGCGGAGGACGCCCGGCCGGAGATGACCGCTGAGTTGATAACCGGAGGGGATGTCCCCGCCTTTTTCCCCAGCAATAAGGACTTTCTTGGCGGTCATGACCAGAACGCCGTATACCTGCCCTATGCTTATGGTATGAATTATACCAGCTGCGTGGGGGACAACAGCACGGTCTGGTTTGACGGCTACGAGGGCCAGGGCACACTCTACTTCCGGAATATTTACGGGGAGTACAGCAACTTCCCCGGCCCCGGCAAGCTTTTGCGTATCTATGTGAATGGGCATGCCGTGGATGTGGAGCCCTTCCGGAGCGACACGGACAATGTCTACCGCAGCTGCTGGAAGGTGGACATTTCCGACTACGCCAGGAACGGCCGGAATATCGTCCAGGTCAGCGGCATTGACCGGATCGGCAACTACATTCTGATGGCGGTGGAGAATCCCCAGGTGGTCAACGGCAGCGCCGGCATTGACCCCAAGGCCACCAGGCTCATCAGTGACCTGATCTCCAGCGATGTGGAATACGGCTTCCCCTCCGCCCAGCTGGCGGTGGTGAAGGACGGCAAGCTGGCTTACTCCGAGGCCTGGGGCCAGGTGAACGCTTACCACTCCGACGGAACTCCCGATACGGACAGCCCCCTGGCCACCACCGACACCCTTTACGACCTGGCCTCCAACACCAAGATGTACGCGGTGAACTACGCCATCCAGAAGCTGGTGGCGGACGGGGACCTTACCCTGACCACTCGGATCTCCCAGTATGTGGACGACTTTGCCGAGGAGGGCAATATCGCCTTCAAGACGGGGACCAGCGCCGAGGAGAAGGCGGAGATCGCCGGGTGGAAGAGTGAGCTCACCATCGGGGACATCCTGATGCACCAGGCGGGCTTTGACCCCGATCCCCAGTTCCACAACGACCAGTTCAACCAGGACACCCAAAAGCCTGAGGCCGGGGTGGAGAACACCCTCTACGCCATCGGCAAGGACGCGGTGCTGGTGGCCATCGCCAAGGCTCCCCTGAACTACAAGCCGGGGACCAGGACGGTCTACTCCGATGTGGACTATATGCTCCTGGGCCTCATCATCGAGAAGGTCACGGGCCAGGACCTGGACCAGTACCTTCAGAACAATGTCTATGGCCCCCTGGGCCTGAGCCACATCACCTACAACCCCCTGGACAACGGCTTTGAGGCCGACGACTGCGCCGCTACCGAGCTCAACGGCAACACCCGGGACGGGGCCATCGACTTCTCCGGTGTCCGGGAGGGCGTGATCCAGGGCCAGGTCCATGACGAGAAGGCCTGGTACGCCATGGAGGGGGTCTCCGGCCACGCGGGACTGTTCTCCAACGCGGAGGACCTGGCCACCCTGGTCCAGGCCATGCTCCATCCCAGCGGACTGGGCGAGGACAAGCTTTGGAGCCGAAACGTGAAGGACTACTTTGTAGGCCCCAAGAGCCTGGGCGCCTCCAACTGGGGCCAGGGCTGGTGGAGGCAGGGCGACTGCCAGCGCCCCTGGTACTTCGGCGTACAGGCCTCCAGCAGGACCATCGGCCACCAGGGCTGGACGGGTACCCTCACCATGGTGGATCCTGCCGCCAAACTGGTGGTGGCCTATCTGACCAATAAGATCAACTCCCCTGTGACCGACAAGGACTCCAACCCCAACCAGTTTGACGGCAACTGGTACACCGCCTCCACCCTGGGCTTTGTGCCCAACATCCTCTACATGGGCCTGGCGGAGAACAGTGCCGCGGCGGACATCCAGCCCGCCCTGGACGCCCTGCTGGGCGACATGGCCATCGACAAGCTGCGCCTGGTGGCCGAGGAGGGGGCTGTGGACAAGGAGCACCCCATCGTGCAGTCCGCCTACGCGGTGGTGGACCTGGTCATGGAGATGGCCGAGACACGGGTCAAGGATGAGAACACCATCGCCCTGGGTAAGGTGGCAAAGGCTCTGGATGCCGGTCGGGATGCGGAGAAGCTGGCCCAGGTCAAGGCCCTTCTGGACACCCTGCCCACCCCCACCGAGAAGAATCTGGCCCCCAGCACCTCCGGCTCCAGCTCCGGCGGCGGTTCCTCGAGTGTAAAGACCGAGATCATTCAGAACCCCGATGGCACCACCACCAAGAAGGTCACCAACCTGAAGACAGGGACCGTCACCGAGACCACGACCAAAAAGGACGGGACCGTCCTCACGGTGGAGACCAAGAAGGACGGGACCGTTACCACCACGGAGAAAAACCCTGACGGCAGCACAAGCAAGACCGTCCAGAATCCTGACGGCTCCTCCACCGCCGAGGTCAAGACCGCCGAAGGCGTGAAGGCCGAGAGCGAGACCACTGCCAAGGGCGAGGTCACCGCCACCGTCACCATCCCGGAGAAGGCCGCCGACAAGCCGGTGGTCCTGCCGCTGGATGAAGTGAAGGAGGGCAAGAACCAGATCACCGTCAAGACCGACGTCGCCGCTGAGGTGGTGGTTCCCGTAAAGAACGCCGGAGCCGGCACCGTGGCTGTAGCTGTGGCCCCCGACGGCACGGAGAAGGTCATCGTGTCCTCTCTGCTGACCGAGGAGGGCGTATCTCTGAAGGTGGACGGCACCACCACCATCAGACTAGTGGACAATACCAAGACCTTCCTGGATGTGGAAAAGACCCACTGGGCCAACGAGTATATTACCTTTGTCAGCGCCAGAGAGATGCTCAACGGTACCGGGGAGGGATATTTCTCCCCCGCCCAACCCATGACCCGGGCCATGCTGATGACCGTACTGGCCCGCTATGACGGTGTGGATACCAGCGGCGGAGCCACCTGGTATGAGAAGGGGATGAAGTGGGCTGTGGCCGAGAAGGTCAGCGACGGCACCAACCCGGAGAATGTCATCACCCGGGAGCAACTGGCCACCATGCTGTACCGCTATTTTGGAAGCCCGGAGACCAAAGGCAGTCTGAACGGCTTTACCGATAAGGACGAGGTCAGCGACTTTGCCCAGACCGCCATGAGGTGGTGCGTGGAAAAGGAGATCCTCCAAGGCAAGGGTGACAACATCCTGGCCCCCAAGGATACCGCCACCCGGGCCGAGGTGTCCGCCATGCTGATGCGGTTTTGCCGGATCCGGTAAAACAGGCTCCCACCGCATCGTGGGGAAAAGAGTTCCCACGGACCTGAGCGGTAAAGAGTGAAGAACAACGGACCTGCCGCGCAAAGAGAAGGCTGCGGCAGGTCCGTTGTCGGCATTGGGACAGGGAGAGCCCGGTTTGACAAATACGGGATAAGTTCTGGGGCCGTCTGTATTTCAATAAGGATACAGCAGCGGAGCCCTTTCCTGAAGGCATTTCTTCGGAAAGGGCTCCGCTGTGTAAAGAGAGGTCTAAACCTCCAGCAGGGGCAGGAAGGAGGCGCCGTTCTGGGGGTGGTCCGCCCCAAAGAAGTCACACACGGTGGCTCCCACATCGCTCATGGTGCTCCGAAGGCCCAGGCGCACGCCGGAAAGGCCCTTGCGGTAGACAAGCAGCGGAACATTCTCCCGGGTGTGGCGGCTGTGGCCGATGTCGGGGTCGTTGCCGTGGTCGGCCTGGACCAGGAGGATATCCTCCTCGGTGAGCAGGGGAAGGATCCGGGCAAGGCCCGCGTCGGCCTGCTCCAGCCGGAGGCGGTAGACGGCGCTGTCCTGGGAGTGGCCGGCCAGGTCGGTCTCCTGGACGTTGGTGCAGATGAAGCCCCGGTCCATGGTCTCCACGGCCTGGAGGGTCAGGTCCATACACTGGGGGGTGGGGACGCAGGAGATGCTTTTGCCCCCGTCGTTGGCCACGATGTCGGCCACCTTGCCGATGAGGGTCACCGGGACCCCCGCCCGGGTGAGGATGGTGGGGGCCTGGACGTTCTTGTCCACCCCGTAGCCCAGGTGGCGGCACTGGTATCCCTGCTCATAGGATTTGGACTTGGCCGAGGCGATGCCGATATACTTGCCCTGCTTTACCTCCTCGGCGGCATAGAGGTCGGCCATGGTGTTGCCCGTGCCGCCGAAGACCACCACCCGGCCCACGGTGGTCACCTCCCGGGCCAGGGCGGCGATCTCGCACTCCTTTTCAAAGGAGATATAGTCCAGGGGGGCGGTGACGTTGTAGGTGGTGCCCAGGTCGGCCTCCAGGTTGTCGGCCACGGTGACGTACCGGTCGCAGACCACGTACCGGAGGCCCGCAGTCTCCCGTATCTCCACCTGGTGGCCCTTTTCCCGCAGATGGGCGGCCACAATATCCACCTTTTCCTGGAAGGGGATGATCTCCGGCTTCCGGGGCCGGGTACCCATGATCTCCTGGTGGCCCATGAAGGTGTCCGCACCGTGGTGGGCCAGTTCGCTCTTGCCGAAGTTGGCCAGGGGCTCGAACTTCATACACTGGCTCTCCGCGCCGAAGGCGTTCATCAGCCCCAGCTTTTCCAGGGTGGGGAGCTTCAGATCGGGCTGGTCATGGAGGATGCTGCGCAGGGTGTTGGCCCTCTCGTCCCCGGGCCGCACCAGGGCGGCGTCTCTCATGGCCCCCATGCCGAAGCCGTCCAGAACGATCACAATAAAACGCTTTTTCATGCCATATGCCTCTTTTTACGCAAAATTAGCTTTTCTGGTTGCCCAGGCTGTCCCAGACCCCCACCACCCGGGGATCTCCGCCGGACACGCCGGACAGGAGGACCACATCGCTGCGGGTGACAAAGATCTGATAGCGGAAGGCCATGATAACGCTCTCGCCCACCTGGGCGGTGTTGTCCAGCTCAAAGTGGTAGTCGATGCTCTCCAGGCTGGGCGGGGTCACCCCCATGGGCCGGAGAGCGCCGGGGCCGGAGCCCACCAGGGCGTTGGCCATATGCCCCCGGCGGTAGAAGCCGCCGCCGTAGCAGTAGGCTTTGCCGCCGAAGTTGTGGGACACCTCGCTGAGATAGGCGACGCACTGCTTTTCCGGCAGGTCCATGTGCATGTGGGCGGGGGTGGTGCCCGTAAGGCCGTGGCCCGGCTCGCCGCAGTTGCCCCCCAGCTTTGCCATCAGCTCCAGGGTGCGGCAGCTGGTGGTGGAAGGGGTGAGCTATGTCTATAAGGTCAAGGGTGCGGCCGATGAGACCTACTCAGCCACCAAGCCTGTCACTCCCGGGGAGTACACCGTCCGGGCCTCCTTTCCCGCTGTCACCAACTATCAGGCGGTTACCGCCACTGCCGATTTTACTGTCTCCCACGTCTGGGCGGATACATGGAGTACAGACGAGACCGGGCATTGGCATGAGTGCACGGGCTGCGGAGAAAAGAAGGACGCCGCCGGACATGTCTATGGCAGCGATCAGGATGTCATCTGCGCCGCCTGCGGCTATGATCGTACCGTCACCGAGAACCAGACCAAAGGCGAGGTGGAGGTGAAGCCGGGAACGGGTACCCCGGCGGTCACCACAGATACGGAGGTCCTGAAGGACCTGGCCGGAGAGGTCCACAAGTGGCAGACCGTCACGGTGAAGCTCACCGTGGAAAAGCAGGACGAGCCGGCGGACAAGGATGAGATCGGGGAGCTGGTCACAGGCAAAAAGGAGGATGTGCTCTACCTGGACCTGTCTTTGCAGAGGCAGGTCAACGCTGAAGAGCCGGAGGCCATTACCGACACCGGCTCCAGGGTGCTGGAGATCGTGGTGCCCTATGACTTCGCGGGCAAGAAGGATGTGAGGGTCTACCGCAAGCATGGGAATACCCCCGCGGCGGCGCTGACCAGGCTCAGCGGAAGGCCCGACAGCGGCTTTACCGACGGAACCTTCTGCACCGATACCGTCAACGGAAAGGTGTATATCTACGCCTCCAAATTTTCCACCTATGCCATTGGCTACGCCGTGCAGACCAGCTCTTCCGGCTCCTCCGGCGGCGGCTCCTCCACCGTCTATTACACCCTCACCGCCACGGCGGGACAGGGCGGCGCCATCTCTCCCAGTGGGAAGGTGAGTCTCCGCCGCAATGAAACGAAAACCTTTGCCATCACCCCCGACGAGGGCTATTTGGTGGCTGATGTACTGGTGGACGGCAAGAGCGTGGGCCCGGTGACAGAGTATACCTTTGAAAAGATCGGGGCCAATCACACCATTGAGGTGGTCTTCCGGAAGACCAGCCCTGGCGCAGCAGACTGTGCCAGGGACAATACCTGTCCTATTTCCGGATTTACCGATGCCGACCCCGGGGTCTGGTATCATGACGGCGTTCATTACTGTCTGGAGGAGGGAGTGATGGAGGGCATTGACGAAACACATTTTGCCCCCCGCATGGATACCTCCCGGGCCATGATCGCCACCATCCTGTGGCGGCTCTCGGATAGCCCCGAGACCAAGGCGGGGCAAAGCTACCCCGACTGCGTACCAAGTAGCTGGTACGCTAAGGCGGTGGTCTGGGCCGCGGAGCAGGGTGTGGTCAAGGGTTATGGCAACGGCAGCTTTGGCCCTGAGGATCCCATCACCCGGGAGCAGCTGGCCGCAATGCTCTGGAGGTATGCGGGGAGCCCGACCGCGGCAGAGGATATCAAGGCCTTTTCCGACGCCCATACGGCGGGGGAGTGGGCGCGGGACGCCCTTTGCTGGGCGGTGGAGAAGGGGATCCTCACCGGCCGGGGCGATGGGATCCTGGATCCCGGAGGGAAAGCCTCCCGGGCTGAGGCGGCGGCTATGCTCATGCGGTACAGCCAAAGCCGGGAGTAAGCCTGCCGGAGATCTTATTATAAAAAAGAAAGCCGGGAGTGATTTTGAAATCACTCCCGGCTTTCTTTTTTGCCTCTCTCAATATGGTTTATTTTAGAAAGGGAGCTACTTTGAGGGAAGGAAAGGGACAAATGTTTTACTGCGGATTCACAGACTGTTTACAAAATTTGGGGGATTTTTAAGACCAATTTCAGCTTTCCTTTGTATACTGTCCCTCGATTTGAACCGAGGAGGCATGCAGCTATGAGCCTTTTGGCGAGTACGGCAAAAATAGGGGAGGAGAAAGGGGAGACCACGCTGAAAAAGAGGGGGAGGACCCTTCGGCGGGTGGTCACGGTGGTCCTGGCGGGGGCGGTTTTGTGCGGAACAGGATTTGGGGTAAAGGCTTTGTTTTTTGCCGGGGAGGACCGGATCGCTCTCACGGGGATGACCAGCTACGGCGCCCTCTCCACCACCATGGAGGGGACCGGCGTGACCGTACCGGCGGACAGTTATTCGGTAACGGCAGCTTCCTCGGAGGGAAAGATCACCGGGGTCTACGTTACCGCCGGAGAGACGGTGACGGCAGGGCAGCTGCTCTACACCCAGGATGACAGCGAGCTGGACGAGACACTGGACGAGTACCAAGGGCAGATCGACGATCTCTATAACCAGATCGACAACTACAACGGGCAGATCGAAAATTATGAGGAGCAGATCGGCGAGTGGAAGGAGACCATGGACCAACTTACCGTAACCGCCCCTTTTTCCGGACGGATCATTGAGCTCCTGGCTGATGAGGGGGATCTGCTTCAGAAGGGGGCCCGGCTTGCCGCTCTGGTGGACGACAGCCAGATGACCCTGACGGAATATTTCAGCTATGCCTATGAGGACCAGATCTATGTAGGAATGTCAGCTGGAATCTCCATTCCCAGTCTGATGAACACCTTCTCCGGCACTGTGACCGGGGTCAAAAAGGTGGAACGGCTTACCGCGGAAGGGACGCGCTGCTTTGCCGTTACCATTGCTCTGGATAATCCCGGCGCGCTCACTCAGGGGATGACGGGGGCCGCCTGGCTTATAGCCGACAGCGGGGAGAAGCTCTACCCGGCGGTGGAGGGCAGTCTGGAGTATAAAAGCAGCAAGACCGTCACAGCCCAGGCGGCGGGGGAGCTGCTGACGGTCCATGTGGACGCCTATGAAAAGGTGACGGAGGAACAAGTCCTTTTCACCATTGACGGTGCTGACTATGCCGACCAGATAGAAGACGCGGAAAAGGGGATCGCCAACGCCCAAAGAGGCATCGAGACCGCCCGGGAACGCATTGCCTCCTACACACAGCGGATGGAGGAGACGGAGGAGAGGAGGAGCGACTATAATGTGACCAGCGAGATCGACGGCAAGGTCATTATGGTCAATGTCCGGGAAGGGGAGACGCCCCGCAGCGGAATGACGGCGGTGGCGGTCTATAATTTGGACAACATGGAGATCACCGCCAACATCGATGAACTGGATATCGGCAATATCCAGATGGGAATGGAGGTCCGTATCGTCCGGTCGGGGACCGACAGAGTTTCCTTTTCCGGAACGGTCAGTGCCATCAGCTATGAGGCGACCAATTCCAACGGCGTGGCCTACTTCCCCATCACGATCACCATTCCGGCAAAGGGAGAGCTGTCCGCGGGGGTCAATGTCTCCTATTACATCGATGTGGGGGATACAGAGGAGGGGGTGCTGGCCCCATTGGAGGCGCTGAAGTCCTATGAGGGAGGGACCTGCCTCTATGTAAAAGCGGAGAAGCGGCCGGAAGATGCCCTTGTTTTGGACGAGGGTGTTGTCCCCGACGGATTCTATGCCGTGCCGGTGGAGGTGGGCGCCACCAACAGCCGGTATGCCAGGATCCTCTCCGGTGTGGAGAGGGATGTGGAGGTCTTTACCCGCTATCAGCTCTCCGCCCCCACCGGCGGCGACACCACCAGTCAGGGCGGAGACGAGGAGTTCCGTTTTCCCAGCGATGGCTTTGACGGTGGATTCCCCGGCGGCGGGAGCGGAATGCCCGGCTTCAGCGGCGGCGGAATGCCCGGTGGTATGGGCGGAAGACCCTAAAAAAGGAGGGGGAACATGAGTCTGATCGAACTAAAAAACGTTTACAAAATATACAATGAGGGTCAGGAGAACCAGGTCAACGCCTTGGACGGAGTTTCCCTCACCATTGACAGAGGGGAGTTTGTGGCGGTCATCGGCGCCTCCGGTTCCGGGAAATCCACCATGATGAATATTCTGGGATGCCTGGACATTCCCTCCCGGGGCGCCTATCTGCTGGATGGGCAGCCGGTGGGGGAAAAGAGCCAGAAAGAGTTGTCCGAGCTTCGCTCCCGGCGCATCAGCTTTATTTTTCAGGGCTATAACCTGATCCCATCTCTGAGGGTTTGGGAGAATGTGGCCTTGCCCATGACCTACCAGCATATTCCCCTGCAGGAGCGGCGGGAACGGGCTTTGGAGGCCCTGAGGGCGGTGGAGATCGCGGCAAAGGCGGAAAACAAGCCGGGACAGCTCTCCGGCGGCCAGCAGCAGCGGGTGGCGATCGCACGGGCCATGGCTACCCGCTCCCCTATCCTCATGGCTGATGAGCCCACGGGAGCTCTGGACTCCCAAACAGGGCGTCAGGTCCTGGAGCTTATGCGGGAGCTCAACGCTCAGGGGACCACCGTTATCCTTATTACCCACGACAACAGCATTGCCGCTCAAGCGGACCGGACCGTTCGAGTCATGGACGGCCACATCGTCCACGACAGTCTGCGGGATGGGATCCTGGTCCCGGCAGAGGCCCGCTCGGAGGTGAGAGCCTCGTGAATGCTCTCCGCATGGCCCTGGATTCCATCACGGAGAAAAAGGGCCGCTCCTTTCTTACCATGTTGGGCATTATCATCGGGGTCACGGCCGTGCTGGTATTGGTGGCCATGGTGACGGGATATAACAGCGATATGACCGCCTATTACGAAAAACTGGGGGTCAACAAGGTGACGGTAAAGCTGACCTGGTATGATTCCAGCCGCTCCACTGACCTGACGACGCCCCTCTATGAGTATGGCAACGGCGAGCTGGCCCAAATGGTGGACGGAGTTACCCCCGACCTCTCCACTCAGCTGCCCATTCAGTACGGCGGCAAGACCGTGGACGACACAGTTGTCTATTTGGGCTCCGACCAATATTCCATCTGCTCCAATTACATTTTGGAATCTGGGCGGGATATATTACCCCAAGACATTGAAAATCGCAGTATGGTCTGTGTTCTGGGCTCCTATGCGGCGGACGATCTCTTTCCCTACACCGATCCCATCGGCAAGACGGTGACCATTGGCGGCTTTCCCTTTTTGGTGGTGGGGACCTATTATCAGAAGGACGGCGGCGTGGAGGACTCCATGGATCACATGGCGGTGGTGCCCTACACCGTGAACCGCACACTTCTGAGGTCAGATCGGGTGGACAGCGTTACCGTGAAGGTGAACTCCTCCAAAAATGTGGAGGGGGTCATCTCCCGACTGGAGCTTTGGCTGGCGGATCGGATAGACAGCTCCGTGGGCGAATACAGTCTGGCCGACGGCAATTCCGCTATGGCGGAGTCCAATGATGAGATGACGTCCCTCTCGGTGGTGCTGGGGGGGATCGCCTCCATTGCCCTTTTGGTCGGGGGCATTGGGATCATGAATATTATGCTGGTCACCGTCACGGAGAGAACAAGAGAGATCGGGATCAAAAAATCCATCGGCGCTCCCCGGCGGGAGATCGTGGGGCAATTTTTGATGGAGGCGGGTATATTGAGTTCCCTGGGCGGGCTGGTCGGCATTGTTTTGGGCTTTGGCCTCTCCCTTGTTCTGGGTAAGGCTATGTACGGACTGATCGTTCTTCCAGGGGTGGGGATCTCTTTGGGAGCCTTTGCCTTCTCCCTGGCGATCGGTGTGATTTTTGGCATCTACCCGGCGGTAAAGGCGTCCAGCCTTCAGCCTGTGGATGCGCTAAGAGCAGATTAAAGGAGTGTTTTCCATGGATCGAAAATGGCTTTCTCTTGCCCTGGCGGGAGCGTTGACCCTGTCTCTGCTGACCCTTCCCGCAGCTGCGGCCACGGGGGGAGACACGGGTGAGGCAGCGGTGGTCCTGTCTGGTCTGGGCATCCTATCGGGATACCCGGACGGACTCTATCACCTGGAGGACAGCTTGAGCCGTGCCCAGTTCTGCAAGCTGGCCATCCTGGCGGAAGGCCATGGAGATCAGACGGCGCTGAGTGCCTACCGCTCTCTGTTTTCCGATGTGTCCAGCGCGGATTGGTCGGCGCCGTATATCAACCTGGCCCATGAGGAGGGTCTGATGACGGGAAAGGGGGACGGCACCTTTGGCCCCGATGAGACGGTCACGCTGGAACAGGCTGTCACCGTCTGTTTGCGGCTGCTGGGCTACACCGAGGCGGATATTGGCCCCTTTTGGCCGGAGGATCCTATGGCGAAGGCGCAGAGGATCGGCCTTTTGGAGAAGGTGAGCACACAGACGGGACAGGGGCTGGACCGGGGACAGGCCGCCCAGCTGCTCTATAACCTTCTTCGGCTGCCCGATGCGCAGGGAAAGACCTTTGTCCTGGGGCTGGGAAGCTCCTGGGTGGAGGATGCCGTTTTGCTCAGCAACGATGCCGAGGCCGCCGACGGGACCCTTCACACCGCCCAGGTCTATGCCAATGGGAGCTTGAACTGGTATGGGCAAAGTACGGAGATAGATGACGTTCTTGTCCACCGCAGAGGGACCCTGCTGCTGGACAAGACAGGAAGGGTCAAGGGCTTCCTGCCTGACGACAGTATCTGCAAGACCGTTGCGGCGGAAAAGACTACGGCCTCCGCTGTCACGGATGCGGCGGGAAACAGCTATGCGGTCGCCGCCTCTACTCCGGTCATTCTGGATGAGGAGAGGGCTACGTATTCCGCCGTCTGGTATGATCTGGAGGGGCGGGAGCTGACTCTATATTACGCTGAGAACGGTGGGATCACCCTGGTGACCGCCGCCGACGCCCGGCGGTATGAGGGGATTTTGCTCACCGGATATTATGAAAATGCCCAGCCCAACGCCGCCGATCCCAGCGCCATTACCCTCCTGGGCTGTATCTTTCCCGTGGCCGATAACGCCGCTGGGCTGTCCGGACTGTCTGTAGGGGAGAAGATCACGATCTCTCTCAATGGAGCTGGAGAGGTCCTTCAAGCCTGGAGTGCCGAGGAGAAGCGGAGCACAGTGGCGGCTGTGTTGGACAGTGCCGGCCGGGGGAGCCTCACCCATGTCAGCGGTCTTTCCCTCTCGGTAGAGATCAGCAATTTCTCCAAGGCCGAAGAGTGGGAGGGATGCCTGGTCTGGGTCAACTCCTCCGGGATCGGGACGGGTTCCGTTTCTGCTCTCTCCGGGGGGATGGGACAGGAGCTTGACGTAAAGGGGCGGACCCTCGGCTCTCTTCCCCTGGCGGATGATGTGAAAATTTACGACCAGGTAGGCTCCGCCCCTGTGGTAGAGATCGGGCTGGAGGATATCTTGACCAGTACGGTGGCTGCCGACAAGATCGCCTATGCGGGTACGGATGAGAGCGGTCAGGTGGATCTGCTGCTGCTGAAAAATGTCACCGGAGATGCGTATACCTATGGGCGTTACCTTTTTTCCACAGCCTCCAGTGGAAAGGAGGGCAGCGAAGACTATGCCGAATGGAGGACCGTTGCCATTGAGAGCGGCTCTGGGACTTCTGCATACTGCGCCAGCACGCAGGTGGTGGGAAATACCTTTGGCGGCTTGGCGGTCACCGCCGGCGGGAGGGTGGCGGGTTTTCAAGAGCTGACAAAGGCAGCAGGAGTTCCCCGCTCCGACTTTAGCGGAGAGGAGTATGTGGTGCTGGACGGTGTTCGGGTCCCCATTTCCGACAGCGTTCAGGTCTATAACGATGACAACGGCACTTGGATCGATCTGGCCACGGCAAAGGGGTACGACGAGACCCTGACGGTTTATTACAGCGGGACCCTGGGCGGAAATGCCAAGGTGAGGGTCATTGCGGTGGGAGATTAAAAATGAGTGGCCTCGATGGGGGCCACTCGTTTTTTATGTTGAATGGGAAAAACAGGACAAATAGATCCGGCCTCTTTGCGGATCGAAACGATCGAGCGGGTATATAACTTGGGGTAAAAAAGGAAGACTATGATATGTGTATGGAGATGTCCAGAAGAGACATCCGGAAAAGGAGAAGCAGGATATGAAAAAGACAGTTGGATTGCTTTTGTGCGGGGCCATGGTATTGACTCTGACGGCCTGTGGAGGCAAGACCGCCGCTGAGACCTTGACCGGGACGGCTCAGGGCTACGGGGGAGATGTGAGCGTCACGCTGGCCCGGGAGAATGGGAAGATCACCGCTTGCTCCATCAAAGGGGATAAGGAGACCCCCGAGGTGGGCGGCAAGGCGCTGGCAGAGCTGGAGAAACAGGTGGTAGCGGCCAATGGGTTTGACATTGATGGAGTTTCCGGGGCCACGGTCACAAGTAAAGCGGTGAAGAGCGCTGTCGCCGCCGCTTTGGGGGAGACGTATACTGAGCCGACCCCCGCTCCGCAGGAGACGGCCGCCCCGCCCCAGAAGGTAGAGCTCGAAGGCGGACTTCAGCTGGGCATGGCCTACACTGCGGCGCACGGGACCAAAAGTTTTACGGAGACCTACGCCGCGGTACGAGGGGACGTCATTGCAGCCGCCTTTTTGGACGAGTTCCAGTTTGTGGACGCCGCCGCGGTCCGGGAGGTAGTGCCCAACAGTGACAGGGAGTTTGGCGAGGGATATGCAGAGGGAAAGGCTCTGGCCTCCAAGCGTGCTATGGCGGACTATTACAGCGAGACCATGGCGGAAAAAGCGGGCTCCACAGTCCGCATTGACGATAATTTTAACGCCATCCAGACCTTTACGATCGGCAAGACGATCGCAGAGGTAGAGGAGATCGCCGGAAGAGAAAACGCTGCGGACGCTGTCTCTGGGGCGACCTTGGCGGATACCGCCGGGTATCTGAAGGCCATTGCCCAAGCCGCCAGGAATGCCCAGGAGACTCAGGCCGCTGAATTTACCGGAAGCTCCGACGAACTGAAGCTGTCGGTCGTCTATGGTTCGGCCAACGGGGAAAACTGCTTTACCGCGGCTGCCGCACTGACCCGGGGGGAGGAGATCCTTTTGAGCTATGTGGATGAATTTCAGTTTCTGGACGCAGGGAAGGGGGTCGTGGGCGTACCCAACAGCGACAGTGATCTTGCCTCCGGATACGCCGAGGGAAAAGTGCTTTGTTCCAAACGGATGGCGGCCGACTATTACAGCGCCATAATGGCAGACTATGCCGGGTCCACGGTTTCCATCGATAAGAACTTTGACGCCATTCAGGAGCATGTCAACGGGATGACTGTGGTCCAGGCGGAGGAGCTCAGCGCCAGAGAGGATGCGGTGGACGCCGTCTCCGGCGCTACCCTGGTAAACACAGCCAAATATGTGGCTGCGATCGTGGAGGCGGCTAAAAAATAAAAAAGTCAGGGACTGTGCAAAATAGGAGGAACAAAGGAAGCCTGGTGAATTCCCTTAAAGCGAAGGTATCTTTAAAAATGGCAAAAAAGGATCCTGCAACTCAAGGGTTGCAGGATCCTTTTTTGGTGCGGGGACAGGGATTGGACCCGCAGCCGACCGGGGGATTTTCTGTGGAAAGGACCGCCTTCCAATTCTTGTGGGACAGTGT
This sequence comes from uncultured Pseudoflavonifractor sp., assembly GCA_947577065.1. Classification (GTDB taxonomy): domain Bacteria; phylum Bacillota; class Clostridia; order Oscillospirales; family Oscillospiraceae; genus Vermiculatibacterium. The sequence continues at coordinate 40,005 of CANPTT010000016.1, forward strand.
ATAATGACAGATGGGGAGAACCGGATGGCAAGGAAAATTTTTTGCCTGGCACAACGTGAACGGCAAAAAATCTGTCTATTATATAGGGAGGTAGAGAGATGAAAGACATCCAGATCATTGAGCTGTTTTTTCGGCGGGCGGAGGAGGCCGTCATGCGTCTGGCGGAAAAGTACGGCGCTATGTGCCAGACCATCGCCCGGCGCATTTTACGGGACGAGCGGGACAGCGAGGAGTGCGTCAACGACGCCTGGCTCCAAACCTGGAACGTCATTCCACCCCAGCGGCCCGCCTGCTTAAGCGGCTTTGTGGGCCGGATCACCCGGAACCTGGCCCTGAACCGGCTGGACTATAACCGAGCTCAAAAGCGGGATTCCACCCTGGAGGCTGCATTTGAGGAGTTGAGCGGCAGTCTGCCAGACTCTGGGGATACGCTGACGGATGAGGTGACCTTCCACGACTTCCTCAATCGTTTTCTCCGTCGGCAGAGCGAGGAGCACCGCCGCTACTTCCTCCGGCGGTACTGGTACGGCATGAGCGTCCAGGAGATCGCTCGGGAGTGCGGCGTGGGGGAGGAAAAGGTCAAGTCCGCCCTGTTTCGTATCCGCAACAAGCTCCGCCAAGCCATGGAAGAGGAGGGGGTCTACGTATGAGCGAGCGCATGTACGCCCGATTTTTACTGTTTATGAACGCCGTGGACGATGACCTGCTGGAGGAGGCCCTGGCCGTCTCCAAGCGCAAGGCCATGCTCCATTGGAGGACCCTAACGGCGGCGGCCGCCTGCCTGTGCGTGGTCCTTGGTCTCCTGCTCTGGCAGGGCCGGACCCCCGCTCCGCCGGAGAGCGGCGTTACCGCTGCCGATCTGGCCGGGTACGGCTATACGCTGCCCCTGCCGGCGGACGCCATGGACATTCTCTATGACCTGCTGCCCAGCCCCAGTGAGATCCCCATCGCCCAGGCCAGATTTGGCACGGGCGGTCACGCCGTCACCCTTCGGGCGTGGAGGACCGAGGAGCCCCAGGAGATCTTTGACGATGAGACCTGGACCGACCAGATGGACTGGAGCGACGGCGGCACCACCCTATCCCTGCGCTCCAACGCCCAGACCGCCCAGGTGAGCTGGTACGCCGATGAGACCCAGTGGTCCGTCCGCTCCGACATGACCCCCGCCGATCTGCTGAACACGGTGGACGACATCTTCTCCGTCCTGGGCCGCCAGTTGAACCGCGCCCCGGAGAATGCCCAGGACGTCCACTATAACGCCTTCTACCTGGACGACTTGGCGGTGGGCGAGACCTCCTTCACCCTGGACGGCGTGAAGTACATCTACCGCATCGCCCCCACCTACGATACAAGCCCCGACTTCGCCGACATCTCCGGGGTGGAGGAAACCTTTGACCACCAGGCCCAGGCCGAGGTGGGCTGGTGTCCCGCCCGGCTGGCCTGGAACGACGGCGGCGCGGGCAAGGTGGTCTGGTTTGACGTGGTCCCCGGCCAACTCTACAGTCTCAGCGTGGAGGTCGGGGCCAGCCGGGAGAGCCTGATGGACTTAGCCGATCAACTGTTCCTTCCCGCCCAAGGGGAGGTTTGACAGGGGGGCAGCCTCCCGTCCCACACCGTTGGCGTGGCCTGCGCCGGGGAGGACAGAGGGTACAGAGATCAACGATAATGAATGAAGATCAAAAGGGGGATCCCCTTTTGCCCACAGGGAACCTGTGGGCAAAAGTCCTTGAAAGGCGGAGGAAGCGAGGATGAAAAAATGCGCATTGAGTGCATTCCTGGCAGGCTGCATGCTTTTTGGAGTGTTGTCCTTTGGAATGACGGTGACAATAGCGGCGCCGGGAATGGAGGCGCGGTATCAGACGGAGAAAGACGGCGCGTGGAGCTTCGGGACGTTGGCTGAGGCCTGCGCCAATGTATACGCCGGCGGCCGGGTGGAGGTGCTGGAAAACATTCTCCTGGAGGCTCCAATCAAAATTCAGACGCCCATGACCCTTGCCAGCGTGGAGGGGGAGGGGCCGTATACGGTCAGCTATACCACCGAGACATACGGTGACTTTATGCTGACGGTTTATGCCGACGCTGTTTTTGAGAACATCCTTCTGGACGGCAGGCGGGAGGAGGGGCTTACCACCCATATTGAGCTGGTGGGCGTGCAGGGCGGCAGTACGCTGACCTTAAGTTCCGGGGCGGTCATTCAGAATAGCGACAATGTCGATACCGCAAAGGCGGCCGGAGGCCTGCGGGTGGTCAGAGGCACGGCGGTCATGGAGGAGGGCTCGCTTATTCGCAACTGCCGTGCCGCCGCCGGAGGCGGCGCGGCGGTGGCCGGCAATAGGGGGACCCTTGTCCTGAACGGCGGTGTTATAGAGGACTGCCAGGCCATTCAGGGGGGCGGGGTGTTTCTTCAGGGAGACGGCGTCCTTCGGATCTACGGCGGCGCGATCCGGAACAACACGGCTGTGAGAGACCTGGGACGACCCGCCTACGAGCTTTCCCCCGCGGCCAACGGCGGCGGGATCTACGTGGAAAAGGGCCAAGTTTTCCTGTTGGGCGGTGGCATCAGCGGCAACCGGGCTGAAAGCTGCGGCGGCGGGATCGGGGTCTACAACGGCTTGCTGCAGTTGGCCAAGGGCCCCATTATGGAAAATGAGGCCGCCGTGTACGGCGGCGGGATCTCCGCTTCTCCCGATACCTACATCGTGGTGGGAAACAGCCCACAGGTGACCGGCAACATCAGCGGCAACCGGCATGAGGGCGTTTTTGACAATGTCTATCTGGATGGAGTGGAGGACACCTCCCCCGGCTATGCCACCCGGCCCATGACCGTGGGGGCGGCCCTGCGGGATGGGGCGGCCATCGGCGTTGCCCGGTGGCTGCGGCCTGACAAAGATCATCCTTACCGTATCGTGGCAGTCCCCAACGCCGGGAAATATACCATCACCGAGAGCGATCTGGAGAAATTCTGCAGCGATGATCCCCAATATGTGACGCTGCTCCATGAGGGAAACGTTGTCCTGGCCAACGTCCATGTGATATTTGACAACCAGGGCCACGGAGCACAGCCCCAGGGGCAGCGGGTGGGGGAGGACTACAAGGCGGTAGAGCCGGAACCGCCCACCGAGCTGGGGTATACCTTTGGCGGCTGGTATCGGGAGCCGGAATGTGAGACACAGTGGGATTTTGAGGGGGACACCATCCCTGAGTACGCAGAGGAGCCGCTGACCCTGTACGCCAAGTGGGAGCTGATCTCCTATCCCATCATCTATGAGCTGGACGGCGGGGAAAACGCCGTGGAAAACCCCGACAGCTATACCATTGAAAGTGAGACCATCACACTGAGGGATCCCACAAGGGAGGGGTATATCTTCAAGGGATGGACGGCGGCGGAGGAGGAACAGGCCCAAAAGGACGCGGCTTCCATCCCCCACGGTTCCACCGGGGCGCGGAGCTTTACCGCCCACTGGGAAAAGAAAGCGGAGCCATCCAAGCCGCCTGTACCGTCTCCCACACCTGTTCCGGATGACGACGATGACGATGATGACGATCCGCCGCCCACGCCAAAGCCCACGCCTACACCTACAGTGGAGGCGACGTTACCCCCAAAGCCTGTCCCGACGCCAACGCCGTCTCCCATGCCCACCCCCACGGTGGCGCCGGAGCCTTCTGCAACGCCTGACACCCTTCCCACAGAGACCCCGGAAGCCTCGGTGGAGCCTGCGCCGGAGGCGACACAGGAGCCGTCCCCTGTGCCCACTCCGGAGGAAACGCCAAGTCCTTCTCCGGAGCCTGTCCCAACGCCGACCCCAGTTCCTGACCATGTACCCAAGACCGGAGACCCCACCCACACGCTGCTGTGGGCAGGGTGCGCTTTGGCGGCGCTGACGGGGATGGTCATGGTGCTGCGGTCCCGGCGGAGACGGCGGTAAATGGCGCGGTATAAGGGCAATCGGGTTTTGCGGCCGCCTCTCTGGGAAAGACCCCTGATTCTTTTTCTCTCGGTGATTTTGCTTCTTTCCGGGGGATTTTTGGGCCGGGATCTGTACCGTGTCCATCGGGAACGGAGGGCTTACCGGGAGCTTGCTGAACGGATCCATGGATCCCGTCAGAAGGAGCCGTCCATGCTCTCTACAGGAGGGAAAGCGGTTCCAACGCAGGCGGCGGCCGCCTCAGGGGAAGAGATATCCCCGGGCCCCTCGCCTTATGAGGAGTTATCTCTGGAGAATCCGGATTTTTCCGGCTGGCTCTCTATTGAGGATACTCCCATCGACTATCCTGTGATGTATACGCCCCAGGAGCCGGAATATTACCTTCGCCGGGCCTTTGACCGCTCGGATGCCGTCAGCGGAAGCCTGTTTATCGGAGCGGGCTGTGAGCCGGATGCCCCCCATGTTGTGATCTATGGTCACAACATGAAGGACGGCTCCATGTTCGGCTCCCTGCTCCAATATGCCCAGGCAGATCACGCCGCCGCCCATCCGATCATCCGCTTTGATACCCTGAGCCAGAGTGGAGAGTATCGGGTGCTCGCCGCCTTTTACAGTCACGCCTATGTCCCGGGGGAGGAGGGCTTTCGGTACTATCAGTACACCGATCTCTCCCGGCGGGAGGACTTTGAGGAGTATGTTCAGAAGGCCAAAGGGGCTGCCCTTTACGATACGGGAACAGAGGCGGAATACGGCGATCGATTGCTGACTCTTTCTACTTGCAGCTATCACCGGGAAAACGGCACCTTCGTGGTGGTGGCGGCAAGTTGCCCGTTTTAGACGCGCGCCCAGGGAGAGAAAAAGATAGCAAGACCGCTGTTGTCTTTGACCTGGATATCGGCCGGGCAGCATAGATCACGGCTTGGATCAAGACAAAACCATAAAAATAAACACCCTCAAAAAGTAGAGAAAACCAAAAATAAACCGCTGGAATCGGATGATTCCAGCGGTTTCTGGTTGCGGGGACAGGACTTGAACCTGCAACCTCCGGGTTATGAGCCCGACGAGCTACCAATTGCTCTACCCCGCGATATGGCTGTGGCAAAAGAGTTGTGGTGCCGGAGACCGGAGTCGAACCGGCACGTTCTTTTGGAACACAGGATTTTAAGTCCCGGGCGTCTACCAATTCCGCCACTCCGGCATGGATGACACGGGTCTCTTAAGTGCCTACATACTATACCATAGCTTATGAAGAGTGTCAAGAAAAAATTCCGAAAAAGGTAAAAATTTCCAGCAAGGAGAAAGACCGCGATTATACGATCTTTCCCTTTACAACGGGAATGCTTTTGGATATAATAGGAACGTTAATTTAAGAAATGAGAGTGGATCAAATGCTGCAATTTGACGAGTATAAGGTAAAACTAAACAGCTTGAAGCCTGCATTAGACGATCTCAGCCAAGCGCTGGATCTGGAGGCGGCCAGGCGGGAGCTGGAGATGCTGGAGTCGGAGAGTGCCAGCGAGGGGTTTTGGGACGACCTGGAAAAGTCGCAGAAGGCGACCCGGCGGATGAACACCCTTCGGGGAAAGCTGGAGAGCCAGCAGCGCCGGGAACGGGAGTGGGACGATCTGTTGACCCTTTGTGAGATGGGCAATGAGGAGGAGGACGCGTCTCTGCTTCCCGAGCTGGAGACGGGCTACGCCAAGCTGGAGGAAGAGATGGAGCAGGCAAGGCTGTCCACCCTTCTGACGGGGGAGTATGACAACTCCAACGTGATCCTGACCATCCACCCCGGCGCCGGCGGCACAGAGGCCCAGGACTGGGCCCAGATGCTATACCGCATGTACACCCGTTGGACCGAGCGCAAGGGATTTACCTATAAGATCATGGACTATCAGGAGGCGGACGAGGCGGGGATCAAGTCGGCCA
>CANPTT010000017.1 GCA_947577065.1 uncultured Pseudoflavonifractor sp.
GAGTGCGGCCCATCAACAACATCGTGGACATCACCAACTACGTGATGCTGGAGTATGGCCAGCCCATGCACGCCTTTGACTACCGCTATGTGCAGGGCGGCAAGATCATCGTCCGCCGGGCCACCGAGGGGGAGGAGCTGACCACCCTGGACGGCCAGGTACGGAAGCTGAACGCCAACCACCTGGTCATCGCCGATGAGACAAGGGCAGTGGGCCTTGCGGGCATCATGGGGGGCATGAACTCCGAGATCGTAGCCGACACCGCCGACGTGGTGTTTGAGTCGGCCTGCTTTGACGGCACCTGTATCCGCAAGGGGGCCCTGGCCCTGGGTATGCGGACCGAGGCCAGCGCCAAATTCGAGAAGGGGCTGGATCCCATGAACACCCTCCCCGCCGTGGACCGGGCCTGTGAGCTGGTGGAAATGCTGGGGGCCGGAGAGGTGGTGGACGGGGTCATCGACATTCTCAACCACGTCCCCCAGCCCACCCTTTTGAAGCTGGAGCCGGAGAAGATCAACGCTCTGCTGGGCACCGATGTGGCAGAGAATGTGATGTACACCTACCTCCAGCGGCTAGGCTTTGAGGCCACCATAGAGCAGGGCGTCATCAAAGTCCCCTCCTGGCGGGGGGATGTGAAGCGGATGGCCGACCTGGCCGAAGAGGTAGCCCGGTTCTATGGCTACAACAACATCCCCACCACTCTGATGCGGGGGCAGACCACTCAGGGGGGCTATTCCCCCGTGCAGCAGGTGGAGCGGACCCTGGGCGCCACCTGCCGGGCCATGGGGTACAATGAGATCATCACCTACTCCTTCATCTCCCCCACCTACTATGACAAGATCGGCTGGGAGGCCAACGATCCCCGGCGGGAGTCCTTCAAGATCCTCAACCCTCTGGGGGAGGACACCTCCATCATGCGGACCACCACCCTGCCCTCCATGCTGGAGATCCTGACCCGGAACTACAATTACCGAAACAAAGCCGCCCGGCTTTATGAGGTGGGGCGGATCTACCTCCCCGGCGGGGAGGATGGACTTGCCGTTGAAAAGAAGATACTGTCCATGGGCGCTTACGGCGGTGAGATGGATTTCTTCTCCCTGAAGGGGGCCGTGGAGGCCATCCTGAAGGAGCTGCGTGTGGAGGGTGTATCCTTCCAGGCCGTCAGTCTCAATCCCTCCTACCACCCCGGCCGTTGCGCCCAGGTGCTGGCGGTGGATCAGGTCTTGGGCGTTTTCGGCCAGATCCATCCCCTGGTGGCTCAAAACTATGGGGTGGACGCCGAGCTTTACTGCGCCGAGCTCAGTTTCGAGGCTCTGCTGTCCGTTAAGGGCTCCGACCCGGTCTACACTCCCCTGCCCAAATTCCCCTCGGTAACCCGGGACATTGCGGTGGTCTGTGAGGAAGCAGTCACTGTGGGGACCCTGGAGGCCGTGATCCGAAAGGGGGCCAAGGGTCTTTTGAAGGAGGTCTCTCTCTTCGACGTCTACCGGGGCAAGGGAGTGGACGAGGGCAAAAAGTCGGTAGCCTTCAACCTGGTGCTCCGGGCGGACGACCGCTCCCTCACCAGCGAGGAGGCCGACGAGGATGTGAAGAGCATCCTGGCCGCCCTGGAGAAGGAGCTGGGCGCCGTCCTGCGCTGAGGCTGTAATATTAAAGAAAGATAAATTTTTCTTCTTTTCTCTTTACAGCGCCCCAAATTTCGAGTACAATCTTGGTATACCCCAAAGGGAGGTGTCCACCATGGAAGATTTGGACTTCACCAGGAAATTCAATATCCGCTATGAAAAGGACCAGGAGATCAAGGCTATCCTGACTTCGGTCTACGACTCCCTCAAGCAGAAGGGTTATGACCCTATCAATCAGATCGTGGGCTACATCCTTTCAGAGGACCCCACCTATATCACCAACTTCAATAACGCCCGTGCCCTGATCCGCAAGCTGGACCGGGACGAGCTGCTTCAGGAACTGGTAAAGCAGTACCTTTCTGAGTAAATGTCCCCGCATACCCCGCAAGCCAAAGGCGCGCTCTGTTAGAGCGCGCCTTTTTGCATATTTTCCGTATGCCCTCTTTTCCGGTTGGTTATACTTGGGGTAAGGTGATAGTATGTCGACCATAGCCCCATCCATTCGTGACAAGTTTGACTCCATGCCCCCTGAGCTTCAGCAGGCGGTCCTGAACCTGGACGCCAAGGTGGAAAATATCACCGACCTGATGTCCTGTCTGGAGCGGATCATCGCCCAGGGGGAGAAGGAATGAAAAGGCGGGCTCTTCCTGACTGGAAGAGCCCGCCTTTTTGTTTTCCGCCCAAGCTATCTCTTTTTTACGATCACATGGACTTGGTCGCCCTTCGCCTTCCCCAGCTCATTCCGGATGGACTTCAACAGTCCGATGATATAACAGACGTTCCCCTGCTCATCCTTCACTCCCATATTGACGATACTGCCGTCATAGGCGATCCCGTCAAACAGAACGCTGACCTTCACCCGGCCAGAGCCAAACTCTTTTCTGATATCCCATGGGAAAATGATATACGCCCCGCCCTTATCCCCCGTTTCATAGATAACGGAATCAAACTCATACGTGTCTCTCATCCCGTTCTCTCCCCCCGATCCCTCCCCGACCTATCGTTTCAGATGTCCCTCCAGCCAAGCCAGAGTGTCGGCGTAGACCTCCTCCTTATTGGTCTCGTTGAGCATCTCATGCCGACCGCCGGCGTAAAGCTTTACCTCCACGTCCTTCATCCCCGCCTCCCGAAACCAGCGAGCCACCTTTTCCACGCCCTTTCCGCAGGCTCCCACCGGGTCCTTGTCTCCGGCAAAGAAGTAGACAGGCAGATCCTTATCCATCCGGGCCAGGTTTTTCTTTTTCGCCACATACCGGAGCCCCGTCATCATGGCGTGGTTCATCCCCGCTGTGGTCTGGAAGTTGCACAGGGGATCAGCCAGGTAGGCGTCCACCACCGCTTCGTCCCGGCAGATCCAGTCTGCCGGGGTACGGCTAGGGGCAAACTGCTTGTTATAGGCCCCGATGGACAGGGCGTAAAACAGCTTGTTGACCTTATGGGGATCCCCCAGGCTGGTGAGGAGCTTCCCCGCCGCTACGGTGAGGGCCGGCTCCTGACCGGTACCCGAAAGGATACAGCCCGTCAGCTCCCCCGGATGATCAATGAGGAAGGTGCGGGCCACGAAGGAGCCCATGGAGTGGCCCAGGAGAAAATAGGGCAGGGCGGGATAGGTCTCCCTCACCTTACGCTGAAGGGTGCGGACGTCCCGAACCAGATCCCCCCAGTCGCTAAAATAGCCATACTCCCCGGGATCCTTTGCGGTGAGGCCGTGGCCCAGGTGATCGTGGCCTGTCACGGCGAAGCCGTGATCGGTCAGGAACCGGGCAAAGTGGTCGTAGCGCAGGGCGTATTCACAGATGCCGTGAACAAGCTGCACCACCCCTCTGGGCTCCCCATCGGGAAGCCAGAGGACGGCGTGAATCTGGTGAACCCCGTCGCTGGAGGGGAAGGTAAATTCTTTTCTGTTTCCCATGGTAAAATCCTCCTGGATATGTTATACTTTTATCCATAGTTTAACGGTTCCACCCTCCCCCGTCAAGGGAGATTTTGGGAGTTTAATGAAGGAAGTGGCTAAACATGACTGTTCTGGAACGTTTTCTGAAGTATATCTCCTATGACACCCAGTCTGACGACTATTCCGGCCTGCATCCCTCCACCCCCAAGCAGAAGCTGCTGGGGGCGGAGCTGGCGGCGGAGCTGTCCCAGATGGGACTTCTCAACGCCCATATGGATGAGTTCGGCTATGTCTACGGCTGGCTCCCCGCCACCCCCGGTCAGGAAGATATTCCCTGTCTTGGGCTCATCGCCCACATGGACACCGCCCCCTCCTTCTCCGGCGCCGGTGTGAAGGCCCGGATCCTTCGCTATGAGGGGGGTGATATCGAGCAAAGCCCCGGCATCGTCATGAGAGCCGCCGAGCACGAGAGCCTGAAGCGGTATATCGGCCAGGAGCTGATCATCACCGACGGCACCACCCTGCTGGGGGCCGACGACAAGGCGGGAGTCGCCGAGATCTTCTCCGCCATGGAGTATCTCACCGCCCACCCGGAGATCCCCCACGGACGGATCGCCGTGGGCATCACCCCCGACGAGGAGATCGGTGAGGGCGCCGATCACTTTGACATCGCCGGCTTTGGCGCGGCGGTGGCCTACACGGTGGACGGAGGCGAACTGGGGGAGTTGGAGTATGAGAACTTCAACGCCGCCGGGGCCAAAATCACAGTGCACGGGCTGAACATCCACCCAGGCTCCGCCAAAAACAAGATGAAAAATGCCCTTCTCATGGCCATTGAGTTCAACGGCCTGCTTCCCCCGGCGGAGATCCCTGCCCACACCGAGGGATATGAGGGCTTCTACCATCTCCAGCGCATAGAGGGGGATGAAACCACCGCTATCCTGGAGTATATCGTCCGGGACCACAACGAGGCCAAGTTCCAGGCCCGAAAGAACACCATGGAGCGGATCGCCCGCTATCTCAACGAGAAATACGGCCAGGGAACGGTGGAGCTGGAGCTCTGGGATCAATATTACAATATGAAGGCCCAGATCGAACCCCATATGCACCTGATCCACCGGGCCAAAGCCGCCTTCCGGGCGGCGGGAGTGGAACCCAGGGAGGTGGCCATTCGGGGCGGCACCGATGGAGCGCGGCTGTCCTATGAGGGTCTGCCATGCCCCAATCTCTCCACCGGCGGAGTCAATTTTCACGGGCCTATGGAATACATCCCGGTCCGATCCCTGGAAAAGATGGTAGAGGTCCTCTTGAACCTGGTCCTGGCGGAGAACTCCTGAGAAGAAAAAACAGCGGCGCCATCCAAAAGGATGACGCCGCTGTTTTTTGTGTAGCTTCTCTCAGCCCTGAGAGATGGCGCCCGTGGGGCAGACCCCGGCGCAGGTGCCGCACTCGATGCAGGTGCCGGCGTCGATGACGTACTGACCGTCCCCCTCGGAGATCGCGGAAACAGGACAGGCGTCGGCGCAGGTGCCGCAGCTCACGCAAGCGTCGCTGATGACATAGGCCATTGGTTTTACACCTCCAAGTCACTAAAGCTGAACCCATTATACCATACCTTTTTCAAAATTCAATGCTAAATTCCGCAAAAGCTGGGTATATTTTTTGGGTAAAGCAAAGAGGCCCAGGGGTTTGTGGTTACTCTCCACTAACTATCCGGCGTCTATTTGGAAAGGAGCTGACGCGATCATAAGCGCCGCTAAATTTACCGCCGGGGCGGAAACCGCCCTGCGCCTGGCCCAGGAGAGCGCCTCAGAGCTGGGCCACAGCTATGTGGGCACAGAGCATCTGCTGCTGGGCATCGCCCGGGAGGGCCGGGGCCCGGGAGCCAAGGCCCTCGCCTCCGCAGGGCTCACCCCCGAAGTGCTCCGCAGCGCCCTGGTACGCCTGATCGGCCTGGGGGCAACGGGAGGCTTGCCCACCCAAGGGCTTACGCCCCGGTGCCGGGAGTGTCTGGAGCTGGCTTTGAACGACGCCCGCCGTTGTCAGACCCACCGGGCGGACACCGGGCATCTTCTCACCGGGCTTTTGCAGCAGCGGGACAGCGCCGCCGGGCGGATCATAGCCGCCGCGGGCAGGGATCCCCGGCGGCTTTTGGGGGATATGACCGCCGCCTTCGGCATCCCCGAGCCTCGGCCCGTGGAACGCCGCCGCCCGGAGCGGGAGGACCGGAGCGTCTCCTCCACCAAGCTACTGGATCAATTCTCCCGGGACCTAACCGCTATGGCGGCAAACGGCGAACTGGACCCGGTGGCCGGCCGGGAGGCGGAGGTGCGTCGGGTGGTGGAGATCTTAGCCCGAAGGCGGAAAAATAACCCCGCCCTCATCGGGGAACCGGGGGTGGGCAAAACTGCCATAGCCGAAGCCTTGGCCTCCGCCATCGCCGGGGGCCGGGTGCCTGATGACCTGCGGGGCAAACGACTCATCGCCTTAGACCTCTCCTCAATGGTGGCTGGGACCAAATACCGGGGGGAATTTGAGGAGCGGGTCAAAAATATCCTCGCCGAGGTCCGCCGCTCCGGAGACGTAATCCTCTTTCTGGACGAACTTCACACCATCGTGGGCGCAGGCTCCGCCGAGGGAGCCATCGACGCCGCCAACATCCTAAAGCCCGCCTTGGGCCGGGGCGACCTGCAGGTGGTAGGAGCCACCACCACTGAGGAATACCGGAAGTATATTGAAAAGGACGCCGCCTTAGAGCGCCGCTTCCAGCCCGTTCCCGTAGAAGAGCCTACCCCGGAGGAAGCCCAAGGTATCCTCCGCCAGCTTCGCCCCCGCTATGAGCAGCATCACCGCCTCACCATCACCGACGAGGCGGTGGACGCCGCCGTGCGCCTATCGGTGCGCTACCTACCCGACCGCCGCCTTCCGGACAAGGCAGTGGACCTGATGGATGAGGCCGCCAGCCGGGTGCGCCTTCAGGGCGTTCAGCTCCCCCCCTCCCTCCAAGCCTTGGAGGCCAAGGTGGCCGACGCCCGGCAGAGGAAGGAGGAGGCCATCCGCGCCCAAGACTTTGAGAAGGCCGCCATGTACCGGGACGCGGAGGGAGATTTTCGCCGTAGCTTGGAGCGGGAGTACTCCGCTATGCTCCTGTCTCAGTCCTCTCTCTCGGTCACGGGGGAAGACGTGGCCTCGGTAGTATCCTGTTGGACGGGGGTCCCCCTCACCTCCCTCACCCGCTCGGAGAGCGAGCGCCTCCTCTCCTTGGAGGAAGCCCTTCGCCTCCGGGTCACGGGACAGGACGAGGCGGTACAGGCGGTGGCACGGGCGATCCGCCGTAGCCGGGTGGGGCTGAAGGAGCCAAACCGTCCCGTAGGCTCCTTTCTCTTTTTGGGTCCCACAGGGGTGGGTAAAACAGAGCTGTGCAAGGCCCTGGCCGAGGCCCTCTTTGGAAGCGAGGACGCCCTTATCCGCTTTGATATGTCGGAATATATGGAGGCGCATACCGTCTCCCGCCTTCTCGGCTCTCCCCCCGGCTATGTGGGCCATGAGGAGGGCGGCCAACTTACCGAGGCAGTACGGCGAAAGCCTTGGTCGGTGGTGCTCTTTGACGAGATCGAGAAGGCCCATGAGGACGTCTGGGGGGTGCTACTCCAGGCCCTGGAGGACGGGCAACTCACCGATGCCCAGGGGAGAAAGGCAGACCTTCGCAACTGTGTGCTGATCCTCACCTCCAATGTGGGCGCACGACAGATCACAGCCGGACACCGACTGGGGTTCTCCTCCCTCTCTGCAACCGATGGACTTCGTCCTCTCTCCGAGATCCGGGCAGCAGTTATGGAGGAAGCCAAGCGGACCTTTCGCCCGGAATTTTTAAATCGGCTGGATGAGATCATGGTCTTCCGCCAGTTGGGGCAGGAGCAGCTTTCCGCCATCGCCCAGCGGATGCTTGGGGAACTGTCGCAGCGGCTGGCCCCCCTGGGGGTGGAGTTGGCTGTCACCTCCGAGGGGGAAGCTGCCCTTACCCGCGCAGGCTTCGACCCGGACTACGGGGCCCGCCCCCTCCGCCGGGCCATCCGGGCTCAGATCGAGGACCCCGCCGCCGCTCTGCTGCTCTCCGGGGAGCTAACGGCGGGAAGCACCCTGACGGTGACCGCACAGGAGGGACAGGTGGAGCTTGTCCCCTCCCCTCTGGCCCTGTCAGCCGAGTGAGGTTCTTTGTCCCGGGCTTCTTTTCCAGTTGCCGCCCCCTCATAAACGTGGTATTATAAATTTACCATTTTTATGAGGGGGCGTTTTCATTGAAACGGAAGATATTGACCCTCCTGCTCTGTCTATCTCTCTGCCTGTCCCTGGTCCCCGCCGCCCTGGCCGCCGATGAGAATACATATACCGTAGAACAGAGGTTGGAAACGGATCTCTGCTCGGTGATCCTGGAGTGGAAGCCCATCGGCGGGGAGGATTACACCCGGGATTACAGGCTGCGGCTGGTCTATCCGGAGGGAGAGTCCAAGCAGCTCCTGCTGCCCAGTACAACTATCTCCCGGGATAACCTCTCCTTTGCCCCCACGGACCGCTCTCCCGATCTGCTGACTCTCAGCGACGACGGCTGCACGCTGACCTACCTGTACCGCTTTGAGGATAAGCTGGTAAGCCCCTACTATGGGACCACCCTCCATGAGGCGGGGATCTATACCTACACGGTGGAGCTGGCCTCCGGGGAACTGGGCGTGATATACACGGAACCCTTTGTCCCTCCTACGGGGGATGCGGTCTTCGATGACGTGCCCGCCGGGAGCTGGTATGCGAAAGGAGTCCGGACCTGCGCGGAAAAGGGCATCATGGTGGGCACCGGGGAGGGAATCTTCTCCCCCAACGCTGTCCTCACCGACGCGGAGTGCCTCACTCTGGCCCTGCGGCTCTATGACATGCAACGGGGCGGCAGCGGGCAGCTGCTGAAGGCCCCGGAGGATTGGGGAAAAATTACCCTCACCATAGAAGGTGGAGAACAGGTTTCCGGGTACCCCGGCCGCTTTTATGAGGGCTGGTACCGATTCAGCACCAGCACCGCCGGCAGGCCGAACCCCAAGCTGGCCCTCTCTCTGGAGAGTGACGAGGAGAGAGTGTGGGCCGAAGCCCAGTCCGGCAAGGCCGCCACCATAACGGCGGGCGGAGTCTCCACCCCAGGGACCGTGGAGCTGAGTTGGACCCCCAATTTCAGCAGCGCCCTCTACTTCCAGCCTGACGATGGCTCCGACCGTGACCGCCGGGGCGTGATCAACGCCACCAGCTACTGTAACGGCCTCTACCCCGGTACTGACAAATGGTGGCGGGATGCGGTCTATACCCTGTCCCTGCTCCCGGAGCGGCTACCCTCAGCGGACCGGCTTCCACTCTTTGACCTTCTTGTGACCTCCCTCCAGAATTACCCCCAGGGGCCCAAGACCGCCTCCCGCAGTATGTTTGCCTACTCTCTGGCGGACACCGCCGGGGAACTGGAAAAGCTCTACACCGTAGATGATCTGCCAGACCTGAAGTGGAACGAGTGGAACAGGGCGATCCAAAATCTTTACGAGGGGGGCGTCCTCACCGGGGTAGACGAGTATGGCCGGTGTGACGAGGGCGGAGTTCTGACCCGGGCCCAGGCCGCCGTCATGGTGGCCCGGGTGCTGGATGTGAGCCAGCGGGTACAGACGCCACCAAAGGCTCTGCCCTCCGATGGGTACACCCTGACCAAATTGGCGGACAGCTACGGCGAGTCCCAGTATCCTCTTTGCTTCTACACCACGGAGAATGGGGAAAGCCGAATCCTTGCTCTGGACGGCAGCTCCATCGCCGACCTCAACCCCCATACCACCGGCTGGCAGCAGGAGGGAGAATACCTCTTGCTGTATGAGGGCACGGAGGACAGCTATGAGAGCTCCCCCACCCTTCTGGACCGGAACGTCAAGGTGGTGGTCCCGCCCTGGCAGTATATGGAGCTACACCCCACCCCAGACGGGACCGCCATTATGGCCGAGCGGGGGCTCTCCGGCCTGGAGAGCTGGTATCTCCTCTCCCCTGAGGGGGAGCCGGTGGAGGAGCTGGGACTGGACCTCACCTGGGGCTACAACGAGGGGGTCTGCCCTTGGGAGGACCCGGAGACCGGGCTTTGCGGCTATGTGGACAAGACGGGGACCTGGGTCATTCCGCCTCAGTGGAATATGGCGTACCACTTTCAGAACGGCTATGCCCTGGTGGGGACCTCCATTCCCGACCGGGAACCCTGGGAGTATCAGTATACCCTCATCGACCACCGGGGGAAGGAGCTGTTCCCCGTCCAGGAGTATGACACCCAGTACTATCTTTACAACAGCCCCGGCTATGAGGGCGGCTATCTCTTTTACTTCCGGAACCTGGATGGCAAGGGCTTTTACCTGAACGCCGCCGGGGAGTTGGTCCCCGCTCCAAAGTATTGTGATGAGGAGAAGTATCAAAACGGCTATTTTGCTCAGGACGGGATCTACTACGACCTCACCGGGACCCCGGTGAGCCGGAAATTTGACTGGTGCGGCAAGCTGGACACCCAGGGCCGGGGCTTTGTGGGGCTGGACGATGCGATCTACCGCATTGAGCTAAATCCATAAGTTTTCTGTGTTCATGACAGGACCACGCGGCGGGAAATGCTGTGCGGTCCGTCTTTTTCCATTTGTCTGCTCATCAAAATATGCTATAATAGGTATTACTTTTTGTATCGGAGGTCCTCAGATGAAACGAAAGATGCTCTCCCTCCTGCTCGGCCTGTCCCTGTGCCTGTCCCTCCTCCCCGCCGCTTTGGCTGAGGAGGCTTCCGCTGCGGCAACAGAGTTCACCGATGTGCCCGCCGGGAGCTGGTTTGAGAGTGGGGTGAAGCTTTGCGCCGAAAAGGGCATTATGATCGGTATTGGGGACGGCACCTTTGCCCCCGACAAGACCCTCACCGCCGCCGAGTGTCTGACGTTGGCACTGCGGCTCTATGACCTGTTCCACGATGGGAAGGGCATCATTCCCGCTGCCGACAAGGATTGGGATCGGATCACAATCACCGCCGACGACGGCACCGTCTTCACCGGCAGGCCGGGTGCACCCTTTGAATATCAGCGCTCAGGGCCAAAGGGGCAAAGCCTCGAGGGCATCTTGTTTGCCGTTCAGCCCGAACAGGAGGAGCTGGCCCAGAAGCTGGACGGCATGGAGGCCACGGTGACCATCCACGATGAGGACAGTGTCGCTACCCTGAGCTACCTTACCAGAAGCTATATCGATGGTACCAGCGAAAATATGCTGTTTGCCGCCGTCTCCAGCGCCAAGATCTACCACGCCTTCCAGATCGTCACCAACAACTACTGGTGGGTGGACTCCGCCGCCATGGTGCAGAAGCTGGGGCTGGATGACTGGAGCAGCCAGGAAAGTAATGGCTTTCGGGATCTGTATATGCGGGCTGCGTCCGGGAACACCGCTCACCGCTCCGACTTTGCCGATTCCCTTGCCACCGCCACCGGAACGCTGCCCGTTCTCCAGGAGCAGGTGAGCATCCCTGACCTGGGCATTCCCGAGCAAGGGGTGGCTGCGGCATATGAGAACATTTTGATGCTCTATCGCTCCGGCATCCTGAACGGCAAGGATGAGACGGGCAATTTTGACTACTACGGCCGGCTCACCCGGGCCGAGGCTGCCGTCATGGTGGCCCGGGTACTGGACCCCACCCTCCGCATTGGAGCGAAAGAGGAAATGCCTACCTCTCAACCCACCACTTCCCCCGCCCCCTCCCAGCTGCCCATCAACGTGGAGGTGGGCGTCATCGATAGCTCCTACCCCAGCTACAACGCCGCCCTGGCCAGTCTTACCGAGGACGGCAGCCATACCATTGAGAAGCAGTTGGAAAGCCCCCTGTGTACTGTGGCCGTGGTGAGCCACAGTTCCCCCCACGGGGGCGTCTTTAAGCCCTATCTCATCTACAAGGCAAACTCCCCCCTGGGGGAGGGCCTTGTCCGAAATCTGCCTTCGGTGCGAAAAGGACTTATGGGCTACACCCCCGCACCGGACACCCTGGCCCTCAGCGATGACGGCCAGACCCTCACATACAGCTACCACTATGTAGAGCCTATCGTGGCCGAGGCCTCCGGGGAGGTGATCCGCCAGGCGGGGACGTATACTTACACCGTGGAGCTGGCCAAGGGCCTGCCCACTCTGGACTACCAGCCCCTGCCCGATGTAGTCACCACCCCCGGCATAACTACCGATCAGGTAGAGGTGGAGGTCAACCGGAATCTGGAGGAACCCTTCACCACCTATGCCGCGGCGGTAGAAAAGCTCCGCTCCGGCATGGGCTACAGCAACGAGCGCACCTTTGACACCGACACCTGCACCATCTTCTGCTACGACCTGGGCGGCTTTATGAACGCACCGCTGGACTACCTTCGGGTGGTCTACAAGGCGGGAGGAGCCTACCCCGAGGGTACCATTCTCGATCTGCCCTTTACCACCGGCCGGGGCTGGCACGTCAACACCCGCACCGACTCCATGATCCTCAGCGATGACGGCAAGACCTTTACCTACACCTATACCTTTGAGGAGATCGGAAACTACGGCAATCCTGTCCAGGCCGGAGGCACCTATACCTACGTCTTTGACGTTCCCTCCGGCACGGTCACTCTGACCCAGCCGGTGCTCCGTACTGTGACCTACGCTCAGGCCCTGGAGCAAGTGACCCAGGAGGAGGGTCATACGGTGGAAAAGATCATCGAGGGGGCTGGGGTGACGGCAGTGCTGCGGTACTCCCTCTTGAAGGGCAGGGACAGCGCCAAAAGCTATAACATCTATCTTGTCTATAACTCCGGCGGCCTGAAGAAAGAGGGAACGGTGGAGATTGAGCAGCCACCCTTCACCGCTGTCAACGGCTTCTACACCGACCGTGCCCCGGACCATATGTTCTTTTCCAAGGATGGACGCAGTTTCTTTTGTACCTACTACTACGCCCCTCACGACGATTCCCCCTACACCTCCATTATTGATCTGGAGCAGGGCTACCACTCCTCGGGCCACCTGCCCACGGTGGTGGAGCTTCTCTCCGCTGGGACCACAGTGGACAAGAGGGTGGATGGCCCCGCCGCCACCGCCCTGCTGGTCTACGATGAACACGATGGTGCCAGGGACTATATCCTCTACCTCATCAACGAGGAGACCGGAGGGACCTGGCCCGCGCTTCTGCCCAGCACCTATGTGGGCGCCGCTGACGATGGCAGCGTCTACTACCCCACCGACCGGGCGCCGGACAGCATCTCCTTCAGCGCCGATGGCAGTATTTTGACCTATGTATACAAGTTTGCTCAGGCGCTGGAAAAGGACGGCATCGTCTACCACGAGGCGGGGACGTACACCTATAAAGTGAACGTGACCACCGGGGAGTTGAGCGTTGCCCACACGTGAGGGGGAAACCGAGATGAAAAAAGTCTTTTGCCTTGCATTTACTCTGACCCTTTGCCTGTCCCTTCTCCCCACCGCTTTGGCGGCGGAAACCACCTTTACCGATGTGCCCGCCGGGAGCTGGTTCGAGCAGGGAGTGGCCCTCTGCGCCCAGAGCGGCATCATGGTTGGCACCGGGGAGGGGCAATTCTCTCCCAATGCCGTCCTCACCGAGGCGGAATGCCTGACCCTGGCCCTGCGGCTCTATGACCTCCAGCGGGACGGGACCGGCAGCTTCCTCTCCGCCCCGGAGGGGGCCGGATATATGACTCTCACACTCCAGGACGGCACCGTTTTTGAAGGCTACGGCACCAGCAGCTCTCCCTTCTGGACATGGGCGTGGATCAACGGGAATTGGGGGGTGTGTGTCAAGTCCCTGGGAGAGACCTCAGAGGAGCAGGAGGCCTGGGGCAAGGCCCACGAGGGCAGCGCCGTCTTCACTGTGGAGGGGACGGAGTATCCCGGCACGGTGCATTGCTGGACCCCCACCGGGAGCTGGACCCTCATGTTCCAGCCCAGCGATCTGAAAAACGGGTACGCGCTCCTCGGCGGCGCGGTAAGCAGCGGCATTCCCGCCCCCGGCGTGTGGTGGCGGGACGCGGTGTATACCGCCCACCAGTGGGGGCTGGATTACCAGTCCGCTCCCGGCATCAATGACTTGGTCAACCCCTATCTGGAGGAGGGCCGCCCCGCCCGACGGAAGGAGTTTGCCAAGGCCCTCTTCGATGCCGCCGGGGAGCTGGAGCAGCTCTACACCGTGGACTGGCTTCCCGATCTGGAGCGCTCGGAGGGGTATGAGAGCATTTTCAAGCTCTATGAGGCGGGGATCCTGGGCGGCGTGGACAACCTGGGCACCTTTCGCCCCTATGGGGAACTGACCCGGGCCGAGGCCGCCGTCATGGTAGCCCGGATCCTGGACCCCTCCCTGCGGCTGAAGGAGCCGCCCCAGGCTGTAGGCGCCTATGAGCGGGCGGTGTTGAAGCTACGAAACGGCGACAACTACCGCAATGAGCGGAGCTTCGACAGCTCCACCTCCACCGTGTTTCTCTTTGACGGCGGCGTATACTGGGGCGTGGGAAATCTGGTGCTCATCGGCAAGGCGGGCTTTGCCATGGGAGAGGGGGAACGGGTCACCCTGCCCCGTCCACCCTATATGAGCTATGACGCGGAGGCTGTGCCTCCGGATACCGCCGTCCTCTCCAATGATGGCAAAACCTTTACCTACACCTATACTTTTGCCGAAGCCTATATGGAAAAGGGTCTCCCGGTCCGGCCGGCGGGGACCTATACCTACACGGTGGACATGGTCACCGGAGAGGTCACAGAGGACGCTCCCACCCTCCCCGAGACTGGCTATGCCCGGGCGGTGGCGGAGCTGCGGGGGAGCTACGGATATGTGGAGGAGTACGAGGACGCCTGTGAGTATGACGAATGCACCATATTCATCTACGACATTGAAAACGGCGCGGATACTCACCGGGGGGCCATGCGGGCCATCTTCAAGCCCGGCTCCGCCCTGGGGGATGGGACGGTCATCGACCTGCCCTATGTGAGCGATTCCGCCCTTCGGATCCCCGCCGAGCGCTATGGGGAGGACTGGAGTCTGGAGGCACCCCGCTTTACCTGGAGCTACTATTTTGACACCCCGGCCTACGACTATTCCGGTGGTAAGGCCGCCGCCGTAGACCCCGGCCTCACCACCTTTACCCTGGATCTGAAGACCGGGAAGATCAGCAAGAACTTCCAGGGCGTAAGCTACGGAAACGCCAGAGAACATGTGCTTCGGGAGCGGGCGGTAGAGGGCGGCCAGCTCATCCGGGACCGCTACAACAACGGCAGCTATGAGATCGAAAGTCCCATCTGCTCGGTAATGCGGGTCCGTGGCATCGTGGCGGGCACCGGGGAGAACGAGCGGATCGCCTTTGACGGCGTGGAGGATTTCGCCTACTATCTGATCTACAAGGCCGGGGGGCCTTTCCCTGAGGGCACCATCAAACGCCTTCCCCTGCCCAGCACCGAAATCGTCCCCGGCCTCGACAGCTATTATCCCACCAGCCGCATTACTTTGGAGGAGAGCATGTCCCCCGATGGCAGCACCTTCACCTATGTCTACCGCTTCGCCTGGCCCCTGTCCTACACCGATGGCGATGGCCGGGAGGTGACGCTCCACAATGCGGGGACTTACACCTATACCGTGGACCTCGCCACCGGGGAGACCAGCGTAAAGCACGAGAGCCTGGAGACAGGCTACACCGTGGAGAAGGAGCTGGACAACGATATTGCCAATGTAAAACTGGTCTACACCCAGCCCCACGGGGTGAAGGACTACCGGCTTCTGGTGACGGAGAAATCCACTGGGCTTCTCTACCACGCTGTGCTCCCCACCACCCAAGTCATCACCCTTCCCGATGGAAGTCTTTATACCCCCACCACCATTGCCCCCAACACCATTCTTCTGGATGACGAAACAGGCTGGGTGGATTACATCTACCGCTTTGAACAGCCCCTGGAGGAAGGCGGGGTCAGGTACCACGAGGCCGGGATTTACACCTACTACCTCCACACCGGCTCCAGCGGCACCGTCAACTACGGCGGTTCCCAGTCCGAAATGACCTATAAATCGATGCTGGAAGAACAACTGGGCCGCGCCAGGGAGGTCGACCTGCAGGCGGAAAACAGCCAATGTACCTTCCTGCTCACCACCCGGGACGGCAACCGGGGGTATGTCTACTCCGACATCAGTCTCATTTTCAAGCCCGGCTCGGCGTTGGGGGAGGGCATCGTTTTCCACTACCCCTGCATACGACATGACGGCGTCACCTACATTCCCCAGGTGACGGCGGATGAGAAAGCCATGACCCTGACCTACTCCTACCGCTTCGATGAACCGCTGACGGGCCAATATTACAGCGACAGCGGGCTGGAGACCCAGGTGGTCTACGCCGCGGGGACCTACGCCCACACGGTGGATCTGACCACCGGGGCGGTTACGGAGGAATATATCCCCTTGGATTAAGCAAAAAACGCCCCGCATCCTACCGGATGCAGGGCGTTCTCTCTTCTGCTTTTAGACCCAACTCTCCTCGCTCTCCTGCTTCTTGTCCCGGGTCATTAGGATCATCAGGGCCTCCTGGGCCGAGCGGCCCTCATAGAGGACACTGTAGGCAGCCTGGGTGATGGGCATTTCCACCCCCACCTTGTCTGCCAAGGCCTTGGCGTTGGCGGCGGCGTAGTAGCCCTCCACCACCATGCCCATCTCCTTCACCGCCTGCTCCGGGGCGGTACCCTTGCCGATGGCGATGCCGCAGCGGCGGTTCCGGGAGTGCATGGAGGTACAGGTGACGATGAGGTCACCCAAGCCCGCAAGGCCCGCAAAGGTCTCCTTCCTCCCTCCCAGAGCCTCCCCCAGCCGGGCTATTTCGGTAAGGCCCCGGGTCATAAGGGCAGCCTTGGTGTTATCCCCGTAGCCCAGACCGTCGCTGATGCCGGCGCAGAGGGCGATAACGTTCTTCAGGGCTGCCCCCAGCTCCACCCCCACCACATCGTCGGTAGTGTAGACCCGGAATCGGCTGTTCATAAACACATCCTGGACCAGCTTGGCGCTCTTCTCATCCTTGGAGGCGGAGACCACCACGGTGGGGACCTTCCTCCCCACCTCCTCGGCATGGGAGGGCCCGGAGAGAGCCACGATAGGGTGGTCCTCCCCCACCTCCTGGGCGATGACCTCGGTAAGGGTCAGGGAGGTATCCTTCTCCACTCCCTTAGACACCGAAACGATGACCGCCCCGGGAGCCAGAAGGGGGCTCGCCTGGCGGGCAGTACCCCGGACCGCAAAGGACGGGGTAGCCAGAACTACCACCGCCGCGTCTTTCACGCAGGCCATGTCGGAGGTAATATCCAGCGCTTCAGGCAGAGGTATGCCGGGCAGGACCGGGTTTTCCCGCTTCTCCCACAAGGCAGCGGCCTCCTCCTCCTTGTATGACCAGAGAGTGACGCTGTGGCCGTTTTCCAGCAGCAGCAACGCCAGCGCAGTCCCCCAGCCACCGGAGCCCAGAACGGTGATGTTCATAGAAATTGCCTCCTTTTAGGACGTAGGGACGCACACTGTGCGCTCCTACGATTTTTTATGGAAGGAGAGCTTGTTCTCCTCCCCCTTTAAAAGACGCCGGATATTGGTCCGGTGCATCCAGATAATAAGTATGCCCAGAAACACGGCCATGGCCATAATGAGCGGGTCACGGCTTACAAAAAGCCAGGTCCCCACCGGAAAAGCAGCCGCCGCGTAGACCGAGCCCAGAGAGACATACCGGGTAAGGATGGTCAACAGAAGGAACCCTCCCCACACCAGCAGAGCCAGCCGCCAGTCCAGCATGATGGCGATGGTACCCCCGGAGAGGATGCCCTTTCCCCCCTTGAAGCCGAACATACAGGGGAACATATGGCCCAAAAGGCAGAAGCAGGCCGCCCAATATTTTGCCAAAAGGACAACAGGCGCGTCATCCACAATCAGATGACGGGCCACCGCCATGCCGATCAAAATAGCCGCCACGGCCTTGAGCACGTCGCAAAGGAGGACCACCAGGGTCAGCGGACCGCCGAAGGTGCGGTGAAAATTGGTCAGACCGGCGTTCCCGCTGCCATGGGTGCGCACGTCATCCCGGAGAATATACTTAGAGACGATGACCGCCCCGTTAAAGCAACCGCAGAGATAGGCGATCACCGCAGTCAAAAGAGTGGGGAACGCAAACCCAGAGCCCATCTCAAACAAGACATCCATATCCATACACACAAACCTCCTCAGTCTCCCTTTTGGCGGATGGTGATCTTCACCGGGGTCCCCTGAAGTCCAAAGGTCGCCCGGATCTGATTCTCGATATACCGCTGATAGGAGAAATGAAAGAGCTCCGCCCGATTACAGAAGATGACAAAATGGGGGGGCTTTACTCCCACCTGGGTCATATAGTAGACCTTCAGCCGCTTGCCCTTGTCGGTGGGCGGCTGGACTCTTGCCGTGGCGTCGGCAAGAACGTCGTTGAGCATCCCGGTGGAGATCCGCATGGACGCCTGGGCGTTCACATCGTTGACAACTCCAAACAGCCGGTCCACACGAGAACCCGTCAGAGCGGAGAGAAACAGGATGGGGGCGTAGTCCATATAGGCAAGATCCCGGCGGATATCCTTGGTCATCCGGTCCATGGTCTTGTCGTCCTTCTCCACCGCATCCCATTTGTTGACCACAATGATGGCGGCTTTCCCCGCCTCATGGGCCAAACCCGCCACCTTGGTGTCCTGCTCGGTGACTCCCTCGTTGGCGTCGATGAGGATAAGGCACACGTCGCTTCTCTCGATCGCCATGGTAGCCCGGAGGACGGAGAACTTTTCTACCCGGTCGTCCACACGGGATCTCCTTCTCATCCCCGCCGTGTCAATAAACAGGTACTTACCCTGGTCATTCTCAAAGTAGTTGTCAATGGCATCCCGGGTAGTGCCCGCCATATTGCTGACAATGACCCGGTTCTCCCCCAGAATACGGTTCACCAGAGAGGACTTTCCCACATTGGGCTTTCCGATGATGGCAACTTTTATTACGTCATCGTCCTCTTCTGTCTCATCGGTCTCGGGAAAATATTGAAAGCACTCGTCCAGAAGATCCCCGGTGCCATGCCCGTGAACGGCGGATACAGGCACGGGATCCCCCAGGCCCAAGTTATAAAACTCATAGATCTCCGGGTCGGTGAGACCCGTTTTATCCATCTTGTTCACCGCCAGCACCACAGGCTTACCCGATTTGAGCAGCATGGCTCCAACCTCCTGGTCGGCAGCCGTGAGCCCGGTCTGGATGTCGCAGAGAAACACGATGACGGTGGCGTTTTGAATGGCGATCTCCGCCTGCTGACGCATAAAGAGCAGCATCTCGCTGTCGGTGCCCGGCTCGATCCCGCCGGTGTCCACCAAATCGAACTTCCGCCCCCGCCACTCGCAGGGGGCGTACAGCCGGTCCCGGGTCACACCGGGAGTGTCCTCCACTATGCTGAGCCGCTGGCCGGTGAGCTTATTAAAGAGCATGGATTTGCCCACATTGGGCCGGCCCACAATGGCCACCAGAGGTCGGGACATGGAAAACACTTCCTTTCGTTGACAGTAGTATATCATATGTGGGGAGAAATATCAATTCCAGCGTGCCGCTTGTTCCCCCCCTTGGGCAAAAAAGAAAGAGGGGATCTCTCCCCTCTTTCTCTCTGTCGTCCATTAAGCCTCGGCTTTGCCGAAATCGTGGCCGTTGTAGCTCATGCAGGACTTGCACATCCGGTGGGGCAGGCGGTAGGCTCCGCACTTGGGGCAGATGTTCACGCTGGGGGTCTCCAGCTTCCACACGCTGCTGCGGCGCTTGTTCCGGCGCTGCTTGGACACTTTACTCTTGGGTACTGCCATCTAAAACACC
This sequence comes from uncultured Pseudoflavonifractor sp., assembly GCA_947577065.1. Lineage (GTDB taxonomy): Bacteria > Bacillota > Clostridia > Oscillospirales > Oscillospiraceae > Vermiculatibacterium. Next base: position 19,439 of record CANPTT010000017.1, read on the forward strand.
TCCTTAGTGTGACAGGGGCATACTCTCTCATGCTTCCTCGTCGTTTTCCTGGGAATCCTTCTTATCCAAAAGCTTCGCCAGGACGGCGAGGCGTGGATCCAATTCCTTTTTGCAGCCACAGGGCCCGTCGTTCAGATCCTTGCCGCAGGTAGGGCAAAGGCCCTTGCAGTCCTCTGAACAGAGATGCTTCCCATCCAGAGCCAAAACACAGGCAGTGGTAAATAGTTCATCCAGGTCTGCCTGTCCGTTTTCCAGGAGGACGATCTCATCACTCTCTTCCCCCTCCAGTTCTTCAGCAAGAAGGGTCTCTACCGGGACCTCCAGCTCCAGGGCCAAGGGCTTCAGACAGCGGTCGCACTGAGTATCCAGCACGGTTTTTGCCGTTCCCCTTAGCTCCAGGGCCCCCGCCATGTTCCGTACAACGCCGGAGACGTGAACCGGCCGTCCAAAGAGTCCCTCTCCAAAAAGCTTGACCTGGGAGAGGTCCAACTCATAGGAAAACTCCTGGCTGGCGCCTGGAATATGGATGATGTGGCGTAAATCAAGACGCATAATGATCTCCTCACAACGGTGCAGGTGATATTATAACGAAAAATTCCTGCCGTGTCAAATACTTTCTTCCCTTTTTTCTTGTCGTATGCTACAATATTTTGCAAAGGAGGAAAAGCCGCTATGAAAGAATTCACCATCACCAAAAATGACGCGGGACAGCGGCTGGACCGGTGGCTGGGCAAGGCAGTACCCCTCCTCCCCGCCCCCCTTGCCCAAAAATATATCCGCCTCAAGAGGGTAAAGGTCAATGGCAGAGGCTCCCAGCGGGACTATCGGATAAACACCGGAGATATTTTGCAACTTTATATCAACGATGAGTTTTTTGACGCCCCCGCCGAAGACAACGCCTTTCTCTCCATCTTTAAGCCCCAACTGGATGTGGTATATGAGGACGAAAATATCATCGTCTGCAACAAACGGCCAGGGCTTCTGTGCCACCCGGACGAGCATGAATATGTGGCCACCCTCATCACCCATATCCAGGCCTACCTATATCAAAAGAAGGAGTGGAGCCCCAAGTGGGAGAATTCTTTCGCCCCCGCCCTGTGCAACCGCATCGACCGGAATACGGGCGGCCTGGTCATCGCCGCCAAGACCGCCGAGGCCCTGCGGATCATGAACGATAAAATCAAGGATAGGGAGATCTCCAAATACTATCTGGCCGCCGTGGTGGGAAAAATGAACCCTCCCTCCGGGGATCTGAAGGGCTTTTTGTTAAAGGATGAAAAGAAAAAGCAGGTCGCCGTCTACAAAAAACCGGTTCCCGGCGGCAAATCGGCCCACACCCGGTACAAAACCGTGCAATTCAAAAACGGTCTGTCCCTGGTGGAGTGCGAACTCCTCACCGGGCGAACCCACCAGATAAGGGCCCAGTTCGCCGCCGCGGGCCACCCCCTGGCGGGGGACGGCAAATACGGCCGGCGGAGCGACAATGAGAAATTTGAGCGGAAAGGCCAGGCCTTGTGGTCCTATAAGTTGATTTTTGACTTTCCCACCGATGCAGGGGAGCTGGAATATCTCAAAGATAAAATCCTGGAAGTGCCCAGGGAAAGTATCTACTTTGTGGGGGAATATTTCGGATAATCCCTATTTCCTATGCTCAAATAATACGGTGGTGATGAAATTGGCCCTGTTTTCAAAAAGAAAACCGCCCGTCAGCTGGGAGGCGACGTCTTTTATCCGCCCCCAATTGTACCGCTCTCCCCCCGGTTTCCTTTGGGGTATGCTGGTTCTGCCGGAAAACGCCCCCGCCATTCTTCCCCTGACCCCCTCCTGCGACGCAGAGGAACCCATTCTCTGCTGGCAGCTATGCTTTTCGACCTGTACGGGTCATATCATCAACAGTATGGACTATTTCAAAGCACTCAGGCGACTGACGCCCTTTGTTGTAGATAAACGGCTGGACGCTATTCTGCTTCGTGGTCTCTCCAAGCGGGAATGGACTGACCAAGTCTGGGGATTCAGGTGGTGGGCGGAATATGCCGCCCTTGATCTATGCGGTGGCGAGCTCACCCCTATTGCGGAGGACGACGAGGATATGCTGGAGATCCGGTATCCCGATGGCGGGATGATCGACGTGGGTCTTCTCTCCGCAAGCAATATGTACTGTATCACCGCCGTCGATTCCGATGACGAGACAGGGTGGGCCCACCCCCTTTTCTCCGTGGAAGCAGAGAGACGGGAACAGCTCCCCGCGGCTCTTCAGGCCGCCATATACAGATTTCGAAAATAGTCCCTTCCCCCCTGCGAAAATTTCTTCCCCTCCCTATTGACATTTCCCTCTATTACGTATATATTATGTTTCGACAAAGGACGTACCCAACCGTCGGCTGGGTACGTCCTTTCTTCTACCTATCAAATCAGAAGAAGGAATGGGGGAGGATACATGTCCAAGGAGTTGATCCGTCTATCGGACTGCGTCGTGAAATTCGACGACGAGATCATTCTCGATCATCTCAATCTCTACATCAACGATAAAGAGTTTCTAACGCTCCTGGGCCCCAGCGGGTGTGGCAAGACCACCACGCTGAGGATCATTGGTGGGTTTCAAAAGCCTACCTCCGGGGACGTTTTTTTTGACGGCCGACGATGTAACGACGTGCCGCCCCATAAACGGCAGGTGAACACGGTGTTCCAGAAGTACGCCCTGTTCACCCACATGAACATCTTTGAGAACGTGGCCTTCGGTCTGCGCATCGCCAAGGCCCCCGAGGCCGAGATCACCCGCCGGGTGGAGGAGGCCCTGGAGCTTGTGAACCTGCCCGGCTACGGCAGCCGGAGCGTCAGCTCCCTGTCCGGCGGGCAGCAGCAGCGGGTGGCCATCGCCCGGGCCATCGTCAACCGGCCCCAGGTGCTGCTCCTGGACGAGCCCTTGGGCGCCCTGGACCTGAAGCTCCGCAAGGATATGCAGGTGGAGCTTAAGCGGATCCAGCGGGAGGTGGGCATCACCTTCATCTACGTGACCCACGACCAGGAGGAGGCCCTCACCATGTCGGACACGGTGGTGGTCATGGACAAGGGCAACATCCAGCAGATCGGCACACCGCAGGATATCTACAACGAGCCCAAAAACGCCTTTGTGGCCGACTTTATCGGGGAGTCCAACATCATCGACGGGGTGATGCCGGAGGATAAGGTCGTAAAAATGTACGGCAAGAAGTTCCCCTGTCTGGACGGGGGCTTCGCCCCGGGCGAGCCGGTGGATGTGGTCATCCGCCCCGAGGACATCGACATCGTCCCGGTGGAGCAGGGCCAGATCACCGGCACGGTGACCGAGGTCACCTTCAAGGGGATGCACTACGATATCATCGTGGATTTTCAGGGCTTCAAGTGGCTCATCCAGACCACCGACTACTCCCCGGTGGGAGCCAGGATCGGGGTGAAGATCGACCCCGACGGCATCCACATCATGCACAAGAGCCGGTACTCCGGTATGTTCGGCGACTACAGCTCCTACTCCGAGGAGTACGACGAGCTGAGCGGGGACCCCGCCGGGTCGGAGGGCAGCGATGAAACGGACTAAAGCCTTCACCATCCCCTATGTGATCTGGATGGCCCTCTTCGTGGTGGCTCCCATTCTGATGATCCTAGTCTACGCCTTCTCCGGTACGGAGGGGGGCTTCACCCTGGCCAACTTCAGCGCCATGGGGACCTATACCGTGGTGTTTATCCGCTCCTTCCGGCTGGCCGGCATCGCCACGGTCATCTGTCTTTTCATCGGCTATCCCGTGGCCTATCTCCTGAGCCGGGAGGGGCAGCGGTTCCAGCGGCTGGCCACAGTGCTCATCATGCTGCCCATGTGGATGAACTTTCTGCTGCGGACCTACTCCTGGATGGCGATTTTGGAGAATAACGGCCTCATTAACCAGTTTTTGGGCCTGTTCGGCCTGGGGCCTTTCAAGATGATCGACACCCAGGGGGCTGTGGTGCTGGGCATGGTGTATAACTACCTGCCCTTTATGATCCTGCCCATCTACTCGGTCATCATCAAGCTGGACCACTCCCTGGTGGAGGCGGCCCACGACCTGGGGGCCGACAACGTGGTGGCCTTCCGCCGGGTCATCTTCCCCCTGTCCCTGCCGGGGGTACTCAGCGGCATCACCATGGTCTTTGTCCCCAGCGTGTCCACCTTCGCCATCAGCACCATGCTGGGGGGCGGCACCGAGTACCTGCTGGGGGACCTGATCGAGCAGCAGTTTTTAGGCGGGGCCTACAACCCCCAGCTGGGGGCCGCCATCGCGTTGGTGATGATGGTCGTGGTGGTCCTTTGCATGTGGGTCATGAACCGCTTCGGTGAGGGCGAGGAACAGGCGGTGGTCCTATGAAAAAAAATTCCATTTTCAGCCGCTTTTTCACCTTTCTGGTGTTCCTCTTTCTCTATGCCCCCATCATTCTGCTGATCTTCTTCTCCTTCAACCAGAATAACAGCAACGTGGTGTGGGGGGGCTTCTCCCTCCACTGGTATAAGGAGCTTTTTCAGAACCGGATCATCATGCGCAGCCTCTATACCACCCTTCTGGTGTCATTGCTGGCCACGGTGATCTCCACCATCGCCGGCACCTTTGCCGCCATCGGATTCTACGGCCTGCGGCGGCGGACCCGGAATACCCTCAATACCATCAACAATATCCCCATGATGAATGCCGATATCGTCACGGGCGTGGCCATGTGCCTGTTTTTCGTGGCCTTCTTCGCCCTGTGGAAGGACTTTGCCCTCTGGTTCAATTCGATCCAGGGCCTTGTTGTTCTGCCCACCCGGCTCACCCTGGGCTTTCCCACCCTGCTCATCGCCCACATCACCTTCAACATCCCCTATGTGCTGCTGTCGGTGAGTCCCAAGCTGCGGCAGCTGGACAAGAACCTCATTGACGCGGCCCAGGATCTGGGATGTACCTGGTTCCAGGCTTTCTGGAAGGTGATCCTCCCCGAGATCAAGCCGGGCATCGTGTCCGGGGCCCTCACCGCCTTCACTATGAGCATCGACGACTTTATCATCAGCTACTTTACCGCCGGGTCGGCCTCCTCCACCCTGGCCATGACCATCTACGGCATGACCAAGAAGCGGGTGAGCCCGGAGATCAACGCCATCTCCACCCTGCTGTTCGTGTCGGTCCTGCTGCTGCTGGCCATCATCAACATCCGGGAGGCCCGGCTGGAAAAGCAGACCGCCCGGCGGCAGGCGGCCCCCTCCGCCACCGTGGCGGAGATGGCCCGGCAAAAGCCCCGCACCGTCCCTCCCCTGGTTCGCTTTGCCGCGGCGGGGGCCTGCGGGGTCCTGCTCGTCACCGCGGGGGTGGGGGCCTTCCACAACACCCGCAAGCCCGTTGTCAACGTGTGCTCCTGGGGGGAGTATATCGACGAGGACCTGATCACCCAGTTTGAGGAGGAGACGGGCATCCTGGTAAACTACCAGACCGCCGAGAGCAACGAGGCCCTCTATTCCCTGCTGAAAAGCGGCGCGGGGGACTATGACGTGATCGTCCCCTCGGACTACATGATCTCCCAGCTTATGGAGGAGGGGATGCTGGAGAAGCTGGATTACAGCCAGATCCCCAACTTCTCCCTCATTGACGACCGGTTCAAAAACCTGCCCTACGACCCCACCAACGAGTATACCGTCCCCTACACCTGGGGCACTGTGGGCATCATCTACAACACCGCCATGGTCTCTGAGCCCATCACCAGCTGGGGCGCCATGTTCGACGACCGGTACGCCGGGGAGGTGCTCATGTTCCGCAACTCCCGGGACGCCATGGCCACCGCCCTGCTCTATCTGGGTTACGATGTGAATACCACCGACGAGGCTCAGCTCAGGCAGGCCGCCGGGCTCATCGCCGACGCCAAGAGCCGGGGGGTCTACCAGGCCTTTGTTATGGACGAGATCTTCCTGAAGATGGAGGGAGGCAACGCCGCCATCGGGGCGTACTACGCTGGGGATTACCTCACCGCTGTGGAAAACAACCCCGACCTGGCCTTCGTCATCCCGGAGGAAGGCTCCAACTGGTTCGTGGACGCCATGTGCGTACTCAAGGACGCCCCCCACTACGACGAGGCCATGGCCTGGATCAACTTTATCGCCTCCACCGAGGCCAACCTTGCCAACATGGACTTCATCTGGTACGCCTCCCCCAACAAGGAGGCCCTGGAGGGGTATCCCGCCTATTATGAGGAGCTTTATGAGGAGGAACTGGATCAGGAGACCTATGAGATCATGGCCGCCCCGGCGGAGACCCTGGAGCGGTGCCAATCCTATATCTCCCTCCCCGCTGAGACCCGGCGGCTCTACAATGAGCTGTGGATCACCCTGGGGATCCAGTAATATTCTTCAAACGCGGGAACTCCTTCTTGACAGCGGAGCGGCGGCATGATATATTGAGGACATAAATAGGAATTATTACTATTTAATATTCCCACATCATAAAAGGAGGATCTGACTATGTCCAAGTACGCTGGAACCAAGACCGAGAAGAATCTGGAAGCCGCCTTTGCTGGGGAATCCCAGGCCCGGAACAAGTATACCTATTTCGCCTCCAAAGCCAAGAAGGAAGGGTTTGAGCAGATCGCCGCCCTGTTCCTCAAGACTGCCGACAACGAGAAAGAACACGCCAAGATGTGGTTCAAGGAGCTGGAGGGCATTGGCGACACTGCTCAGAACCTGGCCGCCGCCGCTGACGGCGAGAACTATGAGTGGACCGACATGTATGAGGAGTTTGCCAAGACCGCCGAGGCCGAGGGTTTCCCCGAGCTGGCCCAAAAATTCCGTCTGGTGGCCGCTATCGAGAAGCACCATGAGGAGCGTTACCGTGCCCTCCTCAAGAACATAGAGATGGCAGAGGTCTTTGCCAAGAGCGAGGTAAAGGTCTGGGAATGCCGGAACTGCGGTCATATCGTGGTGGGCACCAAGGCCCCCGAAGTCTGCCCCACCTGCAGCCATCCTCAAAGCTATTTTGAGGTCCATGCGGAGAACTATTGATACGATAAAACAGATTGGGGCCGCCCCTTCTCCGGCGGCCCCAATCTTCATTTTCTTTTCTCAAAAGCAAATCGGCAGGCTTCCTCCACCCATCCCATCAACTGTTCATCGATCTCCTCAGGAGAGACGATAGGAATGTGGTGGGTCCACCTCCCCGGATAGGGCTCCACCGCGACGGCAACACGGGGGGACCTCTCCCGACGGCCCAGTCCCAGCGTCACCAGGATCCCACTCTCCCCCTTCCGCCGTGACCGGGACACACAGGCAAACACCCTGGGCGCAGCATAGGTAATCTGGGTCTTCTGTACCCGAATCGTCACCTGCCCCAGCCGGTTCTTCAACGCCTCATCAAAGGCGGCATAGAGCGGTATTGACTGCGGACAGTCGTTAAAAAACAGCAGCGCGTCTCCGGTCATGCTCCTCTCCCCCGCTTCTCCACAATTTTTTCGTTTTTTATTGTACCACAGCCCTCCATCCCACGCAACTCGACTTTCGCCGTCCTATCTTCCCGCATGAAGAAACGTTTTTTTGAAAAACCTCTTTACAGGTTGAGGAAATGTTGCTATAATAGCAGGGCGCTGCTGAAGTCGCCAAGGTTATGAGATCCTTTTCTTGATTTGGGCCTGTGGCTCAGCTGGGAGCACAAGTTAGTCTCTTGACAGGCCCTTTTTCCTTCCTCAAAATTTCATATCCATTCGGGCGGTTAGCTCAGCTGGGAGAGCGCAGCGTTCGCAACGCTGAGGTCGTGGGTTCGATCCCCATACCGTCCACCACTTATGAGACAGACGGCTTACACCGCCTGTCTCATTGTTTCTGTCAGAGCCAAGGACATCGGCTCCCTAGATTGCTTTTCTTCCTCTGTCTCCGGCTCAAGATAGATCCCTTGGAACTCCGCAAAGGACACATTGAAGGTAATGTCGATTTCATAGTCCCGCTTGACAGATACAGATTTCACAAATTGCGCCACTATCATTTTCTTGGCCTCAAAGGTGCAGTTATCGTACATATCAGCCCAGCTCACCAGTTGGGTGTACTCCTGACGTACTCTTTCGGCGCTGTTGGAGAGGACTTGCAACTCCTCCCTCCCCTTTTGTATCTGCTGTTCCAAGTCTGCAATTTGGACTTCGGTTTCTTCCACCAGGCTATTGAGCAGGTCGGCATTAAGACGACTGGTACCCTGTACTACCTTTATCGTTTCAGCTCGTAGGTCTTGGTACTCCCGCTCTTTTTGGCGACGTTGCTCCATCAGCATATTGAGCCGGGACTTGGCAAGGGTGGTTTCCCGCTGTGTCTCTCGCTCTATGAGGACTTGGGGTGGAGCTTGGCGTATGCGCTCAAACTGGATAGGGATAATTTGGTCGATCAGCCTATCCAGCTTATCTAACCCATAGCCCGATTGCCCATCACACTCGCCGGGATTCCGCACGTTGTAATGGCATTGATACCTGGCCCTTGTCTCTCGGTGAATCGTGCCATCCGCCCTCACCCGCTTTCTTCCATATGTGGTGAGGGTCAACTTATTTCCGCAATGCCCGCAATAGACTTTTCCAACCAGCAAGGAGCGGCCTTTGGTGTTAAGCGGTACATCATTATGGTGTCTGACACGTTGGGCCATAATGACTTGCGCCCGGTCAAAGGTCTCTTGGTCGATGATTTGAAGCTCTGGAATGACCTCCGATCGAGAATCACCATTATGTATCACGCCGGTATATATGGCGTTCTTAATGATACGGTTGATACTGGTGGTGGCGATGTTACGTCCCTTCTTGTTTCTTATGCCCTGCTCGGTCAGGTAGCGGCAAAGACGCTGGGCACCGCAGCCCTCGTTGACGTACTTTTGAAAAATCAGCTTGATGATCTCGGCCTCGTCCTGTTCCACCGCAAGGTCATATACCGCTTTATTTCGCTTATTGGTGCGGCCCTTTTGCTCCAGACGGTAGCCATAAGGGACGCCACCACCAGTAAAGTGGCCCTCCTGGGTCAACTGCTCCATGCAGGTCTTGGTGCGGATAGAGGTCTTGATACTCTCCCCGGAGGCTTGCCAGTAACGGATGTAGTTTAAGAGCTTGTCAACATGAGTATCAAACCGCTGTTGGCCTTCCACGGCGCTCCAGACCTCGATCCCATTCTGGACAAACCACTCGACTACAAAGGGAGTTTCATCATCCTTACGGCCCAGGCGGTCAAACATGAACACCAGCAGAATGTTGAACTCACCATTTAGGGCCATGCGTTGAAGCTCTTGAATGGCGTCCCGGTCTTTGGCAGACACCTTAAAGCCGGAAATGCCTTTTTCGCAAAACTCCCGGACAATTTTCCATCCGTCCTGTCTCCCGGAGAACTCCCGGCAAACCTGCCGTTGCATAGGAATATCGTCTTTTTCCACTTGCCCTATGGTAGAAACACGGTATAGACAGCAAACTCTTTTGATTACGCCAGTAATCGTTTTTACTGTTTGGATTATTTGGGTGGCCATGTATATACCTCACTTTCCAGACTGCGGTATAGGGACATAGCCTCCCTTTATGTTTCTCTATTTACTTTTCAAGGCACCTCTCTACACCATCCACGTTGCCGAGTTGGGAGAGGGCCACGGCCACGATCTCATTGTCCGCGGCGGAAACGCCATAGAGCAGGGCAAGCCATAGGTCGTTGTTCTCCGGGGCCTGAAGCTCAGCAAGCAGGGTCCTTTGATCCGGGGTAAAGCCGTAGCTTTCGGCGGCCTCCACCGCCGTCTGGCCTGTCACGATGATGTGCAGGATGTACTCCGTCCAGCTATCATCCACGTCGTCGTCCGGGTCGCTGTCGTCATGTTCTATGCTCTCCACCCAGGGCGTAACGGTAGTCATATCCCAGTAGACCGCCCGCAGGCGGGCTTTGTGCCCGGCAAGGGGGAGAACGCCGCCAGTACGCCCTTTGAGACCCTCTGGGGCATGTTCGCCTTTGTCAAGCGAAGGCAAAGAAGGACCATCCTGGAGAAAGGATGGTCCTTTGCCTTTGGTTTTCTCTTCCCCGCTCACCAATCCCGGATCTCCAAAAGGGGCGGGACCAACTCCCTGGCACTGACACGTAGAATGATCTCCCCTTTTTCCGCCGTGGCTCCGCTGGGATCGCCGCCAATACCGATGGGCTGGCCCTCCTTGGTGGAAAAATCTTTCCCCATCCAGTTGAGAGCGTGATCCCCGGAAAAGCGGACCGCCTTCTTTCCCTCATAGGCAGTCTTATATCCCGCCTGGGCATATTCCAGCTTGACCGTCTCCGGGGCGATCGCCATGACCATAGAGGTCTCCATCTCTCCGCCATGAAAATCAAAGGAATTCCCGGCAGAGACCGTTCTCTGTACCTCGGGATGAAAGAAAGCCCCCGAGGACAGGACAAAGGGCAGGACGTCCAGATCGTACCGCAGCTGCCGGGCCAAGGTGTCTACCACCGGACGGTTTCCCCCATGGCAAATCAAAAACACAAACTTCCGGAAACCGTGATGGGCGATGCTCTCCACAATCTCATAGAGCATTTTATAGTAGGTATCCGGCTTAAAGGTGACCGAGCCACAGAAATCCATATGCTCTACGCTCAGCCCTACCGGGATCACGGGGAAAAAGAGCATGGGAAAATCAGGATCCACCTGGTCCATCTCCTCCTTGATATATCGGGGCATGGCAGATGCGATCATCATATCTGTTCCCAGGGGAGCTTGGCTCCCGTGCTGCTCAGTCGCCCCCAGAGGGATCATAACGATAGTCTTCTCTTTGTCTACCCACTCCATCTCCAGCCGTGTCAGGTCGATATAATTCCGGATCATAGAAATTCCTCCCTCATCCGTTCTGTGCTTGCAGCTTCCGAAGGGACGCCACCGAGAGGATCAGCCGGTGGTAGAGCACATGGGCAATGACATAGTTCAGCGTGAATTTCAGCAAATTGAACGGGATCGTCGCCAGGATGATAAAGCCGGTAAGATCCTCAATGGCCGGGTTGGCGGCAGAGACCATCCGCACCACCTCCTCCAGGGGCAGGCCATAGGAGGCCGCATAGAGCGGCAGAGTAATAAAGGCATTGCAGAAACAGCTCCACACGATCCGGATCACTCCGCTGATTGCCAAGGTGAGGGCGGTCCCTTTCTTGGAAAGGCCAGTTTTCTTTGAGAGTAGCCAGATGGGCAGGATAAACAGGGCTGTGCCGATCAGGTTGGCAAATTCTCCCACAAAATTGGAGTTGGTCCCCACCGTCGCCACTTTGATCAGGATCTTTACGATCTCCACAGCAAAGCCAGAGGCGGGTCCCATGGCAAAAAGGGCGATCACCGGGGGCACATCGCTGAAATCCACCTTGTAAAACACAGGCATCAGGGGTACTGAGAATTCCAGCGACATAAGCACCCCTGCCACTGCCGCCAAAAGGGCGGTATAGGCCAGCTTCTGAACGGTCCATTTCTTTTCCATTTTTCGTTCCTCCCAGCTTGATAAAGTACGGGCCAAGGCCCTGGCAGATACAAGCTCTTTGGAAAGAAAAACCCCGAAGCGAAACCGCTTCAGGGCGACACCTCGGGCATACCGGCCCCAAGGGCCCGTATGCTCCGTTCTTCTCTCATCCAGACTATACTGTCGGTCCCGGGATCACACCGGGTCGGCCCTGCTCATCACAGGGTTCGCGGACTATACCGCCGGTAGGGATTCTCACCCTGCCCCGAAGAACTTATTCTGTTGTTTTTATTATAGTCTTGAGATAAGGTCCTGTCAAGTGTCTTCCGCCCCGTCAAACCCAACCTCCCCTATTCCCAAAATTTACACCCAGTTCACACTCTTTCCTGCTTTTGGGTTGCTAATTCCCAGTTTTCAGACTATAATACTTTTTATCATGAAAAGCAAAGGAGTGGTTACTTTGAACAAGGAAACCACCAGCGGCTCCAAAAGGCCCCACGGAAAAGTACGCGTCACTCTCATCAGCCTTTTGGTCACCCTAGCGGCAGGGCTGGTATTTTTCTACGTCTCCCTCCCCGCCATTAACCTTCAGTCTCCCGATTTTTACAGCTTCCTTTTTCTGCTGTGTGTGGTCTATGTCGTCTGCACCATGTTTATCTCCGGCTTCCGTCCAAGGGAGGCGTCCTCCTCCAGGACCACAGGACCGGATGGCAAGGCGGTCACAGCCCATTACAGTGGTCTGGGCGAATATTTTCGCTTTATCAAGGCCCGGTGTCTTCCGGTGGGCATCCTGATGGTGGTACTGGCCCTGGTAGCCCTGGTGGGCGAGGTGATCTCCATGCCCATTTTCCGGGCCAGCGATTACCGGGAGCTTCTCCAAGTGGAAAACGGCGACTTTGCCACTGACATCGCTGAGATCTCCTTTAATGAGATCCCCACTCTGGACCGGGACTCCGCCCAATTTCTGGGCGACCGGCAGATGGGCACTCTCAGCGATATGGTAAGTCAGTTTGAGTACTCCGACGACTCCACCCAGATCAACTTTCAGGGACGGCCTGTCCGGGTAGCCCCCATCGCCTACGCCGACATCATCAAATGGTTCACCAACCGCTCCCAAGGTCTTCCCGCCTATGTTACGGTGGACATGGTGACCCAAGAGGCCACCGTGACCCGGCTCAATGAGGGAATGAAATATTCCTTTTCCGAGCCCCTGAACCGCAACATTATGCGGCATCTACGTTTCCACTTTCCCACTATGATGTTCTCCACCCCGGAATTTGAGATCGACGAGCTGGGGCATCCCTGGTGGATTGCCCCCCGTGTGGTCAAGACCATCGGGCTGTTTGGGGGAGTGGATATCCACGGAGCCGTGCTGGTGGACGCCGTGACCGGAGAATGCACCTACCACGAAGAGGTCCCCACCTGGGTGGACACCCTCTATGTGCCCGACCTCATCATGCAGCAGTATGACTATCATGGCACTCTGGTCCATGGATTCATCAACTCCATCTTCGGCCAGCGGGATGTGACCCAAACTACCAGCGGCTACAACTATATCGCGCTTAACGACGACGTATACGCTTACACCGGCGTTACCTCCGCCAATGCAGACCAATCCAACCTTGGCTTCCTGCTCACCAACCAGCGGACCAAGGAAACCAAGTTCTACACTGCTCCCGGCGCCACCGAGGAAGCCGCACAATATTCCGCCATGGGCGTAGTCCAGGACCTGGGGTATGTGGCAACCTTTCCCCTGCTTCTCAATATTGCCGGAGAACCCACCTATTTTATCCCCCTGAAGGACGCCACCAATCTGGTAAAGATGTATGCCATGGTCAATGTGGCCCAATACCAGTTGGTGGCCACAGGGGCCACCGTCTCCGCCTGTGAACAGAGCTATATCCAAATGTTGGCGGAAAAGGGCATCACCTTGCCGGAAGAATTGCCCCAGACTTCTGTCAGCGGCGTCATTGCAGAGCTCCACTCAGCGGTGCTGGACGGCAACTCCTATGTCTTTGTCCGGCTGGAGGGTGGAAATATCTTTTACTCCATTTCCGCCGCCGAAAACAACGTGGCGGTCATCCTCAATGTGGGAGACACCGTGACCATCGGCCACGCGGTTCCGACAGAGGGCTCTGATATCCTTACCGGATATAGTCTTGTCCGAGATAAACGGGCATAAGCGACTAAAAAGCAAAGGGCGGGACCCATAGGTCCCGCCCTTTTTATGTTTATCTTCGGTATCAGGCTCAGCAGCCGCAGTTGTTGTTGCAGCCGCACCCGCAGCCGCCCCAATTACCGCCGCCACAGCAGCAGATGAGGACGATGATGATCAGAATGATCCAGCAGCAACCGCCGCCCCAGCTGCCACAACCGTTATTGCAGCACATAGAAGTACCTCCCAAAAGAGAATTTGAAGTCCGGCTTTCCATTTCTGGCCGGCTTCAATCCATCTTATGCGAGAGCTGCGGCTTGGTGCGTCTTTTTATCTCTCCTCCTCTGTCTCCCCGTTCTTCTTGGGACCTTGCGTTGTTTTGATCCACCGCTCCGCCCCCTCCGGCAGAGCGGTCATAGTCCCCACGCAGCGGTTGATATGGGTTCCCAGGGCATGGAACTTTTCCTCATAGTCGGTCATGATCCCCTGTATCCCATTGGCGTGAAGGTCTCGTGTCACCTCTGAAAGTGCAAACCCGGCCTTGGGGAACTGAAACACCGACCACTCAAACAGGTCGTGGTTATCGGTCTTGAAGTGGACCTGCCCCCCCTCCCCCATCACCCTTCGATAGCGGAGCAAAAAGCCTGGGTGGGTAAGCCGCCGCTTGGCGTACCGGGCCCCGGGCCAAGGGTCACAGAAATTGACATATACCCGGTCTATCTCTCCAGGGGCAAAGTATTCCTCCAAATCGGCGGCGTCGGCATCAATAAAGAATACATTGTTAAGCCCCAACTCCCTAGCCCGCTCAGCAGCAATGACCATAGCGTCCGGCACCCGCTCCACGGCGATGAGCAGCACTTTGGGATGGGCTTGCGCGGTACCCACGGTAAACCGGCCCTTTCCACAGCCCAGCTCCAAATGAACGGCCTCCGCGTCTGGCATCAACTCCCGCCATCGGCCCCGGAGCTCTTTGGGCTGCGCAACGATAAGGGTTCCACAGGCTTCCAGCCGAGGGATCAGATTGGGCTTTTTCCGCATGCGCATAAGGCTTTCCTCACTTTTTCCCATTTTCCCTAGCATACCACAGACAAGAAAATCTTGCAATAGACGGAATTTTATCTTATAATAGGCTTTGTCATCCGGGTGTAGCGAAGGTGGTATCGCGCTTGATTTGGGAAGATGGGTGCGGCATCCAACTACTTTGAAGTGCAAGCCCGGAAACCGTTGGGAGGGTAGCTTGTTTTGAAATCTCCCGGTGCAAATCCTCGCTCCAAATTCCCCTTTGACCACATAGTCGCCCACAGACAGCAAAAATCAAAAATTCAATATCCGGGTGTGGTGCAGTTGGTAGCACGGGTGGTTTGGGAGCGTGGGTGCGCCTATCCGCATCCGAAACATTGAAGCCCCGGAAGTCTCTGAAACAGCGGCGTTTGCTGGATTCTTTCCAACGACAAAACCGCTCTGAAAATCCTCTTTGACCACAGGATTGACCACAGACAAATTGAACTTGCTTTTTCCTTTTCCCTCTGCTATCATAGCAGAAAACTGAATATCCGGGTGTAGCGAAGGTGGTATCGCGCTTGATTTGGGTTCAAGAGACCGGGCGTTCGAGTCGCCCCACTCGGACCAAAAGCCCTCTGAAATCAACGATTTCAGAGGGCTTTTCTTTGTTTATCACAGCGCAGAACTTGAGAATCCATCGTTGCAGCAATATGGCGCAAATTGGCCTTTAGGTACTTCATTTTCGCATAATCTATTGTCCTAAGCAAATTTCATATACCAAGGTTTTTGCAACCTGATTACTTGTATGCGGAGAGTAAATATCTGAAATCGGATACACAATGCGAACCTTTTCATGATCCAACGCAAATAGACATGTCCCCAAAGCTACAGGCTTTGTTGCTAAAGGAGAAATACGCCTGAGCACCTCCACGCCCCATTAGGACACGCGGCACAGGCTCTTCCGCCACGCCGCCCGGAACGAAAAAGTGGCCCACGTTGACATTTCGGGTCCGCACGTCTATAATGCTGAAAAAGAAGCTTTGGGATGGGAGGAGCCCGTTATGCGTACAGAGGAGAAAACCAATGTTCAAAACAGCGTTGGCCGGGTCATTTTTGTGATGTTGGCCCTGTTGATCCAGGTCGTGTGGCTCTATTCCCTGTTTTCCTCTCTCAACGAGTATTCCACACTGATCAGTCTGTTGTGCTCCATCGCCGCCCTGATCCTGGTACTGCGGATCTATGGCGGGTATGAGAACGCGGCGTTCAAAATGCCCTGGATCTTCCTGCTCCTGTCCTTTCCCCTGCCGGGGCTGTTTCTCTTCCTGCTGTTCGGTCGTAAAAACGTCACACGGAAAATGCGCCGCCGCTTTGAGGAGATCGACCCAAAGCTCTTGGCAGAGATACGCCAGGACCCGTCCGTGATGGCGGCCCTGGAGGCACGGGATCTGTCCGTTGCCAACCAATGCAGGTACATCCACAGCTATGGGCAGTATCCGGTCTATCAGAACACGGACGTACGATTTTACCCAGATGCCGCAGAGGGCTTTGAGGCCCAGCTTGACCAGCTTTCCAAAGCGGAGAGCTTTATCTTTATGGAGTATCATGCCATTGAGGAGGGCAGGTCCTTTGCCCGGCTGAAGGAGGTTTTGGCCGACCGGGTGCGTCATGGAGTAGAGGTGCGGGTCCTCTATGATGACATCGGCAGCATCGGCTTTCTGGACTCCAGCTTTATCAGACGCATGGAGGACATCGGCGTCCAATGCCGGGTATTCAATCCTGTGATCCCGGTCCTGAACTTTTTCATGAATAACCGGGATCACCGAAAGATCACGGTAGTTGACGGCAAGGTGGGCTTTACCGGAGGCTATAATTTGGCGGATGAGTATTTCAATATCACCCATCCCTACGGGCAGTGGAAGGACACCGGCATCATGCTCCGGGGAGAGGCGGTAGAAGCTCTGAGCGTCATGTTCCTGGAAATGTGGAACGCCATGAAGCAGACCGATACAGACTATAGACACTACCTTCCCAAGGGGCACTTTTCCCCATCCGCGCAGGGGTTTATCCAGCTCTATGCCGACAGTCCTCTGGACGGGATTCCCCTGGGAGAAAATGTCTATATCAACCTGATCAACAATGCCAAAAGGTCTCTCTATGTCATGACCCCCTATCTTATCATCAGTGACGAGATGACCAGGGCCCTGACTTTGGCGGCCCAGCGGGGAGTAGACGTGCGGGTCATTACTCCCAGCATTCCGGACAAAAAGCTGGTCTACAGGATCACCCGGAGCTACTACGCCGGACTTGTTCGGGGCGGAGTGCGGGTCTATGAGTATACCCCCGGCTTTCTTCACGCCAAGCAGGTGCTCTGTGACGGGGAGGCAGCTACCGTCGGCACCATTAACTTTGACTATCGTAGCCTGTATCACCACTTTGAAAACGGAGCCTTCCTCTACGGCTTTTCCGCTGTAGAGGAGATCACCCGGGACTTTGCGGATACCCTTTCCGCTTCCACCGAGGTGACGGCAAAATATCAAGCAGGCCATAACGCCGTTCTTTGGGTGGCCCAATGCGTGATGCGGCTGTTTGCTCCCCTGCTGTAAAGGGCGAAGAGAAGGTCAGCCGGAGGGGCCCGGAGCCGGTGCGAAACGGGAAAGCCGCAGGGGAGCCGCCTTTTGGCAGTCCCCCTGTTATAGACTGAGCGGATCATCCGAGGATGATCCGCTGTTTTTTCGCCTTTTCCCACGTAAGCCACGGGTATGCGGCACATACTAAAAGAAGGTATCCCCTTAATCGACAAGGGGAAGCACGCCCCAACTATCCAAGGCCACAAGGAGGCTTTTCACATGTTATTTCGATCCGTGCAGGAGATCCTGCTCCCGCTTTTGGGCACTGTTTTGGGCGCCGGGTGCGTCTTTTTTGTCAAGAATACCCTCCACCCTCTCCCACAACGTGTCCTGATCGGCTTCGCCGCAGGGGTCATGGTGGCCGCCGCCGTCTGGAGTCTGCTGATCCCCGCCATGGAGCAGGCGGCAGAGCTGGGCCGCTGGGCCTTTGTTCCCGCGGTGATCGGAGCTTGGATGGGGGTCGTGTTTCTTCTCCTGCTGGACAAGACCATCCCCCATCTTCATCGGCACAGCGCCAAACCGGAGGGGCTCCATATCCCGTGGAAGCGGACCACCATGCTGGTGCTGGCAGTCACCCTTCACAACATTCCGGAGGGGATGGCCGTCGGCGCGGTACAGGCCGGATGGACCTCCGGCCACAGCGGCATCTCCGCCATGGAGGCGCTGGCCCTCTCCCTGGGGATCGCAATTCAGAACTTTCCGGAGGGCGCCATCATCGCCATCCCCCTCCGAGCGGAGGGAATGGGAAAGAGCCGCGCTTTTCTCCTAGGCTGTCTGTCCGGCACGGCAGAACCCTTGGCCGCCCTTTTGACCCTATGGGCGGCGGGTCTCATCCTCCCCGCCCTACCCTATCTCCTGAGCTTCGCGGCGGGGGCCATGCTCTATGTGGTGGTAGAGGAACTGATCCCCGAGGCGTCTGCCGGGGAACACTCCAATATCGGCACACTGTGCTTTGCCGGGGGATTCACCCTGATGATGGCGCTGGATATGGCTCTGGGATAACGTTTATTCTTCCCTCTCCAGATAGGCCAAAAGCTCCTCTGCGTTGGTATCCGGCTTTACCTTCGGCATCACCAATTCGATCATGCCGGCTTCGTCAATGACAAAGGTGGTCCGCACTACGCCCATACTCACTTTGCCGTAATTCTTCTTTTCCTGCCACACGCCGTAATCCCTGATGGCCGTGAGCTCAGGGTCGGACAACAGGATAAAGGGCAGGGCATACTTCTCGGCAAACCGCTGGTGGGAGGCAGCGGGATCCTTACTGACGCCGATCACCACCACATTTTTCGTCTGAAACCGCGGGTAGGCCTCCCCAAAGGCGCATGCCTGTCGGGTACAGCCGGGGGTATTGTCCTTGGGATAAAAGTACAACACCACCTTTTTTCCAGCGAAGTCAGACAATGACACCTGCTTTCCATCCTTGTCCGACAAAGTAAATTCCGGGGCCCTCATACCGACTTCCAACATTTTACCGTCCTCCTTTGATAAATGTATAGATATTATCCGCAGAATCCGTGGAAGAAAAACAGTAATCCAGATCAGAAAATTCTTTTATAGCAGCGGGGTCCTTCACCCCATTTTCCGCCAACCAGCGGATCATCTGGCCCCGGGCCATTTTGCACATGGTCCCCTTTTCCACGACCCTGCCATTCCTTCGCTCCCCAAAGACACAGGTCAAAAACCGCACTCCCTGCGGCAGCCAGGGCTCCACCGCCCTGCTGTATTCCCGGGAGGCCAGGTTTACCACCAGGTCTGTCTCTTCCGAAAGCTGACGCGCCAAACGGTCGCCCCAGAAGCCATACAGGTCCTTATGTCCGTCTACGGAAAGGCGGGCCTGCATCTCCAGCCGGTAAGGCGCCACGCCGTCAAGGGGGCGCAGCAGGCCGTAAAACCCGGACAGGATCCGCACATGCTCACAAAGATACTCCAACTGTTCGCTCTCCATTACACCGGGGGCCATATAGCGGTACTGGATCCCCTCATAGGCCAAAATAGCCGGCGTCAGGCCCCGCCGCAGCTCCATCTCCCTGAGCCGTTCCACATTCAGCCTGGCAAGCGCGTCATTGCATTTCCACAGTTCCTGGAGCTCCCGGTCGGACCGGGCCCTCAAGGCGGCCCGCAGCCGCTCCGCTTCCTCAATAAACTGAGGAAGCGCCTCCACCGGGAAGCTATCCATATCCCTGTTCATCTTTTTCGCGGGAGAAATTATGATACGCACAGTCTGTCCTTCCTTTCACCGGTTCCCCGAAGCCCCGCGGACGGCTTATCCGTTCACGGGCTTCTTCTTTCCACACTTCCACCCATTGACTTTTCCCTCTTTGTCCAGTATCATACTATCCAAGCGGCTCATTCCAATGAGCCGCAATGACACAAGGAAAGAAGGAACGGAATGGAGCGGGAAAGCTTTCGGTCCCGGATGGGATTTTTGTTGGTAAGCGCCGGGTGTGCCGTGGGCATCGGTAACGTATGGAAATTCCCCTATGTGACGGGACAAAATGGCGGCGGGATATTCGTGCTGTTTTATCTGCTGTTTCTGGTATTGATGGGCGTGCCCGTCCTTACCATGGAGCTGGCGGTGGGCCGTGCCAGCAGAAAAAGCGCCGTGCTAGGCTACAAGGCATTGGAGCCCAAGGGCGGTAAGTGGCACATCCACGGCTGGTTCTGTGTGGCGGGCTGCTGCCTGCTCATGATGTACTATACCACGGTATCCGGCTGGATGCTGGGATACTTTTTCAAGTTCACCGTCGGCACCTTTACCGGTCTGGAGGGGGCCGCCATTGACAATGTGTTCCATGCCATGCGTGCCGACGTAGGCGAGATGGTCGGCTGGATGGCCGCCACCGTACTGGGAGGCTTTTTGGTTTGCAGCTTTGGGCTTCAACGGGGACTGGAGCGGATCACCAAGGTGATGATGCTGGGTCTTCTGGGCCTTATCGCCCTGCTGGCTGTCCATAGCCTGACTCTCCCCGGCGGAATGGAGGGTGCGAAGTTTTACCTTCTGCCCGACCTTGCGCGGGCCCTGGATGCGGGCCTTGGCAGCGTTATCACCGCCGCCATGAACCAGGCTTTCTTCACCCTGAGCCTGGGCATCGCCGCCATGGAGGTCCTCGGCAGCTACATGACAAAGGAGCACACCCTTACCAGCGAGGCAGTGCGCATCTGTTCGCTGGACACCTTTGTGGCCCTGATGGCGGGGCTTATCATCTTCCCGGCCTGCTTTTCCTTTGGGGTAGAGCCGGACAGCGGCCCCTCCCTCATCTTTATGACGCTGCCCAAGGTATTCCTCAACATGTCGGGCGGACGGCTTTGGGGAAGTCTGTTTTTCCTCTTTATGACCTTTGCCAGCTTCTCCACCGTCATCGCCGTCTTTGAGAATCTCCAAGCCAACTGCATCGACAACTTTGGCTGGTCCCGAAAAAAGGCCTCCGTCCTCAACTGCCTGTTCATCCTTATCGCCAGCCTTCCCTGCGTGCTGGGCAATAACCTGTGGAGCGAGGTGCGCATCCTCGGCCGGGACGTATTGGATTTTGAGGATTTTCTGGTGAGCAACCTGCTGCTTCCCCTGGGATCCCTTGTGTACCTGCTGTTCTGTGTCACCAAGTGGGGCTGGGGGTATGACAATTACCTGAGAGAGGCCAACGAAGGCACGGGCGTGCGGATGCCCCACTGGCTGAAGCCCTATTTCCAGTTTTTCCTTCCCCTTCTTGTTCTGGTGATCCTCATCCAGGGCCTCTTCCCGAAATAAGGGTCCTGCCTTGACCGGCAAGGGACGTCAATAGGAGGCTTGTCACAAATGAACACTTACACCATCCAGGAGCTGCAGAAGGCCAAGCGTTCCATTGCCTCCACCCTCTCCAAGTGCGAAAAGGCCCTTTTGAAGCTGACGCCGGGCCGCTCCCAGCACACCCTGACCGTCCGGCGCATCGCAGCCTTTCAGATTGCCTTGGAGCTCATTGACCGGGAACTGGCGGCCCTGGCCGGGGAGAAGTCCGTATGAAACGCGTCGTTATCCTCTCTGATACCCACGGTCTTCTGCGCCCCCAGGTATTGGAGCATCTGTCCCTGGCCGACGTCGTCATTCACGGTGGAGATATCAATACCCAGGCCATTGTGGATACCCTTTCAGGCTATGCCCCCCTCCACATCGTCCGGGGCAACAACGATAAGGAGTGGGCGGAACACCTGCCTTTGAGCCTTACCTTTTCCATTGAGGGCGTCCACTTTTTCCTGGTCCACAATAAGAAAGACGTCCCTGCGGACCTCCACAGTGTAGATGTGGTGGTCTACGGTCACTCCCACAAATATTCCCAGGAGAAAAAGAGCGGCGTTCTATGGTTAAATCCGGGCAGCTGCGGCAAACGCCGGTTTGACCAGGAGATCACCCTTTCCCTCATGACCGTTGAGGGCGACCATTTTCAGGTGGAAAAGGTGGTCCTCCCGCAGGGGTAGGAGGAGATTTCCACTTTCATCCCACCCAGGGCCCTTCCTTCAAAGTCAAAGCCCCCCGGAGAGGATCCGTTCTCTCCGGGGGGCTTGCTTTTTTGAAAACCGGATCAGCCCTCGGTCTCAGCGTCAAAGGGCTTATTCTGGGGCTGAGGCTGAGCAGATTCGGCCATGCCGGCGGCGGTGGCCCGAAATCGGGAGCGGGACTTCTTGATCTCGTCGTATGCCTCGGCCACTGCCTCCTCGGTGCGGCGAAGAGCGTCGTCACAATAGCGGTTGGCGGCCTGCTTCAGCTCCCGGGACAGCTCCTCCGCCTTTCGGCGCATCTCCTCGCTCTCTCGCTTGGCCTTGGCCAGCAGCTCGTTCTCTGCCAGCATCTGCTTGGCCCGCTCCTCCGCCTGCTGAATGAGGAGATCCCCCTCCCGCTTGGCGGAGGCGAGATAATCATTCCGGGCAGCCAGCAACTTCTTGGCCTCTGCCAGCTCCATAGGAAAGGCGCTGCGGATCTCATCGATCCGGTCCAGGGCGTCGGTGCGGTCCACCATACACTTGTCCGAGGACAGGGGCACCCCCTTGGCCTCTTCGATCATCTCAAACAGCATATCCAGCAGTTCATTGACGTCGCTCGCCATTATCGATTCCTCCTGCTTTTCATTTTTTCTTCCACATCCCCAATGATCTCACGGGGAACAAAGTCGCTCAGGTCCGCGCCGTAGGACGCCATCTCCTTCACCACACTGGAACTAAGATAGGTATATTTGGTGCTGGAGGGGATAAAGATGGTCTCCAGCCGGGGGTTCAGCTTCCGATTGATAAGGGCCATTTGCAGTTCATACTCATAGTCGGACACCGCCCGCAGACCCTTTACCAGAGTACACGCCTTTTTCTCCCTGGCATACTCGGCTACCAGGGCGGAGGAGCGGTCTACCTCCACATTGGGGAGCTTCTCCACCGTCCGGCGAATGAGCTCCACCCGCTCGTCCGGAGTAAACAGGCCCGTATCCGCTTTCTCTGAATTCACCATGACGGCCACGATCAGCTTATCAAAACAGGCGGCGGCCCGTTTGATGATATTCAGATGCCCCAGAGTGATGGGGTCAAAGCTGCCGGGATAGATGGCGATCTTCAAGGGGCGTCACATCCTTCCGCTGTAGAGCGGCGGTGATAGAGAGTCAGCTTGATCCTGCCGTAGCGGTAATCCCGGCCCATCTCATAGGGGGCGGGCAGGATAGGCATCT
Source organism: uncultured Pseudoflavonifractor sp. (assembly GCA_947577065.1). Lineage (GTDB taxonomy): Bacteria > Bacillota > Clostridia > Oscillospirales > Oscillospiraceae > Vermiculatibacterium. Next base: position 42,349 of record CANPTT010000017.1, read on the forward strand.
CTTTATCCAGAGCACTTTCACAGACAATTATACCATTTTCAGTCATAATGTCAATCTCCGACATTTTCCGCAGCGCCTTTTCCAGCAGGTCGGAATTATAGGGGGGATCCAGAAAGGCAAGGCCGAACTTCTCCCGGCAGGAGGTAAGGAAGCTCACCCCGTCCCCCGCCGCCACCCGGCTTTGGTTCTCAAAGCCGGTGGTCTTGACATTCTCCTCAATGACCTTCACCGCCTCCCGGCTCTGGTCCACAAAGACGCATTTCTCCGCCCCACGGCTCAGGGCCTCGATGCCCAGCTGGCCGGTGCCGGCGAAGAGATCCAGAACCTTCCGGCCCTCCACGTCGAATTGGACGATATTGAATATGGACTCCTTCACCTTGTCGGTGGTGGGACGGGTGTCCAGACCAGGGAGGTCTCTCAGCTTCCTGCCCCGGGCGGTTCCGGTAATGACGCGCATAGTATCCATCCTTTCGGGTATTATTGTTTGCCGTGATAATCCAGGTCATACCAATGGGAAAATTCCGGGTCAAATTCTCCGCCGGGCTCCAACTTTGTAATGTCAATGACCGTCTCGTAGGCTACGATCCATTCCCCGTCCTTCCAGTCGAGGACCATCAATTTCTGCTCATTCCCTGACGGATCCCACCGCTGTAAACACCGCAGACGGGTCAGTTCCCCGTCTATGTACCTGTAAAGCTCTACATTGCTGGACGCAATACTGCTAACGCGAATACTCTCCACCACTTTCGTTTCCGGGTGGAAATTGGCGTAGCATACCTCATTGAGTCCATAAGGGTCGGGAACAAATTTTTCTCCGTCCCAGATATAGTAGGAGAAGTACTCCTCCCCCTGGGTCCCGGTGTTGAGGAGGAAATGAAAGTCGGTATAGCCGTCGAAGTTCACATCCTCCGCCACCAGCCCGGTAAGCTGATACTCGGGGGACCACTCCGCAAACTGCTGAAGGGGCTTTGTGTCCCCCTGGGCCTTATAGATGTCCACCCGCAGTTCCCCCGTCTCCCCGGAGCGGACCAGCTCCAGCCAGAAGGAGGGGGCGTCCAGCCCTACCTGCAGCTCCAGGGTAGAGAGGGGGACCGGGGCCGCCGTGGGGGTGGGGGCAGGGTCCTCCCGCTCACAGCCCGAGAGCAGCAGGAGGGACAGGATACACAGAGGGGCTATGTATTTTTTCTTGGCAGGACCCCCTTTTTCTGAGAGAAATTGGGCGGGCTGCGCCCGCCTCTATGAAGGAAGGACGCTCATACCATCCCAGCGGAAGCGGGCAGCGGTGGTCTCGGGGATGCTGTTGTAGTCCCACTGGTGGTCAGTCTCCCTCATGTAGTCGCTGGTCACGTTGAAGTAGCGGTGGGTGGAGGCCAACAGCTTCTCCCCCTGCAGGTCCCCAAACCAAGTGGCGTCCCAGGTGGGGTCCACGCAGTACCACTCCCCCTCCAGCTTTACCATGTTCCAGGCGTGGTCGCTGCCGGAGTCGGAGGAGGCCCCCACCACCGTGATGCACTCCACCCCCGCCAGGTCCATGAGGAGC
>CANPTT010000018.1 GCA_947577065.1 uncultured Pseudoflavonifractor sp.
CGGGGGGCGGTGTCCGGGCAAAGCACCGGCCCTATTTGCTATTTCTTTTCTCACGTCGAAATGTGGCCCGCCGGCCACACCCCCCGCTCCACTTTTTACAGCAAATAGTTATTTTCACGATTTGCGATTTGCAGGGCGACCAATTGATATGTCGCATATCCTCCAATGACCAGAGGCTCCATATTACAGATCTCTTCCGCCTCCTCACGGCTTTCAGCCTTTAAGATATACATGCCCGCCATGCCGGGGTAACCTTTGAATACACCGCAAATTTCCAATTTCCCCTCATCATCCATCCGCCTGATATTTTCCACATGCTCGGTGATTACCTTTTTTGTTATCCGATTGTAGGTCTTGTCCTTCTTAAGCATCATCATGTACATCAGGTTTTCCATGAGTTGACCTCCCTAAAAATGTTTTCGGGGTAAGCAGGGGCACAATGGGGAGAGAGAAAGCCTTAACTCAAAACCAGGGCGCTTGCTCACATTGAAATTCCGGCTCTGGCCCATTGGCATAGGGGTCATATCGCTTCAGATTGCAGCCGAACTCCTGTAGAAAGGCAATTTTTTCATCGGGGGCCCAGCGGATCAAGGTCATGCCGTCAAAGGCCTCCGGGCTGCCACCGCTCTGGACAGATTGGAAATACCACTCCACTATTGTCTGCTCCTCACAGTGAAAAAACTGCTTAATGTCCCAGCAGAGGACGGTGGCCCGGCTGTTCCACTCTTCAAACCAGTGCCTGATCTTATCCGTGCCATGGTATTCCGGGCCCCAGCTTTCAATATAGACCGCATGGGGGGAAAAGACCTCTCCGATGCCCGTATCTTTCTTTTTCCGCCACATATCAAACCATAGCCTGACCGTCTGCTCCCGTTGCTCCATAGTCTGTGTGCCTTCCTTTCTGGATCGGTGGACCCTCCGGGTACACGGATCCTATATATAGAACAAATATACTATACCCTGAAAACTTTGTCAATCCCGCCGTTGACCGGGCGGATGGTTTGTATTAAAATAGACCTACTGCGGAAAAAAGAGAGTAGGAGAGGTTTTATGCTGGATACGAGCGAACAGACCCGATTTTGCAAGGCCCGCCGCGCTGTTATTGAGGGAGACTTCAGCTATCTGAATCCCCAGCAGCGCACGGCGGTGCTGGCCACCGAGGGCCCCCTTCTCCTGCTGGCGGGGGCGGGCAGCGGCAAGACCACGGTCCTCATCAACCGGGTGGCAAACCTGATGAAATACGGTAGGGGTTCCGACTGTGATGAGGTCTCTGAGTTTATTACCCCGGAGGATCTGAGCTTTCTGGAGCGGTATAAAGAGCAACCCGCCAAAGAGGGAAAGGAGCGGGCGGAGCGGCTTTGCCGGGTGGAGCCCGCCGCCCCCTGGTCCATTCTGGCCATCACTTTTACCAACAAGGCTGCCGGGGAGCTGAAGGAGCGACTGGAGCGGATGCTGGGACCCTCGGCCAACGATATTTGGGCCTCCACCTTCCACTCCTGCTGTGCCCGGATCCTTCGGCGGGACATCGATAAGCTGGGCTATGCCACCTCCTTTACCATCTATGATACCGCCGACTCGGAGCGGGTGATCAAGGATATCCTAAAGGAGAAGAATATTGACGATAAGGCTTTTCCGCCCAAGACGGTATTGGGCTACATTTCCCGGGCCAAGGACGCCATGAAGCTGGCCGCGGCCTACACGGAGGAGTGCTCTAAGGCGGGGGACTATCGGCTCCAGCGGATCGCCTCCATTTATGCCGAGTATGAAAAGCGCCTGAGAGCCGCCAACGCATTGGATTTTGACGATTTGATCCTCTGTACGGTCCTTCTTCTCCGGCAGGATGAGGACACCCGGAGATACTACCAGCGGAAATTCCATTATGTGCTGGTGGATGAGTATCAGGATACCAACAATCTGCAATACCAGCTGGCCTCCCTTTTGGCGGGGGGGTATGAGAATCTCTGCGTAGTAGGTGATGACGACCAGTCCATCTACCGCTTTCGGGGAGCGACCATTGAGAATATCCTCTCCTTTGAAAACCAGTATAAGGCATGCCGGACCATCCGGCTGGAGCAGAACTACCGTTCAACCCAGAATATCCTGAAGGCGGCCAATAGTGTGATCCAGAACAACACCGGGCGCAAGGGAAAGGAGCTGTGGACCCAGCATGGGGAGGGGGATAAGCTCCAGCTCTATACCGCGATGAACCAGGATGACGAGGCCCGGTATGTGGCGTCGGAGATCCTGTCGGGTTATTCCGGCGGAAGGCACTGGAAGGATTTTGCCATCCTCTACCGGATGAACGCCCAATCCCGGGAACTGGAAATGGCTTTCAAGCGAAACGGTGTGCCCTACCGTATTATCGGCGGCACCCGGTTTTTTGACCGGGCGGAGGTAAAGGATATGCTGGCCTACCTCTGCGTGGTCAACAACCCCGGCGATGATCTGCGTTTGCAGCGCATCATCAATAATCCGCCCAGAGGCATTGGGCAAAAGACGGTGGATACCGCCCAGCAGCTTGCCGTCCAGACGGGACGCTCCCTTTGGGAAGTCATCAGTCATGCCAGGGAGTATCCCGACCTGCAAAAGGCGGCGGCCAAACTGGCGGCCTTTGTGTCCCTTATCAATAATTTGCACCAACAGGCGGGGGAGATGCCATTGACCGAATTCTACGACGCCCTTTGTGCAGACAGCGGTTACGCCATCGCTCTGGAGGCAAAGGATACGGTGGAGGATCGGACCCGGTTGGAGAACGTGAGGGAGCTTCAGAGCTCCATTCAGAATTACCTGGACAACGCGCAAGAGCCTTCTCTTTCCGGGTTTTTGGACGAGATCGCCCTCTATACCGATCTGGACAACCACGATCCCAATGAGGAGAGTGTGGTGATGATGACCATGCACTCGGCGAAGGGGTTGGAATTTCCTGTGGTCTTTGTGGTGGGCGTGGAGGAAGGGATCTTTCCCGGGATCCGATCCATCGGAGACGCAGAGGAGATGGAGGAGGAGCGGCGGCTTTGCTACGTGGCTATGACCCGGGCCAAGGAGCGGCTCTATATGATCTGTGCCAACCAGAGGATGCTCTATGGGCGGACCTCCGCCAACCGGCCCTCACGGTTTTTGGAGGAGATTCCGGAAGAGCGGGTGGAGCGGAGCGGTCAGCCGCCCATGTCCAGCCAGTGGCGGATCGAGGAGCGGGATTGGCGGCCCGAGCGGGACTTTTATGAGGACAGCGATGACGACGGCGGGTTCTATGGGGAGAGCCGGCCTTCGGGTGGTTATTCCTATGGCGGAGGCGGCTACGCAGCTGGCGGATATCCTCCCAGAAGCGGCTATCCGGAAAGAAAGCCCGCATACGGGCAGGGGCGGCCTGGCTTTTCCGCACCACCTGCCCGCACGGCCCGCAGTAAGCAGTCTATTTTGAAAGCTGCTGCCAAAGCGGCGCCCCCTCTGCCTGATTTCCGGAAGGGGGAGATGGTGATGCATAAAGCGTTTGGAAAAGGGATGATCCTGTCACTATCCAAGATGGGTAACGACGCCTTGATCGAGGTGGCTTTTGATAATGTGGGGACCAAAAAGCTGATGCTTCGTTCGGCGGCTCAGTATATGGAGAAGTTGTAAAAACCGGAGGGCAGAGCGGTATGCTCTGCCCTCCAATTAGAACCAGGCGCCGTGGAGAAGTTCATGGAGGCTTTTTACAGCCCGGTCACTGTTTTTAATGACCCGATCCCACTGCTGGGCATAAAAGTCATCGTAGATCCCTACCACCCGGAACCCGGCTGCCCGGGCGGCCATACAGTTGTGGGGCGCGTCTTCTACCAGGACAGAGTCAGCAGAGGAGACGCCGAACTGATCGGCGGCAATGTGGTAGACCTTCGGGTCTTTTTTCTCCAGCCCAACGTCCTGGGCAAAGAAAAGTCCACGGAAGTAAACTTCAAGCTTGTGGCGAAGGAGCGCCGCCTTGGCAAGCTCGGGAAGCCCGGCGGTAAGGAGGGCCATGTCGCGGCCTTCTTCCCGGAGCTTATCCAGCAGTTCCAGAGCCCCTGGCTTCAGGGGGATGGTGTGGGCATAGGCATCGTAGGCCAAAGCCCTCCATTCGGCCATGATGTCCTCCGCACTGTCCTCCAGGTGATAGTAGCGTTTGGTGAACTGCGCGGCCACTGGGAAGATAGAGTGGCCCACAGTGTATGTATATTCCGGGGTGATCTCCAGTCCCCGGCGGCCCAGAAAGGTGTGGTCCACCTGGAGCCAGACCCCGTTGGAGTCGATGAGAGTGCCGTCCAAGTCAAAAAAGATCATAGATAAAACCTCCAGGGAAAATCCACCGCTTCCTCGGCGTAGTCGATACCGACGCGTTTGCTCACATGGACCTTGTGGGGTTCCTCGCCGGCGTCCAGCACATAGAGAGTGTCCCCGGTCAGGGAAATGCCGTTCTGAGCTTTGGTGAGCTCCAGGCCTTTGCAGAGCTTTCCTGGACCATTAAGAAAATTTTTCCGCTGATAGATTGACATTTGACGGGCCTCACAGCCGAATCGACGTATAGAGATGGGATCCAGGTCGGAGGGAGAGAGCACCTCTCCTGCGCGAATGAGAACGGCTGCGGGCTCATTTTCTGCCTCAGTGACAAAATTAAGGCAGTGATACATCCCATAAATGAGATAGATATAGGCGGTCCCCGGCGGGGCGAACAGGGTCTCGGTCCGGGCGGTCCGCTTGTAGCCATATGCATGACAGGCTTTGTCCAAACGCCCAATATAGGCCTCCGTCTCGGTGATCCGAACGGTGAGGGGAAGACCGGCCGTCACCCGGACCAGATATTTCCCAAGCAATTCCTTGGCTACTGTCAAAGTATCCCGGGCATAGAAGTCCTCGGCTAGCTTTTTCATTGATCCACCTCATTTCTGCCTGATTATTCTACCATATTTAAGGAGTTGTGACAACCTTGAACGAGACACTGATGCGCCGCTTGGCTAAGCCCATGCTGTTTGCTGCCGCCCTTATTTGGGGCTCCTCTTTCTTTATCATGAAGGGCGCGGTAGATGTGATCCCCACCTTTTTCCTCTTAGCCGTTCGCTTTACTGGGGGAGCGGTATTGCTGGCGCTGATATGCTGGAAAAGATGGAGGGATCTCACTCCCGACTACCTGTGGAGGGGCGCCATCATAGGAGGTTTTCTTTTTGCCGCCTATTCGGTCCAGACCTTCGGCATCGCCCTCACGACCCCATCCAAAAACGCCTTTCTGACGGCGGTCTACTGCGTGTTGGTGCCTTTTCTCTACTGGGTGGTGATGGGAAAGAGACCGGATATCTACAATATCCTGGCGGCGGTCCTCTGTGTGGCGGGGGTGGGGCTGGTATCTTTGAACGAAGGCTTTTCCATTACTCCCGGGGATAGTCTTACCCTGGTGGGAGCAGTTTTTTACGCCTCTCATATCGTGGCGGTGGCGAAGGTGTCTCCCGGTAAGGATATCTACCTGCTGACCGTGTTCCAGTTTGCCTTTGCCGCCCTTTATGCCTGGATACTGGGCTTCCTGTTCCAAATGCCCCCTACCGCTGCCTTCCTTGGACCGGATCTGATCGTGCAGATGCTCTATCTGACCATTATGTGTACCACGGTGGCCCTCCTATTCCAAAATGTGGGGCAGGTCTGGTCCGACCCCTCCTCAGCGGCCATTCTCCTGTCCCTGGAGTCGGTGTTTGGAGTGCTGTTCTCGGTGATTTTCTATGGGGACCCGGTGACAGTCCGCCTGCTCCTGGGCTTTGCCGTGATCTTCCTGGCGGTGGTCTGTTCCGAGACCAAACTGGCGTTTCTGCGGAAGCCGTTGGAGAAAACGTGATTTCCCTTGACTTCTGACTGAATTTTGCGTATACTGAACAAAGATTTAGAGGCAGAGACGGGGAGGAGTACGTCCCAGGGAAAGCGGAGAGAGGAGCCGGCCGGTGCAAGGCTCCATGACCCTGGAACGGAAGGTCGCCCTTGAGCCGCAGGACTGAAGGATAGTAAGTCTTGCCGTCTCCCGCGTTAAGGGGTAATGAGAACCAATTCAGGTGGTACCGCGGATGAAGGAATTCGCCCTGAGCCAAGTGGCTCAGGGCGTTTTTGTGTCAGGAGGGGAAATATGTATCAGTTTCAATACAACTATACCCTGGAGGATATGAATGCGCTCAGCAGGGTGACCGCCAAGACCTACCGCCGAAAGAGGGCGCTGGTTTACCGAGCGGTGCTAGCCCTGCTGGGTGCGGCCTATTTGGCGATAGGGTGGTTGCTGTTTTCGCCCGGGAGCAAGCTGGTTGGGGTCATACTTCTTGCGGCGGGAGTGCTTTTTCTGGCCCTTTCTCTTTTTTATCACCAGGGTACCGCTTGGCGCATCAAACGCATGATGGTGGAAGGTGAGGAGGAGTTCACGGTAACGCTGGGGGAGGAGAGCGTTTATGGAAAAAGTGTGAAGGGAGAGAGCTCCTATCCCTATTCGGCGGTCGTCGGAGCCTTTTACTACCAGGAACGGTATTTTCTTTTCTTGGATAAACGTCACGCAATGCTTCTGCCGAAGCGGGCACTGATTCAGGGAGATGCTTCGCAGTTGGAGGCTTTCCTCACAGAAAAGCTGGGCAAAGAAATCGCAAAAATCCGATAGCAGGATCGAGGAGAGGAATCGGAGATGACGAGCTGGAGCGGGATGCGCAGGAAGCTGGAGGAGGAATACCTGGCTGACTGCCTAAAAGGGCATATCCAGTATTATGCGACAACGTATCGCAGGAGTGCCGACGATGAGGGAAGAGCGGCGATCCAGCTAGACGGAAAAGAAATCCTGAAAGGGAACTATTTTAATACATGGCATAGATGGCATTATAGGTATTACGAGATCAATGATGACCATCTCAGCCTTGGTGCCTTTGACCAAAGAGATTTTTATGATGCATTTCGGGAATTTGACAATCAAAGCATTGAAAAAAGCATGCAGAGTGAAAATTTGATCGTTCGGATTTTTGCAATCTTGGACCGCCGGGTAGGGAAGAGAAGACTATTGCAAATACAGGAAACGATACAAAATGAACCGGTGAATATTCAGATCTTTTACGCCATCCGCATGGAGGCGGAGGGACTGTTGACAAAGAAAACCATTTCAAAAGAGGAGTGTTTGATATGAGCAAGGAACTGCCCAAGGCCTACGAACCCCAGGAGGTGGAAGGCCGTATCTACGAGATGTGGGAGAAGGCTGGCTGCTTCCGGGGGCACCGGGACCCCAGCAAGAAGCCTTTCACCATCGTTATGCCGCCCCCCAACGTGACAGGCCAGCTCCATATGGGCCACGCCATGGACTGTACCCTCCAAGACATCCTTATCCGCTTCAAGCGGATGGAGGGCTACGCCGCCCTGTGGGTTCCCGGCACCGACCATGCCGGCATCGCTACCCAGGCCAAGGTGGAGGAGAACCTGCGGGAGACCGAGGGTCTTTCCCGCTACGACCTGGGCCGGGAGAAGTTCCTGGACCGGGTTTGGGACTGGAAGCACAAGTACGGCGCCCGCATCGTGGAGCAGCAGAAGAAGCTGGGAGTTTCCTGCGACTGGGACCGGGCTCGGTTCACCATGGATGAGGGCCTTTCCAAGGCCGTCCGCCATGTGTTCGTGAGCCTTTATAACAAGGACCTTATTTATAAGGGCTCCCGGATCATCAACTGGTGTCCTCACTGCGTCACCGCTCTCAGCGATGTGGAGGTGGAGTACCAGGACAAGCCCGGCCATCTCTGGCATATCCGCTATCCTATTCAGGGGGAAAAGGATAAGTACGTTATCGTAGCAACCACCCGGCCGGAGACTATGCTGGGCGACACCGGTGTGGCGGTGAATCCCGCCGACGAGCGGTACAGGGACATTGTGGGAAAAAAGTGCGTTCTGCCCCTGGTGGGCCGGGAGATGCCCATTGTGGCCGATGAGTATGTGGACCTGGAATTTGGTACCGGCTGTGTGAAAATGACCCCCGCCCATGACCCCAACGACTTTGAGGTGGGATTGCGGCACAACCTGGAGACCATCCGGGTTTTGGACGACCACGGCGTGGTGGTGGAGGGCTATGGCCGGTATTTCGGTATGGACCGCTATGAGGCCCGAAAGGCTATTGTTGCCGACTTGGAGGAGCAGGGGTATTTGGTGAAGGTGGAGAGCCACCAGCACAATGTGGGAACTTGCTCCCGTTGTCACCACGACGTGGAACCCCTCATTTCTGCTCAGTGGTTCGTTAAGATGGAGCCCCTGGCCAAAGAGGCCCTCCGAGTGGTAAAGGAGGGGGAGACCAAGTTCGTCCCCGACCGGTTCTCCAAGACCTATATCAACTGGATGGAGAACGTCCGGGACTGGTGTATCTCCCGCCAGCTCTGGTGGGGACACCGGATCCCTGCCTGGACCTGTGACGAGTGCGGCAAGCTAACCGTCTCAGAGACCGACCCCACCCAGTGCTGTCACTGTGGAAGTACGCACATTCACCAGGAGGACGACGTGCTGGACACCTGGTTTTCCTCCGCCCTGTGGCCCTTCTCCACCCTTGGCTGGCCGGAGGACACCGAGGATCTCAAGTACTTTTATCCCACCGATGTTCTGGTCACTGGCTATGACATCATCTTCTTTTGGGTGGCCCGGATGATCTTCTCCGCCTGTGAGCATACGGGAAAGCCCCCCTTCCACACGGTGCTCATCCACGGTCTGGTCCGGGACGACAAGGGCCGGAAGATGTCCAAGTCCCTGGGCAACGGGGTGGATCCTCTGGTGGTGGCCGAACAGTACGGCGCCGACGCCCTGCGCTTTAACCTGGTGACGGGCAATTCCCCCGGAAACGATATGCGCTTCCTCCCCGAGCGGTGCGAAGCCATGCGGAACTTCGCCAACAAGATCTGGAACGCCAGCCGCTTTGTTCAGATGAACCTGACCATCGACAAGGTAGCGCTTCCCAAGGAGCTGACTCAGGAGGATAAGTGGATCCTCTCCAAGCTCAATGCCCTCATTCCCGGGGTCACTGAGAACATGGACGCCTATGAGCTGGGGGTGGCGGCCCAGAAGGTCTATGACTTCATTTGGGACGACTACTGTGACTGGTATATTGAGTTTACCAAGGCCCGGCTCCAGGGGGAGGATCCCCAGGCCAAAGAGAATGCCCAGAATGTGCTGTGTTACGTCCTTACCGAGACACTGAAGCTCCTTCATCCCTTCATGCCCTTCCTCACTGAGGAGATCTGGCAGTCTTTGCCCCATGAGGGGGACTTCCTCATGCTCCAAAGGTGGCCGGAGCGGAAGTCGGAGCTGGACTTCCCGGCGGAGGAGAAGGCGGTGGACCTGCTCATAGAGGTGACCCGGGCTATCCGGGGCAAGCGGGCGGAGCTGAATGTGCCCCCCTCCAAGAAAGCCCACCTCACTATCTCCACGGCGGAGACCGATATCTTTACCCAGGGGATCCCCCTGATGAAACGGCTGGCCTACGCCAGTGACGTGACGGTGACGGGGGTATCTGATGGTCCCTCCAGCTCTGCCGCCGCCGCTCAGGGCTTAGTGGAGGTCATCACCCACGCTGCCCGGGTCTTTATTCCCCTGGCAGAGCTGGTGGATTTGGAGAAGGAGAAGGCCCGGATCCAGAAGGAGCTGGACCAGAAGCGGGGTCAGTTGGCCGGGTTGGAGGCAAAACTCCAGAACCCCGGCTTCCTGGCCAAGGCCCCTGAGCAGGTGGTGGCGGCTGAAAAGGAGCGGTGTGAGACGCTTAAGGCTCTTATTGCGAAGCTGGAGGAGTCCGCCGCCGCAATGGGCTGAGTTGTAACCATTTGAGAGCTTTTGTCATAATTTTGTTGTTGTGTGTTTGAGCGAGAGTGGATAGAATAGGGTAGAGAGAGGGATTGTCCGCCCAAAGGAGGGGCATATCCATGAAAAAAAATCTCATACTCATATTTGCCGTTCTGGCCTTTGGGCTGGCGGCCTGTGGTCAACTGGCGGAGGAGGCGACTCCGTCCGCCGTACCCACATCCAGCCCACAGCCTACGGCCATAGTGACCGCTGCCGTTACACCTGCGGCATCGGCCACGGTCACGCCGGCGGTAATTTCCACACCAGAGCCTGCTCCCACAGCGGTCGTCACCTCGCCCGTTCCTATGCCGACGTTGACGCCCAAGCCGATTCCTGAGCCAAAGCCGACGGCAGCCCCCACTCCGGAACCTGCTGTTGAGCCCACAGCAGAGCCGGAGCCGTCCCCCACCCCGGAGTTGCCTTCTCGCCCTACAGATGAGGAGGTGCTGGCTGCGTACCGGGCGGCTTGCGAGGCGTACAATTGGTTCGCGGTGAAGACATTGGACGCCCATCAGGACGAGAAGGTGGAGCTGGATGGAGCTCTCTATGCGAAGGTGGCCGATGAGCGTTTTCCCAATATGGACAGTTTGCGGGGCTATTTAAAGACCCTGTTCTCCGATGAGGTGGTGGATAATTTGCTGCCTCTGGACGGACAACAGTATGTGGAAATCAACGGTCAGCTCTATGTAAGAGAGGGAGCGCGAGGGACCGACGTTACCAAAGGGGCATTGACCCTGTCGGTGGAGTGGCCTCTGGAGAGTGAACCGGTGAGTTGTATCGTCCGGGCGGAGGTAGAGCTGCTGGACGCAGAGACGCTCTCCGCAGTGGTGGGGAGGGAAGTCCATGAGTTTCCCTATCAAAGGGTGGGAGATAAATGGGTCTTTACCTGGTTTGCTCCCATTTATTGACAAAATATATAAAGGAAACAAGCTATAATCGCTGTATACCAAATGTTGGTATACAGCGATTTTTTTATATACGTCAAAGAAAAGGAGGGCCTCCTATGCCTGTAAGCTGTATGGAAACGGGTCAAACCCTGACGGCCAAGATCGCCGGGGAGGTGGATCACCACGCCGCCAAGGATTTGATGGCCCAGCTGGGCAGGGAAATCGACGCCGCTTTGCCCCAAAGTCTGGAATTGGATCTTGGCGGAGTCAGTTTTATGGACTCATCGGGCATTGCCGTGGTGTTGCGAAGCTATAAACGGATGAAGGAACTGGGAGGAGGCATGACCCTCCGTCAGGTGCCTCCCCATGCCGCAAAGGTGCTGCGGGCGGCTGGGGTGGACAAGCTCATACCCTTTTTAAATTAAGGAGGACATACATATGAAGCCGATCAATGAGGCAAAAATGACCTTTTTAAGCCGCAGTACTAACGAGGGCTTTGCCCGGACAGCGGCGGCCTGCTTTGCCGCCCAGCTGGATCCCACGCTGGATGAGATCAATGACATCAAGACGGCGGTCAGCGAGGCCGTGACCAACTGTATTGTCCACGCCTATCCGGACAGATTAGGGGTAGTCTCTATGCGGCTGAGACTTTTTGAGGACAACACGTTGGAGATCGTCATCAAGGATTCCGGGGTGGGCATACCTGATGTGGATAGGGCCCGAAAGCCTCTCTATACTACGGGAGGCGCAGACCGTTCCGGCATGGGCTTTACTATTATGGAGAGCTTTATGGACACGTTGAAGGTCCGGTCCGTTCAGGAGAAGGGGACTACAGTGACCATGCGCCGCCGGGTCTCCAGGCGGTTGGGAGGATGAGCGCGGATACTCTGTCCCTGCTGGAGGCGGCCAGGGAGGGAGATAACACCGCCTGCGGGCGGCTTCTGGAGGAAAATGATCGTCTTGTGTGGAGTGTGGTCCGCCGCTATTTTGGAAGAGGAGTGGATCCGGAGGATCTGTATCAGCTGGGATGTTTGGGATTTGTGAAGGCGGTCCGGGGTTTTGACCCCGCTTTCGGGTGTCAATTTTCTACCTATGCCGTACCAAAAATCGCCGGGGAGATCAGGCGCTTCCTTCGGGATGATGGAGCGGTAAAGGTGAGTCGGGGGCTTCGGGAACGGGGGGGGAGTATCCAGAAAGCCCGGGATAAACTTCAGACAGCCTTGGGGAGGGAACCGACCCTTTCAGAGCTGGCGGAAGAGACCGGTCTGGAGCCGGAGGATATTGCCGCGGCGGAGACCGCCAATGCTCCGGTATCATCGCTCCAGATGGATATAGGGGACGGACTTACTTTGGAGCAGCTTGTAGGGGATGAGGGAATGGAGGAGGGGCTTCTGGAGCGGATGGCCCTTCGGGAGGCGATCCAAACCCTGTCTGAGCGGGAGCGGCAGGTGATAGAGCTGCGATACTTCCGATGCCTGACTCAGGACAAAACGGCAAAGATCTTAAAGGTAAGTCAGGTCCAGGTCTCCCGCATTGAACGAAAGGCCATGGATCACCTGCGGGAGCGGCTGTTGGAATAGGGAGGTCACAGAGCAGTGCTTATGCTTTGTGGCTTCCCTTTTTTGGCGAAATGGGGTATAATGTTTTAAAGCAAGCGGAAAAAGAGGAGTTGATCCCATGAAGGATATTCTATACATCGTCGTACCCTGTTACAACGAGGAGGAGGTCCTGCCCGAGACCTCCAAGAGATTGAAGGAAAAGGTAGAAAGCCTTGTTAGCCAGGGGAAGGTGAGCGAAAAGAGTCGGATCCTCTTTGTCAACGACGGCTCAAAAGACCGGACCTGGGAGCTGATATCCTCTCTCCATCAGGCCGATCCTATCTTTTTCGGGGTAGATCTGACCCGGAACCGGGGCCATCAGAACGCTCTTTTGGCAGGGCTGATGACCGCTAAGGACCGCTGTGATATGGCCATTTCCATGGACGCCGACCTTCAGGACGATGTGGACGCGGTGGACCGAATGGTGGAGGAGTATTACGCGGGCTGTGATATCGTCTATGGAGTCCGTTCCTCCCGGAAAAAGGACACTTTCTTTAAGCGCTTTACCGCTGAGGGATTCTACCGGGTCATGAATCTGATGGGGGCTGAGACGGTGTTCAACCACGCCGACTATCGCCTCATGTCCAAGCGGGCCCTGGAGGGACTGGCGGAGTTTAAAGAGGTGAACCTTTTCCTCCGCGGTATGGTGCCTATGGTTGGCTATCGTACAGGGACGGTGGAGTATGAGCGGGGGGAGCGGTTTGCGGGGGAGAGCAAATATCCCCTCAAAAAAATGCTGGCCTTTGCCATGGAAGGGATCACCAGCCTGTCCACCAAGCCCCTGAAGATGATCACCGGACTGGGCTTTTTCATTTTTCTGGTAAGCATCGCCATGCTCATCTACTCTGTGATCCGCTGGGCCATGGGGGAGACCATCATTGGCTGGGCCAGCGTCATCTGCTCGGTGTGGGCCATCGGCGGGCTGATCCTCCTGTCCCTGGGGATCATCGGGGAGTATATCGGAAAGATCTACCTGGAGACCAAGGCCCGTCCCCGGTTTCTCATCCGGGAGGTGCTGGACGATGAAAAATAAGCTCTTGGACGCCTCCATCCCCAAATTTCTGCTGGTGGGGGTGGGGAATACCCTCCTTTCCGCCGTCCTTATGATCCTGCTGGAGGGCCTGGGCTACTGGTCCTCCACCGCCATCGCCTATGTGGCCGGGGCGGTGATGAGTTTCTTTCTCAACCGGAGATTTACCTTTCAAAGCCGGGAGACCATGGGCCGCTCGGCGGTAAAATTTGCCCTCAACGTGGCGGTGTGCTATGTTCTGGCCTATTCCATCGCCCAGCCCCTGGGCGGGACGGTCCTGGGGGCCATGGGCCTCACCGGTATCTGGTTGGAACGGCTCACCAAGCTGGGAGGTATGGGTCTCTACACGGTTCTGAACTACTTTGGCCAGAGGTTTTTCGCCTTCCAAAAGAAATCGTAGGGCGGAGGTTTGCCCCCGCCGCCTGTTCCACTTGAAGAGAAAGGAGACACCCATGAAAAAAAGATGGTTGGTCACCGCTCTCTTTGCCCTGACCCTCTGCCTCTGTGCAACTTCCGCCCAGGCCGCCGTGACCATAGAACAGGTCCTCCTGTTGGATGAAAATCTGAATATGCTGAAAACGGTTGATTTTGACACGTATACCACCAGCCTTGGATACCGGGACGGGGTCTGCTACGTCAATGTGACGGGGTGCCTGTACCGCTCCGCTGACGGCGGCAGGACCTGGGAGGAAACGGATATTGGGCAGGTGTATTCCTGCCTCCAGGAACAGAAGGTGTAAGGCCATGGAATATATCCCCGCCAAACACATCCTCACCCGCAATAAGTCCACCGACTGGTTCGGCACCGACCACACCATGAACCTATACCGGGGCTGCCCCCACGGCTGTATTTACTGCGACAGCCGCAGCGAGTGCTACGGAGACGACGACTTTGACCGGGTGAAGGTGAAGGAAAAGGCTTTGGAACTTCTACGGAATGAGCTACGGCGTAAGGTGAAGCCTGCCTTTATCGCCATGGGCTCCATGTCCGACCCCTATAACCCCCTGGAAAAAGAGCTGGAGCTGACCCGAAAGGCTCTGATGCTCATCCATGCCTATGAGTGTGGGGGGGCGGTGTGCACCAAGTCGGACCTGATCCTCCGGGACGCCGACCTCTATGCCGATATTCAGGCCCGGTCTCCGGTGATCTGCAAGCTGACCGTGACTACCACCGATGACGCCCTGGCCTCGAAGATAGAGCCGGGGGCGCCCAGCCCCTCTCGGCGGCTGAGGGCACTGGAAGGCCTGTCCCAAAGGGGAATATTCGCGGGGATCGTTCTGATGCCGGTGCTGCCCTTTTTGGGGGATAGGGAGGAGAACGTTCTGGCGGTGGTGGACGCCGCCGCCCAGGCTGGCGCCCGGTTCGTCTATCCCGCCTTCGGCATGACCCTTCGAGACCGGCAGCGGGCCTACTATTATGAACAGCTTGTCCGCCACTTTCCCGGCGTGAGGGAGAAGTATGCGAAGCAGTACGGAGATCGGTACTGGTGTGTCAGTCCCAGAGCAAAAGAACTGTGGGCGGCGTTCTCCCGGCGGTGCGGGGAGCGGGGACTTCTCTATGAAATGAAGCACATCATCTCCGCCGCCAAGCGGCCATATGGGGATACCCAACTCACCTTCTTCGATATGTAGCGGGGACGGCTCAGGCCGCCTCCGCTCTCTTTTGGCTCCTCTTAGGTGTGCTTTATGGGTTTTCCTTTTGTCAGCCCAAGGCTTCCACCCCGGAGACGCAGACAAAATAGATCCTCCGCTGAGCCTCGTCTGCCAGCACCAATACAGAGCCGATGGAACCCAGCACGGTCACGTCCTGAAGCACCAGAGGACCCACTGTCAGGGTAGCCTGACGGCTCAAATTCCGGGTGGCCAGTTCGGCCAGAAGCCCCTCGTCACAGCAGCAGCCATCGCAGTCGCAGTGGGCGCCGCAGGTCCCACAGCCAGAGGTGGTGCCTCCCTCGGCCTGGATGGTCCGGCGGAGATACCGCAGGGCCCGGCGGTAGATGGCGGTCTCCGTTTCCTCGGGGGTGGTGGGATCGACTAGGTCAAAGGCTAGGGCCTTCACGGAACACAGGGAAAGCTGATCTATCTCATCTAGGGCCAAAGTGGTGGGGCCGGGAGTGGAAAAATAGGCGGTGCCGCTCACGTCGATCAGGTCGCAATTGCAGGGGGAGAACCGCTGGAAGGAGGCGGCCAGACCGGCGATATTATCCGGGCCTGTGGCGGGAACGCTCAAGTTGCCCCCCACCGCCAGGAAATCGGTGAGGAAGAAGAAGGCGTCAAAATCCACCACCTCGGCCAACTCTGTGTTGCACAGCAGGCGCAGAGCCTCCACCATCGAGGCTTTGCAGCAGCATGTGGGAAGGGGGGCGGGGGTTGGCTCGGTTTGGCCGCAGCCACATCCCTCTCGACCGGTCTCGGCGGCAGCCAGAGGACAGGCGGGGAACAGCTCCTCCGCGGTTACGGCGGACTCCTCCTCACAGCCACAGCTGGCGTGATATCGGTGCATATAGGTTTCAGGGGTCATATCAAGATCACTCCCGTTTCAGTTTGAGCGGGCAGGGAGCCCGCCCAAATCATTGTATGGCGAGGGAAGGAGGGGAGTGTCTTGAGAAAAGTATGAAGAGATTTTTAATTTCGGCGGATTTGACTTGCGCCAGAGAAGAAAAGAAGGTAAAATGAAAGCAGGATTCCAAAAATAACAGGAGGGACGACCTATGGCATTTTTTGATTTTGACAGCATCAAAGACAAGGCCAAAGACCTGGCTCAAACCGGCATGAGCAAATCCAAGCAGATCGGAGAGATTGCCAAGCTGAATCTTGCCAATGTGGGCGAGGAGGATACCATTAAAAAGGCGTACATCGAAATCGGTAAACTCTACTATGCGGAGCGTGGTATGGCCCCTGAGGCGGCATACGCCGCTCTGTGTGAGAAAATCACCGCCGCTAAGGTGAACATTGAGGAGAACCGAAACCGTATCGAGGAGCTGAAGACCGAGGGCGGAATTGCGGATGCGGATGTGATCCCTGTTCCGGAGGCTCCCTCTGTGGAGGCTGAGCCAAGCAAAGATATGCCCGAAGCCCCTAAGGCTCCTGTGGAGCCGCTGGCTGGGGATGTTCCCCCGCAGGAGTAAGGAAGAAAGAAAGGCCGGGCCCTGATTTTGCCAGGGCCCGGTTTTCTGTTAAAGGGAAAAGGAGCCGCCGTCCCGGCGGATGGGGACGGCGGCAGAAAGATTTGATTTAGTTGAAGATGCGTCGAGCGTAGACATATGTATTGAGGTAGTGCCCGGAGAGGTTGCTGATCTCTACACAGTAGCTGTTGGTAGAGGCGTGGATAAACTGTCCGTTGCCAATGTAGATGCCCACGTGGGAGACGGGGGTACTCACCTTCCCGTTGTCAAAAAAAACTAGATCGCCGGGCTGAAGCTCGCTGCGGGAAACGGATACGCCGTTTGAGAGCTGGGCAGAGGCGGTGCGGTTTAGAGTATAACCAAAATGGCCGTATACATATTTGGTAAGGCCGGAGCAATCGAAACAATTGGGACCATTACCTCCCCATACATAGGGGACGCCCAAATACTGCATGGCATATTCCACGGCCTGTTGGCCCAGAGGCGTCACGATATCGCCATCGCCGCGAGAGCCGGTGGTATCCAGACAAGGAAGGATGTAATCACTGGAAACATAGCCCTCGAAATCCTCATAAGCAATCTTATACCAGCCGTTGTCCATACCCAGAAGAGAGACCACCGAACCGCTATAGAGGGTGGTTACCTGATCATGATCTGTACTGGGGCCGGAACGGACGTTGAGGGGGGCGCCGTTGGTCATGACCCGACCATAACCAAGATCTACTTCAGCGGTGAGCGCCAGTTCCACAAAGCCGCGGGACATATAACCCTCAATGGTATTGAAATCGACCCGGAACCAAGCGTCATCGACTTCCTCCAGTACTACCACTACATCATCCTTGTTGGCGGTTGCCAGGATAGCGGCGTCAGACGCGGCGTCAGAACGAAGCCGGAGAGCGTCAGCAGTGACCGTACCTACGCCCAAACTAGCGGCAGAGGCGCCAACGGCAAAGAAGACCGTGAGGATACAGCTAAGTAGGGTAAAGCGAAGCAGCTTTCTAAAAAAAGACATGGGTCCCGGACTTCCTTTCTCTCTGGGTTCTTTTGTATATAATGGGAAAGGGATATTACTTACCGGCCAGAGCGCGCTCCAGCCAGATGGCTCCAACATCCATGGCGTCATAGAGATTGGATTTCTCGCTCTTTTTTACCACTCGGTCCCGGCTTTTCAAATCGGGATCGGTAAGCTGCAGTTGGACAGAAACCTTACTGGCCACATCCATGTCGCCCTCCTTCTGCGTCGCAAGGACCTGAAGAGCGATAATATACTTGTCAGCCATGCTGCCATAGTAGATGAGATTGTCTTTTCTGCGCAGGGGATGACCCTTATAGGTCAGAGGAATATCAGTTTTCTTTTCAACCATGGGATCCTCCAGAAATATTACAGTTTTATTTCAAAAGTTGTAACCAAATTGTAACAGGTTGATACCGGTTTGTCAACAGTTGATTGAGGGAAAAGATGAGAATTATTTGCGAAAATTTTGTCTCTGTGATATACTGTAAAGCGATGGAGGTTTACTATGAGGAGTTTTTGGGATCTGGCAGCTACAGGAGGCTTCCTTCTGGCCTTTGGCGCACTGGTACTTCGGTGGTTCGCTCAGGGGGGGGCAGATCTGCCAAGACCATTTTCCGATGCGCTGCCCTTTCGGCGGGGGATGGTCCCAGATGCGGCGACGTTGGGAAAGGTGTTTCTGGCGGCCTTGATTTTTCGGGCGGGTGCTGCCTTTGGAAGTCTGGCGCTTTACAACGGAGTGTCCGGGGCGGGACTGAGCCTTGCAGAGCTTCCGCAGCTTTGGGCTCGGTGGGACGCGCCGCACTATATCCATTTGGCTGAATGGGGCTACAGCGGGTACATTGAAGATGGAAAGCCATTGTTTTTGGTCTTTTTTCCTTTATACGTGTGGTTGATCCGGGCGGCGGCCTGGATCCTTCCCAATACCGCGGTGGCGGGAATGCTGGTAAGCGGAATATGCTTTGCGGGGGGGAACGTGTATCTGTACCGCTTGGCTGCGGAGGAATATGGGGATAGGATAGCCCGCCGCACGCTCCTGCTGTTGTGGACGTTTCCCTTTTCCTTCTTTTTTGGCGGGATCATGACAGAGAGCCTTTTTTTCCTTACGACCTCAGCGGGGCTCTACCGCATTTACCGTCATCAGTGGGGGAGGGCGGCGGCATGGGGGATCTTGGCGTCCTTGACCCGGATGCAGGGAGTGCTGCTTATTGGCGCAGCCTGCGCGGAGATATTTTGTCAAGTGAAGCCTCTTGCGAAGCGCGGCGAAGAGAGGAGAGAGGCGTTTAGAGTAGTGGGGATACGCCTTCCGCTTTTGATGGCACCGGTTCTGGGCTGTGCGATCTACTTTGGCTTGAATTTCTATGTTACCGGCAAGCCGTTTGCCTTTATAGAGATGCAGGAGCATTGGAGCCAAGGATTTATGTGGTTTCCGGAGGTCCTGGCCTATTTGGCCCGCAATGCCTTTACCTGGCACAGCGTAACGACGCGTTGGGAGATGTGGATCCCGGAACTGGCGCTGTTTGTTCTGTTTGCTCTTCTCCTATGGCGGAGCTGGAAAAAGCACAGGAGTATGTTTACGCTCTATGGGTTTGTCTACTTTATTTTGAACTACTGTCTTTCCTGGCTTCTCAGTGCGGGAAGATATCTCTCCTGCGCGATACCCTGCTTTTTCTTCGCTGCCGATGAGTTGGAGGGAAAGCCAAAACTGACGGTGGCCTTGGTTGCGGGGATGGCGGTGCTGCAATGTGTATTTTGCTATCGCTATTTTTGCTGGGGGCAAGTGATGTAAGAAGGCTCTGCTGCGGCTGCGGTATGGGAAGTTCAAGTGGAGAAAAAGAGCAAGACGGACTGTTGCGGTCCGTCTTGCCCTTAACATCTTTATGGAGAGCTGGCTTGTGGCCAAGGAACTTTTACAATAACGCTTGTTTTGGATATAAGGAGCGGTATAGCGTTGTGACGGTGATGACGATGGCGGCCAGCATAAAAAGGCCCTCGACCAGTTGGGTCCACATGATGCCAAACAGGGACAGCACCATCACATAACGCTTCATCAGGTAGGCGTGATATCCGCCCAGAGAGGCCAGCTCAGCCCCCACCGCGGCAGGAGTTAGGGAAGGGAGACAGCAGGCCAGGACTGTCAGTAGTATTCCACCCAGGAAAAAATATCGCTCATGCATGTAGGGGAGAAGGAAAGGAATGCCTAGGCTCAGAGCGGTTCCGGCCAGAACCAGAGAAACGTCTTCCGCAAAGCGCCGCCGAAAAAAGAGCAAGGAAAGAATTCCCAGCATGAACAGGAACGCAAAGGCTATGGCCAGTTTGGGGAGCCAGGGGGTGGGCTCGGCGTGATAGGGAAGAAGAGCGAAGACAGAGGGTGAATTATAATTGATAGTGTTCCAAGAGACGCTGTCTCCCGCCTGATCGATATAGACGCTTAAGACGTCGCCCATAGGCTTTCCCGACAGTAGGGCGGGGAGTGCGGAGAGGAGGAATACCCCGGGGAAGACAAACAGCTGGTGAAATTTTATCCGACCCGCAAGCCACAGGGCACACCACAGTGGGATGATAAAAATAGCCTGGAGCTTGAAGGAGAAAGCCAATGCCAAAAAGGTAAGAGAAGGAATGGGCCGCTTCTCCAACGCATAGACCAGCGCCAACAGACAAAGGGAGGACCAGACACTGTCACACTGCCCCCAGCAGGCTCCGTTCAGTATCACGGTGGGGAGAAGGAGCAGGGAGGAAAAGGTCAAGAGGGGCTGAAAAGATTTTTCGCTAAGACGCCTTGCTAACCGCATGCCTCCCCAGGCCAGGAGAACGTCAAAGAGAATGGAGAACAGTTTGATCCCATATAGATCGGGAATGGGCAGATAGGATAAAAAGGCAAGCATATACAAATAAGGCACGTTATAGTTGCCCACTGGGTCCTTGAGTGCGGAAAAGCCCCCGTTTTCCCGAAAGTGCGCCACCCAGTGGGACAGGAAATTCTGATAGTCCAGGGTGGCGTGATCCAGAAGCAGGGCGCGAAGAAAGAGGGACAGCCCGATGGGGAGAAGCATGATAAGGAGCTGGTCCCTCTTATACCCCGCTCGGTAAAGAAGAGCAAGGGAAAGGCCGGCCAGTGCCAAGAAGCAAAGCCCCACCGCCACACGGGCGGTGGGGCTTCCCTGGGATAATCCCAGAGATTTTAAAAAGGTCAAAAGCAGAAATCCGGCCCCGGTCAGGACCAGTGGTTTGCTACGAAAATGGGGCAACGGAGATCACCTCTCTGGAACGGTCAAAAAACTTATCCAACAAAACCGGGCAGCCCCTCAATGGCATAGGCCCGAACAGGACAGGAATCAGCCCCGACAATGGGAAGGGGGGCATAGGACATAAAGAAGGTTTTGCTCCTGAGCTGCTCCAGATTCTTCAGCACTTCCAAAAAGACGATATTCTCCGCCATAAGGATGTCGTGGAAAGGCTTTACATCTGCTTCGCAACTCTCGATAGAGACGCCGTCTCCAAAGCCTACACACTTGACCTTATGGGCAAGGAACCATTCGGCGGATTCTTTGCAGACATACAGGCGCTTATCTTCGGGGGTGTTAGTCTTGGGGGTAAAAGGAGGCAGCTTATAGGGGGAGTCAAGAATGACGATATCGCCCGGCTCCACCAGATCCCCCAACGCTTTGTCAAGATCGGCGCCCTTGATGTGGGTGTTGGGGGCCATGTGCTCGATGGTGATGTAATGGGCTCGGCCCAAAAAAGTAGTGAGGGGAAGCTCGGCCACGCTGGGCCAATTGTCATCGTGGTGATAGGGACACTCGCAATGGGTCCCCAGGTGACTGGTGAGATCCAGAGCGGTATGGAAATCGGGAATGGGACCGCCAGTGTTGTAGCGGATCAGGTGGCAGCGCCGGGATTCGGTGGCGGGGTCCAAGGTCTTGGTAAGGTCCACGATCCGCAAACCGTTTAGCTCATACACTACATCCATAAAAATGCCTCCTCTAATTTTGGAAATTAGCGACACAACTTATACACTTTTTTGTTGACTTCCAGAAACAGGCATGGTATACTAAAATGCTACTATGTATAAGAGGGGAAAAGGACCTATTCACCCATCCTGACGTTAGTCTACCACCGGAAGGAAGGATTGACAAGGATGATGGGGAATAATCTTCCAACCTACTCGGGCGTTTGAAGATGGCGGAATCATCCCCTTTTGTGCGAATTCACAAGAAACCGCAGTCAGAGGCTGGGAAAAAGGGGACTGAGCTTCCTTCTTTCCGCCGGAAATACCAAAAAACGAGGTGTGATTTCTACATGGTCAAGGACGTCTACTACGGCAAGACCCTCCGCAAGAGCTTTGCCCGCCATCAGGAGCCCTTGCAGATGCCCAACCTCCTGGAGATCCAGAAGAACTCCTATCAGTGGTTCCTGGATAAAGGACTTAAGGAGGTTTTCCGGGATGTGGCCGCCATTACGGACTACGCCGGGAATCTGGAGCTTTCTTTCGTGGATTATACGATGGATGAAGCGCCTAAGTACACGGTGGAGGAGTGCAAGGCCCGGGATGCCACCTATGCCGCGCCCATCAAGGTGAAGGTGCGTCTTCGGAACAAGGAGACTGAGGAGATCAAGGAGCAGGAGCTTTTCATGGGCGATTTCCCCTTGATGACCAAGGCGGGGACCTTTGTTATCAATGGCGCCGAGCGTGTCATTGTCTCTCAGATCGTCCGGTCTCCGGGCATGTACTATGCCCGGATGGCGGATAAGGCTGAGAATCTGACCTATGCCACCACGGTGATCCCCTACCGGGGGGCCTGGTTGGAGTATGAGACAGATCTCTCCGATGTGTTTTGGGTTAGGATTGATAAAAACCGGAAGATCCCCGTAACCTGCCTCATTCGTGCGGTGGGTCCCCGCACGGATGCGGAGATCCTGGATATGTTCGGAGAGGATCCCCGGATCGTGGCCACCATGGAAAAGGATACCTGCCGTACCTATGAGGAATCCATGCTGGAGATTTATCGGAAGCTCCGTCCGGGTGAGCCACCCACGGTGGATTCCGCGGAGAGCCTGATCAATGCCCTGTTTTTTGACGCCCGACGGTATGACCTGTCCTCTGTGGGACGGTATAAGTTCAACAAGAAGATGGCGATTGCCTCTCGTCTGGCGGGACAGACTCTGGCGCAGCCCATCACAGATCCTGCCACCGGTGAGATCTTGGCCGATGAGGGAGAGGTGATCTCCCGGGAGAGAGCCTGGGAGCTTCAGGCAAAGGGTGTTAACGAGGCTGTCCTGGATGTGGAGGGACGGAGCGTTAAGGTGTTCTCCAACCACATGGTGGATATGAAGGACTTTGTGTCTTTTGATCCTGAGGAGTGCGGCATTACGGAGAGCGTGCGCTATACGGTGCTCATGGATCTGATCGCCCAGGCGGGCGGCGATGAAGCCGCTTTGAAGGAACTGGTGAATGATCATCGGGACGACTTGGCGCCCAAACACATTATCGTGGACGATATCATGGCGTCCATCAACTATCTTAACTGTCTCGCGAACGGCGTGGGTACTCCTGATGATATCGATCATCTGGGGAATCGCCGTTTGCGCTGCGTGGGTGAGTTGCTCCAAAACCAGTTCCGCATTGGTTTCAGCCGGATGGAGCGGGTCATTCGAGAGCGGATGACCATCCAGGATCTGGATATCGTCACCCCCCAGAGTCTTATCAATATCCGGCCCGTGACCGCGGCCATTAAGGAGTTCTTTGGCTCCAGCCCCTTGAGCCAGTTTATGGATCAGACCAACCCCTTGGCTGAATTGACCCATAAGCGCCGTGTTTCCGCTCTGGGCCCCGGCGGTCTGAGCCGTGACCGGGCATCCTTTGACGTGCGGGATATCCACTATTCCCACTATGGACGTCTCTGCCCCATAGAGACGCCTGAAGGTCCTAATATCGGCCTGATCTCCTACATGGCCTCCTATTCTAAGGTGAACCGTTATGGGTTTATTGAGGCCCCCTACCGCAAGGTGGATAAGGCTACAGGGCGGATCACCGACGAGATCGAATATATGACCGCCGATGTGGAGGATCAGTATATCGTAGCGCAGGCTACCGAACCCACTGATGCCGAAGGTTGTCTGACCAACACCCGTATCACCTGCCGTCACCGCAATGAGATCATTGAGGTAGATCGTGACAGGGTGGACTATATCGATGTGAGCCCCAAAATGATGGTTTCCATCGCCACAGCCATGATCCCCTTCCTGGAGAATGACGACGCAAACCGGGCGCTGATGGGAGCCAACATGCAGCGGCAGGCGGTGCCTTTGTTGACCACCGAGGCCCCCATTGTGGCCACGGGCCAGGAGTACAAGAACTGTATTGACTCTGAGATCGTCATTCTGGCTGAGGACGCTGGTGAGGTCACCCGGGTCTCTGCCGACTTTATCACTATCCGCTACGACGATGGCCGGGTGGTGGACTATAAGCTGACCAAGTTTATGCGGTCCAACCACACCACCTGTATTAACCAGCGGCCCATCGTCAATGTGGGAGACCGGGTAGAGAAGGGGGATGTGCTGGTGGACGGTCCCTCCACCGACCATGGCGAGATCGCCCTGGGTAAGAATATCCTCATGGGCTTTATGACCTGGGAAGGTTACAACTACGAGGACGCTATCCTTCTCAATGAGCGGATGGTGAAGGACGACGTCTTTACCTCCATTCACATTGAGGAGTATGAGACCGAGGCCCGGGACACCAAGCTAGGGCCCGAGGAGATCACCCGGGATATCCCCAATGTGGGTGAGGACGCCCTGAAGGATCTGGATGAGCGCGGCATTATCCGGGTAGGCGCTGAGGTGCGGCCCGGCGACATTCTGGTGGGCAAAGTCACCCCCAAAGGTGAGACAGATCTTACTGCCGAGGAGCGGCTGCTCCGGGCCATCTTTGGAGAGAAGGCCCGGGAGGTCCGGGACACCTCTCTGAAGGTGCCCCACGGTGAGAGCGGCATCATTGTCAATGTGGATGTATTCACCCGGGAGAACGGGGACGAGTTGAATCCCGGAGTCAATATGACCGTACGGATCTATATCGCCCAGAAGCGGAAGATCAGCGTGGGAGACAAGATGGCGGGCCGTCACGGCAACAAGGGCGTTGTGTCCCGTATTCTGCCCCAGGAGGATATGCCCTTCCTGCCGGATGGAACTCCTTTGGATATTGTGCTGAACCCCCTGGGCGTGCCCTCTCGTATGAATATCGGACAGGTCCTGGAGGTCCATCTTGGCTATGCGGCGAAGACGTTGGGATGGAGAGTGGCGACTCCCATTTTCAATGGCGCGAACGAACGGGATATTCAGGAGCTTTTGAAAGAGGCCGGTCTTTCTGAGGATGGAAAGAGCGATATGTACGATGGTCGTACTGGCGAGAAGTTTGATAACCGGGTCACCACCGGCTATGTATACTTCTTAAAGCTGCACCATCTGGTGGATGATAAGATCCACGCACGCTCTACAGGTCCGTACTCTCTGGTAACGCAGCAGCCCTTGGGCGGTAAAGCCCAATTTGGCGGTCAGCGGTTCGGCGAAATGGAAATGTGGGCGCTGGAGGCGTATGGCGCGGCTTACACGCTCCGAGAAATGCTCACCGTCAAGTCTGACGATGTTACGGGCCGTGTGAAGACCTATGAGGCTATTGTGAAAGGGCACAATGTGCCTTCTCCCGGTGTCCCGGAGGCTTTCAAGGTCCTGGTCAAAGAGCTTCAGGCCCTGTGTCTGGATATCCAGGTGTTGGATCGGGACGGCTCCGTCATTGAACTCAAAGAAGAGGATGAGGATACCTACCCGCCCGATCGAGTCCGGGAGGACGATGAGTTCTACCAGTATCGGGATGAAAATGAGTTTGCCTCCGCCGGCTATACCCTCAAGGAAAACAGTGATGACGATGATCTGATCATGGATGAGGATGAGAGCGTAGACGGGGACGAAGACTCTGGCGACCTGAGCGATGGGCTCGGGGACGATGAATAAGAGAGGGAGGACAAGAATATGAGTTACGCTGAATTTGATGCGATCCGTATCGGTATGGCCTCCCCTGAGCAGATCCAACTGTGGTCCCATGGCGAGGTAAAAAAGCCGGAGACTATCAACTATCGGACTCTGAAGCCGGAGCGGGACGGCCTGTTCTGTGAGCGGATCTTTGGCCCCACAAAAGACTGGGAGTGCCACTGCGGCAAATATAAGAAAATACGCTACAAGGGTAAGGTATGTGACCGTTGCGGCGTAGAGGTTACCAGAGCTAAGGTCCGTCGGGAGCGGATGGGCCATATTACCTTGGCGGCCCCTGTGTCTCACATTTGGTATTTTAAGGGGATCCCCTCCCGGATGGGGATGCTGTTGGATATCAGCCCCCGCATACTGGAGAAGGTCCTTTATTTTGCCGCCTATATTGTTACCGATCCTGGGTATACGCCCTTGACCCAGAACCAGATCCTGTCCGAAAAGGAATATCAGGATATGCGGGAGCGGTATGAGGACGACTTCGAGGCCGGCATGGGCGCGGAAGCCATTAAGAAGCTTTTGCAGCAGGTGAATATTGAGGAGCTTTCCGTTCAGCTCCGGGAGGAACTGAAGGAGGCCAGCGGCCAGAAGAAGGCAAAGATCGTTAAGCGGCTGGAGGTGGTGGATGCGTTCCGCGTTTCCGGCAACAAGCCGGAATGGATGGTCATTGACGTTCTGCCTGTGATCCCGCCTGAGATCCGGCCCATGGTCCAGTTGGACGGTGGCCGTTTTGCCACCAGCGATCTCAATGATCTGTATCGCCGGGTCATCAACCGGAATAACCGGCTGAAGAGACTCATTCAGTTGAATGCACCTGATATCATTGTCCGAAACGAGAAGCGGATGCTTCAGGAGGCGGTGGACGCCCTCATCGACAATGGCCGCCGTGGCCGTGCCGTGGTGGGCGCCAACAACCGGGCGCTGAAATCCTTGAGCGATATGCTTAAGGGCAAGCAGGGCCGGTTCCGTCAGAATCTGCTGGGTAAACGTGTGGACTACTCCGGCCGGTCTGTTATCGTGGTGGGACCTGAGCTGAAAATATTCCAGTGCGGACTTCCCAAGGAGATGGCCATTGAGCTTTTCCGGCCTTTCGTTATGAAGAAGCTGGTAGAGGACGGCATTGCCAATATCAAGGCCGCCAAGAAAATGGTGGATAAGGGCGATCCCAAGGTTTGGGATGCGCTGGAATTTGTAATCAAGGACCATCCGGTCATGCTGAACCGGGCGCCCACCCTTCACCGTCTGGGTATTCAGGCATTTGAGCCGGTGCTGGTTGAAGGCCGGGCAATTAAGCTTCACCCCCTGGTGTGTACCGCGTTCAATGCCGACTTTGATGGAGACCAGATGGCCGTTCACGTACCCCTGTCCGCCGAGGCACAGACCGAAGCTCGTCTGCTGATGCTCTCAGCTAACAATCTGCTGAGACCTCAGGATGGAGGACCTGTTACCGTGCCTACCCAGGACATGGTGCTGGGGTCCTACTACCTGACCTATGAAAAATATCCGGAGCATTCCGCTGAGGAAACCTATGAGGATGTAGCGGCGGTGAAGGCCGCGCTCAAGAAGGGGACCATCGGGGAAGATAGCTTTATCTGGGTAAAGAATCCCGGTAGCCTGGACGATATTCCCACCTATGCCGGTGTGGCGGCAGAGACAAAGAAGGGGGAGCTTCCCAGAGAGATCCTTCGCTCTTTCTCCGACGACAATGAAGCTCGGCTGGCCTATGACGAGGGAACTTTGGATCTTCACACCCCCATTATGGTCCGCCGCTATGCCGACGTGAACGGGGAGAAGTGCCACAAGTTGATCCGTACCACTGTGGGCCGTCTGATTTTTAATGAGGGGATTCCGCAGGACCTGGGCTTTGTGGACCGGAGCGATCCCGAGCAGGTTTTTGAGCCTGAGATCAACTTTATCGTGGGAAAGAAGCAGTTGGGCCCCATTGTGGACAAGTGCATCAATAAGCACGGCTTCACTGTGGCTGCCGGAGTGTTGGATACCATTAAGGCCAAGGGCTACCACTATTCTACCCAGGGGTCGCTTACCGTCTCTATTTATGACATGACAGTGCCGCCTACCAAGCCGGAGATGATCTCCAAGACAGAGCAGCAAGTGCTGGAGATCGAACAGATGTATCGTATGGGCTTTATCACCAATGATGAGCGCTACAAGTTGGTGGTACAGGCTTGGGAGAGTACCACCAATCAGGTGGCCGATGCCCTGATGGATAACCTGGACCGCTATAACCCCATTTGGATGATGGCGGATTCCGGCGCTCGTGGTTCGATCAGCCAGATCCGGCAGTTGGCCGGTATGCGCGGCCTGATCGCCGATACCTCAGGCCGTACGATCGAGATCCCCATCAAGGCCAATTACCGTGAGGGCCTTAGCATTTTGGAATACTTTATCGCATCCAGAGGCGCCCGGAAGGGCTTGGCCGATACCGCTCTTCGGACGGCAGATTCAGGCTATCTGACCCGCCGCTTGGTAGATGTGTCCCAGGAGGTCATTGTTCGGGAGCATGACTGTGGGACTCATGACGGTATTATGGTCAGCGAGATCAGTGAACATGGCAAGATCATTGAGACCTTTGGTGAGCGTCTGAGCGGTCGCTATCCTGTGGAGGATGTGGTGGATCCCAAGACTGGGGAGGTGCTGGCCAGCAAGGATGAGATGATGAGCAAGGCCACCGCTGATTTGTTGGAGGCCCACGATATTCATGAGGTAAAGATCCGCTCTGCCTTGACCTGTGAAGCCCGTACGGGCGTATGCACCAAGTGTTATGGTGTGAATCTGGCCATTGGTGAACCTGTCGGTCCGGGGGAGGCGGTAGGCATCATTGCCGCTCAGTCCATTGGTGAGCCCGGTACCCAGCTTACCATGCGTACTTTCCACACCGGCGGCGTTGCCGGCGGCGATATCACCCAGGGCCTTCCCCGTGTCGAGGAGCTTTTTGAGTCTCGTCGACCCAAGAAAATGGCCCAGCTTGCTGAGATCTCCGGCAAGGTCACCGTGGAGGACGCCAAGAAGGGCGGCAGCATCTATAATGTCACCATTGTTGCTGATGATGGAGAGACAGTCACCTACGCTCTGCCGCATTCGGCGGGAATCAGGGTACAGAACGGCGATACGGTAGAGAAGGGGACCGCTATCAGCGATGGCGCTCTCTATCCTCAGGACGTGCTCCGTATTCGGGGCATCCACGCCGTGTATGACTACCTGATCCAGGAAGTTCAAAAGCCTTACCGGGATCAGGGCGTTGATATCAACGACAAGCATATTGAGGTCATAGCCCGTCAGATGATGCGGAAGGTTCGTGTGGAGGAGGCCGGCGATTCTGAGCTCTTGTCTGGCGCCACAGTGGAGCTGGTGGAGTATCTGGATGCTCGGGCGGCGGTCCAGGCCCGTATTGACGCGGGAGAGAAGCGGGAGGACGGGCTGGAGTTGATACTTCCGGTAGCTACCCGGTTGCTGCTGGGCATCACAAAGGCATCTCTTGCCACGGATTCCTTCCTATCTGCCGCTTCCTTCCAGGAGACCACCAAGGTCCTGACCGAGGCTGCTATCAAGGGTAAGGTAGATCATCTGCTCGGTTTGAAAGAAAACGTGATTATCGGAAAGCTGATCCCGGCCGGTTCCGGATTGGAGCCCTACCGCCAGTTTGACAAGGTGGAGGATCCCATTGTGGCGACCGACGAGGATCTGGCACCGGAGTATGCGCCTGTAGCTGTCTCCTTTGCGGAGGGGAATGCTGAAGAGGAATAAAAAGGGAACGGGCCGCGGAGAATTGTCTCTGCGGCCCGTTCTTTTTAAGAAAAAATTGGGGCAACCTCTTTACAAGTCAATTTTGATTTGCTATAATAATCTAGCACGTTTGATATGCGTCCGTAGTTCAATTGGATAGAGCGTCAGATTCCGGTTCTGAATGTTGGGGGTTCGAGTCCCTCCGGGCGTACCAAAGTAGGCTTCCTGCGTCAGCGGGGAGCCTATTTTTGTATCCGAGTCCTATTACCGACGCCGTTTATACGGCTCAGTCGTGCAGAGAGGGCTTCGGAGCGCACCGAAATAGTACCCAAAAAGGAGGGTCGGAAGTGAGATACTATTTTGCTCCCATGGAGGGGATCACCGATCATATTTTTCGCGGCGTGCATCACCAATATTTTCCTGGGGCGGATAAGTATTATACGCCGTTTTTTTCTCCCACCAGCGATGGGCGGTTTCCGCCCCGAAATATGAGAGACTTTGACGTAGAGGTCAATCGGGGAATCCCGGTGGTGCCCCAGTTCCTGACCAAGCGTGGGGCGGACTTCTTGTGGGCCGCTAAGATTTTGGCAGACTTGGGCTACACAGAAATCAACCTGAACCTGGGCTGCCCGTCGGGGACGGTAACAGCAAAGGGAAAGGGAAGCGGGCTACTGTCCGATCTGGAGGGGCTGAGACAGCTTTTGGATGAGATATTTGCCCATCCACCGACAGAGATTTCGGTAAAGACCCGGTTGGGAAGGAGTGACCCGGAGGAATTCCCGTTGCTGCTGGAGATTTTTAATCAGTATCCGATTTCTGAGCTTACTGTCCATTGCCGGGTAGGAGCGGATTTTTACCGCAAACCAGCCAGACCAGAGGTATTTGCCCTGCCCCTGGCCAAGAGCAGAGCGCCGGTGTGTTATAATGGAGATCTGGCGATCTGGGAGCAGGTCCAGGATTTTCAGGACAGATACCCCACGACTCCGGCTGTGATGCTGGGGAGAGGAGCGGTGGCGGATCCCGCCCTGATTTGTCGGCTCAAAGGAAAGGAACCGGTCGACCGGACGAATTTGCAAAGGTATACGGAGGAACTCTTTGCTCGCTATTCTTCCGCCTTTGGTAGCCCCAAGTCCGCGCTTGGGAGGATGAAAGAGATCTGGTTTTACCAGATCAACCTTTTCGAGGGAGCGGAAAAGATAGGGAAAAGGTTAAAAAAGACCGCCAGTCCCGAGGAATATCGAGATCTGACGGCCCGCATTTTTGGAGAACTGCCCCTGCGGACAGCGGGAGCGATGCCTGCATGGTGAAAGAGAGGGACCTATTCTTTTTCGTTACAAAGCATATCCAGCATGGAGTTACATCCCTCCCACACATCCCGGAAGGTAGCTTCAAAATCACCGGTATACCAAGGATCTGCGATATCTCGGGGAAGAGAAGACCAGTCCAGCAGGCCAAAGATCTTGTCCATGGTTCCGACGATCAAGGCCATGTTTCGCAGGTTGGCGCTGTCCATCCCTACCAGGTAATCAAAATCATCTCCATCCGATCGAGTCATTTTTCGAGCTCTGTGGGGAATGAGGGGAATCTTGTATTGGGCAAGGATCCGCTGGGTGCCGGGGTGGACAGGATTCCCCAATTCTTCTGAACTGGTAGCGGCGGAAGACACCTCTATATTTGTAAGGCCACGCGCCTTTACGAGATAAGCCATTACACTCTCGGCCATGGGAGAGCGGCAAATGTTGCCGTGGCAAACAAATAAAATTTTTGTCATGTTCTTCTCCTTTACAAAAAAGCGGATCCTTTTACTATTGTATCAGTCAAAGCGCCTTATTGCAAGGCTCGACACGAAAAATTGACGAACAAAACGGGATGTGCTACAATGAAAAAAATATTTTCTGCTGATGGAAGGAGGAGGACCATGGCCCAACACGGATTTATCCATGACAAATTGGATCTTAAGATGTTAGAACTCTATTTGCTGGCCCGCGCGGCGGGACCCATAGATCCTGAAACTCTTACCGATTTGGTGCGGCGGCATGAGGGAGTGAACTATTTCGAGTTTACTGAGGCCACCGCTGAACTGGTGAAGACTGGACATCTGACTCAGACGGAGGAGGGTTATACAATAACCGATAAGGGACGGATCAATTCAGCTGCCTGTGAGAGTAGTCTGCCTTATTCGGTACGGCGTCGCTGTGCTCAGGATCTGGCCCCGGTAAATGCGGCCCTCCGACACAACGCTCAGGTTCGAGGGGAGAAAAGGCAGAATGCCGATGGCTCTGTGACTGCTCGAATGACACTGGATGACGACAGCGGCAATCTGTTGACCATCGAATTGCTTTGCCCCTCAGTGGAGCAAGCTGATCGTTTGATTTCCGGATTTCGGAGTAAACCGGAGCAGGTCTATAACGATGTGTTAGAGGCATTGACTGCTGGCAGAGAGGGGGAGGGCTCATGACAGAGCCCATGCTTTTTGGCCTTCCCATCAGTCTGGCATTTCTCTATTTTATAGTCTATTCGGTCTTGGGTTGGGGTATGGAGACCGTATACTGCTCGGTTTTGGAGCGCCGCTTTGTCCCCCGGGGATTTCTTTATGGCCCCTTGTGCCCTATCTATGGGGTGGGGGTGCTGATGATGATTTGTTGGTTCCAACCCCTGATGGACCGTCCGGTGATATTCTATTTGACGGCTACGGTGTGTATGTCGGCGTGGGAGTATTTGGTAGGATGGTTTTTAGAGACGACGACCCATATCAAGTATTGGGATTACAGTATGTACCGATTTCATTTGAGGGGACGCATCTGTTTGTGGGTATGTCTTATGTGGGGGCTGCTGTCCTTCCTGGTCCTCTACTTTATCCAACCCTGGATCGCTTCATTGGTGGGACGGCTTGGATTGATCCAAAGGTATATTCTGGACGGCTTTTTTCTGGGGGTCTTGGTCTCTGATACAGGAGCTACCGTCTATCAGCTGGTCCGTACCTCTCAGATGCTTGGCAAGCTTCAGCAGGTGGGAGATGAGTTGCGGCTTCAGGCACATCTGGGCAAGGTGGAGCTGTCGGATATGCTGGCGGAGGCCAAGGAGGCGCTCTCTGAGCGTTTGGAGGATCTGCTGCCGGATCAACTGGACGACGCGGGGCGCGCCCTTAAGGAGCGCTATGACGAGCTGATGACACGGACAGAGCTGATGACCCGTCGTTTCCGGATCAGTTATCGGGAAATGAACACCGTGGGCCCCGCAAGAGAGGCTTTGGAGAGTGTGAAGCGCCGGGGAGAGAAGTTGAGAATAAGGCTTCAGGGAACAAAAAGGGAAGGAAAGAAGAAGGGGTAAAGTATACCTTGTCAAAGTGCTTTCACAGAGGGACCCGATTAAAAAAGAAACCCCGGCTATTCCATAGAATAGCCGGGGTTTCTTTTTTAATCTTTAGTATTATGTAGACTAAGCACGGACTTTCACGAAATAAAGAACTAATAATTGCGGGATCAGACAAGGAGAGGAGAAAAGACAGAAAACACTTGAAATCAGATGGAAAGAGGCTGGTGGAAAACATGGTGGAAAATGTGAATAACTCTTTGTTGTAGCTATTATTAAAAAAATTATGTAAATTTATCCTCCTCAAAATGACAAAAAGATGCGGAACAAAGGGAGATAAAAACTTTTTGGAGGAATAAAGGAAGAGGTATAGCAATACGAGGAAAAATTTGCGTTCCAAGGGAGAAATACAAGTTGTAATTTGCGCAGCAGAGGGCGGATGGTGAGTATCATGGCCTGTTCCCACACATACTAAACCATACTGAAAAGGGGAGGGAACGCCGTGAATGAGGAGGAGGAACGTCAGGGCATAGAGGACTTTGGGTCGTCCGTAGTCCATACGGAACGGGGCACGATCCATACGTTGACTATCATTGGTCATATTGAGGGACATCAGGTCATGCCTCCCACCGCGAAAACGACGAAATATGAGCATGTTCTGCCTCTGCTCGCCATGATCGAGGAGAGCGATGAGATAGATGGTCTTTTGGTACTTCTCAATACTGTGGGGGGCGATATTGAGGCGGGGCTTGGGATCGCGGAGATGATTGCCGGAATGACAAAGCCCTCTGCGTCTTTGGTGTTGGGAGGGGGGCATTCCATTGGAGTTCCTCTGGCGGTAGCGGCCAAAACCTCCTTCATTGCCCCCTCAGCGGCTATGACGATTCACCCGGTTCGGCTGTCAGGGACGGTTATTGGCGTAAGTCAGATGTTTCATTATTTTGAGCGCACCCAGGAGCGCATTCTGCAGTTTATCACCGAGCATAGCCATATGAGGCGGGAGGATTTTATGCGGCTTATGCTGGAGACCGGGGAGCTCACCGGAGACGTAGGCAGTGTGATCTATGGGCAGGAGGCAGTGTCTTTAGGGCTGATCGACCAGGTGGGCGGTTTGGCAGATGCGCTGGCCTGTGTGTACCGGCAGATCGAGGATAGAAAAGAGAAGCAAAAGGACGGCTGAAAGGCCGTCCTTTTCCCGGGAAAAGGGTGGAAATATCCTGCGGCCTGTGGTAATATATTAAAACAGATCAAAACAGACAGGGAGGGAGTGCCTTGACCTACATATCATCTGTCCTCATGGGCGTGCTCCAAGGCGTCGCTGAATTTTTGCCCATTTCCAGTTCGGGCCATTTGGCTTTGTTTCAGCACTTTTTTGGCGGGGAGAACTACGAAGAGACTCAGATGTTTTTTACTGTTCTGCTTCATTTGGGAACATTGATTTCGGTTTTTATATACTATTGGCGGGATGTGCTGGATCTGATTCGGGAGTTCTTCTTGGGGCTTGCCGCTCTCTTCTCAAGAGATAAGGGAGTTGGATCGCGGACGCCGCCTCCGGCACGGCGCTTGGTGCTGCTCATTATTGCGGCAACACTGCCGCTGTTTCTTATCCTGCCGGTAAAGGAAGCGGTGGAGACCGCCATGAACAACGTCACCTTTGTCTCTGTGGCTCTGCTGGTGACCGGAGCGATCCTTTACTTCTCAGACCATATGGCGCGGGGAAAGAAGAACGCCAAGACAGCCACCATACTGGATGCCGTGCTGGTGGGGTTTGCGCAGGCATTGGGGACCCTTCCGGGAATCTCCCGTTCGGGCTCCACCATTTCTGCCGGAATGCTCCGGGGCTTTGACCGTACCTTTGCGGTCCGCTTCTCGTTCCTCATGTCTATGCCGGCTGTTTTGGGGGCGAATATCCTGACATTGAAGGATGTGGTCGAGGCGGGAGCCTTCAACTGGGAGTTGCTCCCCGTATATCTGGTGGGAGCCGTGGTGGCTGCCGTGGTGGGCTATTTCGCCATTCGGCTGGTGAACCTGCTGGCAAACAAGGGGAAATTTGGGGCCTTCGCATGGTACTGCTGGATCGTGGGAGCGGCTTCGCTGGTGGCGGGGTTCGTGGTAAAATAGGAAGGCGGCGTGGGTCAGTCCGCCTGTCAGAATGACCATACAGGATCTGGGCACATGCGTTCGCCGACTGCGCCGATCTAAGAACGTGGTCATCCTCAACGGTGTGACCGAGATCAGCAACGTCACGTTCTCGGGGTGTTTGAGTCTGGAGCGCATCAGCCTGGCCGATATCTACTACGGGGGCGCGGAGGACCGGTGGAAGGCTATTAAGATCAGTAACGATTGCAACGATGCTCTTTTCTCCGCCACCATCTATTGCAACAGCGCCGGGTCCCAGACCCAGGCGACTGTCCGGACGGAGCAGCCCGTGGTCTACGCCAACGAAGCGGGCATTTTTATCCAGACCGACACACTTTACGCCGACGCGGACTAAACCCCGGAAAAAGCCCCCCTGCGTAGGATATAACTACCAGGGGGGACTTATTATTGGGTGGTGAAAGGGTTGCGGAATGTTTCTCCTTAGAATGGGGAGAGAAGGCGAGATATCCATCAAGAAGTACAAAAAACCATGAATATCAGAGAATAGTCTGGATTTTCTGAAACCAATGGACGGATTAAACTGGCAGTCTGTTGATTGTAAGTCGGCTGGGAAAGAAGACCAGCCGTTTTTTTCTTTGCATCCTTGCAATCGAAGAAAATTTGCGGTATTATATATTTTGAATAATTATGGCAATTCTCGCCTTTTTGCGGCGATTTCCTGGAAAGGATGATACCATGGCCACCACACAAAAGAAACCAAATCCCCCCCGGAAAAATACCTCCGGTGGCGGGAATTCCCGGAGCGCCTCCGGGGGCAACCGGGCGTCTGCCACCCGGAGCAAGGCACCGGAGCCCAAGCCGATCCGAAGGGAGGCCGGGGCCGTTGTCTGTGGACTGTTGGCACTTTTTTCTTTGTTGGGGCTGTTTGGAGTGGAGGGCTTTGTTATTGACGCTCTCTGCGGCACAGCCAAGGGCATGATCGGGTATGGATACTGGCTTCTTCCTTTTGCCCTTTTTGGGGCGGGGGTCATCCTTCTCTTTCACCGGGGGCGGCCCGTCTGTCTGCGGGTGAGTTGCACCTTGCTTCTTCCTGTGACCTTTGGTTGTTTTCTGCATCTGTTTCTCTACGGGAGGAACTTTCTTTGGCAGTGGGAGGCGGTGAAGGTCCTCTACACAACGGGTAAGACCATGTCATCCGGTGGTGTGGTGGCCGGAGTGCTGTCTCAAGGATTTATCTCCGCGTTCAGCAAGTACGGCGCCGCGCCCCTCTTTATTTTGGCGATATTGGGCCAGATGATGGCGGCGTTCCGTTTGACTCCAGTCCAGATCGTAGACTGGCTGAGGGATCGGCCCCATCCGGAATATGAGCCCGAGCCTGAACCGGAGGAGAAGCACCGCCCGGAGCCTCCCCGCAGGCCCGTCAGGGAGGTCCCCGTTCTTCCGAAGGTACGGCGGACCAGCATTGATATCCCGGTGGATGACGGGCCGGAGCTTCCGGAGGAGGAAGAGGAGCACCCGGCTCCGGAGCCGCCCAAGCGGGGCTTTTTTGATCGCAAGGCTAAGGTCCCAAGTCCTGATCAGCTTTTGGCGGCAGGGGCGGCGGAGAGACCTGCTGCACCACCGCCCCCTCCGCCAGAGCGAGTCGCCATGCCTCCGGAGGAGGATCTTTCTGTGCCTCCCTTTGACTTGGAGGAGGTCAAGCCTCAGCCCCAACCCGTGCCCGAGATTGTCAGGGAACCTGCCGTGCCCAAGCTGAAGAAGGGGGAGGCAGAAGAGGCCGCGGCCCAGGTCTCCGCCGAGGTGAAGGAAGCGTTGGAGCAGAGCGTTGCTGTCTACGACTATCCGCCTGTCTCTCTATTGAAGGAGGGGAAGGGCGGGGATGCTGCCGGAGTGGCCAATGAGCTGAAGGCCAATCAAAGCAGGCTTACGGATACGATCCGCTCCTTTGGAATTGACGCCAATATTGTCAATGTGACCAGGGGGCCTTCGGTGACCCGATATGAGCTGGAGCTGGATCAGGGAGTCCGTCTTAATAAGCTGACCAATTTGGCCGATGACATTGCGCTGGCTCTGGGAGCTTCGGGTGTTCGTATAGCCCCCATTCCGGACAAAATCTCTATGGTGGGAATTGAGGTTCCCAACAAGCTGGTGTCTCCGGTGCAGATCCGGGATGTGATCGGTTCAGAACAATTTCAGAGCCATGATTCTAAGGTGGCCTTTGCCGTGGGCAAGGATATCGGCGGAAACTGCATTGTGGGCAACATCGCCAAGCTGCCCCATCTGCTCATTGCCGGTACCACTGGCTCTGGTAAGTCGGTATGTACCAATTCTTTAATTATTTCCTTGCTCTATAAGGCCAGCCCGGAGGAGGTCCGACTTATTATGGTGGACCCCAAGATGGTGGAGCTGGGTATCTATAACGGCATTCCCCACCTACTTATCCCTGTGGTCACCGATCCCAAGAAGGCGGCGGGGGCCCTTCAGTGGGCAGTGGTGGAGATGATGAAGCGCTATCGGGCTTTCTCTGAAGTGGGAGTCCGAGACCTGGCTTCCTATAACGCCCATGCCGCCAAGACGGAGGATATGACCACTATGCCCCAGATCGTAGTGGTCATTGATGAGTTGGCGGATCTAATGCTGGTGGCCGCCAAAGAGGTGGAGGAATCCATTTGCCGTGTGGCCCAGATGGGTCGCGCCGCCGGGATGCATCTGATCGTAGCCACCCAGCGGCCCTCCGCGGACGTGATCACAGGACTCATGAAGGCCAATATCCCCTCCCGTATCGCTTTTGCGGTAGCCTCCTCTCTGGAGTCTCGCATCATTCTGGACAACACCGGAGCGGAAAAGCTGGTGGGCCGGGGCGATATGCTCTATCTGCCGCTGGGGGCGGGGAAACCTACCCGAGTTCAGGGCTGTCTCATCACCGATGAGGAAGTGGCCTCTGTGGTGGAGTTTATCAAACGCAGCGGCACCGCCCAGTATGACGAGTCTGTCCTCCATCAGATCGAGCAGAATGTGGCTGAGAAGGAGAAAGGGAGCAAGGGGGTGGGCGGCTCCGCCCCTGAAGATGTGGACGACACGTATGACGAGTTGCTGCCCTCCGCCATCGAGGTGGTGGTGGAGACGGGCATGGCCTCGGTCTCTATGCTTCAGCGCCGTTTGAAGTTGGGCTATTCCCGGGCTGCCCGGTTGGTAGATCAGATGGAGGAAAAGGGGGTGGTGGGGCCGTTTGAAGGCTCTAAACCCCGCCAGGTCCTTATCTCCAAAGAGCAATGGCAGGAGATGCAATATAAGCAGGGAATGGTGGACGTGGCCCCGGATGCCCCCCCTGTTTCTGAGCCGGTACCTGAGGAACTGGACTATGAGGGAGATGCGATCCCACAGCCCCGGGAGCTGCCGCCTTTTGATATGGGGGAGGAGGATTTCTGAACATGGAGATCCGTTTTGCACCTGAGGAAGAGATCGCGCCTAAGCTGCTTTTGGGGGAATATAATGAGAGTTTTATCCATTCTGCTGAGGATCTCTCCTGTTATGCGGAGGAGGGGGGAGTCTGTCTGGGCGGGATCAATGCGTTCCGGCTGGATACGCTTTTGATGGTGGATCGGCTTTGGGTGGATGAAAGTCAGCGAGGGAAAGGTTTGGGTCGCCGCCTCTTGACCGCGGTGGAGGAAAAGGGAAGGACCCAAGGAGCCAAGCTGGCAGAGCTGAATACCTTTGGCTTTCAGGCGCCTGACTTTTATGAGAAGATGGGCTACCGCCTCTTTGGAAAGCTGGACCCGGCGGTAGGGGAGTGGGGGCACTACTTCTATGTGAAGGATCTGTAGGGGGAAAGGATAAAATCAGATCGTCCCAAAATCAAAGACAGAGCCGCGTCTCCGGGACGCGGCTCTGTCTTTCTTTCCGAGCCCCACCCCATGAAGCCGAGACGAAGGCGAAGGCAGAATGGCGACAGAGGCAGGGGGATAAAAAAGAGAAGACTTCCAGCTGACGTGGAAAGTCTTCTCTTTTGGTACGGCTGGAGGGACTCGAACCCCCGACCTACTGGTTCGTAGCCAGTCACTCTATCCAGCTGAGCTACAGCCGCATACTGTCTGTTGACAGCTTGATTATTTTAGCACAGAGAGGTAGAAAATGCAAGCCTTTTTTCTATAGAAATCCAATTTTTCTTTTCCAATGATTCTCCGTTCTGTCCTTGTCTTTGAAA
The DNA here is from genome assembly GCA_947577065.1 of uncultured Pseudoflavonifractor sp. Lineage (GTDB taxonomy): Bacteria > Bacillota > Clostridia > Oscillospirales > Oscillospiraceae > Vermiculatibacterium. The sequence goes on from CANPTT010000018.1 coordinate 38,869, forward strand.
GGCCGTTTATGGTATCATAAAAACATCCAAAATCTGTACCACGGGGACCGTGACAGAATAAAAATCAGGAGGTAAGAGATATGGACAAATTTCGCCTGGATGGCAAGGTAGCCCTTATTACCGGGGCGAGTTACGGCATCGGGTTTGCCATTGCAACCGCAATGGCCGAGGCTGGGGCCACCATCGTATTCAATGATATTAAGCAAGAGCTGGTGGACAAGGGCTTGGCTGCCTACAAGGAAGCGGGGATCCCGGCTCATGGTTATGTCTGTGACGTGACCGACGAGGATGCTGTGGACGCTCTTGTGGAGAAGGTGACCAAGGAGGTTGGTCACATCAACATTCTGGTCAACAACGCCGGTATCATTAAGCGCATCCCAATGTGTGAGATGAAAGCCTCTGAATTTCGTCAGGTCATCGACGTGGATCTGAACGCCCCCTTTATTGTCTCCAAGGCTGTGATCCCTGACATGATCCGGCAGGGCGGCGGCAAGATCATCAATATCTGCTCCATGATGAGCGAACTGGGGCGGGAGACGGTCTCCGCCTACGCTGCTGCCAAGGGTGGACTGAAGATGCTGACCCGAAACATTGCCAGCGAGTACGGCGAGTTCAATATCCAGTGTAATGGCATTGGCCCGGGCTATATCGCTACGCCTCAGACAGCACCCCTTCGGGAGATCCAGCCTGATGGGAGCCGCCATCCTTTCGATCAGTTTATCATCGCCAAGACTCCCGCTGCCCGTTGGGGCGATGCGGCTGACCTGGGTGGGCCCGCCGTGTTCCTGGCTTCTTCCGCCTCTGACTTTGTCAACGGCCACATCCTCTATGTGGACGGCGGAATTCTGGCCTATATCGGAAAGCAGCCCAAATAGGAGAAATAGTATTCAATAAAAGGCAAGAGTCCCAGAGACAGAGGGACTCTTGCCTTTTGCTTTTTACGGACCACAAGCCTTGGAGTCAGTAAATTTTCGTTGACGAAATGCAGAAATTGTTTTATGATAAAGAAAAATGGACAGATTGACAACGGCAATGGATAAAACGGACATATAATGATGGCGGAACAAGGACGGGAGAAGTCGAAATGAACGTGAGACAGGTGGATCTGTATCAAAGCTACGGCTTTGTCCCGCCACCAGGCGCTACCGCAAAACTGTCTGTATGGCATTATAAGACGCCGCCCCAAATCGGGGGGCGGAGGACCCGGCCGGCTGTGCTGATCCTGCCTGGAGGGGCTTATCGCCGGACCTCGGACCGGGAGTCGGAGCCAGTGGCCCTTCGGTTTGCCGCACGGGGATACATTCCTTTTGTGCTCCAATATTCCTGTGTGCCCACAAAATTTCCCGTTTCTCTGCGGGAGACGGCAATGGCAATGCGTTACATCCGGGAGAATTCCACTGATCTGGATATAGATCCCCATATGGTGGCAGCCATAGGCTTTTCCGCGGGAGGTCATCTATGTGGTACACTGGGGACTCTTTATGATGGGGGAGAGGTGGCGGATATCGCCCCAGGGGAAGTCGTTCGCCCTGATGTGCTTGGGCTTTGCTATCCAGTGGCGGTCTCCTGGGGAAGGACCCATGAGGAGAGCTTTGAAAACATTTCCGGAGGAGATAAGACCCTGCGGGATCGACTGTCTTTGGAAAAACTGGTGCGGGGGGACATGCCGCCGGTGTTTTTGTGGCACACCAGGGAGGACGCTTCTGTACCCTGCCGGAACAGTCTGATGCTGGCCTGCGCGTTGGAAGAGGCGGGGGTGGACTTCACATTTCATCTCTACCATAAGGGAAGACACGGATTGTCCAATGCGGACGAAACTGTATATCCGGCGGGGGCGATACCGCCCATCAGCTGGGATGTTCCGGGCTGGCTGGACTCCATGGTCCATTTTTTTGAGGAACAGGGGCTGAAGATTCGGGACAGGGAGGATTGAGGAATGAACAATATCCTGTTTGTGGGGGAGCACCCCCGTACATATGATGTACGCTGGCACAGCCATGATCACTGGGAACTGGTATACTGCACCAGCGGCCAGGGGGCGTTTAAGTTTGAGAACGGTGCTGTCATGAATTATCGCGCGGGGGAAGCGGTGGCGATCCCGCCCAATGAACTTCATGCGAATTCCAGCCAGGAGGGCTTTACCAATATCCATCTGACGATCCAGCATCCAAGCTTTCCATTCCGGGGCAGCTTTTTGGTCAGCGATGACGGGGATCGTCACCTGGAGATCGCGTTCTCCCAAGCAAAATATTATTTTTCCTCTGATGTAAGGAAGAGAGAGTTGGTATTGGCGGCGTTGGGAGAACTGATCTCCAGCTATATGATCGTATATCATAGCAACCGGGAATTTTCTGAGCCGGTGGATCGGATCCGTACCAGCATTATCCAAAATTATGCCGACCCGGCATATGCGCTGGATGAGACGATCCGGCAAATGCCTTTTAACTATGACTATCTTCGGAAGCTGTTCAAAAAGGAGATGGGCGTAACGCCGCTGGAGTATATGATCCGGCTGCGGATGAAGAAGGCGGAAACCATGCTTACGGCGATGTGGACCAACGAATATTCTATTGCGGAGGTTGCGGAGCAATGCGGGTTTGATGACGCCCTCTATTTCTCGCGGGTATTCAAGAAGAATTTTGGATGTTCTCCGTCAAAGTTTGCGAAAACCGGAGGAAAAAAAGAGGAAGAGGATTCCATACGGAGGGACGGCTGACGGACTGGATTGGACAGGATATCCGCTTTGTGAATAAAGCGCATCGGATTAGGTATGGGAACAGGGGAATTGCCATATTATAATGGAACAAAAGAGGCTTATTTTGTGAAAATATTTGTGCGCTTTGATGGAAAAGGCGTCCTATGGTGGAAGAACGGGAGCAGGTATTCCTGTGAGCGGAAAATCGAATTGGGGAGTGTATCAACATGAATTTTGATGTTCGTTATGCCAATCATCCAAAGGATTCTAAAATGTATGACACTGCGGAGCTGCGCAGGCACTACCATATATCCGGACTTTTCCAGCCGGATCAAATCAATTTGACCTACTCTCATCAAGACAGGATCATTGCCGGTGGGATCATGCCGGTAAAGGAAGCGCTGATATTGGATACGTGTAAGGAGCTGGCGGCGCCCTATTTCCTGGCCCGTCGGGAGCTTGGCGCTATCAATATCGGTGGCGCCGGAGTCATTGTGTTGGATGGCAAGGAGTATCCGATGAACTCCAAAGACGGTATTTATGTGGGCATGGGGACCAAGGAACTGGTGTTTAAGTCTATAGATCCAACAGATCCCGCTAAATTCTATATCAATTCCTGCCCGGCTCATCGCACATGCCCTACGGTCCACATTCCTATGGATAAGGCACGGTATAATCACCTGGGCAGCCAGGAGACGGTGAATGAGCGGATCCTTCGCCAGTATATCCATCCTGCGGTATGTGAGAGCTGCCAGCTTAGTATGGGAATGACGTCGCTGTTGCCGGGCAATGTGTGGAATACCATGCCCAGTCATACCCATGAACGGCGGATGGAGGTCTATCTCTATTTTGATATCGCTCCGGATCAGGCGGTGTTCCATATGATGGGACAGCCTGGAGAGACCCGGCATATCGTGATGCACAATGAGGAGGCGGTGATATCCCCCTCCTGGTCCATTCACTCCGGCGTGGGCACCAGAAATTATACGTTCATCTGGGGGATGTGTGGAGAGAATCAGGATTTTGACGACATGGATGGGATTCCTACAGAGGAACTGAGGTAAGGGCCAATGGTGAAAAAGGCTACAGAAGAGAAGAGGACCCAAAAGGGAGGGTATTTCCTGTGACAAATATTTTTGATCTGACCGGAAAGGTAGCGCTGGTTACCGGCGGCGCCCGTTCCATTGGTCTTGCGTTGGGGATCGGGCTGGGACAAGCCGGGGCGACCGTGTGTTTTAACTGTACCAGCGAAAAGAGTATGGAAGAGGGCCTGAAGGCTTATAAGGCGGCCGGTGTGCAGGCAAGGGGCTTTGTAGCCGATGTGTCTGACGAAGCATCTGTCCGGAGGCTGGTAGCGGATATTGAGAGACAGGTGGGGACTGTCGACATTCTGGTCAACAACGCCGGGATCAACAAGAGGGTTCCTTTGACTGAAATGGAGGTGGAGGATTTTACCAAGGTCGTCGGTGTAGATCTGGTGGCCCCCTTTATTGTCAGTAAGGCGGTCCTTCCCGGCATGATAGCCAAAGGACACGGGAAGATCATCAACATCTGCTCCATGATGAGCGAGGTGGGCAGGAACACCGTGGTGGCCTATGCCTCTGCAAAGGGCGGACTGAAAATGCTGACAAAGAATATTTGCGCGGAATATGGCGGGGCCAACATCCAATGCAATGGTATCGGTCCCGGCTATATTGCCACCGACCTGACTGCGCCTTTGCGAGAGCTGCAGCCCGATGGGACCCCCCATCCGTTTGATCAATTTATCAAGGAGCGGACCCCGGCTGGACGCTGGGGAGCGCCAAAGGATCTGATGGGACCGGTGATCTTTCTGGCCTCAGAGGCCAGCGATTTTGTCAACGGCCACATCCTTTATGTGGACGGTGGAATCCTTGCCTTTTTGGGGAAGTAAAGAGAGGATTTTGAAAGGGGCGGCCTGCTGTCAAAGCAGGCCGCCCCCAAGGGGTGGTGTTTAAAATTAAAAATAGTAGGATAACCACCCAGAAAGGCAAAAAA
>CANPTT010000019.1 GCA_947577065.1 uncultured Pseudoflavonifractor sp.
GATAGCATTTGCAAACAGGCGAATGGAAATCAAATGAAAGCAAAAGTCCCCGTAACCGGGACGACCCGGAAGGCGGAATGTTCGTCGGCCCGAAGGGCGGCTATGTGCGCGGTCATTTCACCATGAAAAGGGCCGTCAAGCGGACCCTGAACACCCAACAGGCCAGAGTGACCCGGAAGATCGACATGGCCATAAACAACCGCATGAAATGAAGAAGGCGGACGGGAAAACCCGTCCGCCTTTTTTTTATTTTCTGACGACCATGTCAAGGGCCTTCGCGAAGTGTCCCTGGCGTTCCACGGTCAGGCGATAAGTCTTCGCCCCGGCCTGGATCATAAGCCGATCGCCTTCCGGCGTGATCGCCGAAATGGCGTCCAGTTTACAGTCGAAGCCGTTCTGTTTCGACAGGAAAACGATCCGCCTGTTTGTCAGGATCACCTGGCCGACGAAGGAATCCGTGACGTCATTGTAAACCGTCTGACTGGCCCCGCCGCCGGTCCGAAGCGACACGCCCTTCGCCACGCGGACGCTGACGCCGCCGCCCGATCCGGTCCGGCCGACCGCCTTCGTCTTTGTGATATAGCGCCGCGCCGGTCCGAAGAAATGGGCGACTTCGCCTTCACCCAGGACCACCGGGACGCCAGGCAGAACCGGAAGAACGCCGGCCTGAATCTGTTCAAGTTCCTGATCTGTCATAAATGCCTGTTGCGCGGCGGCGCGTTTCGCCTTCTTCCTGGCGCCGGCCTTCGCACCGCGCCAGAAGCACAAAACCGCCAGAAGGACGAAAATCAGGGTGATCACCCATTCGATCCCCGTCTTATATTCGGCCGCCGTGGTCAACGTGATCAGCGTGGCCAGGCCGGCCAGGATCGCAGAAAGGACCCCGCCTATTTTCCACCCCATGTATTAACCTCCCGTCTGAATTATTTTGAATCTATGGTTCATATCCATGATTATAATTCGCCTTTCATGGTAATGTCAAGTAAACTACTGAATAAACCCATGAAAGAAGGCGAAAAAGTGAAGAAGCTGGAATACCTGGGCCGGCGGAATATCTGTGGGGAGCGCGTCAGGAAGGAACGTGTCACCCGGCGCATATCACAGGAACGCCTGGCCGCTAAAATGCAAATGCGCGGCGTTGAGATAGAACAGGACGCAATCAGCCGAATTGAATCCGGCGATCGGCTGGTCACGGACTACGAACTTCGCGCCTTCGCGGCGCTTTTTGAAGTCCCGATTGAAAGTCTTTTGGAGCCGGAAGACACATAATCCCACGGACAGGAAAGTTCGTGGGATTTTTTCATTTTCCCCCTTGACATTACGCCCCAAAAGGCGTAATATAAGAGCAGAAAACAGGAAGGCGGCGATCAACATGAAATCTGGAAGCACGAAGAACACGACCAAAGTCGCGCGTTTGCGTTGCGAAAGGGGGCTGACGCAAGCCGCCCTTGCGAAAGGAACCGGCGTCAATATCCGGACGATCCAGAAGTTCGAGAACGGCGAACGCGGGATCGAAACCGCGTCCCTGGCCGTGGCCCTCCGGATAGCCGACCTTCTGGGCGTTCACCCGCGAGAACTGATCTGACAACGCGACGAAGCCCCCGTCCCTTGCCAAAAGGCAAAGGCGGGGGCTTTTTTCTGTTCTATGGGAGGAATTACAATGAAACGACGCAGATTCAAACATTTATCCTGGGACGACCGTCTGAAAATCGAATCCGGCCTGAAACACGGCGATCCCGTCCAGAAGATCGCGGACGACATCGGCGTCCACCGAAACACGATTTATAACGAGATCAAGCGCGGCCAGTACGAACACCTTAATTCCGACTTGACCACCGAAACCCGGTACAGTCCGGAGATAGCCGAAGCCGCATACAGGGCGAACCTGGCGGCAAAGGGGCCGGACCTGAAAATCGGGACCGATCGGCGCCTGGCGGAATATATCGAAAGCCGCATTGTAAACGACGGATATTCCCCGGCGGCGGTCCTGGGCGAGATTAAGACCCGTGGGATTGAGTTCGACACGACGATCTGCAAAGCGACATTGTATTCCTACATCAAGAAAGGCGTCTTCCTGAACCTGGAACAGTGTCACCTTCCCCGCAAGGGGAAGAAGAAGCGGTCCTATACCCGCGTTCAGAAGAAGGCGGCCAGGGCGTCGGCGGGGACCAGTATTGAAAAGCGGCCCCCAGAGATCGACGACCGCGCTGAACTGGGCGACTGGGAAATGGACTGTGTCGTCGGGAAGAAGCGGACGAAGGAAGTCCTTCTGGTCCTGTCGGAGCGGAAAAGTCGGAAGGAAATAATCATCAAAATGAAAGACAAGACCGCTGACAGCGTCGTCCGCGCCCTGGATCGCCTTGAACGCCGCTATGGGGCTACGTTCAGCAAGGTTTTTAAGACAATCACCGTCGACAACGGGACAGAGTTTTCCGACGTGAAGGGCCTGGAACGGTCCTGTCTTCACAAGGGCCAGAGCCGGACGAAGGTCTACTACTGCCACCCCTATTCTTCCTATGAGCGGGGGACGAACGAAAATATAAACGGCATGATCCGCCGCTGGTTCCCGAAGGGGACCGACTTCGGAAAAGTCACGGCGAAGGCGATCAAGGCCGTTGAAGACTGGATCAACACCTATCCGCGCGGAATCCTTGGATTCTTCACGGCGGACGACATCTTCCTTCCCTGGGTCGCTTCCCTGGCCTGAAAACTTTTTTCAGGTTTTTTACAAATTATTCTTGACTTTCCGCACAAATCGGTTTCGACCCGCCCTCTCATTGAGGAAAGTTTACCGAAGCTCCGCCACGGTCACCCCGTCCTCCCCCTCTCCAAAACGCCCCGGACGGAACGCTTTGACATAGCGGCTGCGTTTGAGATGATCCCTCACGGCGCTGCGGACCGCCCCAGTGCCCTTGCCATGGATGATGCGGACCTGGGCAAGCTTGCCCATAACAGCATTGTCCAAAAACCGGTCCAGCTCCATCACCGCCTCCTCCCCCGTCATCCCCCGAAGATCCACCTCCGGAGAGGCGCCCAGAGAGCGCAGCTGGTGGGAGGCGCGCTCCACCACCTTTTTCACCGACTTTGCCGTCTCACTCTCCGAGACCCGGACCTCATCCTGGGATGCCGTAAGCTTCAGGATCCCCGCCTGGAGCTGGAGCATACCGTCCTTCTTAACATCCAGCACCGTGGCCTTTGTCCCCGGCATCTTTATCAGTTCCACCGTATCCCCCTTGACGGCAGGCCGGGTGGGGGGAAGAGCAGGGGCCTGCGGGACCTGCCCCAGCTTTCCCTCCGCCTCGTTAAGCCCCCGGCGGAGACCGGCCCGGGCCTCGTTGACCCGCTGCCAATCCTGCTCCTCCTTGCTCTTTTTCCGCATGTCATCCAGTTCCTTAAAGGCCGCGTCGGCAGCCTGGCGGGCCTCCTCCAGGATGACCCGGGCCTCTGCCTTGGCCCGCTCCACCGCCTTGGAGCGCTGTTTCTCCAGGTCGTCCCGGTATTGCTCCGCCTTCAGCCGGGCCTCCTCGGTCTCCCGGCGAAGAAGACGGGCGGCCTCCTTCTCCCGCTCCATCTCCTGGCGCTGACGATCCAATTGGGTAAGAACGTCCTCAAAACGGACATTTTCGGCATTGACCCGCCCCGCCGCGGCGTCGATGACATGCTCGGGAAGACCCAGGCGGCGGGAGATGGCAAAGGCGTTGGACTTGCCGGGAATGCCAATGAGCAGCTTATAGGTAGGGGCCAGGGTCTCCACGTTGAACTCGCAGGAGGCGTTCTCCACCCCCGGCGTGGTCATGGCATAGACCTTCAATTCGGCATAGTGGGTGGTGGCGGCCACCAGAGCCCCCAGAGAGCGGGTCTCCTCAATGACGGCCGCCGCCAGGGCCGCCCCCTCCACCGGGTCGGTACCCGCTCCCAGCTCATCAAAGAGGACCAGAGACCTGTCATCGGCCTCAGAGAGGATCCCCACGATGTTTACCATGTGAGAGGAAAAGGTGGACAGGCTCTGGGCAATGGACTGCTCGTCCCCGATATCTGCCAGGACCCGGTCAAAGACCATCATGCGGCTCTCCCCCGCCGCCGGGATGTGGAGGCCGCACTGGGTCATCAGGACCAGCAGCCCCAGGGTCTTCAGTGTGACGGTCTTCCCGCCGGTGTTGGGGCCGGTGACCACCAAAGTGTCAAACTCCTCCCCCAAGCGCAGGTCATTTTTCACCGCCGTATCCCGGTCCAGAAGCGGGTGACGCGCCCCCTCAAAACGGATCCCCCGCGTCACGATCCTGGGGGCCATGCCCCGCATCCGAAGGGACAGCCCCGCCTTGGCAAAGATCAGATCCAGCATCACCAGAAAATCGTAATCCTGGGCAATATCCTCCTTATGGGCGGCACACTCGGCGGAGAGCTGGGCCAGGATCCGCTCGATCTCCTTCTCCTCCCTGGCCTCCAACTCCCTGAGCTCGTTGTTGGCCTTCACCACCCCCATAGGCTCGATGAAGAAGGTCCCGCCACTGGCCGACAGGTCATGGACCAGGCCGGGCACATCGTTCTTATGCTCCGATTTCACGGGGACTACATAGCGGCCGTTTCGCTGGGTGATGATATTCTCCTGAAGGTACTTGGACTGGTTGGAGGAGATGAGCTTTTGCAGGATATCCCGGACCTTCCCCGCCGCAGCCCGCTTTTTTCGGCGGATATCGGCAAGCTCCGGACTGGCGGCGTCGGCGATCTCCTCCTCTGAGAGAATGGAGCCGGAGATCTGATCCTCCAAAAAGCGGTTGGCGGTAAGGCCCCGAAAAAGGGGGTCCAGAGGGGTCTTTTCTCCGCTCCCGGCGGCGTACTCCAGACAGCTCCTGGCACAACGAAGGACGGCCGCCACCCCCAAAAGCTCCCGGGTGTTGAGACTACCCCCCATATCCGCACGCTGGAGGGAGGAACGCACCGGCTTCACCCCGCCGAAATAGGGCGCCCCCCGAAGGGAGACCAGATCCACCGCCGCGGACGTCTCCGCCAGAGACCGTTCCACATCGTCGGAGTCGGTGAAGGGACGCAGGCAGAGAGCCCGCTCCTTTCCCTCATCGGTGACCGCCTCATGGGCAAGGAGCTCCAGTACCCGGGGCAGCTCCAGAGTCTCTATGGATTTTTCAAACAGTTCGTCCATTCCCTATCCCTTTCTCTACTTTCCACCTACCGGGGCGGATCATTTTTTACCTATATCATACACCAAAATGAAAAAAAAGAACAGTGCTAAGTTATTTGATTGACACATCCCTTCCGTATATATATAATTCAGATACACTAAAAGAAAGGGAAACTTGTCTATGTGGCGTACCGGAAAGCTGGCAAAATATCTGGGCGTTGACCGCTCCGTTTTACATTTCTATGACTCGCAGGGTATTACCCATGCCAAAAAGGACGGAAACAGCTACCGCGCTTACAGTGATTTTGATCTCATTGCCCTTTGTGAAGCCCGGCATCTGCGCAGTATGGGCTTTTCCCTCCAGGAAACCTCCCAGCTTTTACAGGAGTCGGATTTTTCCCGAAAAAGGCAGGCCTATCAGCAGCGGGAACAGGAGGTAAAACGGGAGATAAAGCGTCTATCCTGCCTTAAATATATTCTTGCCAACCATCAGGGGAAACACCGTCCCGTCCACCGGGAGCTCCTTTCCCTCGCCCCTTATGATTACGGAGACTACTATTATCTTCCTCTGGAATACACCCATCCCGGGAATCCTCCTTTTCAGGAATTCGAGGCTCTCAATTCCCTTGTCAGGGACGCCCCTTACATCAACTACTGCTTCCACTTTCCCGCTGGGAGCTGCATCGATCCATCTGCTTTTCGCTATGAATTCGGGGTCTCTTTCCAGGCCTGGTGGCGAAGTCTGGCCCCCGATGTCCTGCCCCAGGGGATGGACTACCATCCCCCAAAAAAGAGTCTTTTTACCTCTATGCTCCTGGATGAGCAAACCCCGCTTTTCCAGTACGAAACCTTTTCCTTTGTCCGGAACTACTGCATAGAACACAGCCTGACCATGACCGGGGAGGTCATGGCCTTCCCGTCCATCCAGTTCTACGAAAACGAAGATGAGAAAGCCCCGTTGAATGTTTTCTTTTTTCTGGACGAATAATTTCTTTTCCCCCTTGACTGCGGAGTTACTTTATAGTTTATAATTTTTTTGTAAAGATCTCGCGTATTCAAGGAGGTATACACAATGAAAAAGAAGCTCTCCCTTTCCCTGGCACTTCTATTCCTACTTTCCGCTTGCTCGCCGGCAGCGAAGCCCTCTCCAACTCCGGCGCCCTCTGAGACGGCGAAGCCCTCCGCTTACACGGCCGGTACATACACCGCCACGCTTAAAGGTCATAACGGTGATCTCACCCTGTCGGTCACCGTTGATGACGAGCGTATCACCAGCGCATCCGTTACCGAGCATACCGAGACCCGCGGCATCGGAGATTACGCCATCAACGCCATCACTGAGGCTATCGTGGAGGGGCAAACTCTCCAAGTGGATACCCTCTCCGGCGCTACCATCACCAGTGCTACTGTCCTGGCTGCCGCCAAGGACTGTCTGACCCAGGCCGGGGCCGACGTGACCACCCTTAGTTCCAATGGCCCTGCCGCCACCCCCAAAGACGCAGAGTACTCCTGTGATGTGGTGGTGGCCGGAGCCGGGGCCGCCGGCCTCTCCGCCGCCTATGAGGCTGCCAAGGCCGGGGCCAAGGTCATTGTAGTGGAAAAGCAGTCCATCCCTGGCGGCTCCACCGCCCGCTCCGGCGGTTCTATCCAGGCTGCCGCTACCAGGCTTCAGGCCTCTCTGGGCGTGGAGGATACTCCCGAGGCATTTGCCCAGTTTCTGATCCAACGAGGCGAGGGACATGTCAACGAGGAAAAGCTCACTCTCCTGGCCGAGAAGAGCAGTTCCACCATTGACTGGCTGGAATCCCTGGGCGTTACTTTTGCCCCCGAGCTTCAGGCCCTTCACCGCTCTATCAAACCCGATCGAGGCCATTCCGCAAAAGATCACGTGGGAATTGCCTCCGGCGCCGGCGGTGAGTTGACCGATATGCTCTATCAGGCTTGTCAGAAAGAGGGGATCACCTTCCTGTTCGACACCCCCGCCGTCTCTCTGATCCAGAATGACAAAACGGTCACCGGTATTTCCTGCCGGAGCAAGGATGGCTCCGCCGTCACCATCTCCGCCAAAGCTACGGTGTTGGCCACCGGCGGCTTTGATAAAAATCCTGAACTGGTAGCGGAGTATGCCCCCGTTTGCGCCGGCGCAGTCTGCTCCGTCCCCAACGGAAACGTAGGCGACGGCCTTGTCATGGCCCGGAACGCAGGCGCTAAGATCGTAGCCGGCGGCGGCGCCGTGGTCCTTTTCATGGACTTGACCACCTTCTCCGGCGAGTCCGGCGGACTCTTTGTTCTGGCCGATGGCAGCCGTTTTATGGATGAATCTTCCTTCTGGTTTGTCCGCACCAAAACTTTGATGGACCTTGGCCAGGACAGGCTGTTCTATATCACTGATGCCTCCACGGATAAAACCGGTAACTATGATGATTTGGTCAAAAGCGGGAAAATTTTTGCCGGTAACTCTCCCGAGGAGTTGGCCCAGCATCTGGGCATGGACCCCGCTGTCCTCGCCGCTACTGTCCGGCGCTATAACGACTTGTGCACCAAGGGCGTAGACGAAGATTTCGGCAAGGATGCTGAATTTCTCAAGAACGTGGATCCCCAGCAGATATACGCCATCCCCTTCAAGAACAACTCCTCCGGCACTTTTGGCGGGCCTATCACCGATCTGGAAGGCAGGGTTCTGGCCTCTGACGACACGGTGATCCCCGGCCTTTATGCCGCCGGTGAGGTAGCCAACGGCGACCTTCTGTGGCAGGAATATCCCGGCAGCGGGACTTCCCTTTCCATCAACTTTACCTTTGGTCGTATCGCCGGCCAAACTGCCGCCAAGGACGCCCTATCCTAACCCATCCTAAACATAAAAAATATCGGAGAAAGCCTCCCGCTTTCTCCGATATTTTTTATACTCCTTTAAATCAGCAGACCACCCACCTGGTAGATAAGAAAACTCATCAGATAGGCCACCGCCACTTGGAAACAGACGGAGAAAAGGGTCCATCTCCAGCTGCCCGATTCCTTTTTGATCACACCGATGGTGGCGGCACAGGGGACATACAGCAGACAGAACACCATGACACAATAGGCATTCAACGGGCCAAAGCCCATGGCGGCAAGTCCGGCCTGGACCGCCGCCATACCGGCGGCGGAGTTCACGTTTGTCACCCGGAACAGGATGGCGGTGGAGGAGACCACCACCTCCTTGGCAGAGATCCCAGCGATAATGGCTACCACGATGGGCCAGAAGCCCAGGCCCGCCGGGGCCATCACGGGAGCCAGGAACCGGCCCATGGCAGCGGCAAAGCTCTCCTCCATAGCGGCAGTATACCCCGCCGGGCCAAAATTCAGCAGGAACCAGAGAAGCACCGAAGCCACAAAGATGATGGTCCCCGCCTTGGTCAGATAGTCCTTCACCTTCTCCCACACATAGACCCGGACCGTCCGGGCAGAGGGCATCTTGTACTCAGGAAGCTCGATGAGGAGGGGGCTTCGCTCCATCCCCCTATTCGTTTCCAAGGACTGGATGACCCCGGCGGTGAGGAGCGCCACCACAATACCGATGAGGTACATGGAGTAGGCCGCCAGCATCGCATACCTTCCAAAGAAAAGCTGGGAAAAGAGAATATAGATGGGAAGCCGGGCCGAGCATGACATGAAGGGAGTCACCAGCATGACCTTGAACCGGTCCCGGCGGCTCTCCAGAGCCCGGGAGGCCATGATGGCGGGCACCGAACAGCCAAAGCCCAGGACCATGGGCAAAAACGCCCGACCGGACAGGCCGATCTTGCCCATGATCCCGTCCATAATATAGGCCACCCGGGCCATATAGCCCGTGTCCTCCAGAAAGGCCAAGGCCAGAAAGAGGATAAATATATTGGGCAGAAGGGTCAAAATGCTCCCCACCCCGGCGATGACACCGTCGGTGACAAGGGCCACCAGCAGCGCCTCCACACCCCATCCAAAGAGGGTGTTGGCCACCAGATCGGAGAACCAGCCTACGCCCAACTCAAAAAAGCCGGCCAGGAAGTCTCCCACGGTGAAGGTGAGGAAGAAGACCAGGGCCATGATACCCAGGAAAATGGGAAGCCCCCAGACGGGGTGGGTCAGCACCCGGTCGGCCTTCTCAGTCATGGCCGCCTTCTCCTCCCGGTGGACCATGACCTCCGCCATGATCTCCTCAATGAAGTCATACTTCTGGTTGATGATCTCGGTCTCGCAGTCCTCCTCCAGGATATCGGGCAGATCCAGCGGATGGGTCCGGGCGATCTCCCCATCCCCCTCCAGCAGCTTGATGGCATACCAGCGGGGATTCCCCAACTCCGGCCATCTCCGCCGAAGGGCGGTCTCCACCGCATCGATGCGGAACTCCATGACCTCATCATAGACCATGGCATACTTCTCGTGCTTGCTTCGGTCCGCCGTCTTGCCCCGACCGTGCCACTCATGCTCGTGGATGATAGGATCATGCCGGCCCGATCCGGCGTGGTGGGCGGCGGCGTGCATCAGCACCTCCAGCCCCGTCCGCTTTCGGGCAGAGACGGGGATCACGGGGACCCCCAGCATCTCGGGCAGGCGGTGAAGATCGATCTCCATCCCCCGCTTTTGGACTATGTCCATCATGTTGAGGGCCACCACCACCGGCTTGCCCAACTCCAGGAGCTGAAGGGTGAGATACAGGTTTCGCTCCAGGGCAGAGGCGTCCACCACATCGATGATCACGTCCACCTCGTCAGAGAGGATGAACTGGCGGGAGACCTGCTCCTCCATAGTATAGGCGGTGAGGGAGTATGTCCCCGGAAGATCCACCAGACGGATGTCCAGGCCGTGGTCCCTCATGACCCCCTCCACCCGTTCCACGGTGACCCCCGGCCAGTTCGCCACCTTCAGGTTGGCGCCGGTGTAGGCATTGAAAAGGGTGGTCTTGCCGCAGTTTGGATTGCCGATAAAGGCCACGGTGAGCTGCTTTCCCATATCACATCACCTCGATCTTTTCCGTGATGCCGCGGCCCAGGGCAAACCGGGCCCCCCGGACCTTCAGAATGAGGGTCCCCCCATCCTTGCCGCCCAGGATGAACACCCTGCTCCCCAGGGTCATACCGATGGCCTCCAGGCGGTGCTCCACCTGGTCGGGAAGATCTATTCTTTTTACGGTGTAGCTCTCTCCCACAGCGCCCTTGTCTAACGTCATATGTGTGCCTCCCGATTGCCGGCGGGCCATCCCCGCCCCGGCGTATGGATCGCGGCTTTTCTCCGCCCCGTTTTATCCCCGCAATCCCTTGTAAAAATCCAGCGTCCGAAAGCTCCGCTCCAACTGGGTCAGCAGAAAACTCTCCGTCGCTCCGGCGAGCAGCCCCAAGCTCTCCTCCGGGATCTGGAATGAAAAAAGCCGCTTGGGATCCCCATAGGCTATGTACCGCAGTGCCGTAAGACTGGGGACGTCCAAAGGCATGGAGATGCCCCCGTCCTCCAACTCCCTCCGGCACCTGTCACAGTGAAGTACCCCCTCAGACAGATTGAGCCGGGGCTTTTCCGGATTTTCCTCCCCGCAGACGGCGCAGCCGTCCACCAGCGGCTCATAGCCCGTGAGACAGCACAGCTTCATCTCAAAGGCCGCCTTTACCACCGCGGAGGGCTTATCCAATTTATCCAAGGCATAGAGGGAATTGAGCAACAGGGGCAGAAGGCCGGGAGTCTCGATCCCCTCCTCACTCACCGCCTCGGCCACTTCGGCAAAGTAGGCGCCCAGAGCCAGCTTTTCAAGATCGGAGCGCAGGCCCCGGAACTCCGCCGCTGTGGCCGCCTCCTTCAAAGCCCAGCGGTCCTGATAGTCATAGAGGGTCATGTCAGAGAAGACCAGCAGCTGAGCGGAGGCCGACAGAGGACTGTTCTTCCGGCGGCAGCCCTGGGCCTTCACCGTCCGCTTGCCCTGTCCCTCGGCCAGAACGGTCAATATTTTATCGCTCTCCTTGTAATTGACCTCCCGCAGGACCAGGGCCCTTGTCACCAAATGCGCCATATGTACCGGGCGTCAGGCGGACCTCTCCGTCTCCTGGCGCTCCTCCTCTCTTAATCTGCAGTACACATTATACACCTCCGGAAGCCCCGTGTACAGAAAAAGCTCCCATGCCGTCAAGCTGTTCATCGCAAGCCCTCCTTTTTCTCTTTGGAGTTAGCTTGCCTCTTTTTTTACGGTCTATCACCGCCAAATTTTAGCGCCGTCTTCTTCCGGTCATAAAAATTTTTCTCCCAAAAGACAGCCGGACCAGGAGATCAATCTGGCAAAGGCTTCTTTCTCGTTTCCCTCAGGAGCCAGGGCCCAGGCCAGAATATCCCTCTCCTCCCCCTCCAGCAGAGGCAGCAGCTCTCCCTTGGTCCGTACCCGCTCCCCGGTTCGCAACTCATGGCAGTCCCGCAAAAGGAAGAAGGCGCTTTTGTGGGCCTCCCGCAGGAAAGCGGACCACCCCTCCTTCTCCCCGTAGAGATAGGTATGGACAGCGGCGTGGTAGAGTCCTGAGGCTCCGATGGCCACCCCCCGAGCCAGGTCCTCCCGGCTCAGGGGCGGCAGGAGCCCATCCCAACTCCCCCAAACAGGCCGGGTGTCCCGGACCACCGAGCAGAGATCGTATTGGGGCCAGTTTTTCAGCTCCTCCGCCCCGCAGAGGAAACCACAAGCCTTCTCTCCCTCGGGCATCTGCCGGACCAGGGCACGATAGGCTTCCAAGTCGGCCAGGGCCACCTCGTCCAGCACACAGACCACGTCAATATCGCTGTCCTCAGTGGCCTCTCCCCGGCCATAGCTACCCTGGATCCCCAAAAAGAGCAGCCGGGGGCCGAAGACCTCCTTCAGCCTGGGCAGAAGGGTCCCCATCCATGTGTCAATGCTTATCATGGCTCAATCCTCCCGGTAGCCCATAGTGTGGACAAAGTTCAGATTGTCCCGCCAGTTCTCCTTCACCTTCACCCAGGTCTGGAGGAAAACCTTGGTCCCCATAAACCTTTCCATGTCCTGCCGGGCCAGGGTGGAAATTTTTTTCAGCATGGCCCCCTTTTTGCCGATGATGATGCCCTTGTGGCTGTCCTTCTCGCAGTAGATGGTGGCGTCACACTCGATGACCTCGTCCTCCCGCTCGGAGAACTTGGTCAGCTCCACCGCCGTGCCGTGGGGGACCTCCTTGTCCAGGCAGAGGAGGAGTTTTTCCCGCAAAATCTCGGCGCAGACCTGGCGCTCGGGCTGGTCGGTGGTCATGCCCTCGGGGAAGAGCCAGGGACTTTCGGGCAGATAACTTTCCAGGAGGTCCAGAAGGTCCGCCACTCCGTCGCCCTCCCTGGCGGAGATGGGCATCACGTGGGCAAACTGATGATTCTCCGTGTAGGCGGCGATGACCGCCAGCAGCTTTTCCTTCTCCACCGTGTCGATCTTATTGATGACCAACACCGTGGGAATGTTCCGCTTTTTCAGCTCCTCCATCAGCTCCGCTTCCGGCTCCCCGATGTTGGGGATGGGCTCCACCAGGAGGAGGGCGGCGTCCACGTCGCTGACGCTCTGGCGGACCACCTCCACCATGTAATCCCCCAGCCGGGTCCGGGCCTTGTGAAGGCCGGGGGTATCCATGAAGACAAATTGGCTCTCCCCCCGGTCCACGATGGCGCAGATACGGTTCCGGGTGGTCTGGGGCTTGTTGGAGACAATGGCGATCTTCTCGCCAACAAGGGCGTTGGTAAGGGTGGACTTGCCCACATTGGGCCGCCCCACAATGGCGATCATGCCGGCTTTGGTCTTTGGTGTGGTCATTAGGTGATCCTCCTTTTTTGTCTGGAGCCATTTTTCATTCTCTTCCGATCCCCAGCTTCCCCAGGATCGCTTCCTCCCGTTTCCGCATCTGCTCCTTCATGGGGCCGTCATCCATGTGGTCATAGCCCAGCAGGTGGAGAATGGAGTGGACCGCCAGGTAGGCCGCCTCACGGCGGGGGCCGTGACCATACTCCTCCCCCTGGCTTTTTACCCGGTCCAGGTTCAGGACCATGTCACCCAGGGGAACCAGCCTGGTGGCCGGGTCGGCGTCCGCCTCAGAGGGCTTGTCCCCTGGCTTCAGGTCAAACATAGGGAAGCTAAGGACATCGGTAGGTGCGTCCACCCCCCGTTGCTCTAAATTGATGGCGTGGATACCCTCGTTATTCGTGAGGAGAACGTTTATTTCACAGGGCTGTTCTACTCCTTCAGCGGCAAGGGCTGCGGGAATGACCTGCCATAGCAGTTGTTCCATTTCAAAGGCACCCTCCTCCAGTTCAGAGGAAATCAGCAACTTGTGCACAGCGCCCTCTATGGTTTCAGGCAACACCCAAGGAAGCCAGAAAAAAAGTATCAGGTCAAAGAAAGGTTCCGGAAAATCGTCGGCAGTGCCGGGGGCAATTTCCCGTCCGCAGTGCAGAGCAGGCTTATCCGGAGAGGGGATCATCTTTTTCGGTTCCCTCAACACCCGGCCTGCTATACGGTAATCGACCTGATAATAGAGTTTTTCGTCCTTATCGTAAAGCTCACAGACGTAGCTTGCCTTCTCTGGAGGAATACCCAACTTGTCCAGTAGCGCCAGTATATCGACCGGCAGGCGACGCTCCCGGGCCAGAAGCACAAAATTCCGGCAGTGGCCACAGGTGCATTCCCACTCGATACTGTCGCTGTAATAGGCCCGGGTGGCTTCCTCGTCCACCTCCACCTGGTATCCTTCCCATGTGTAAACGCCCATACTCCCCCTCTTTTCTCAACCTCTTACCTGTTTCACGTCGCTGAGCCGCAAGAGCAGCTCCCGCTGGTTTCTCTTGCCCTCGTTTCGGAGGACATGGGCCCACTCCTCATCGGCGTCCAGCACCTTACAGTCCGTTATGGTGGTACCGCCGCCCTCATAAAGGGTGATCATCACCCTCTGTCCCACTTTGGTCCGAAGCTGACCGCCCAGAGAACCTGTCCCGCCGGGGCGGATGTTGTTTTCCCGCAGGGTCCGCTCCAGGCGGCTGACCTTGCTCCACAGGAAAAACATGATCACAAAGGCAAACATTCCGAACGTCTCCATCAGCCCTCACCCCCTTGGGGCAGGATGGTGATGGTGCGGATGGCGGAGAGGGGGATCAGCCGGGTCTCCCGCTTGTCCTTCTTCTCCCGGACAAACTCCACGTTGGCCCAGCCGCCGTCAAAGTCCAGGATGCGGCTCCAGTCACAGAAAATGAAGTCGTCCTCCTCATAGAAGGCCAGCAGGACCTTCTTACCCACGGCCTCCCGGAGAAGCCGGGTCACCGGGGAGGGGGGCCTGTCCCCCGTCTCCTCTCCGCTGACTCCCAGCAGGTAGTCGCAGCTCACGCTGAAGATGGCAGCCATGCGGACGATCTTGTCGGTCTCGGGGTAGGCGGCGTCCGATTCCCAGCGGGAGACCGCCTGCCGGGTCACGCCCAGTTTCTCGGCAAGCTGCTCCTGGGTCAGGTTCTGCTTTCTTCGCTCCTGGGCCAGTCTGGCGCCCATGCTCATATGTATCACCTCGCGGTTTATTTGCCCAAAGGGCATAGGGCGAGTATATTCTTTCCCGGGCCCTTTGCCCAGGGATTTGGGATTTCAGAATGGAACGTTTGGGTTGCGTCCCCTTATTTCTTCGCTTTTCTTCTCTCCTCATCCTGCTCATAGGCCTTAATAATGCGCTGGACGATGACGTGGCGGACCACGTCGGCCCCCGTCAGGGTGCAGATGGCGATGTCCTCCACGCCCTTCAGGACCCGCATGGCCTCCTTGAGGCCGCTGACCTGCTCGTTGGGCAGGTCGATCTGGGTGATGTCACCGGTGATGACGATCTTACTGCCAAAGCCCATTCGGGTCAGGAACATCTTCATCTGCTCCCGGGAGGTGTTCTGGGCCTCGTCCAGGATAATGAAGCTGTCGTCCAGGGTCCGGCCCCGCATGTAGGCCAGGGGGGCCACCTCGATGTTGCCCCGCTCCAAGTACTTCTGGTAGGTCTCGGCCCCCAGCATCTCAAAGAGGGCGTCGTAGAGGGGCCGCAGGTAGGGGTCCACCTTGGACTGCAGATCGCCGGGGAGGAAGCCCAGCCGCTCCCCCGCCTCCACGGCGGGCCGGGTGAGGATGATGCGGTTGACCTCCCCGGAGCGGAAGGCGGCTACGGCGGCGGCCACGGCCAAATAGGTCTTGCCAGTACCTGCCGGGCCGATGCCCAGGGTCACCAGGTTTTTGCGGATGGCGTCCACGTACCGCTTCTGCCCCAATGTCTTGGACTTGATTGGCTTGCCTTTGGCGGTGACGCAGAGCACATCGGCGGAGAACTGGCCGATCTTGTCCTCGTTGCCCGCCTTTACCAGGTTCAGAATATAGCGCACGTTCTGCTCGGTGATGGTCTCTCCCCGGCCAATGAGCTTCAAAAGCCCCTCCAAAGCCTTAACGGCATAGATGACCCTTTCGCCGTCCTCTCCGGCCACCTTGAGCCGGCCGTCCCGGCTCACCACCGTAACGGCCAACTCCCGCTCAATGATCTTCACATTCTCATCCATGGAGCCGAAGAGGTTCACCGCCTCCTCCAGCCGCTCAATGGAAATGGTCTGTTCTATCAAATCTCGTCTCTCCTTTGTAGGCTTTTATTCTCCCGCCGGGATAAAGCGGCCCAGCTCCTCCCTGCATTCCGCGGAAAGGGTCACCGTGAGAAGTCCATCCGCCACCTGGGCGGAAAAGCTGTGGCTCACCTCCCGGCCCGTATCCCCCAGCAGCTCCTCCAGCTTTGCCAACAGCCGTTCCTCCAGCATGGTTTGAGCCGCGGCAGGGTCGATGGGCAGGTCTGTCGTCTCATAACCCCGGCAGGTCTCTCTCCGCAGGGAGAAGGGCAGTACCGTACCGCCCGGAAGAGTCAGGTTCCATGTATTGCTTATTTTATCATATTTCTCCATGGCAATTCCACTGTTTTGAGAAAAAACCCTGCGCTGCCCTAAAATGGTGACCGCCCAGCTGCTTTTTTCCTCCCCGGTATAATTCTTTCCCCAGGCCGTCAGCGGAATGGCGGCAGTCAAGGTCCGCCAAGTGCGGCCTTCCACCCTGCCCATGGCCCGGACCGGCATCCACTCCACAGGATTTTCACTCCACTGGGGCGGATCCATGCGGATGGAGCCCCAAATAAGCACGTCGCCCGGGAGCACGGTGCTCCCCTCCGCCACCGCCGCGTCCCCCGACCATGCCTCCAGGTGGGTAACAATGCCCGGGGCTTCTGCCACGATATTCCCTGTGACCGTCTCATCCACGATCTCCGGCTTGCCGATCCGCTCCCGCACCACCACCTGCGCCCGGATCCCCCGGAGGTTTACCGCCATCCACGAAAGATCCTCCAATCGAAGAAGGGCCTCGTTGGAAATGTCCTTTACCGCCAGAGAGGGGCCGTAGACTCCGGGGCGAAGCCCCTGGCGGCGCAGCTCGGTGAGAATGGCCTGGGTCGGCACCTGGTCGTTTCCCTCCACATCGATGACCAGCACAAAGCGGTTGAGGATGCAGACCGCCAGGATCGCCAGAGCCAGTCCCGTCAGAAAGGAATACCGCTTTCGAAACCGTAGAAGGAAAGGAGGCATTCCGGTTTTCCTCACCTCGGTGACCGTGCAGCCTGTCCGGGCCCCCAGATCGTCCAGCCCCTTCCGGTCCTTCCAGGCCACCGTAAGGCGAAGGGTGTGGCTATCCGGCCACTCCACAGCCCAGAAGGAGG
Source organism: uncultured Pseudoflavonifractor sp. (assembly GCA_947577065.1). GTDB lineage: Bacteria > Bacillota > Clostridia > Oscillospirales > Oscillospiraceae > Vermiculatibacterium. The sequence goes on from CANPTT010000019.1 coordinate 16,867, forward strand.
CTCCCCGCTGGGCACACAGGTTCAAAAAGCGCTCAGGAAAGGCCCCGGTCACCTCCAAACGGACGCTGCCCCGAAGCAGATTGACGATCTGGCTTGCCGCCATGGGTCCATCTCCCCTTCCTCACTTTGAGGGGACAAACCCCGCCAAAGGAAAAATTTTTTTAACGCCTTTTATTCCAGCTCCACCGAAAGCACCGTCCCGGTAATGAGCAACTCTTCAGCAGTCATGGCCCGCAGCTCCAGGCCCTCTCCCTTCACCTTGACAATGAGCTTTCCCCCACTGACAATGATCTCCTCCGGACCATACGCCAGAATACCCCGGTGGTTGGACATTCTGGCCTCATGCCGCCCTGTCAGCTCCACCCGGGGCAGCCCCGCCGCCTCGCCGGGAATATCAAAGACCTGGGCGGTACGCTCCAAAAGTCCCTCTTTTTTCCTCCGGTGTTCCATAAAACCGCCCCCATTCCTGTTATGGATATGCGAGAAGACGCCGGAGAATGAATGGGACCGCGAATCACTCCGCGGTCCCATTCCATAAAAGTCTTTTCAACTTTTCCTTCACATTGTCCTCCGGGTGCTCCAGAACGTGGCAGGCCAACCGTTTCTGGGCGGCGCTGATCTGGGGTCCCTCCAACCCAAACGCCATCAGCTCCCCGGGCCTCAGGGCCAGGGTGGGGATAACCGCCGCCTCCGGATGCTCCACCGCCCTGCGGAGAGCGCGCTCCACGGGGAGAGCGGCGATGGGAAAGCCCGTCAAACGGCAAAATTCCCGCCAGCGCGTCTTTTGTTCAGAAGGGACGCGCTCCAATCCGGACAGATCCACATGGCGGGGAAAGGCGTAAAGGTGGTCCAACAGCCCCGCCTCCACCATGAGTCCCACCCCCTGAGGCCGGGGGGAGAGAAGGGTCTTTTCCAGTTCCGCCTTGATCCGCTCTTTGGATACTCTCTCCACCAGGCGGGCATTTCGCGGCAGGGCGGCGGCGGTATCCTTCTCGATCACAAAGCCCAACTGGGCGGCAAAGCGCGCCGCCCGAAGCATCCGAAGGGCGTCCTCGGAAAACCGCACATCCGGGTCGCCTACGCAGCGGATGACCCCCCTCTTCAGATCCTCCCCGCCGCCGAAAAAATCGATGACTGTGCCCTCCCGGTCCAGCGCCATGGCGTTTACCGTAAAATCCCGGCGGGACAAGTCCTCCCGGAGCCCCACGTCAAAGTTGACCTCATCGGGATGGCGGAAGTCGGCGTAGCCCTCCTCCCTTCGGAATGTGGTGATCTCCACATTGCCCTCATCCGTGGGAACGGTGACCGTACCGTGCCGCAGGCCCGTTGGGACAGCCCTGGGAAAAAGGGCCATGACCTCCGAAGGGTGGGCAGAGGTACAAATATCCACATCCCCCGGCGCCCTGCCCAGCAACAGGTCCCGAACACAGCCTCCCACCGGATAGGCGGCATATCCCCCCGTCTCCAGCGTCTCCAAACATTCTCCCGCCCCGGCGGGCAGATCCCTCCACGTCATTTTTCTCCCTCCTGCCGTATATCCGACCTTCATTTTGTATAGAATTACCTTGCCAATTTCTTCCCGTTGTTTTATAATGGTAACCCAATGAAGAAAAAAGGTTGTGTTTTATATGGCAGCTCTGGATATTACAACCTATCTGGTCCCCGGCAAGCGGGCCCATCTGGTTGGCATCGGCGGGGTGTCCATGGCCCCGCTGGCCGAGGTGCTCCACGGCACGGGCATGATCATCACCGGCTCCGACGCCCATGAGAGCGCCACGGTGGAGCATTTGCGCTCCATCGGCATTTCGGTGAGCGTTGGTCAGCGGGCGGAAAACCTGGGGGACGCGGAGTTGGTCATCCGTACCGCCGCCGCCCACGACGACAATCCCGAGATCTCCGGCGCCCACACCCGGGGCATCCCCGTCTTTGAGCGGGCCCAAGCCTGGGGCGCTATCATGCGCCACTACAAAAACGCCCTGTGCGTCTCGGGCACTCACGGAAAAACTACCACCACCAGCATGTGCACCCATATCATCATGGCGGCGGGGCTGGACCCCACGGTGATGATCGGCGGCACCCTGCCCCTGTTGGGTGCGGGCCACCGGGTGGGGCACGGCGATACCATTGTACTGGAAAGCTGCGAATACTGCAACTCCTTCCTCTCCTTTTTCCCCACCATCGCCGTCATTCTGAACGTGGACGCGGATCATCTGGACTTCTTCAAGGATCTGGAGGATGTGGAACACTCTTTCCGGGCCTTTGCCGATCTGGTCCCTGAGAAGACAGGGCTCATCATCGCCAACCGGGATGACAAGAATACTATGGCGACCCTGAAGGGTGAGACCCGGCCCATCCTCACCTTTGGCCTGACCGAGGGCGACGTGCACACGGAAAACCTCACCTTCCACAAGGGTCTGCCCCGGTTTGACATTATCTATAAGGGCGAAAAATTTGCCCACATAGAGCTCCAGGTGCCCGGCGAGCACAATGTCCGGGACGCTCTGGCCGCCGCAGCCGCCGCCATCTCCCTCGGGGTCTCCACCCCGGCGGTGGAGAAGGGCCTTGCCGGATTCCAGGGCGCCGGACGACGGTTTGAAAAGAAGGGCGTGTGCAATGGGGCCGACATATACGACGACTACGCCCACCACCCCAACGAGGTAAAAGCCCTGCTGGAGACTGCCATGGGCCTAGGCTATGAACGGGTCATCTGCGCCTTTCAGCCCCACACCTATTCCCGGACAAAGGCTCTCTTTGATGAATTTACTCAGGTGCTGGCCGTTCCCCACGTCACTCTCTTGGCGGAGATCTTCGCCGCCCGGGAGGATAACACCTTGGGCATCTCCTCCAAGGATCTGGCGGCCGAGATCCCCGGCAGCGAATACTATCCCACGCTGAAGGCTCTTACCGCCCGACTCCGGGAGCTGGCCCAGCCGGGAGACCTGATCCTCACCGTGGGCGCCGGCGATATCTACACCGTGGGCGAGGCTCTGCTGAAGGAGTAACCGGACAAAAGATACGGGCGCGCATACAGCCGCCCCCTGCAACAAAAACCCCCGGAGCTTATCCTGGGGTGCCATAAGAAAGTAAACAGTTTTGGGGGACGGCATGGCCTTTCGGGGTCATGCCGTTTCCTGTTGTGCCAGTTCCTCCACGGGGATGAAGCCTATCAGGTCATAGGCGATGCGGATGCCCTGCCGCCGCTTGCCGCTGGATTTGTCCGGGGCCTTGATGTAAATGGCCTTCACAAGCTCCCGGAGAGCGTAGGGGGTCAACTCCTTCAATTCCGCATAGCCCCGCACCCGCTGGATAAACAGGTCTAAATCGTCAAGCTGTTGTTCCTGTTGGTCTATTTCCTGCTGTAAGGTCTGCACCTCGGCTTTGAGGGCCGCCTGCTCCTCCTCATAGCCGCCGCTCATCATGGAAAACCGCTCGTCGGAGATACGCCCCGCCACGTTGTCCTCATAGAGCCGGATGAACAGGCGGTCAAGCTCTTCCAGCCGCTTTTCGTCCCTTGACAACTTCTTGTGGCACACCTGGATGGCCTCATCGGTAGACAGCTTCAGCCGCTGTTCCATGATGGCCCGGAAGTGGCTCTCGTAGCGGGTGACGTAGGAAATGACGGCCTCCATGTGCATCCAGACCATCTGCTCCAACACCACCGCCCGGATGAAGTGGGCGGAGCAGCTCCCACGGTTGCTTCGGTAGTTGGCGCAAACAAAGTGGTCTTTCCGCTGTTCAAAGTAGCTGGTGCCGCTGTACCCATCGTCCACGAAAAAGGTAGGGTTGGGGAAATGGTGCTCCTTGGCGTATTGGAGCAGGATGGCCTTTTGATTGGAGATGGAATTGGACTCGCCCTCGTTGGCGTCCTCCTGGCTCAGACGGCAATAGAGAGCGGTGATTTTGGTTGCCCGTAGCATTTCTGCTGCCTCCTTTGAATGGGCAACTGTCTTTGGGAGATCGGTCATATATATTATACCTCTGCCGGAGGGCTTTGTCATGGATGTCTCGCCTCCCCCTCCAGGTGGTGCTCCATGATACGCCGGAGCTTTCTGTCCAGAGTTTCCGTCCCTTCATAGGTACCGGTGACGGAATAGATGGTGCCGCCGATTTTTCGGTGCAGGGTGAGCTTTGGGAGCCAACGGGCGGAAAGGTTTTTGACGTGGATTTGTTTCATATATCAAGCCTCCATAAAAGGGAGCCGACCCAGGATAGAAGTCTATCCCAGGCCGGCTCTTTTTGACTTCGGGACAAAGTGTCCCTATATACCACGACAAAAAACGGAGAAATGATGGCCCCTTATTCCCAAATTTCCAAAAGATATTTTCTCATGGTGGCAAGGCCCTTTTTAACTGCTTCACTGATAGAACTGGCGTTTACCTGTTCCCGGCGGCCCCGCTCCCGGTAGCTCATGCTGTTCAGCACACAGGCTTCCACCCGTTTGCCCTGCAATTCCGGCAGGCTGTTCAGGGCGTTCCACAGCTCATAGAACAGCTCCTCCCTGAGCTCCAAATCCTCCGGGGAGGGCTCCATGTGGAGGATGTGATTTTCTATCCCGTCCTCGGCATCCAGGGAATACTGGGCTTTATAGCGGAGCTTCCGGCGCTGATAGGCCACTTCATAGCGGCGGTCAGCCAGCAGCTCTTCATAGACCTCGTTGGACACCTGGACGATCTGATCCTCTGTGTACCACGGGAAGAAATCCCGCAGGTTGATAAATGTCATTTGTACTCCGACCTTTCGATTTTGTTTTGGTAAACAGATCGAAAGGCCGGAGGGCGGGCCCCGGCAACGGGGGACTTTGGGACAAGTTGTCCCGAAGGTGAACTGCGATACAGTTCCGAGGGCAGGCTGGCTTAGTGGACTACATTGAAATGCACGTTCACCTGGCTATGACCCTCTGGAACCACAGGCGGTATTGCCCCCTTCCTGCAAACACGGCGGATCTTATTTGTGCGACTGGCTCAATTTGCTTTGTACCATTTTGAGTTGTACTACATCGACCAAAATTTCCTTTTTGCAATGGGGACAGTAGAGCGGAAAGTTGACGAGATAGGTTTCTTTTCGGACTTTCGTTCTTGTTTTGCCTCCGCATATCGGACAATGTATCCACCGTGAGCTACTTTGTAACTCGTCCATCGTACCATTCTTTCCTACTGACAAGGTTGGCCCTGCGGCTGGCGTCTGGCTTGCTCGGTTGTCATAGGACTTTGGGACAAGTTGTCCCACGCCAAAAGCGGCTACAACGTTTAGTTAGTCATCTGCGTCGCTCATATTTTCCAGCAGTTGTGTTACCTCGGCCTCAGTCATATAGGCAACGCCTGTGATTTTATCCTCCCCATCCCGGATAATCTTGATATTGACAGTTCCTTTCGGGTTTGTGTTCAACGTATAAAAGGCTCCGTTGGCCCTGATGTCCAGGAAGATATTGACGAGCTGGCCCTGATAATTATAATCCTTACCATCCATTGTAACACCCACAGCCCGGTATTCCGCTGTCTGCGCTTCAGCCCATTCTTTTTCGTTCTTCTCCTTCAGTTCGTCAAAATCCTCGTCCTTGCCCAGCTTATCAAACAGGATGGATTGAAAGCTCCATATTCCATCCTCCAACGCCCGGTCTAACCAGGACTCCAGCTCTGATTTGTCCATACGATCCGTCAGGGTGGAGAAAAAAGCCATTTCTTTCTCGGCATACGCCTTTTCTGCGAAGTCGGCAAGCAGAGAGGAGCTTGTGTCAAGGCTACGCACAGCAACAGAGAAAAACGCAAAGTCGCCGTCCTCATAGAGCTTTTCAAGCCACTGCTTTTGGGCATTTTCATCCAGTCGGGAGAAAGTCATTCCAAACAATGGCAAGCTGTCAGCCTCATAATACCGCTCTGCCTGAGAAGCCGGATCGTCGCCATCCACCTTTGTCCCGGCTTGGGTGGGATGTTTGCTTTCAGATACCGGAGGGAGACTGGACGACTGATCGACTGCGGCGGCAGGATAAACGCCAATGAAAACCGCTCCAAACATGACGCACAGCGTCAACATACCTGTCAAAATCCGGATCGCTGTTGACCTTTTCTTGAAATTCATAATTGCGCCGATCCTTTCCTTTAGGAGCTCTTTGTTTTCGCTCAACGTAACCGCTCCGAAGTGTTCTTGATACTTTCCCACCGCCGCCATAGCGTTAAGCAGGGTTTCCCCATAGTCCTGCGCCTTATCACAGCCCATTTTAGCGAGGACGGCTTCATCACAGGAAAACTCACACGCCTTGGTAATTTCTCCACTCATAAGATGCACAAGAGGGTTAAACCAATGCAGGCAGACGGTCAACTGCACCAACCATTTGTAAAGCATATCCCGCCGTTTGTAGTGGGTCAGCTCATGGAGGACGGTACACGAAAAGTCTTTTTCAGAAATATCCACGCAGGGCAGTACAACACATGGATGAAGAAATCCAATCAGCAATGGGCAAGAAACCAGCGGGTTGACACAAAGCTCTATCGGCTTCTTGATACTCTCCTGCTGTGCAAGAATGGAAAGCCGATCTAACAGTTCGATGTCAGAAACTGGGGTCGCTCCGGCGTCGATATACCGCCGGAAGCCTTGGTAAAGGGTTATTTTTCGTATCAGCAGACCCAGCGCCACCGCCAGCCAAACCAACCAGATATGAGCCACCAGCAATGTCCCTACCTTTTGAAACAGGTGGGCTGTTGTTTTACCTTCTGCCAAATCGTTCTTGTTTTCGTTATTCTGTTCCAATCCGACAATAGGAACAAAGCGATCTCCCGGCGTATTTGGTATGGGCTGTTGCTGGGATGAGGGAGCGGCTTGGGTGATTGCTCGATCAAGGGTCTGATAGGTTTTCCCCATCAGGCTTGTTTCCGGCCCAAAGGGAAGTAGCAACCGAACAATAACAACGAGCCAAATGTAATACTGCCACTGTCGGCTGAGCCTGTCCTTCAAGAGCCGTTTACCCCCCAACAGCGCCAGAATAAGAAGCGAGCCGGAAAAGGACATGGACAAAAACAATTTCAAAACCACATTCATTTTTCTCGTCCTTTCTCCAGCAGCTTTTTTAATTCCTCATATTCTACATCTGTCAGCAGGTCGCCCATGATCAAATTAGAAACCAGGCCCTTTGCACTACCTTCGTAGATTTTATCCAGAAAGGTTTTCGTCTGCGCCGTCTGATATTCCTCCTCCGAGACAAGGGGGGTGTATTCATTGCGGCGTCCAATTTTTTTTGCACTCAAAAAACCTTTATTGATTAGCCGTGACAGCAGAACAATCAGCGTATTTTTTTGGCAAGGCTTCCCCTTGGATGCCAGAGCGTCCATGATGTAGGGGAACAGCGTTGCCTCTGACTGGTTTCCCCATACGATTTTCATAATTTCAAGTTCGGCATCGGATATTTGCGGGTTCATATTTTTATCCTCCTCAATGTATAACACTGCGTTGACCATTTAAATATAACACGGTGTCGTATATTTGTCAAGCCTTGAGCCAAACGAAAAGCGGAACTGCTCTACAATTGAAAAACTTTCGTTCCCTCCAAACGCCATTTTCCGGCCCTGCACGTTCCGGCAAGCAATGCAAGTGTGGCCACACTTGCGATTTTTGCTTGTTGGGGAGCCTCCCCAAACCCAGCGGGACTTTGGGACAAGTTGTCCCAAAGTCCCGTTGTTGCGTCACAGACCCTATCGGGTCTGTTCCTTATTTCCGGCCCAAAAGATGTGGAACATATACGCCCAAATTGAGGGTAGAGAATGATACTATATGCCCTGTCTCCCAATCACGCTCTGGAGCCCTTGCACCGTAGTGACTTTAGAACGCTAATTTTCCACTCTCCGCCCTGCTATTCAAGCATTCAACCCGATCCCCCCGCCCTTGCCCAATCATGGGCAAGGGGGCGGCTCTGGAGGATATATCCCCCGTCTTGCCGCAAAAAGTAGCATAGCCGGGCCGACCCGTCAAGGGCAAGCCGCCGCAAGCGGCGGTGCTACGCACCCTTGACGGCCCAGCCCAGCCATGCTAAAGGAACAAGCGGCGACGGGGGATATACACCAGAGCCATACTTACTTCGGGACAACTTGTCTCTGGCAGGACAGCTTCAATGCAAAAGAAAAATGCCGGACTCAACCGCAATGGTTAAGTCCGGCACTCTTTTTGACCGTTCCCGCCTGACAGATGCCATAATTTTAGTATTTTGGAATTACTGTCTTATGAGCACCCAGCTTATTGCCCCGGGGGTTTTTGCTATTCCTCCAAGGGCACTTCAAACCAGCCCAGCTCGCAGAGGCCGTCTTCACACAGGTTGAGAACGATCCTGCTGAAGGTAGAATGGACCCAGCCGTTCTCGTCCCCCCCCCCCCGTCCCTGCCAATGGGTCAGCTCCGGGCGGGTGGGCCGAGGGAGAACCCGGCCCGAAACCACACCGCCGCCGAATCGTCGTAAGTCATGTAGTTGGTCCCCACCGATTCCCCGTCCCACTCCGGGGGGATGAACTCCAGGCTATCAACGCGGCAGTCCTGAATATGACCCTTGTCCCGGAGAGCGGCGAAGGTGTCCTCCAGATAGGCTCTCGCCGTATCCTGGGGGGTATCCTGAGGGACCGTTCGGGTTCGACAGCCCTCAGTTCTTTCCACTCCGGCCACAGGTCGGAGACGGCGGCGCGGAGGGTTTCCGCCCCCGGGGCGGTGAAGAAGAGACTGCTGTAGCCCTCCTCCTCCGACCATGTGCCCCTTGGGGTCGGAGGAGGAGGGCTTGACCCCCGGCGCCGGGGTGACGGCCGCCGGAGACCCCGGAGCGGGTCGGGGGGCCCACCCGGCGATCCCCAGGCCCAGGGCCAGGGCCAGCATAAAGGGCAAGCAATTCTCTCATCCCATAGCCCCTCTTTTCCATCGCTTTCAAAAAAACGCCCAGTTCATGTGAACTGGGCGTTTTGTCCTGCTCTTTTGTCTTTTAGCCGTTGAGCTGCTTGCGCCGGGACAGGTTCATGGTGCCGTCCTGCATCCCGTCCAGAGAATCCAGGCTCTTCCCGGTTCCATAGGCCACACAGGAGATAGCGTCGTCGGCCACGTGGGTCTCAATGCCCGTGTGGGACTCGATCAGCTTATCAAAGCCCTGGACCATGGAGCCGCCGCCGGTCATGACGATGCCGTTGTTGGAGATATCGGCCACCAGCTCAGGGGGGGTACGCTCCAGAACGCCGTGGATGGCCTCCAGAATGCGGGTGGAGGGCTCTTCGAAGGCCTCGATCATCTCGCTGGAGGTGACGGTAAAGACCTGGGGAAGGCCGGTCATCAGACTGCGGCCCTTGATCTCCACACTCTTCTCCTCCTCCGGAGGAAAGACGCAGCCGATCTGCATCTTCAGCTCCTCGGCGGTACGCTCACCAATGAGGACGTTGTGACGGCGGCGGATATACTTGATGACCGCCTCGTCAAACTTATCGCCGGCGGTCTTGATCGAGGCCGACTCCACCACGCCGCCCAGGGAGATCACCGCGATGTCGGCGGTGCCGCCGCCGATATCCACCACCATGTGCCCGTCAGGCTTCGTGATATCAATGCCCGCGCCGATGGCGGCGGCTACCGGCTCCTCGATGAGGTACACCCGCCGGGCTCCCGCCTGGATGCCCGCGTCAATGACGGCGCGCTCCTCTACCTCAGTGATACCCGAGGGAACACAGATGATGATACGGGGCTTGAAAAGCCGGAAAGAGGTCACCTTCCGGATAAACTCCTTCAGCATCCGCTCCGTCATGTCATAGTCGGAGATCACGCCCTCCCGCAAGGGACGGATCGCCACGATATTTCCGGGGGTACGACCCAGCATCTGCTGAGCGTCGGTGCCCACCTTCAAAAGCCGGCCTGTATTCTTATCGATGGCCACCACAGAGGGCTCCCGCAGGACCACGCCCTTTCCCTTGACGTAGACCAGGATGGAGGCGGTTCCCAGGTCGATCCCGATGTCTTTACTGAACATATATGCACCTCATATATCTTTCCGTCTCGGCTATTGTTGCCGGAACCCTGTTGATTTAGACCCCATTATTATAACGGCTTTTCCTCCATATTTCAACGGAAATGGAGAAAAAAAGTAAATTATTCATTTTCCCGCCTTGGCCAGCGTGGCACAGAGGACCTCTCCGGCCCCCGCCAGCCGCAGAGTCTTGGCGCACTCGGCAAGAGTGGCGCCGGAGGTCACCACATCATCGACAAGCAAAACCGTCTTTCCCGCGAAACGCTCTGGGGTCACGGGGGCATAGGCCCCAAGCAGGTTGGCCCGGCGCTGAGCCGTTCCCTCCAAGCCCGACTGGGCAGGGCGGTCCCGCTTGTCCAAGGTCCGAAAGACCGGAAGCCCCAGCAGCCTCCCCACCTCCCGGGCCAGCAGCTCCGCCTGGTCATAGCCTCGCCGGCGCAGCCGCCCGGGCGACAAGCTGGGCCAGGAGACCAGGTCGGCGGCAAGTCCCCTGTCAGAGACCGCCTGGGCGATAAAAAGGCCAAAGGATCCGCTCCGGGCGCTGCGGCCGCTGAACTTATAGCCGTGGATGGCGGAGCGGACCTTGTCCTGATACCGAAGGGCGGAGACGCAGCCTGCCGTCAGCTCCACCGGGGTCTCCCCCTCCGCCCCGGTCAGCCAGGGAAGCGTCCTGCCGCAGTCGGGGCACAGGACCTCCCCCTTACCCAGCAGCTCCCCGCAGAAGGGGCACTTGGGCGGAAAGATAAGATCCAGCAGTTCCCACCAGACGTTCACAGCCCGCCCCCCTCAGCCAGCCGGGCCCGAAGGCCCGAATACCGCTTGGCCTGGCGGTTGTTGGCCGTCATTTTTGCCACCACCGCCTCATCCCCCACAATGACCAGCAGCTCTCTGGCCCTTGTGATGGCGGTATAGAGCACCCCTCTGGTAAGAAGCCTGGGAGCGGTATCCAGCGCCGTCAGGATCACCGCCCGATATTCGCTGCCCTGGGATTTGTGGACGGTGACGGCATAGGCCGGCTCCAACTCCCCCAGCATGTCCGGAGCATACTCCACCAGCCTCCCCTCAAAGTCCACCGTGACCAACTCCCGGCGGTTGTCCACCTCCTGGATATGGCCGATATCCCCATTGAAGACTCCCATGCCGGCCTCCAGACCGTCGGCGGTACGCCACATGATATCATAATTGTTCTTCACCTGCATGACCCGGTCCCCCCGGCGGAAGGTGTAGGGGCCAAACTTCCGCTCCCCTTTCCCCTCAGCGGGCGGGTTCACCGCCGCCTGAACGGCTCGGTTAAGGCTGGCGGTGCCGCCATCGTACCTTCGGGTGGGGGAGAGCACCTGGATCTGATGGGAGGGAATGCCCATCTTCTCCGGCAGACGCCGGCTCACCAGCTCCACAATGGTCTCCTCCGCGGCCAGAGGGTCTGGCCTTCGGAGAAAAAACACATCCTGTCCGCTGCCGTTTCTCAGCTCCGGGACCACCCCCTGATTTACCTGGTGGGCCGAGCGGATGATGGCGCTCTGTGCAGCCTGCCGGAAAACTTCTGTCAACCGAACCATAGGTACCGTCCCACTGCGGATCAAATCGGATAAAAGATTCCCTGCCCCTACGGAAGGAAGTTGATCCGGATCTCCCACCAGCACCAGCCGACAGTCCTCCCGAAGGCCGGACAGGAGAGCAGACATTAATATTATGTCAACCATCGAGGTCTCGTCCACGATGACTGCAGACACCTCCAGCGGATCCCTCTCATTGTGGGCAAAGACCAGAGCTCCCGTTTGGGTGTCAAAGTGAGTCTCCAAAAGCCTGTGAATGGTGACCCCCTCCATACCGCACAGCTCCCCCATCCGCTTAGCTGCCCGCCCTGTGGGGGCGGCCAGGGCGGTCTTCAGTCCCAGGCTCTCAAAGAGAGATAAAATACCCTTCAGCGATGTGGTTTTTCCTGTGCCGGGTCCCCCGGTGAGGAGCATGATCTGGTATCGGGCCGCCGTCTCCACCGCCAGCCGCTGCTGGGGGGCGTAGGTGATCCCCTGCTCCCTCTCCATGCGGTCGATCAGCTGGTTGAGATCCTCGGGGGGACACAGCTCATTCCCGCTCATGGCGGCAACACGCTGGGCAACATGGACCTCCGCATCGCGGTACTCCGCAAGGTAGCAGGCGTCCTCCCCAGCCACCGTCTCCCGGATCACCTTTCCCTGGTCTATCAGCCTTCCCAGGGCGTCTTCCACTGCCTCCGGGTCGGAGACCCCCAGCAGGGTCATCGCCGCCTGGAGCAGCTTTTGCCGGGGCAGAAATGCATGTCCGTTATCCAGATTATGCTCCAGAACAAAGGCCACCCCCGCCTCCAGGCGCTGGGGGTGGTCGTCGGCAAAGCCCAGCTCCAAAGCCAGCTTGTCCGCTTGGGAAAAGGGAATGGCCAGCTCCCCTCCCGCCAGCAGATAGGGATTGGCCTCCACCTTCTCCAACGCCCGATCTCCGAAACAGCGGTAGAGGGGCATACCCAGCTGGGGGGGCAGGTCGTGAGCGGCAAGGAAATCCAGCAGGCGGCGCATCCCCATCTGGAGCCGGAAAGCCTCCGCCATAGACTCGGCCCGCTTTTTCGTCAGGCCCTTGATGACGGCGAGCTTCTCCGGGGTATGCTCCAGCACCTCCAGCGCCTCCGCCCCAAACTCCTCCACGATCCTTCGGGCGGTCGAAATACCGATCCCCCTCACCGCTCCTGAAGCCAGATAGTCGAAGACGGCTTTCTCTCCCACAGGCATGCTTCGGCGGGCCACCTCGGCCTTGAACTGCTCCCCGTAGGCAGCATGATGGGTCCAGACGCCCTGGGCGGCGAGGGTCTCGCCAGGGGCCACCCCCGGGATACAGCCCACCACAGTGACAGGCTCCTCCCCCCCCACGTCCAGGCGGAGGACCGTGTATCCGTTCTCCTCATTTTGGTAGATCACCGAATCCACGGTGCCCTCTATGCAGTTGAAGCCCTCTCCCATAGGGACACCTCACCTTCCATAGACAGCAAGTAGGGCGGAGACAAGCTCCCGCCCTACTGCCGGGCTGCCGTCATTCGTCAGCCTTCCGTTTTATGTAAACTTGCAATTGGGACGCGTTGCACACCTCCACCCCCGGCTCCCGAAGGCAGAGGGCGGCCGCCACCGCTCTCCCCGTGGTGGTCAAGCCACAGTCTACGATGACCACATCCCCTGACAGCATCCCACCGCCCCGGAGCCAAAGGAGCCCCCGAACGGACTGCTCCAAGCTCTCCCCATCCCCTTTTCCCGGCACCAGAGACAGAATCTCTCCATTTCCTGCCGGGGTCAGGATCCGTCCCAGCAGAAGCCAGCTCAGGCTCAAAAGGCCCGCCACCGCCAGAAGGGAGAGGATCACTTCTAAAATAGGCCGCATTTCACTTCACCTCTGCCTCATCTTATGAAAGAGAGCCGGGGCAGGTGCAAAAATCAGGCCATGACCGCGGTAAAGATGTTAAAGCCCAAGGAGGTGAGCCCCGTCATGATGCACCCCGCCAAAATCACCCCGGCGATGATGGAGGGCATGGCCTTTCTCAAGGGCATATCCAGAAAAGCCGCCGCCAGCGCTCCGGTCCATACCCCGGTGCCGGGCAGGGGAATGCCCACAAAGAGCATGAGGCCCAGGTATTTGTACCGGCTCACCTTATCCCCCTTCAGGTGGGCCTTACGCTCCAAAGCGTCCACCATGCCGTCCAGCTTGGGCATCCGCTGGCGCATCCACTGGAAGATGCGGCGGATATAGACAATGATGAAGGGAGCGGGCAGGATATTCCCGATAACGGAGGCCACAAAGGCCACCGGGTAAGGAAGCCCCAGGGCCACCCCGAAGGGGATGCCCCCCCGCAGCTCCACAATGGGAATCATGGACACCAGGAAGGTAAAGATAAATTCTCCCCCCATGGTGGTCTCCAGCCAGGTCAAAAGCTCCAAGGGGTCGCCCCCTCCTTTCTTTCGTTTTTTCTATCATACCACAGTTTCCCGCAGAGGAGGATAAAGAATTTATGAATCTTTTTCCCTGCAACGCAGGTAAGGGGGACCCTCCCCCTCAAAGATGGCGGACCACAGTCTTTCCTTCTGGATGGGGTCGGAATACCGTTTCCGGAATATCTCCCACTCCTCCTGCTTTTTTCTTTCCAGCTCCTCCGCCGGCATTCCCTCAAAAATGAACGCCCGCATCTGCTCCAGCAGGCCGGGATCCCTTTTGAAGTAGGTTCGGGCCCGTGTCCAGGCCCGCTCCCGCTCAGCCGACCGATCATTCCATGTGGAGCGGCGGGGGATGGGTTTTCCCCGCAGGACCCACTCCATGATCAGCATTTCTCCCATAACTCCCCAGCGGTTGGTCTTCTTCCTGTACTCCCACTCCTCCCGGGGAAAGGCGGGAAGCTGTTCCAAATGCCCCAGCTTTTTCAGGTCGTTCCATAAATAGTCCTGCCGAAGAGGATGATCCACAGAGTGGAAATACCGCTTATGCTCCTCCTTCCCCCGAAACCAGTCGTCCCCCCGGAGAAAGGGCGTCCCCGCCAGGTTCTCTATGGCAGCCTCTTCCGCCCCCATCCAGTCATAGACCGCCACCACGGGAATATCGTAGATATCCCCCGCGTCCTCCTCCCAGCTATCCACGATCAGCACCGCCGTATACAGATCGTCAAAAGGCCAGCAAAAGGTGGAGCCACGCCATGGCTCACACTCCCGCCCCAGCCGCAGGGAGAGCACATCCCCCACCTTCCAGGGCAGACGTTTGTGGGTATAGGGCCGCAGCTTCTTCACCTTCTCCGGTTCCGAGCGGAACTTGGCCTCCAGTTTCGCCATGACCTCCCGGCGCTTCTCCCGGTCCCTGGGCCTGGCCTCGGCCCACCGGGCTTCGTCTACACCGGAGGCCAGGATCGCCAGAGCCTTCTCCCGGCGCTCCTGGGGCAAATGACCGTATTCCCACTGAAGGAGCGCAATGGTGAGCCAAAAGAGATAGCCACACTCTTCGTCCCGGTCCGGCTTCCACTCCTCCAGCATCTGAGCCACCGCCTCCTCGGGCGGCACTCTCTTCCGCAGAAGGTCCAGATAGGTATCCCTCACGTCGGAGGTCGTGTCGTCGCTGTAAAATCCTGTGCCCCACGCGCCCATCGGGTCCCCTCCTTCCTGCCGCAGGCCAATCTGAGCTTATTCAGTCAAAAGCCTTCCCCCTGAAAGGGTTCGGATTCCCCAGAGGCTTCGCCGTCAGGCGGAACATGACGCAGCCGTCGGGACAGACCACTACCTTGCTGTATTTTCCGTCCCCGCCGATGTTCTCCAGGTCGCCTCCGCTGCGGACCGCCTCCATGATGGGAAACAGGGTCATCATCACCTTGGAGCAGATGCCGCAGCCCTGGGCGTTCACCGGGCAGCCGTAGGTACAGGTATATCTATCCCCAATCTCCTCCCCGTTCCGGCAGTAGTGCTCCGTCCAGTCCCCCCGGAGAAAGCCGATCACTTCGATCTCAAACTCATATTCCTCATCCAGCCACTTTTTCATATCCTGTCTCCTCTTACAGCATCTTTTTCAGATACTTGCCCGTGTAGCTGCCCTCACAGGCCGCCACCTCCTCCGGGGTTCCGGTGCAGACGATGTGCCCGCCCTTATCTCCCCCCTCGGGGCCCAGGTCGATGATGTGGTCGGCGGTCTTGATCACGTCCAGATTGTGCTCGATGACCACAATGGTGTTCCCCTTCTCCACCAACTGCTGGAGTACGTCAATGAGCTTATGGACGTCGTAGCTGTGGAGACCGGTGGTGGGCTCGTCCAGAATATAGATGGTACGGCCTGTGGAGACCTTGGCAAGCTCGGTGGCCAGCTTTACCCGCTGGGCCTCGCCGCCCGACAATTCCGTGGAGGGCTGGCCCAGCTTGATATAGGAAAGGCCCACCTGGCTCAGGGTCAGCAGTTTATTGTAAATGCGGGGCAGGTTCTCGAAGAAGGGCAGGGCCTCGTCCACCGTCATCTCCAGCACCTCGTAGATATTCTTGCCCTTGTAGCGGACCTCCAGGGTCTCCCGGTTATACCGCTTGCCGTGGCACACGTCGCAGGGGACGTAGATGTCGGGCAGGAAGTGCATTTCGATCTTGAGAAGGCCGTCGCCGGAGCATGCCTCGCACCGTCCCCCCCGGACGTTGAAGGAAAACCGTCCCGGGCCATATCCCCTGGCTTTGGCGTCGTTGGTAGAGGCAAAGAGCTCCCGAATGTCGTTAAAAAGCCCGGTATAGGTGGCCGGATTGGAGCGAGGGGTCCGGCCGATGGGAGACTGGTCGATGGCGATGACCTTGTCCAGATGCTCCTCCCCCTCTATCCCAAAATGCTTGCCGGGCCGGGTCTTGGCCCGGTTCAGATCGGCGGCCAAGGTCTTATAGAGGATCTCGTTCACCAGAGAGGACTTGCCCGAGCCGGACACGCCGGTAACACAGGTAAAGGCCCCAAGGGGAATGGATACGTCCACATTTTGCAGATTGTTCTCCGCCGCCCCCCGGACAGTCAGAGTATGTCCGTTACCCGTTCTCCTGATCGGGGGCACGGGGATCTTCAGGGCTCCGGAGAGGTAGGCCCCCGTCAGGGACTCAGGGCTCTGCATGATCTCCTCCGCCGTGCCCTGGGCAATGATCCTTCCCCCATGGACTCCCGCACCGGGGCCCACATCGATGATGTGATCGGCGGCGCGCATGGTATCCTCATCGTGCTCCACCACCAGAAGGGTGTTGCCCAAATCCCGCAGCTCCTTCAGCGTGGCAAGGAGCTTGTCGTTGTCCCGCTGGTGAAGACCGATGGAGGGCTCATCCAAAATATACAGCACCCCCATGAGGGAAGAGCCGATCTGAGTGGCAAGGCGGATGCGCTGGCTCTCGCCGCCGGAGAGGGTGGCGGCGGCCCGGGAGAGGGTCAGATACTCCAGCCCCACCGACTGCAAAAACTTCAGCCGGGCTTTGATCTCCTTGACGATCTGCCCCGCGATCATGGTTTTCTGCTCATTGAGGGTGAGCTTCTCCATAAAGTGGAGGCCATCGGTCACCGATTTGTGGCAGTAGGAGTCGATGTCCATGTCCCCCACGGTCACCGCCAAGGATTCCCGGCGCAGGCGCTTTCCCTTGCAGTCGGGACAGGGGCACTCGGACATACACTCCTCCAGCTCCCGGCGCATGGAGTCGGATTGGGTCTCCCGGTAGCGGCGCTCCAAGTTGTTACAGATGCCCTCAAAGGGCTGCATCAGCGTCCCCTGGCCGTTGGCCCGGTCATAGGTCAGCTTCAGCTTCTCCCCCTTGGTGCCGTAAAGGATCACGTCCAGCACCTCAGCCGGAAGGTCCTTCACCGGGGTGGTCAGTTTGAACTTATACCGCTTGGACAGGGCCTCGAAGTACATCCGGGAGATGGAGTCCCCCTTGATGTTGCTCCAACCGCTGGCGGTGATGGCTCCGTCCAAAATGGAGAGCTCCCTGTTGGGAACGATCAGATCGGGGTCCACCTTCAACTGGACCCCCAGGCCGGTACAGGTAGGGCAGGCTCCAAAGGGATTGTTGAAGGAGAACATCCGGGGAGTCAGCTCCTCAATGGAGATACCGCAGTCCTCACAGGCGTAGTTCTGGGAAAAGGAGATATCCCGGTCCTCCCCCACGATATTGATGATGACCAGCCCCCCTGCCAGATTGGAGGCCACCTCCACGCTGTCGGTAAGCCGCTGGGCAATATCTTCCCGGATCACCAGTCGGTCCACAACGATCTCAATGTTGTGTTTCTTATTCTTATCCAGCTTGATCTCCTCGGAGAGGTCGTAGAGAGACCCATCACACCGCACCCGGACATATCCCGATTTCCGGGCGTCCTCAAAGATCTTCAGGTGCTCCCCCTTCTTCCCCCGGATCACGGGGGCCATGATCTGGATCCGGGTGGCCTCGGGAAGCTTCATCACCTGGTCGATGATCTGGTCGATGGTCTGCTGCTGGATCTCCTTTCCGCAGTTAGGGCAGTGGGGGGTACCCACCCGGGCCCAGAGAAGCCGGAGATAGTCGTAAATTTCCGTCACCGTCCCCACGGTGGACCGGGGGTTTTTGGAGGTGGTCTTCTGGTCGATGGAGATGGCCGGGGAAAGGCCGTCGATGGAGTCCACGTCAGGTTTCTCCATCTGGCCCAAAAACATTCGGGCGTAAGAGGACAGGCTCTCCACATACCGCCGCTGGCCCTCGGCGTAGATGGTGTCGAAGGCCAGAGAGGACTTGCCGGAACCGGACACGCCGGTGAGGACCACCAGCTTGTCCCGGGGGATGGCTACGTCCACATTCTTCAGATTGTTGGCGCGGGCGCCTTTGACTACGATGGTATCCTGCATGGGAATATCTCCTTTGTGTTCCCTTCAATTTTTGGCCCGAATCACAGCATAATGGAATGAATTTTTAATGTCAAGAGGAAGATGCTGAAACCTTTTCATGCTGTTTCTTTCAAATCAGGAGCACACTCCATGGGTGGAAAAGAAGGAGCAGGGCACAAATAGCCACCACGATGGCCTCCCACACCATACCGCCGGTGAGCAGCCCCTTGGCCGCCAGAAGGCCGTAGTGTCGCCAGCCCTCATAGGAGTTGATGAACTCCGGCTCCATCCTTCCCGTGGCCTTCCACTTGGTGCGAAGGAAGAGGAGCAGGATCAGGAAAGCAAGATTGGCAACCAGCATAATGGTCACCACCACGTTAAGAGCCGTATTCAGCCAGATCAAAAAAGCGGCAAAAGCAGCCAACATAAAGAACAGCGGCCAGCAAAAGATGATTACCAAAGACATGAAGCCCATTTCCATTCTCCTCGCTATCTCTAACAGTGCTTAGGTCTTCCTTCTTTTTTTCGGTAGCGGCGTAACCTCTTCGGCCAAGCGCACCGCCTGGCGGAGGGTCTCCCGGTCATCCGGGTCCAGAATATAGTGATCCTTGGCCCCCTCATAGGGCGGGGCGGTGGGACGGTCCTTCAAAAGCGGCTCCAGGATGGGAAGCGTTTTCACCATAGGCCGGTCGTTACAGATGATGAGCACCGGCTTGTCATTACAGTAGATCATATACTCCCCGAACATTTTTCGGGAACGGATGGTCCCAAGGCCCTCTAACTGGTCGCAGAGGTATTCGATCAATCCAGGGTCGGTGGCCACACTAAACTCCTCCTCTCAAAATAAAAAACGGTCACAGGTATCCGACTTATTTCCCCCGCAGCTCGATGATCCGGTCCCGGAGGACGGCGGCGTATTCGAACTCCAGGCGCTTGGAGGCCTCCTTCATCTCCTTCTCCAGCTTTTCGACGGCGGCCTCCAGCTCGGTACGGGTCATCTTGTGCTTTTGGCGCAGGACCCGGTCGGCATCCTCCTCCGCCTCCGAGAGATTCACCACGTCCCGGACCGACTTGATAATGGTCTTGGGCACAATGCCCCGCTCCTTGTTGTAGGCATCCTGCTTGGCCCGGCGGCGGTCGGTCTCCCCGATGGCGGCCATCATGGAGGGGGTCATCTTGTCGGCGTACATGATAACAAGGCCGTCGGCGTTCCGGGCGGCCCGACCGATGGTCTGGATAAGGGAGGTCTCGCTGCGCAGGAATCCTTCCTTGTCCGCGTCCAGAATGGCTACCAGGGATACCTCGGGAAGGTCCAGGCCCTCCCGGAGAAGATTGATGCCCACCAGCACATCGTAGGTCCCCAGCCGCAGGTCCCGGATGATCTCCTGTCGCTCAATGGTGTCAACGTCATGGTGCATATACTGGACCTTGATCCCCGCGTTTTTCAGATAGGCCGTCAGATCCTCCGCCATTTTCTTTGTGAGGGTGGTGACCAGCACCCGCTCCCCCTTGGCGGTACGCTCGTTGATCTCCCCGATGAGGTCGTCGATCTGGCCCTCCACAGGCCGCACATCCACCTTGGGGTCCAGCAGTCCCGTGGGCCGGATGACCTGCTCTACGATCTGGCCCGAGCGGCTGCGCTCATACTCCGCCGGGGTGGCGGAGACATAAATGACCTGGTTGAGCCGCTGCTCAAACTCCTCAAACTTCAGGGGCCGGTTGTCAAAGGCGCAGGGCAGGCGGAAGCCATAGTCCACCAGGGTAGTCTTTCTGGCCCGGTCCCCGTTGTACATAGCGTGGACCTGGGGCAGGGTCACATGACTCTCGTCAATGAACAAGAGAAAATCCTTGGGAAAATAATCGATAAGGGTCATGGGGGCGGAGCCCTTCGGACGGCCTGAGATGACCCGGGAGTAGTTTTCGATCCCGGAGCAAAAGCCCAGTTCCTGAAGCATCTCGATATCGTACATGGTCCGCTGCTTAAGGCGCTGGGCCTCCACCAGCATATTGTTGGCCTCAAAGAAGGCCACCCGCTCCTCCAGCTCCCGGTAGATCTCCTGGATGGCGCCGGCCATTTTCTCCCGGGGGGTGATATAGTGGCTGGCGGGATAGATGGGGATGTGCTCCAGCCGGCGGATCACCGCCCCGGAGACCACGTTGATCTCGCTCAAGCGGTCGATCTCGTCCCCAAAGAACTCCACCCGGATGGCGGTGTCCCGCCAGTAGGCGGGCCAGATCTCAACGGTGTCCCCCCGGACCCGGAACATGTTGCGCTCAAAGGCGATGTCGTTGCGCTCATAGCGGTCCTCCACCAGGCGCCGCATCAGCTCCTCCCGCTTAAACTCCTCCCCCACCCGGAGGGGGATCATCATGTGGGCGTAGTCGTCGGGCTCCCCCAGGCCGTAGATGCAGGAGACGGAGGACACCACGATCACGTCCCGCCGCTCGATGAGAGAGGCAGTCGCGCTGAGACGCAGGCGGTCGATCTCATCATTCACCGAGGAGTCCTTTTCAATAAAGGTGTCGGTGTGGGGAATATAAGCCTCGGGCTGATAATAGTCGTAATAGGAGACAAAATACTCCACCGCGTTGTTGGGAAAAAACTCTTTGAACTCGGCACAGAGCTGGGCTGCCAGGGTCTTGTTGTGGGCCAGCACCAGAGTGGGCCGCTGGACTTTCTCAATGACCTTGGCCATAGTGAAGGTCTTGCCCGAGCCGGTAACGCCCAACAGAGTCTGCTCGGAAAGGCCATTCTCCACCCCCGCCGCCAGAGCCTCTATGGCCTGGGGCTGGTCGCCGGAGGGCTCAAAGGGGCTGACCACCTGAAATTCAGGCATGGGAACACCTCCTTTTGGGTCTCCTTATTGTATCAAAACATTTGTTCTATTTCAAGGGGTTTGTCGAACAAATTTTCTGGTCTTCTCAAAATGGGAAGCCGCTGTCCCGCATGGAGACCATATCATCATCGGCAAAAATCAAATGATCCTCCAGCTTGATCCCGACCGCCCACAGCAGATCCCTCAACCGCTCTGTGGTGGCCCGGTCCTCCGGGGAGGGCAGCGCCAACCCGGAAACATGGTTGTGGGCCAGGATGGCGCGGGAGGAATTAAGGGACAGCGCGGCCTCCAGCACCGTCCGGGAGGTGACCTGAGCGGAATTGACACTGCCCTCCCCCACAACGCGGACGCCCAGACTCTTCCCCTTGCCATCCATGCACAAAAGGCACACCCGCTCGTTCCGGGCCCCGACAAAATAGTCCTCCAACAGGACTTTGGCATCCTCTACGCTCTGGACGAGCTCACCCAGGCTGGCCC
Source organism: uncultured Pseudoflavonifractor sp. (assembly GCA_947577065.1). Taxonomy (GTDB): domain Bacteria; phylum Bacillota; class Clostridia; order Oscillospirales; family Oscillospiraceae; genus Vermiculatibacterium. The sequence continues at coordinate 38,497 of CANPTT010000019.1, forward strand.
TGGAAGAAAAATACCGTCCCGCCAGCTCTTTTGTGATCTTCAGCAGAGTGACGGTATGCTCCCCCACCCCCGGCACCTTTTTCAACTCCTCGGCCGTGGCGTCCAGCACCCCGGAAATTGAGTCAAAGCGCTCCATCAGCGCATGGGCAGTAGGATTGGTGTCTCCTCTTGGATTGGCGTAAAAAAGCAGCAGTTCCAGCGCCTTATGGTCGGGAAAGGAGTCCGGGCGGGCTAAAAATTCCTCCTTGAACCGCTGGCGGTGACCGTCGTGGATGGACATGGGTACACTACTCCCCTCTTCCGGGTCTCTCTATCTATTCGCGGCAGGTATGGCATGATATTATACCATTCTTTCCCATTTCTTACAAGCAAGTATGAGCCCATTCCAAAGGGAGAGCCGCCCGAAGGCGGCTCTCCCTTTATTTTCCGATCTCTTTCCGGATCTCCAGGCCCGTGGTGTCGTATAGGACCCTGGCGTGGTTCACCCGCAGAAGCTGCCGCTCCACCCGGAGTCCCGTGACCGGGTCAACGGTCTCCCGCCATACCTTCCCCACCCGGTATACGTTCTCCCCTTCCCGCGCAAATCCCTCTCCCTCCGTGCGGATATGGTATTTATACCTCTGGGGCCGGTCCGCGCGCAGCTCTCCTCGGAGGTATTCTCCATCCACCCACACCAAAAGCTGATAGACCGTCTCTGTGTCGTTGCGGAAGCGGTAGTCCAGGTAATTGTAGTAAATAGAAGTCCCCGTTCCAAAGGGGATCTGCCGGTTAAAGTCGGGAAACAGATCCAGGCCGTCGTGATGGTGATGCTCCACCAGGGTCAGGGGAGTATGAAGGACCATCCAGTGGATCAGGTTCGTGAACTGGCACATCCCCCCTCCTACTCCCCGCGCCGTCTTTCCGGCAGAGATGGTAAGCCCCTCTCGAAACCCCCTCCGGAAGGAGGGATCTCCCACCAGCCGCCAAAAGGAGAAGGTCTCTCCCGGACGGATCAGGATCCCGCTGATCGCGGGGGCGGCCAAAGCCAGATTCACCGCCTTGTTTTCCTGAAGCTCCATATCTACATCCCCCAGCCGCCGCCGGATCAGGGAATTGTGCCTGATCACACAGGCGGGCAGAGACTCCCTTCGCTTCTCCCCGGCAAAGCGCTGTCGGGAAAGAGCGTCCCGCCCCCTCCGCAGCGTCCGCTGCTTCCAGACAGAAAGCCGGTAGGCCCAAGGCCCCCGCTGGCAAAATAGTATTCGGGACATCAAGTCACCCCCCGGCCCCTATTTTACACCCCGCTCCCCCTCAATGCAACAACTGCCCCACGACAAACGGCGGCAGGGCCATAACCGAAAGATTTTCACCTTTTTTCTCTCCAAAGCGTAGAATGTTTTGACGCGGGCAGGAGGGATGGCCCATGGGGGAGCGAAATGAACTGGAGCAGGATCTGAAAAAGCTGAATGTCTCGTTGGTATTTCTTCTTCTCATCATCGTTGCCGTCCTCCTCTCCCTGTGGTCCGCCCTGATACAGCGGGACCAGATAGAGCTGCTCCTGGAGGGCGGGGACGCCTCCCAAGTCCCGCCGGTGGCCCCCATCCGGTGCGCCGGATCCGCCATCACAGTGGGGTGCCTGGGTTTTTTTCTCTGCCTTGCCCTGGAGACCCACAGGCAGGCCCGCTCCCAAGGCGCCCCGGCAGCGGAGCGGTCGGCACAGGTCAATGTGTGGGCCTCCCTTTTGGTCCTGCTGGCCGCCATATTGCGGCTGGTGGACCTGCAAACGATAGAAACGGAGCGGCAGACTCCTCTTCTGGAGGAGACCACATTGCCCGACTGACCACGGACAAAGGAGTGAGACAATGGCATATTCTGACCTGGAGCTTCTGGCCCGCATCATCAAGTGCGAGGCAGGGGGCGAAGGGGAAAACGGCATGAAGGCAGTAGCCAGTGTAGTGATGAACCGCGTCAACGTGACCTACGGTGAATACTCCCGGTACAAAACCGTCCGGGCTGTGGTGTTCCAACCCCGGCAGTTTGTTTGCGCCATGGAGACCGTTGGGGGAGAATATAACGCCCAGAACATCTATAACATGTCCCTGGAGCAGATCCACTGGGATATCGCCGAGTGGGCCATGGCGGGCCACCGGCTCACCAACCTGGGCATCGCCCTTTGGTTTTTCAACCCGTACAGTCCTGAATGCCGTACTTATTTCCCCACCCGAGTGGGCGTCTTTGCCATCCGCATCGGCGACCACTGCTTCTACAATCCCACCGACGCTTACGCGGATACGTAGCGATCTACTTTAAGGAGGCTGTGATTATGGCAAGACTTTATCCCAACGGCGCCCCCGCCGTCACATACAGCGCCGCCGACCTGGCTGGCATGACCAGTCCGGCTGTTCAGGGCGACTCCGGCATCAACACCCCACCGGAGCAGAACTTCAACACCCCCGCCATGGCGGGGTCCATGCAGCAGTTTTTGAACGACAATCTTGGTGAGTATGTGGTCATCGAGTTCCTGATCGGCACTCAGACCATGACTCAAAAGGCCGGCGTCCTCTACGCCGTGGGCACCAGCGTGGTGACCCTCTATGAGGAGGTCAGCCAGACCTTTATCACCTGTGACATCTTCTCGGTAAAATTCGTCACCTTCTTCCTTCCCGGCCACCGGCCCTGGCAGGCCAACCATCCCCTGTTCCCCACCAGCGGGATGCGGGGCGTGGCCGCCGCTCCCTCCGCCCCCGGCGGGTGTATGGGAGCCGGGTGCGGAGGATACAACGGACCTGTGGTGTAAACCAAGCAGGGGTCCCACCCAAAAGGTGGGACCCCTGTTTTTCGCGCTGTCTGACAAATGGGGCTCCGCCCTTTGCCGGGCAGATATTTCCCCGGCCGGGCCGACCCGCAGCGGGAACGGCGCTGACTCCCTTTTTTTATTTGCGCGCCTCACACCGCCGGTACAGTTCCGTCTCATGCCGCAGCTTTTTCGCCAGCTCCGGGGTAAAGGCCCCCGGTTTGGCGCGCCATTGCCAGTTCCCCCCCAAGGTCGACGGCTCGTTCATCCGGGCCTCACTCCCCAGACCCAGAAGATCCTGCGCCTGGACGATGGCGGTCTCGGCGGCGGAGGCCCAGACCCCCCGCATGAGCCCCCAGTTCATCCCCTCCGCCTCGGTGAGCTTCAGGTAATCGACCGCCAGGACCCGGTCAGCGGGGTCCGCCGTCTCCAGCCAGCCAAGGGCCGTATCGTTGTCGTGAGTCCCCACGTAGGCCACACAGTGCTTGTCATAGTTGTGGGGCAGGTAGTCGCTCTCCTCCCCCCGGCTGTCAAAGGCAAATTCCAGTACCTTCATGCCGGGAAAGCCGGACTCCCGCAGCAGCTGCCGCACCCCGTCGGTGAGAAACCCCAGGTCCTCGGCAATGATGGCCTGGCGGCCCAGGGCGTACTCCACAGCCCGGAATAGCTTCATCCCCGGTCCCGGCCTCCACACGCCCCGGCGGGCGTTCTCGTCCCCAAAGGGAATGGCATAGTAGCTCTCAAAGCCCCGGAAGTGGTCGATGCGGAGCAGATCATAGAACCCCCTCTGGCGGCGGATCCGCTCGATCCACCAGCCATAGCCGTCCCTTTCCAAGGCGTCCCAATCAAAAAGAGGGTTCCCCCAAAGCTGCCCGTCGGCAGTAAAGGCGTCAGGGGGACAGCCGGCCACCTCCACAGGCCGCCGCTCCCCGTCCAATTGGAACAGGTGGGGCTTGGACCACACATCAGCGGAGTCCAGGGCCACATAGATGGGCAGATCCCCGATAAAGCCGATCCCTTTGTCGTTGGCGTACTTTTTCAGCGCCCGCCACTGGCGGAAAAACAGGTACTGGAGCCCCTGATGGAAGGCCACCCCCGCCTCCCGCTCCTTCCGGGCCCGGGCCAACGCGGTCTGGTCCCGGCGGCGGAGCGGCTCGGGCCACTCCCACCAGGGCTTTCCGCCGCTCTCATCCTTCAGCGCCATAAACAGGGCATAATCCCGGAGCCAGGTGCCGTTCTCCGCCAGAAAGACGGTGTAGTCCGCCGGTGGAGCGGCCAGCAGCCGCTCCACCGCCCTGCGGAGCACAGGGAAGCGTCTTTCATGGAGCAGGCCATAGTCCACCCGCTCAGGGTCGTCTCCCCACTTCAGGTCCGTGTACTCCTCTTTCCTCAAAAGCCCCTCCGCCTCCAGCATGTCCAGGTCGACCAGGTAGGGGTTTCCGGCAAAGGTGGAAAAGCACTGGTAGGGAGAATCCCCGTAGCTGGTGGGGCCGATAGGCAGGATCTGCCAATAGCTCTGTCCGCCCAGAGCCAAAAAGTCCACAAATTCCCGTGCGGCCTTTCCCATGGTCCCCACGCCCCAGGGGCCGGAAAGGCTCGTCAAGTGCATCAACACACCGCTGGTCCGCAAATCGCATCCATCCTATCCGTATGTAGATGTGTCTATCTTATCGCACTTCGGCCCCCGGCGCAAGTATTTTTGGGATTGACTGAGGGGAGAAAATGTGGTAGACTTTTCATTCAGAAACACCCCTTTGCTGATGTGGCTCAATGGCAGAGCATCTCACTTGCAATGAGAAGTCAGCGGCTGTCCATAGGGGGAGATTCCTCCCCCACTTCGTAAGTTCAACAATTTCATATGCTACTGTGGCTCAGTTGGTAGAGCAGCTGATTCGTAATCAGCAGGTCGCCGGT
>CANPTT010000020.1 GCA_947577065.1 uncultured Pseudoflavonifractor sp.
TAAGGGAGTAGGCGGGTAAAACCGTGCGAGGGTTCAAATCCCTCCTTCTGCGCCAGAATGAACGAGCCCCGCTTTTCGAACCTTTTTCTCGAAAAGCGGGGCTCGTCATATTTATATTTGAGATGTATTGCGGCGCAAAACTTTTCTTTTTTGTCCAGGTCCCTGATCCTCCAATACTGCGGTTAAAAACCGATGGCGGTGTTCAGATTCTTTCCCTAACATGTAGCCGGGATCATCCGTCCAACCGTACAGAGATCATAGACACCGCGTTTTTTTCTACCGAGTTCAGGATAAAACCGGCCAGGTCGCAGGCATAGAAATCGCCGGTGACCTCCAGTTCTTGCTCCTGGATGTAGCGCCAGAGAGTGGCGTAACCCGTGGAAATGTCCCAGCGTCCCCGGCAACAGAGATATAAATACCGCCCGGCGGGCTTCTCTTTGTAATAAGGGAAGTCCGTTTTTCCTTTGATATGGGTATAGAGATGACTGATCTCTCCGGGAGTATCCCGGTTCACCGGCGGGTGGATAGCTCCCAGCAGGTAATCTGTCTGTATCCCATAATGGTCGCACAGCTTCCGGCACCGCTCCAACACGACGATCAGCATTTCGTCCTCGCTGGCGGTTGGGACCATCAGCCCCTCCAGCTCCTCCGCGGGCAGAGCCAGCAGATGCTCCTGCTCAAACCATGCTGTCTGCGGGATCATATCCGGCCCAGACCCTAGCTCTAGATTGCGTAAGGCGCTGGACAGTACAAAGTCCATGTGCTCTAGTTTTTTTCGTTTTGCCTCCAGCCTGAAACGCTGTTCCCGCAGCAGGGTCGCCGTCTCATTGGAGTTCTGCCGCTCCAGACAGCGATGGATCTCCTCCAGGGAAGTTCCGGCCTGCCGAAAAATTGAGATAGCATAAAAGTCGTAGAACTGCTCCACATCATAATAAAAATAGCTGTTGTCTCCTTGGTGGGCCGGCAAAAGCAGACCCACGTCCTTGTAGTGCCGCAAGGTTTCTTTGGTGGTGCCGCACAAGGCAGCAAAGGTCCCGGAGGTCAGCCAGCTTTTATCCCGCTCCATAAACGTTCCTCCAAAATTGAAAATTTCTCTTGACTGCGTGGCAACAACACGGTTTATGATACACCATGATAAGGATGCTTGCAACTCCAAATCAAAAAATGATCAAAAATGGAGGCAGATCAAATGGATTTTGGATGCAGTAGTTTTTCATGGGAAACAAAAGACGGCAATCACCTTTTGGGGCGGACCTATGATCAGTTTGGCGACTTGACTGCCAACCAGGTAATTAGCGTTCCCCGGGGAATGCCCTGTTCGCCGGGGCTCCACCCGGAGGACGGCTGCGAGGCAGGACGGCACAGCTATACCGGCATGGCAGTATTGGGCTTCGGGGAGCCGATTTTAGTGGACGGAGTAAATGCGTCCGGCCTGATGGGGGCGCTTCTCCATTACCCGGAGTATGCTCATTACTCATCTGCCCCAACCCCAGGAACAGTAGCGGTTCACCCTGGTCGGCTGCTGGCGTGGCTGCTCAGTCAGTGCTCCAGCGTGACAGAATGCGTCCGGACCATGGAGCAGGTAACCCTGGTGGATGAGCTTATCCAGGGCAAGCCCCTGCCTGCCCACTATATTTTCAGTGACAAGGGGGGCGAAACCGTGATCATTGAACCGGACGAGGGCGGTCTGTCTATCCATCGGAGCACCATCGGCGTGCTGACCAACAGTCCCAACTACCAGTGGAACCGGACCAACCTGCGTAATTTCGTAGGGGTCACCAATCTGCCGCAAGAGTCCCGCAGCGTGGCAGGCTATAAGCTGCGGGAGTTCGGGGAACGACTGGGAGGAGGATCTGGCCTGCCGGGGGATTATTCATCTCCCTCTCGTTTTGTGCGACTGGCCTTTATGAAGGAGTTTGCCGTCCGGGGGAAGGATGAGCTGGATGGAGTATCCCGGATGTTTCGGGCCTTTGCTCCGGTGGATATCCCTGAGGGGTTGGCAAAAGCGGACCCCAACTACGAAGTGTATGAGCAGACCCTTTGTACCAGCGTCATGTGCGCTGAGAGCGGCGTCTACTACTTCGCCCCCCCCCAGAACCGGCGCGTTTCCGCCGTTCGGCTTCCAATACAGGGGCGGGAGACCCAATATTTTGATCTTGGGAACAGCCAGGATATCGACTGGAGGAATTGAGACATTATGGAGAAACTGGACTCTTACCATCTGCCCGTTACGGGCAGGAACATCCTGGGCTTTGCTCTCCCCACTATCGTCATGACGGTGTTCAACACCTTTTACACTATGGTGGATGGGTTGTTCGTCTCCAACCTGATCGGTATGGAGGCCCTCTCCGCCATCAATCTCACCGCCCCGGCCATTGCCCTGATCACAGCCATATCGGGGATGTTGGCCACCGGCGGCAGCGCTGTGGTGATGAAGAAGATGGGGGAGCACAAAGAACAGGAGGCCCGGCAGGATTTTACCCTGTTGATCCTTACCAATGCCGTTGTGGGCGCGGTAATGATGCTGTTGGGCTATACCCTGATGGACACCTTGCTGGGGACCATGGGGCTATCCCCCGCGGTATTCGGTTACTGTCACACCTACCTGAGTAACTATCTTTTGTTTACCATCCCCATTCTGCTCATGTATAACTTTTCTCTGTATCTGATTGCCGCCGACCGGTCAAAGCTGTCCCTGATCTGTACCGTGGCAGGAGGTGTGACCAACATCGTTCTGGATTATGTGCTGATCGCTCTGTGCAATTTGGGTATCCAGGGCGCGGCCATCGCCACCGGCCTGGGCTATTCCATCACAGCCGTTGTAGGCTTCCTGGTGTTTCGCAAAAAGGAAAATTTGCTCCACTTCCAGAAGCCGGTCTTTCGGGGCAGTGTGCTGTTCCACGCCTCCACAAACGGGATGTCGGAGCTGGCCACCTCTTTGGTCTCCGGCATTACCACTCTACTGTTCAATCTGGCCATGCTGAAGTATGTAGGTGAGGGCGGTGTGGCAGCTATCACCATCATTATGTATGTGCTGATGTTTGTCGGCGCCCTGTTCATTGGCTACTCCTATGGTGTGGCGCCTATGATCAGCTATTACCATGGGGAGCAGAACCACGAAAAGCTAAAAAAGCTGGTATCGTTCAGCATCCGATTCATTATCGGAACCTCTGTCCTTTGCGCCGTGGTCTCTATTCTGGCAACATCCCCTCTGGTGGGTATCTTTACCCGCCCGGACAGCCCGGTCTACGCTTTGGCGGTGACGGGCAATCGGTTGTGCTCCATTGCATTGCTGTTTGTAGGGCTGAACGTCTTTGCCAGCGGGATGTTTACCGCTTTGTCCAATGGGGTGGTATCCGCGGCGCTGGCCTTTTCCCGCTCCTTTCTGTTTACTGTTGCCAGTATTCAGGCCATGCCCCTCCTGCTGGGTGGCGTCACCGGTATATGGCTGGCGACCCCGGTGGCAGAGCTGCTGGGAGCGGTAATGGCGGCAGTGCTTTTGCTAAAGTACCGGAAACGGTATGGATATTGAGACGGCGGGAACCAGAAACATGTACCCAAAAGAGAATGAGGATAACAGCGGCGTCTATTTTGGCAGGATGCTGCAGAAAACCTCAAGGAGACGAGTGCTCCTTGAGGTTTTCTCTTTTTCGGTTGAAAATGGTAGAAAAACCCTTGCAAAAGTGAAGAGGATAGGGTAAAATATCTTAGCTATATTTTTGCATTAATATTTTGGGAGGATGAAACCAATGGCTACGATTACAGCAGGCGAGTTCCGCAATGGAGTGACCTTTGAGATGGACGGAAAGGTCATGCAGGTCGTCGAGTTCCAGCACGTGAAGCCCGGCAAGGGAGCCGCCTTTGTGCGGACGAAGATGAGGGATGTTTTGGGAGGTGGCGTCACCGAGACCTCCTTCAACCCCACTGCCAAGTTTGAGAGCGCCTACATTGAGCGGAAGGACGCTGAATACAGCTACAACGATGGCGACCTCTATTATTTTATGGATCAGGAGAGCTACGAGATGGTTCCTGTATCCAAGGGAGACTTGCCTGACGGCTTTGCCTTTGTGAAGGAGAACACTGTGTGTAAGTTGATGATCTACAAGGAGAAGGTGGTGGGTGTTGAGGCTCCCAACTTCGTGGAGTTGGAGGTCACCGAGACCGATCCCGGCTTCAAGGGAGACACCGCCACCAATGTGACTAAGCCTGCCACAGTGGAGACCGGTGCTGAGATCAAGGTTCCTCTGTTTATTAACCCCGGTGACAAGATCAAGATCGATACCCGTACAGGGGAGTATCTGGAGCGTTGCAAGGGCTAAGAGTACAGAAACGTGACCATATCGCGCCGAAAGGAGTATACCATGACGATTTCTGAAAAGGTAGCTTATCTGAAGGGGCTGGCAGAGGGTTTGGAGTTGGATACCGCCAAATCCAAGGAAGCGAAGCTGATTTCTGTGATGATCGGCATTCTGGAGGAAGTGGGGCTCTCCATTGAGGATCTGGAGGAGAACACTACTGCCCTGGGCGAGGAGATCGACGCCATCTCTGATGACCTTTCCGATGTGGAGGAAGTGGTTTTCGGTGAGGACGAGGACGATACCGATGAGGATTTTTTTGAGGTGGAGTGTCCCAGTTGCGGCGCTGACATTGAGATAGACGAAGATGTATTGGCCGCTGGCGTGGTAGAGTGTCCCGGCTGTGGCGAGAAGTTTGCCATTGATCTGACGGACGAGGAGGAGCATTGCTGTGGTCGCGGTCGTGGCCATTGCTGCGATAAGGAGTCCGCCCAGGAAGACGGTAAGGAAGAATAAGCACATTAAAAGGGGATGAAAAGGAGGCCACGCCTTGCGCGGCCTCCTTTTTTAGCGGAGAGGGGGCAAATTGAATGACTGGCATGGAAACCTTGCGGAGATGGTTGGATGAGAGTGAGCGGGCTGTCTTTTTTGGCGGGGCGGGAGTATCTACTGAGAGTGGGATCCCTGATTTCCGCAGCGCGGACGGCTTATATAACCAAAAGTATGACTATCCTCCGGAAACGATCATCAGCCATAGCTTTTTCCTTCAAGATCCAGAGGAATTTTACCGCTTTTATAAAGAAAAGATGTTGTATCTGGACGCTGGGCCCAATGCCGCCCATCGAAAATTGGCAGAGTTGGAAGAAATGGGGCGGCTGGCGGCGGTGGTGACTCAAAATATAGACGGTCTTCATCAGGCGGCGGGCAGCAAAAAGGTCTATGAGCTTCATGGCAGTGTGCACCGGAATTACTGTATGAAATGTCGAAAGTTTTTTACCGCAAATTACATTAAGAAAGTGGAGGGAGTCCCGCGGTGTGATGTATGCGGTGGTGTGGTAAAGCCGGATGTAGTGCTCTATGAAGAGGCTTTGGACAGTTCCACGGTGGAGGGAGCGGTAGAGGTCATCGCGAATGCCGATCTGCTTCTGGTAGGTGGGACCTCTCTGGCGGTATACCCAGCCGCCGGGCTTATCAATTATTATGCGCGGGATCGGTTGGTCCTGATCAATAAAACACCAACGCCCTATGATGGTCGGGCGAACTTGATCCTTGAAGGAAAGATCGGAGAATTGTTGGAGAACATCAGATTGTAAAAGCGGTGGGAGACGGAGTTCAGCTCCGTCTCCCACTGTGAAGAACTGTGTCACTCAATACAGAAGAAGGTATAATTGCCGCTGGCAAGCAGTTCGCCCCGGCCATTGGTCAGGTCGACCTCTACATAGCAGGTGGTTCGGCCCCGTCGACGGACTTTGGCCTCGGCGAGAATGGTATCGCCCTCCACACCGCTGTGGAGGAAATTGAAGGAGCTGGATAGAGTGACGTATTTTTTACCATTGGTGCGGGCGGCGGCTCCGCAGGCACAATCGGCCATGGTGTAAAGGGCACCGCCATGAACAAAGCCGTAAGGATTTAGACTGTCCGGTCCGGCGTCCAGAGCAGTGACGACCCGGTCCTGCTCTACCTCTTCCAGACGGATATGATTCTTTTTCATGAAGGTGTGATTTGCGCAGTAGGCCGCCATATCATCCGCAATTCCCATAATTCTCCGCACTCCTTTTTGGTGATGGTCTTATTATATCTGGAATTTCTGGGAGACACAATATTGACAAGCGAAAAAAAATAAGGTATCCTACTGAAAGTGTCTCCAACAGCATGGAGCGGTATCGAAGTGGTTATAACGGCCCTGACTCGAAATCAGGTAGCCCGCAAGGGCTCGTGGGTTCGAATCCCACCCGCTCCGCCAAAAGAGGAAGCAGTCATACAGACTGCTTCCTCTTTGCTTTTAGGAAGAATCCTTATTTATCGCTGCCTTTGCCAAGCGAAGGTAGCGTAGATACTATTACATCACATCCGGCGTCAAGGGCCAACAAGGATTTAGTGCCTTATGAAGATAATAAAAAGGGACGGCCCATGCCGTCCCCTAGAAACGCGCCGATTGGCACGATGGATTGTGGTCTGTACCCCCGTGGGCAGCCTTTGCCGCCCACGGGGGACAGTGGTAGAGAGAAAGGAAAAGAGAGGAGGTTTTGTGTCCGTTCATCCTGACAATGACAGGATATCATACCGAGAAAAAAAGTGATGGACAGTTTGGGAACTTCCCGTGAACAATTTGTGAACGATCCGGTTACACTTGACGGATCTTGTAGAGAGAGGAGAGGACCAGCCAGTTTTGGGGAAAATCCCGCATCAGGTTCCAGTAACCGGCCCCTGAAAGACGGTACTCTGGAATAAGGGAAAGCTTGGCCTGGATGCTCCGGGCGTCCTCGAACCAGACTTCATGGACAGTGCCGTTCTCATCTGTATAGCGGAACCAGGGAGATTGGGAGACTTCATCATACTGAATGTCAGCCCGGTATTGTCTGGCCAAGGCCACAGCCTGCTGACTGGAGATCGAAGTGGCCTTGGTTCGCCCTTGAATAAAGGGGAGGGGCCAGTCGTATCCGTAATTGGGAACTCCAAGCCATATTTTACGAGCTGGGATCTCGGTGAGGGCATATTCCACCACTTGCCGCACGTTGGGAAGAGGAGCCACAGCCATGGGGGGGCCGTAGGTATAGCCCCACTCATATGTCATTAGCAGTACCTGATTGACGGCGGCGCCAATGGCGGCATAGTCATGGCCCTCGTAGAGCGCGCCCTGTTGGTCAGAGGAGGTCTTGGGGGCCAGAGCGGCAATGACCGGATATCCCAAAGGATTTAGGTTTCTGGTGAGGGTGGCAAGAAAGGAGGCATAGGAGGCGGCATCCTCGGGAAATACATATTCAAAATCCACATCCAGGCCCCGGTAGCCCTTTTCACGAAGGGTAGCGACAATGTTTGCAATAAGCTGCGTCTGAACGGTTTCGTCATTGAGGGCAATATGGGCAAGATCGTTGGAGAATCCCCCGTCCTGGGTCAGAGTGGACAGATGCATCAGCGGGGCGACCCCGGCATTTCGGGCAGCGGCTAAAAGCCGGGCGTCGTCCAACTGGACTAGACTGCCGGTAGGGGTAAAACCGTAGGTAAAGGGAGTCAAGTAGGTGAGAAAGGGGAGGGAGGTAGTGAGTATGGTGGAGTCGATATAGGGATACGCATAGGCGTTGACTTCGATCTCCGGCCCCGGCTCCTGCTGATAGGAAATGACCAAAGTCTGCCCTGGCCAGATGGAGGGACGACCCTCCAAAACCAGATTGTTCTGATAGAGCTGCCGCAGACTGACTCCATAGCTTCGGGCAATGGAGCTCAATGTTTCGCCGGGGCGGACCGTGTGGATCACCTCAGGAAAGCGGATGACCAGCGCTTGCCCCGGAACCAGTCGCTCAGGGACCTCTAGACCGTTGTCCAAAGCGATAAGAGAGACCGGGACGCCGTAATCCAAAGCCAGGGAATAGAGCGTGTCGCCAGCCTTTACAACATGAATGACCATAATCTACACCAAGGTCACAAAGTCAGAATTGGCCCAGCCGACGATGCCCTCATAACGCACCACATACCAATTTCGGTATTGGTTGATGACAGTAAGCCGCGCTCCGTTGGGAGCCTGAGTCACCACATAGGAGGCGGTGTCTGGCTTATCTCGGATGTTCAGGGAACCCCAGTTGACGTCCACCACCGCGTTTCGATAGGCTCTAGGGGTGAGGAAGGGAACACCGAAATACTCGGTCAGAGATAAAGCGATACTCCGGGCGGCGGTTTCTATATTGTTTTTGATCCAAACAGCGTCATCCTGGTTGTCGTGATAGCCGAGTTCAATAAATACAGAAGGAGCGGAGGGGCGTTTTACTTCGCCAATGGTGGTGGAAGGTTCGGCGCGCACATCATTGGGCAGGGGATAGATCGTTTTTAGTCCATCGGCCACCAGTTGAGCCGCGGCCTGCCCCTGGCTGCTGCCGGGATAGTAAAAAACGAGAATGCCCCGCCGCTGCCCATATAATCCCTCGGGAGCGGCGTTGGAATGGAGGGCCAGGTGAAGGTCATAGCGTCCGGCATTGGAGGCGCGGATGGAGGAGGCGGCTGTCATTTGAGGAGTGTTACGGGTGAACCGGATCCCGGAAGCTGTCAGATAGGGTTCCAAAGCATCCGCAAGCTTGTTCATCCACTCCTCTTCGGTGCCGCCATTTACGTAAAAATTTTTCTCCTGGGTAGAGGGGGAGAGATAAATAATGGGCATAGGGATTCCTCCTTTTGCCTATCCTATGCCGCCGGGGGGAGAGGAGTGAGGAAATAGGGGAATAGGACAACACACCTGGGCCATATCCATACAAAAAGGGGGAATGATCCATGGATTCCAGGATCGGAGAACTGCGGTGCAAAGAGGTCATCAATGTGACGGACGGAAGTCGATACGGCTACGTGGGGGATGCAGAGGTCGATCTGGAAACAGGGCAGATCCAGGCGCTTATCGTACCCGGACGGCTACGGCTGCTCGGACTTTTGGGCCGGGAGGAGGAACGGGTCTTCCCGTGGACGGCGGTACGCCGATTTGGGGAGGATATTATTTTAGTGGAGGATATATCCGCCGGATTTTCCGGAAAAAAGAGACGGCAAAGGGCTTGACCAACACAGCAGAAATTGTATAATGAGAAAAGAGTAACGTTGCCCCGGGAGGAACTGACCATGTGTGGAATAGTAGGCTTTATTGGAAAAGAAGAGGCTGCGCCCATCTTGTTGGACGGACTGTCCCGATTGGAATACCGGGGATATGACTCGGCGGGATTGGCGGTATACGGCGAAGACAACGGTGTGAGGGTCGTTAAGACCAAGGGACGGCTTCAGGCCCTCTTTGACCTGACCCAGGGGGGCGCGACGCTCCATGGTGCGGTAGGGTTGGGGCATACCAGATGGGCTACCCATGGTGAGCCTTCCGACGTCAACTCACATCCCCATGTTTCGGAGCGCGGAAGGTTTGTGGTCGTCCACAATGGAATCATAGAAAACTATGCAGAGCTGCGAGAGTTCTTGCAGCGAAAGGGTGTTCGCTTTGCCTCTCAGACGGACAGTGAAGTAGTGGCCCAGCTTCTCGAGTATCATTATAGAGAAGATTTCTTGGAGGCGGTAAGAAAGACGCTGGGGCAGCTTCGCGGGGCCTATGCCCTGGGGATCCTTTGCGCGGACGCTCCGGACAAGCTGGTGGCAGTGCGGAAGGATAGCCCTCTTGTCCTGGGACATGGGGATGATTTCCAGATGCTGGCCAGCGATGTTACGGCTGTGATCAAATATACCCGCGAGGTGACATACCTGGACAATGGGGAACTGGCAATAATTACGGCCCAAGGTTTTCAGGTTTATGACAGCTATTTCCAGCCGGTGGAAAAAGAACGCCACCATGTGGATTGGGAGATCTCGGCGGCGGAAAAGGGCGGCTATGAGCATTTTATGGCAAAGGAGATCATGGAACAGCCGGAGGCGTTTCGAAAAACGGTATTTCCCCGCATTCGGGATGGCAGAGTGGTGCTGGATGATCTATGCTTTGACAGGGATTACTTAGGGAAGTTGGATAAGATCTATATCATAGCCTGTGGCTCTTCATACCATGTGGGGATGGTTGCGAAATATAATTTCGAGCGGCTGCTTCGAAAGCCGGTAGAAGTGGCGCTGGCTTCCGAGTTTCGTTACAGCGAGCCCATTGTGACAAAAAGTACGCTGGCTTTGGTCATCAGCCAGTCGGGAGAGACGATCGATACGCTTACCGCCATGCGAGAGGCAAAGAGACTGGGAGCCAGAGTATTGTCTATCGTGAATGTGGTAGGTTCCTCCATTGCTCGGGAGTCGGATGATGTGCTGTATACCTGGGCTGGTCCTGAGATCGCGGTGGCGACGACAAAGGCTTATTCTACCCAAATGGCCTTGACCTATCTGATCGCGTTGTATTTTGCGGATCTGATGCAGACGATTTCCCGGGAGGAATACTCTGAGGTGGTTTCGGAGCTTTTGCTTGTTCCGACAAAATTGGAACAGATATTGGCACAGAGGGATTCCGTTCAGTATTTTGCCTCCCTCTACTTCAATCAGCCCTCCATCTTTTTCATCGGAAGGAACATTGACTATGCCATAGGGTTGGAGGGGTCGTTGAAGCTGAAGGAGATCTCCTATATCCACTCGGAGGCATATGCCGCGGGAGAGCTGAAGCACGGGACGATCTCGCTGATAGAGCCGGGAACGCTGGTGGTGGCGCTGGCAAGTTACGGTCCGCTGTTCGAGAAAATGATGAGTAATATCGTAGAGGTCAAAAGCCGTGGTGCGGACGTGGTAGGCTTGACGGTGGAGTCGCGAGTGGAAGGCATACATAGAATAGCCGATCATGTGATGGAGGTCCCGGATACGCATCCCATGCTTCTGCCAAGCCTGGATGTGGTCCCACTTCAGCTTTTTGCCTATTATATTGCCCTACAGCGCGGGTGCGACATTGACAAACCGCGAAACCTGGCAAAATCGGTGACGGTGGAGTAAGGAGCGGAAGGCTATACCTGACGGTGGCTAATGATCGGGCCAATTTGAAGGGAAATCAAAATTTCCTCTTGACAGTGTGAGAAAAGCATGGTATCTTAAAGATACAAACAGGAATTATTACTGTTTAAGAAAATATTTCCATTATTCTGAAGGAGGAATTTCAAAATGAAGAAGTGGGTTTGTTCTGTCTGTGGATATGTGCATGAGGGTCCCGAGGCTCCTGAAGCCTGCCCGGTATGTAAGGCTCCTAAGGAGAAATTTGTAGAGCAGTCTGGGGAGAAGACTTGGGCTGCCGAGCATGTGGTGGGCGTAGCCAAGGGCGCCCCCGAGGATATCATTGCCGGTCTTCGGGAGAACTTTCAGGGGGAGTGCTGCGAGGTAGGCATGTACCTGGCCATGGCCCGTGTGGCCCATCGTGAGGGCTATCCTGAGATTGGTCTCTATTGGGAGAAGGCCGCCTTTGAAGAGGCTGAGCACGCCGCCAAGTTTGCGGAACTGCTGGGCGAGGTGGTCACTGACTCCACCAAGAAGAATCTCCAGATGCGGGTGGACGCCGAGAATGGCGCTACCATGGGCAAGACGGAACTTGCGAAGAAGGCCAAGGCTTTGAATCTGGACGCCATTCACGATACCGTCCACGAAATGGCTCGGGACGAGGCCCGCCACGGAAAGGCGTTTGAGGGTCTGCTGAAGCGGTATTTTGGCTAAGCGTTGACTAAGAGAGATACAAACAAAAGAAGGGCGAGGCTTTTAGCCTCGCCCTTCTTTTGTTTGATGCTCACTGAATGTGTTCGTGATTATTGATGTGTTCCATGCAGTAGCAATAGTATCCGTTGCATTTTGAGCAATATCGAAACTCTAGATCGGGATACTCTGTATCTGTTTTGCCACAGACTGCGCATTTGTGAATATAGCCCTTTTTCTCATACGTGGATTTAGCGGCTTTCTTAAAATTCACCGTCTGCTGGGAGTGCTGGTGTTGAAAACGTTGTTTGCGATATCCCACAGCTTCCACAAGATCCGCCCAAAAGAAAACAAAAAAGTTAAGGATAGCTACCAAGGGAAGAAGCGCGCCCACCCAATATCCAATCAACAGACAGCTGATCACATCCCAGGCGAAGAGGGCTGCATCGACCCAGGCCAACCATTTGACCTTCACAGGAAGGATATAGAACAGCAATACCTGCATATCAGGAAAGAGAACGGCAAAGGCGAAGAACATGGACAGATTGATATAGTGCATAGAGGCATAGCCGGTAATGAGGCCGTATACAATGTTCAGCACCACGCCGCCAAGGTAGAAGACATTGAATCGGGCAACGCCCCATTCCCGCTCCAGCAGATTGCCGATCCAGAAGTAGAAATAGGCGGAAATAACGACAAAAAAGATACCTGAGCCCTTGAAGAAAAGAAAATCTCCACTTTGGGGTAGAAGGACAAAGGTGACAAGTCGCCAAACCTGCCCGTGTAGGATGTCAAAACGGGAGAAGTCCAGCATAGAAGAGATGCTGGCTCCCAGAGTGAAGGTATCCAGCAGATATATCGCCACATTACCGATGGCGATATACAGCATCAGGTTGGGAATGCCAAAGTGGGGATGCTCCCGGCAGAACCGATCGATCCATTTTTCTATTGCGCGCATCTCAAAAGACCTCCTTGGAAAGGACTCCCTAAAATTGTACCCGCTTTTATTAAAAAAGTAAAGAAAGAAAGTATGAATTTTCTTTCGCCCCTTGACAAGGAAAACCGACACGGATATAATAGCGTTACAATTCAATAGCGCCTTATCAAGAGTGGTGGAGGGAACGGCCCGATGAAGCCCGGCAACCTGCGTTTGCAAGGTGCCAAGTCCGTCGAGGAATCGAGAGATGAGGATAGGACGTTCCTGTGCTCTGTCGATTTCGACAGGGCGCTTTTGTTTATGAATGCAAAAGAAAGGATGTATGAATATGGCAAAACGGCTTTTTACCTCTGAATCTGTGACGGAAGGTCACCCGGATAAGGTCTGCGATCAGATCTCCGACGCGGTACTGGACGCGATCCTGGCCAAGGATCCCGACGCGAGGGTAGCCTGTGAGACCACTGTGACCACCGGGCTTATCCATGTAATGGGAGAGATCACCACCTCCTGCTATGTGGATATCCCGGCCATTGCCCGGGGTGTGGTGCGGGATATCGGCTATGACCGGGCCAAGTTCGGATTTGACTGCGACACCTGCGCCGTCCTCACCTCCATCGACGAGCAGTCCCCCGATATCGCCCTGGGGGTGGACAAATCCCTGGAAGCCAAGTCCGGCGGGGAGGACGGAGAGCTGGAGAACGGCGCCGGGGATCAGGGCATGATGTTCGGCTACGCCTGCGACGAGACTCCCGAGCTGATGCCCCTTGCCCTCTCCCTGTCCCACAAGCTGTGCCGCCGCCTTGCTCAGGTCCGTAAGGAGGGTCTGGTGGATTACCTCCGGCCCGACGGCAAGAGCCAGGTCACGGTGGAGTATGACGAGAACGGCAAACCGGTGCGGGTGGATACGGTGGTCCTCTCCACCCAGCACAGCCCCGAGGCGGAGCTGGATCAGATCCGCCGGGATATGGTGGAACTGGTCATCAAGCCCACCATTCCGGCAGAGCTTTTGGACGAGAATATAAAGATCTACGTGAACCCCACCGGTCGTTTTGTGGTGGGCGGTCCTCAGGGGGATTCCGGTCTCACCGGGCGGAAGATCATCGTGGACACATACGGCGGCAGCGCCCCCCACGGCGGTGGCTGCTTCTCCGGCAAGGACCCCACCAAGGTGGATCGCTCCGCGGCCTATATGGCCCGCTATGTGGCCAAAAACATTGTGGCTGCCGGCCTGGCGAAAAAGTGCCAGATCGAGCTGGCCTACGCCATCGGGGTGGCCCGTCCGGTGAGCGTGCTCATTGACACCTTTGGAACGGGCGTGATCTCCGACGAGGCCATCGCTGCCGCGGTGGAGAAGGTCTTTGACCTGCGGCCCACCGCCATCATCCGGGCCCTGGACCTCCGGCGGCCCATCTACCGGCAGACCGCGGCCTATGGCCATTTCGGTCGTACCGACGTGGATCTCCCTTGGGAGCACGTCGACAAGGTGGACGCCCTGAAAGCTGCCCTCTGACAAAAAAGGAGCCGAGCCCAGATGGGCTCGGCTCCCTGCTTTAGGGGAGGAAGAATGAGAGGAAAAACAAAACAAGAAAAAAGAGCGAGGGAGGGGCCACTAACAGCAGGGTGAAAGGAATGCTGAACCGACCAGAGGCCGTTTTTACATCGGCCTGGGGCAGATCCTGGGCGGCGTAGGGCTGCCGCTGGTAGTCCCGGGAGCCCGCCATGTGGTTGATGTTACTGCCTCCCACCGTGACCAGCAGCTCCGCCAGCAACAGAAGTCCGGAACCCAGGACCGCATAAAAGAAATATCCCGCCGCCGTTCCCCAAATAATG
This sequence comes from uncultured Pseudoflavonifractor sp., assembly GCA_947577065.1. Classification (GTDB taxonomy): domain Bacteria; phylum Bacillota; class Clostridia; order Oscillospirales; family Oscillospiraceae; genus Vermiculatibacterium. The sequence goes on from CANPTT010000020.1 coordinate 14,395, forward strand.
GCGGCGGCATAAAGGACATAGTAGAGCCCAAACCCGAGGACAGCCCTTTTGCGCGTGTGGAGAAATGCCTTCATATAAAGCCCTCCTTTGTCAAAGGCATACATCAGGTGGGAGAGGAAGTCAAGAAAAACCTTGGAGCGGAGGGCGCAAGGGTGCCTTGCGTGACAAGAAGGTGGGAAAATGATAGGATGCGGGGGAAGGAGGGAACGATATGAACGACATTATGAAAAATATCAAACGTTTGCGCCAAAGGAAGGGCCTGACCCAGGAGGAGCTGGGGTCAAAGCTCCATGTGACCCGCCAGGCGGTGAGCAACTGGGAGACCGGGAAGAACCAACCGGACATTGAGATTCTGAAGTCTTTGGCAGAGATCCTTGAGGTGGATGTAAACGAGCTGCTCTACGCGCCGAAGCCGGATATGGATAGGCAAAGGCGGATCATTACGGCGGCGGTGTTCTGTGCCATGGCTGTGGTGGCATGGGTGGGGTATTTCTCCTTCGAGAGGTGGGCCATTGCATGGCAAGGTAGCCATTATGAACTGAGGCCGGCGATCCTATGTATCTGGGTACTGAAGCCACTGGCCTATGTGCTTACAGGGATTGCCGCTGCTGCGTTTGCCCGTGTCTGGGTCAATGTCCAGCCTAAGACAAAGTTCTGCCGGGGGATGCTGGACGTAGGGGCTGTGATTTGTCTGATTTATATTTTCTTTGTGCTGTGGTATTGGTTCGGGTATCAAATTGGGTTCACGATGCCGAAGCAACTTTCTTTCGTTTTGGGGAATTACTGGTGGTCTCGCGGCCAGTGGGTCTTCCTTATTCCCGGCGTGCTGTTCTTTTTGGGCTGGCCCCGAAAAGCAGGTTGATTTTTCCGCCGCTTTCCTGTAAAATAAGAAGGAATAAAACGGAAGGGGAGCGGTGGATGATGAAAGTGCTGTATCTGCTCAACTATGCCGGTAAGGCGGGGACTGAGCGGTATGTGGAGACCCTGGTAAAGTACCTCTCCGCCGACGGAAGGGTAGAGCCTTACTTCGCCTATAACGAGGGCGGGCTTCTGGTGGAACGGCTGGAGGCTATGGGAGTGCCCACCCGGCAGATAACCATGAATAACCGCTTTGACCGCAAGGCGGCCAAGACCCTGGCAAAGCTTTGCCGGGAGTGGGATATCGATCTTGTCCACTGTCACTACCTGCGGGAGAATTATATCGCCATGCTGGCGAAAAGCTATAACAAGAAGATACGGGTGGTTTATACCAACCACTTTGTCATCCCCAACGACGCTGTGACCCGGCTTTCAAATAGGATGCTGGACAAGCGGCAGGATCAGATGATCGCTGTGTGCAACCGGGGCAAGGAACAGCTCATTGCCAACGGCTGGAATGGAGATCATATCCAGGTGGTATTCAACGCCGTGGATCCGGAGGCTTGGGCGGGGGAGCGGAGCGATTCCACCATGCGGGCTGAGTTGGGGATCCCTGAGGACCGATTTGTCATGTTCTGTGGATCCCGTTTTGCCGATGATAAAGGCCATAAATACCTCATCGACTCCGTTAAGCGGCTTACCGAGCTCTGTGCCGTCCCCTTTACTCTGGTCCTGGGGGGGGACGGCCCCCTGCTGGAGCCCACCAAGGCCCAAGTAAAGGAATTGGGCTTGACGGAAGATCAAGTAAAATTCCTGGGTTTTCGGAAGGATATCAAGAACCTCTATAAAGGGGCGGACCTTTACATTAATTCCTCCCAGCATGAGGCCCTTAGCTATGCTATCATTGAGGCCATGGCGGCGGGCCTGCCCGTCATTGCCACCGACATGGGGGGAAACTCCGATATCGTCAACGATGACACTGGCTGTGGTCTGCTGGTGGAGTATGACAATCCCGACTCCATGGCGGGGGCCATGAAGGTGATGCTGGAGGAACCTGATTTCCTGGCCCAGTGCCGGGAGGGAGCCAGAAAGACTATTTTGGAAAAGTTTGAGATCCACCATTTTGCCGATGCAACTTACAAGGTCTATGAAAAAGCCCTGAGAGGGTAAGTCTGGAGCATATACTATGGCTATTGTTGAGAGCAGTCTGATCTTCCGGTTTCTTTGGGGGCTTTGGGCCATGTTGACTAAGGCTTGGAAGGAGAGCCGGGTGAGGAACGCCCTGCGGGCCTTTGGCCGGGGGGGGAGCGCGGCAGTCCGGGGAAGCCGATCGTGCCAATTTCTATGGCGGGAAGGGCTCCTTTCCAGAAGCTGGGAGTCCAGCTTGACCAATGGGCTTATTACCGCTGTACTGAATATTCCCTGTGCTGTCTGTAAGTGGATATACAGAGTGGGGAAAAGGGTTTGGGATGGCAGTGTTTGCTTCCGGGTTGTTTCTACTGTCTGTGGGAACCCCTTCCTTCTGCTGGGAATTTTCCTTGCCGTGATGCTCATGGTCCCCCACGCCCGCTGGGATAACCGGTATGCTCTTTTGGGAGCGCTGGTTTTGACCGCCCTGTTTGCCGTGGGCAGCGGACCCAAGGTTGGAAACCGGATGGAGCCCGGGGCCTTTGGACCCTACTATATCTTTTTTATGGGCTTTATCTGCTATGCCTTCCTGGCCTCCCTGTCCTGGAGCCAGTCGGTGCGCTTTGTAGGCTTTCATCTGGCGGCGTTCCTGCTGGCAGTGCTGGCGGTAAGCTCGGTAAAGAAGTATGAGCAGATCCAGCTGTTGGTGGCTCTGGCTCTGGTTGGCCTGACGATAGCGGCGATCTATGGCTGCTACCAAGGGGTCACCGGTGTGAAGGTCGTGGCAAATCAACAGGATCTGTCTGTGAACGCCGGAATGCCGGGGCGGGTGTATTCTTTCTTTGATAATCCCAACAATTTTGCTGAGCTTTTGGTAATGTTGATGCCTTTTACCTATGCCATGATACTCAATGCCAAAAGCTGGAGAGGGAAGGCGGCGGCGCTGTTTTCCTTGGCGGTATGCGGTGTGGCGCTGGGCTTTACCTATTCCCGCTCTGGTTGGCTTGGAATTGTACTAGCGACGGTCATATTCATTGCTTTCTGGAATTGGAAGTTGGTCCCATTGCTCATAGCCTTGGGGCTTTGCTGTGTTCCCCTGCTGCCAGAGACCATTTATAACCGGATCTTGACGATCGGCAATACAAAGGATACCTCTACCAGTTATCGATTTGCCATATACAAGGCCAGCGGAGTGCTGATGAAAGACTATTGGCTTCGCGGTGTTGGTCTGGGAAGCGACATCCTGACACAGACATTCCGGGGATATCCTCCTATGTTTGATGGGAATTTCCCCATCCACACCCACAACAATTATCTGCAGGTGTGGGCGGAGACGGGTCTGTTCGGAGCTCTTTCCTTTATCGCGGCCCTGCTCTATCAGCTTAAATCGGGGGTGAAGGCGTTTACCTCCTGCACGGATAGGCGGGTGAGGAATCTGCTGGCGGCGGCCATAGCGGGTTTTTGTGGGATCCTGCTTATCTCAGTGGCGGAGTACACCTGGTTCTACGCTCGAAATATGTTCACCTACTTTTTCCTTTTTGGCGTCATTTCTGCCTGTGCCAAGCTTTCTCAGAGAGGCGCCAAGGCATGACCATAGCCTCTGCTGCGTATGATGGCAGGGGGGGGATGGATATGGAAAAAGCCAAGAGGAGGACCGCCGCCCGGATCCGGGCGGCGGTCCTCTTGCTGTTGACAGGTTGTTTGCTGCCATTTGCGCTGCCCCATGGCGGTTTGGCGGTTCCTGTCCATGTGGAGGCGCTTCTGGCGGAGACGCTGGCGACTGAGCAGGACCCCGCCCGAAGCGCGTTTGTGCGTACGGCCTGCGCTTTGACGGGTCAAGTGAATTATTTTTGGGGCGGGAAATCTCACGCACCGGGCTGGGATCCTGCCTGGGGGTGGCCCCGACGGGTAACTTCGCCGGGAAGCGATACGACAGGCCGTATGCGTGCCTATGGCTTGGATTGTTCCGGCCTTGTTTCCTGGGCGGCGGCTGCGGCGTTAAAGGATCCGGCTGTCTACGAAGCGGTGGGAGAAGGGGTCCGGGCGCAATATCTTCTTTGTGTGCCGACAGACACACCGCTCCCGGGGGATCTGGCCTTTTTTCCGGATCTGTCCCATGTGGGCATTGTATTAGGACAAGACCAGGAGGGTGTTCTTTGGGTAGTCCATTGTTCCTTCTCCTTGGGAGGGGTGGTGGTCACACCGGCGAACTTTGGATTTACTCAGTTTGGGACGCCGCCGATATTTTTGGAAAGAAGTCTGCGTGATTTTTCTATTGACAAATAAATTCTTTTATCGTATACTTTCAACAGTTGAAAGGCTGAGACCACAACTTAATTGTTGTGGTCTCTTTTTTTGGGACAAGAGATAAGGAGGATATCATGTCAGATCAGATTCGAGAAGAAAATAAGATGGGTGTTATGCCGGTTGGAAAATTGTTGATGAGTATGTCGATCCCGATGATGCTCTCTATGCTGGTCCAGGCCCTTTATAATGTGGTTGACAGCTATTTTGTCGCAAAGATCAGTCAGGATGCCCTGAATGCGGTCAGTCTGTCCTTTCCCATTCAGAATATCATCATCGGCGTTGCAGTGGGAACCGGGGTGGGCATCAACGCCCTGCTCTCCCGGAGCCTGGGGGAGAAAAACTACGAGACAGCCAACGAGACGGCTGGAAACGGCATCCTGCTGGCGATTCTCAGCGGCCTGGTCATGCTGGCGATAGGATTGACTCTGCCGGGCTACTTTTTCCGGATCCAGACGGATATTCCCGGTATTGTGGACCAGGGTACGGTATATCTTACCATCTGCTGCACCTGGTCGATGGGTGTTTTTCTGGAGATCATGTTTGAGCGGCTGCTCCAGTCCACGGGAATGACCGTCCTTACCATGTTTACCCAAGGAGTAGGAGCCATCACCAATATCATTATGGACCCCATCCTGATCTTTGGGCTTGGCCCCTTTCCTGAGATGGGGGTGGCTGGAGCCGCTGTAGCTACGGTGGCGGGACAGATCGTGGGGGCTATTCTGGGCCTTATTTTGAATTTGACACGGAATAAGGAACTGGATTTCCATCCCAAGTTCCTGCGGCTAAAAAGAAAAATTGTGGGACAGATATACGCGGTGGGAGTTCCCAGCATGGTGATGAACACCGTGGGTTCGGCCATGGTCTTTGGACTGAACCAGATCTTGATGAGCTTTACGGATACTGCAACGGCGGTTTTTGGCGTTTACTTCAAACTTCAGTCCTTCATTTTTATGCCGGTCTTTGGCCTCAACAATGGAATGGTCCCCATCATTGCCTACAATTATGGAGCCAGGAACCGGCAACGAATATTGGATACAATGAAGCTTTCTGTCATTTCTGCTGTATTGATCATGTTGGCCGGACTTGCGGTGGCAGAGCTTTTCCCGGCCCAGCTGCTTGGGATATTTGAAGCGTCAGAGGAGATGCTGGCGATCGGAGTGCCGGCCCTTCGGATCATCTGCACCTGCTTTATTTTTGCCGGCTTTGGCATTGTCTCCGGTTCGGTGTTCCAGGCATTGGGGCACGGGGTTTTGAGCATGATGGTCTCCATTGTTCGTCAACTTCTGGTGCTGCTGCCGGTGGCCTATCTATTGTCGCTTACCGGACGACTGGAGTTGGTGTGGTTGTCTTTTCCCATCGCGGAACTCGCCTCGGTAGTCATGTGTACCATCTTTACCCGCCGGATCATCCATACCGTTATCGATCCCCTGGAGGAGAACTGAAAGACACCCGCCGTCAAAGGACGGCGGGTGTTGCCATTTTTTGCCCATTGGGGTATACTGTTACTACTTTTGAATGTAAGGGGCGAAAGCCATGACAGACTATTTTCATCTGGCGGCCGGACAGGGAACGATCAATACCATCAGCAACCTGGGCCTTGCCCATCTGGGTGACGCGGTATATGAGCTGATGGTGCGCTCCTGGTTGTGCCTGCATGGGAAGGCCACCGCCAAAGGACTTCACCGGGCGGCGGTCCATTATGTGGCGGCCCCGGCCCAGGCGCGGCGGGCGGAGAGGCTCCTGCCCACCTTGACCACGGAGGAGCGGGACGTATTCCGCAGAGGACGTAATGCCTGTCCCCACTCCATTCCTCAGAATGCCAGCAGGGAGGAGTACCAGACGGCCACAGCTTTGGAGGCTCTCTTTGGGTGGCTATACTTGAATGGGCGGAATGACCGGCTCAACGAGCTGTTTGCCCGGATGATGGAGGAATGACCCCATGGCCTTAGATGCGCTTTGCCTGTCCGCTGTGGTGGCGGAGCTGTGCTCCGCCATTCAGGGGGGGCGTATTGACAAGATCTATCAGCCCGGCTCTCAGGATATCGTGTTGGCAGTGCGAGGAAATGCGGGGAACGTGCGGGTTTTTTTATCCGCCGATCCCGGCCATCCCAGACTTCATTTGACCACGCTGGACCGAGAGAACCCGGAGAAGCCTCCCATGTTCTGTATGCTCCTGCGCAAGCATCTTATCGGAGCGCGAATCTTAGAGCTGAAGCAGCCCTATATGGAACGGGTGGTCACGATTCGAATGGAGGCGACTAGCGAGCTGGGGGACAAGGTGTTTCGCTCTTTGGTGTTGGAGGCGATAGGTCGCCGCGCCAATCTGATCCTGCTGGATGAGGAGGAGCGGATCATAGATTGCGTTCACCGGGTGGAGGGGGATATCACCAGAGGGACCCGTCAAGTTTTGCCCGGTCTGTTTTATCGCCTTCCGGAACCTCGCTTTGGGATCCCTCCGCTCATTGAACGAGAATTTCATTTTCGGGGGATAGAGGGAGATCTGGAGCCCGAGGTAAACCGGCTGTGGAATGGCGTAAAGGAAAATAACTATACACCAATTATGCTCCTCCGGGAAGGCCGCCCCAAAGATATTTCTCTCTTTCCGATCCTCCAGTATGGCCCTTCCGTGGAGCTGCGGGAGTATCCTTCCTTTGGGACCTTGCTGGATGATTTTTATGAGACGCGAGAGCGTCAGGAACGGACCAAGCAACGGGGAGAGGATCTATTCCGGAGCGTGAAAACTGCCCGGGAGCGCACACAGAGAAAGCTGGAAAATCAGCGGCGGGAGTTGGAGGCCACCCGTGACAGAGAACGGCTGAGGCAGTTTGGGGATATACTCACCAGCAACCTCCACCTGCTGGAAAAGGGCCGCGCAACGGTCCGCCTTCAGAATTACTATGATCCCGAGGGGAGAGAGGTGGAGATCGGTCTGGATCCCTTACTGTCGCCCCAACAGAATGCGGCTAAATATTATAGAGAATACAACAAGGCTAAAAATGCGGAAGCCGCTTTGACTATACAGATCAAACGGGGAGAGGAAGACCTTTCCTATCTGGACAGCGTGCTGGAGAATCTCTCATTGGCGGAGGGAGAGCGGGATATCCAGGAGATCCGGCAGGAGCTGACCGATACCGGGTATTTGAAGCGGCAGAAAAAATCCTCCAAGCGGGAGAAGCGGGTCTCAGGCAAGCCTATGGAATTTCGAACGGATGCGGGGCTTCGGGTATCGGTAGGCAAGAATAACAGCCAGAACGATCTGTTGACCACCAGGCAGGCGACAAAAGGAGATTGGTGGTTTCATACCCAGAAGATACACGGCTCTCATGTTATCCTGTGGACAGAGGGAACGGAGCCGGACGAAACAAGTGTGACCCAAGCGGCGGCCTTGGCGGCTTGGTTTTCTCAGGGCCGGGAGGCAGGAAAGCTTCCTGTGGACTACACTCCGGTGAAATATGTAAAAAAGCCTGCCGGAGCCAGACCGGGTATGGTGGTCTATACCACATACCAAACCGTGATGGCCCAACCTGACGAGGCCCTGGCAAAGCGGCTGCGGATCAAATGAGAAGAATCACAAAAACTTAAGAAACACATGATTTTTTGTGAGGTATAATATAAGATATCAAGTTTTTTTGAAAGGACGCGACAGCCATGGAAACATTTCACATCCTTGTGGTAGAGGACGATCCCGACATCAACAAGCTGTTGTGCCGTATTGTGTCCGATGCCGGATACGACTGTCGACCCGCCTTCTCGGGCAGTGAGGCCGTTTTGCTGGCGGAGCAGTATACTTATGACCTCATTCTGCTGGATCTTATGCTGCCTGGTTTGACGGGGGAAGAGTTTATTGCCAAGATGAGACGGGGAAAGACCATGCCCATTATCGTACTCTCTGCCAAAGCGGGACTTGAAGACCGGGTGAAAGTCCTGAGGCTGGGGGCGGATGACTTTATTCCCAAGCCCTTTGACAATGCCGAGGTATTGGCCAGGATCGAGGCTCAGCTTCGCCGTTATAAAAAATTCTCAGGCGGCGGGAGTGGGGGAGTCCTCAGTTGGGGAGATCTGACCCTGGACCGGGAGAGCGTGAGCGTGACAGCCGCTGACAAGGAGATTGCTTTAACAGTGAGAGAGTTCGAGATATTGGCTCTTTTGATGAGCCATCCCAAGAAGGTTTTTACCCGGGAGCAGATCTACCAGCAGGTCTGGGGAGAGGAGTACATGGGGGATGACAATACGGTGAACGTCCATATCTCCAACCTCCGAGCCAAGCTGGGGGAGAAGGAGTACATCAAAACGGTCTGGGGTATCGGCTTCAAGATGGCGGAGACTGCGGGATGAGATGGAGATCCTTCAACTGTTTATAGGCTGCGGCCTTGATATCAACGGTTTGATCTTGAATGCGGCAGGAGGAGTAGCGGGATGGTCGCTCTTTCTGCTGCTTCAGAGGGCTTTTTCTTTTGTGGGGAGAAGGCGGGGAGGGAAACTTTAGGATTTCTTCACGATCCCTTCAAGTTCTCTTGTTGACTTTTCGCTATACTGGGGTCAAACTCAGGAAAGAGAGGTCATGCGAAATGGCAGAAAACATACTGGTAGCCCGTGGTTTGACCAAGCGCTATGGCAGTCACCTGGCGGTGGACCATGTGGATCTGACCATCCCCAAGGGGGAGATCTACGGCCTTGTGGGCCGTAACGGCGCAGGCAAGACCACCATCATACGGATGGTGGCGGCCCAGACGGTGTCCACTGCGGGAGAGATAGAGCTTTTTGGAGCCTCCGGAGAGCGGGAGCTACAAAAGGCCCGGTCCCGTACCGGGGCTATGGTGGAGATCCCCAGTTTTTACCCCTATCTTACCGCCAAAGAAAATCTGGAATACTACCGCCGCCAGCGGGGCGTAGCGGGGAGCCATGTGGTGGAGGACGCCCTCCATCAGGTGGGCCTTGCCGACACGGGAAAGAAGAAATTCAAGGCCTTTTCCCTTGGTATGAAGCAGAGGCTGGGGCTGGCGCTGGCCCTGATGAACCGGCCTGACCTGCTGCTGTTGGACGAACCCATCAACGGGTTGGACCCGGAGGGCATTGTGGAGTTCCGCAACTTGCTGTTGGAGTTGAATCGGCAGTATGAGACCACCATTCTCATCTCCAGCCATATCCTCTCCGAGCTCCAGAACCTGGCTACCTGTTATGGCTTCATCGACCAGGGGCGGATGCTGGAGCAGGTCTCCGCCGGAAAGCTGGCGGAGAAGTGTCGGGACTGCCTGGAGCTGAAGGTGGACGACGCGCCCAGGGCAGCTGCTCTCCTGGAGCGGCAGCTGGGTTACCGGGATTTTGAGGTGCTGCCTGGCGGTTCCATCCGGCTCTATGAGGGCTTGGAGACGCCGGAAAGGGTGACCCGGCTCCTGGTGGAGCAGGGGGTGTCCTTGGCGGGGATGGAGCACCGGGGGGCCAATCTGGAGGACTACTTCCTGAACCTGATGGGAGGTGTCCACCATGGTTAAATATATCAATGCGGAGTGCTATAAAGCGTTTCACCGGAAGTACCTCTACCTCTTTCTGGCTGTGATCCTGGCCTTAGCTGGGGCCTTCATGGTGCTGCTGCGGGTGGAGGGGCTCCATCAGACCGAGACGAGCGACGGAATGATCCTGGTTCAGCGGGTCACGGTTTCTGAACTGATGGGGGTACTGGCGATGGCCTTGTCCGCAGGGCTTTATTTTCTGATGATCGCGGCGGATATCGTGTTCTCCGATCAGTACAAATATAACACCTTGAAAAATGAGGTGTCCTACGGACTTCCGCGGATGCGGATCTATCTGGGGAAGCTGGCGTCCTCCGTCCTGGTAGCGGTGGTGCTGTGCGCTGCGCTGATCGGCGGATACCTGGCGCTCTCCTGCGTGCTTTTTCCCGCCGGAGACGAACTGGGAGAGAGTGCGCGAAACTTTGGCCTTTGGATGCTGGTGGCCATCCCGCTGTGGATGGGCGGGCTGGGCCTGTTTATGTTGCTGCAGTTTGTGATGAAGAATACGGCTGCCACCATCACCTATGTGATGATCGTGGGCTTTTTAGGAAGCGGTTTTGTAGACCTGTTGACTGTTTTCATGCCTTCGTTGGAGCCGATAGCCAATGTGGTACGGATCATTTCCCTGAATACTCCTTTCAGTCTGCTGAGGACCCAGGCCCCAGAGGAGCTGCTGGGCTATGCCTGGATCCTGGGAATGGCCTGGCTGGGCGTCTCCACTGCGGCGGGAGTGATCTGTTTCCACAAGAGGGAGATCAGCTGAGATGCTTAACTATATTTCTGCAGAGTGGTATAAGCTCCGCCATACCAAGGGGATATTTATTGCCTTTGGATTTCTGCTGCTGCTGATCGCCCTGCTCTTTCTTCCGGCATTGGGAATGATGAAGCCGATCTTTGAGGTATATGCCGGAGCCTATGTAGTGACCCTGGTGGTGGGCTTTTTTCTGGCTCCCATTTTTGCGGTGCGGGCTTTTGATGACCAGTATGGCCGCGGGACCATGAAAAACGAGGTGGTCTTTGGTATCCCCCGGCATCGCATTTATTTGGGAAAGCTGGGTTTCAGCGCCCTATTGGGGACGGCGGCCGCTTTTCTGGTGCTGGGTTTTTTCCTGTTGTTATGCATCCTGGCGGGGGGGCTGGCGGAGGCGAATGCCCTGCTGTGTATTGACCTATGTATCAAATCGACCCTTTTGGTCCTGCCTCTGTGGCTGGCAAGCCTGTCCCTGGCCTTTTTCCTGCAGGTTGCGGTCAGGAGCAATGGGGGAGCGGTAGCTGTCGATTATCTGATCCTGCTCTTTGGGACGCCTATCGCTCTGATGGGTGGTGCGGAAAATCCTACCGCCTCCCATTTTCTGAATTTTATGAGTCGCTGGTTCTTCGTGGCCCCTTTTCGGAACCTTTATGATACGCTGGATATAGAGTGGGGCGTTTTTTCCGGCATGTCATACAGCTGGCTGGTGGGAGCGGGCTGGGTCCTGGTGACCACTCTGGCAGGGCTGGCAGTCTTTTCCCAAAGAGAGATCAATTGATGTGAGGGGGCGCGATGATGGGCTATCTGGCGGGGACGTTGGGGCTTCTGTGCCTGATTTTGATCATACGCCTCTATTCTTTGGACCGTAATTTGAAGAAGGGGGCGGTACAACTTCGGCTTCAGCGGCGGGAAAAGAGCGCCACCCCTCTCCATTTGGCTGCCCCGCATCGTGCCTCTGAAGCGCTGCTCTCCGAAGTCAACGGCCTGCTGCGGGACAGGGAGGATGAGCGCTCCGATTTTCGCCGTCGGGAGCAGGCCCTCCGTCGTCAGATCGCCAATGTGTCCCACGACCTTCGCACTCCGCTGACTTCCATTCTGGGGTACCTTCAGCTTCTGGAAAGTCCGGAGGTCACCGAGGAGCAGAGAGGGGAGTATCTGGCGGTCATCGCCAGCCGGGCCAGAGTTCTTCAGGGTCTTATCACCAGCTTTTATGACCTGAGCCGCCTGGAGGCGGGGGAGTACCCTATCGTGCGGGAACGGGTGGATCTGCGGGAGGTGATCGGCACCCTGTTAGCCGCCTTTTACGATGAGCTGGAGGACCGCTTTACCGTGGAAGTGGACCTTCCCGAGGACCTGCCCCAGGTGTGGGGGGACCGGGCGGCCATGACGCGGGTCTACTCCAATCTGATCCGCAACGCCTTGGAGCACGGGGAGGGAAAACTGTCCATCTCGGCCCAAAGGGAAGGAGAGCAGGTGGCGACCCGCTTTACCAACGGCGGAGCGGAACTGACCGGGGAGGATCTGACCCATGTGTTTGATCGGTTTTACACCTCGGACAAGACTCGCTCTGGAATGAACACCGGATTGGGCCTCGCTATTGTGAAAACCTTGACGGAACAAATGCTTGGAACCGTTGCGGCAGAGTTGACAGCGGGAAATTTTTCCGTTATACTATATTGGAAGGTGTGAGGGCGGCTATACCTGGCCGCCCTTTCTTCTTTCTGGAAATCCCGCAAAGACCTTGACAGCCGAAGCTAGCAATGATAGAATTTTAACGAAGTGTGAGACAAGCAACTAAACTGTAAGTGAAAGAGAAGTGGTATTCATGGTCAAGATCGTACGGAAAAAAGAGTTGAATCCCACCGTTACCCTGATGGAGGTGGAGGCTCCCTTTGTGGCCGCCAAGGCACAGGCGGGGCAGTTCATTATCCTCCGGGTAGACGAGGAGGGGGAGCGGATCCCTCTGACCGTGGCCGGCTACGACCGGGCCAAGGGGACGGTCACCATCATCTTCCAGATCGTAGGAGCCACCACCGAGAAGCTCAACCACCTGAAGGAGGGGGAATATATCCACGATTTTGTAGGTCCCCTGGGAATGCCTACCCACACGGAGGGCCTGAAAAAGGTCTGCGTGGTGGGCGGCGGCGTGGGCTGCGCCATCGCCCTTCCTGTGGCCCAGAAACTTCACGAGCAGGGCTGCGAAGTCACCTCTGTCATTGGCTTCCGCTCCAAGGATCTGCTGATCCTGGAGGAGGAGTTCAAGGCTGCGTCGGATAAGCTTTATGTCATGACTGACGACGGCTCTTATGGAAGGGAGGGCAACGTATGTGTGCCCCTTAACGAGATGTTTGCTGCTGGGGAGACCTTTGACGAGGTCATCACCATTGGGCCCCTTATTATGATGAAGTTTGTGGTGGAGGCCACCCGGCCCACTGGTATTCCCTGCGTGGCGTCCATGAATCCCATTATGATCGACGGCACAGGAATGTGCGGCGGCTGCCGGCTTACTCTCCATCAGGACGGCAAGGCGGTGACCAAATTTGCCTGCGTAGATGGACCTGATTTCAACGGCTATGAGATCGATTTTGACGAGGCCATGAGCCGGGGCAGCATGTATTATGGCTTTGAGCGCCATGCCCATGAGGAGACCTGCAATCTGTTCAAGAAGGAGGCTGAGCTCCATGGCTAATCTTCCGAATATGGACCCCAAAAAGAACCCTATGCCCACTCAGGAGCCCCAGGTCCGGGCTCATAATTTCAGCGAGGTGGCCTTGGGCTACTCCGAGGAGACTGCCATTCAGGAGGCCCTCCGGTGCCTCAATTGCAAGAACTATCCCTGCGTGTCCGGCTGCCCGGTGAATATCCACATCCCTGAGTTTATCGCCAAGATCAAGGAGGGAGATTTTGAGGGCGCTTACCAGGTCATTCAAAAATCTTCCTCTCTCCCCGCTGTATGCGGTCGGGTCTGCCCCCAGGAGACCCAGTGCGAAAGTAAGTGTGTTCGAGGCATCAAGGGCGAGCCGGTAGGAATCGGTCGGCTGGAACGGTTCGTGGCCGACTGGCACAACGCCCACGCTGACAAGCTCCCTGAGAAGATCCCCTCCAACGGTCATAAGGTGGCTGTGGTGGGCTCTGGTCCCAGCGGTCTCACCTGTGCCGGCGACCTGGCAAAGAAGGGGTATCAGGTCACTGTCTATGAGGCTCTACATACTGCTGGCGGCGTGCTGGTCTACGGCATCCCCGAGTTCCGTCTTCCCAAGGCCATCGTCCAGAAGGAAGTGGATAACCTGACTGCCATGGGCGTGGATATGGAGACCAACATCGTCATTGGCAAAACTCTCACCATCGACGAGCTCTTCGATATGGGCTTCGAGGCTGTGTTTGTGGGTTCCGGCGCGGGTCTTCCCAACTTTATGGGCATTCCCGGCGAGAGCCTGAAGGGCGTATACTCCGCCAACGAGTTCCTCACCCGTTCCAACCTGATGAAAGCCTATAAAGAAGACCCTGTTACCCCCATTATGAAGGGTGGCAAGGTGGCCGTGGTGGGCGGCGGCAACGTGGCCATGGACGCCGCCCGTACCGCTCTCCGGCTGGGGGCCGAGAAGGTCTATGTGGTCTACCGCCGTTCCCTGGAGGAACTTCCCGCCCGAAAGGAGGAGGTGGAGCACGCCATGGAGGAGGGCATTGATTTCAAAGTTCTTAATAATCCTGTGGAGATCCTGGGATACCACAACCCCGACGATCGCCGGGACCCCAAGAACGGCTTTGTTACCGGCATGAAGTGCATCAGAATGGAGCTGGGTGAGCCTGATGAAAAGGGCCGCCGCCGTCCCGTTCCTGTTCCCGACAGCGAGTTTGAGCTGGAGGTGGACACAGTGATCATGTCTATCGGCACCTCTCCCAATCCCCTCATCAAGTCTACCACTGAGGGCCTGGAGGTCAATCGTCATGGCGGTATTATCGTGGAGGAGCAAACCGGCGCTACCACTAAGACCGGCGTGTACGCCGGCGGTGACGCGGTCACCGGCGCTGCCACCGTCATCTCGGCCATGGGCGCTGGAAAGGTGGCGGCTAAGGCCATTGACGAGTATCTGAGTAAATAATTTTCCATACCAATGAGCGGAGGCATAGGCCTCCGCTCATTTTTCACATACCCACACAAATTTATCGAAAAGCCATAAATAATATTTGGCAATTGAGCAAAATGCTTGTAATCGCATGGGAGTAGTGTTGGGAAGCGTACATCTGGAAGATGAGGCTTTTGATGGATTTCTCCTTTTTAGACACCTCTTTGTTTGCGCCTAGCAGTACCTGGCAAATCAAATATAAAGAAATAGGGAAGGGTGCTTTAAGCTTCCGTATTCTCTGTTGCGCGGCTTCCTCCGCAGCAAGGAGGGGCAATGAGTAGGGCCAGGTTATCGCCCAGAACCTCAAAAAAAGCTGCCAGCACTTCAATTTGGTCATTGTCCAAACCCTGGGCAATTTGGATAGAAGCCAACGTGGCCAACACCAGAATTCCCTGATTGTTGGCGGAATTGCGGCGGACTCCCATTCAAATCACCCCCTCTGAATCAGTTTACGCAGTTTTTCCCTAATGGGTGTGGAGATCGCCCAACTCGGATATCAATGCCCGCATCTCTGCCTTGCTTCTGACTTGATGAGCCCGTTCCACATAGTGGGATTTCTCCTGACCGGGCAGTTGTCCAAAGGCATTCAGTGCCTCCGGATCCTGAGCAAGAGCCATAGCAAGACCTTCCGGAAGCTGTGCCATAGGGTCAAAATGTGACATAAATGCTCCTCTCCTTTCTCGCCTATTTTGCGCCGAAATGGGAATAATACTCATATAGAGCCCCTAAAACTGTTCAAAATGGCGGAAAAGAGTCGGAATTTTTTGGGAAAACAGTCATTTTCCTACTTTCATTTCTGTGGGATTCTGATAAAATATACATAGCGCAAACCTAAAAAATCAAGCGGTTTGAAACCGTGGATAAAGGAGTTCTGTATTATGGCTAAGACGATGAAGAAGGCAGAATCTGCTGCCAAGACCACTGAGGCTGTGAAGGCTCCCACCGCTGTGGAGACCAAGACCACTGAGACGGCCAAGGCTGTGAAGGAGACCAAGACTGCTGTTAAGGCTAAGGCCGCCAAGAAGCCTGCTGCTAAGACGGCAAAGACCGCTGCCAAAGCTGCTGCTCCCTCTGTGAAGGTGTTTGTGGAGTATCAGGGCAAGCAGATGGATATGGATGCCATTCTGGCTACTGTGAAGGCTACTGCCGGGGTAAAGACCATTAAGACTCTGGAGGTCTATGTGAAGCCCGAGGATGGTGCCGCTTACTATGTGGTCAATGGTAAGGACGGCGGTAAGGCTGACCTCTAAGCCTGAGATCCCGAAAAGAAAAGCTCCGAGGAGTGGGGAAGCCCTCACGCCTCGGAGTTTTTTATATGTTTGAGCTTATACGCCTTCAAAACCCTCCGCCCGGAGAGCGGTGAGGGTGAATGTTTCATCCTCCAATACCAACTTGCCTCTCAAGTGGCCGAAAATAATATCGGGGCCGCCGTCTTCGCCAACTGTCATCAAAGAGGCGGTAGCCCAAATGCTGTTGTCAGAAAACTCAAACCACAGCGGCATTTGAGAAAAATCCAGAGGGAAAAGGGATATCTTTCCCGGAATTCCGTCTCCCATATGATAAGAGGCGGAGGAAGCACCGCAGTAAACTGTAATAGAGCGTCCGGTCTGCTCCACGGTAAGAAGAGGGAAAGCGTCACGGCCAAAATCCTCATCACTGTATGAGTATGTATTCCAAGCGCTGTCTTTGTTGGGCTTACAGAGGAAAAAGTCCCGATGACGACCCACCACATACTCAATTTCGCCATCGCCGTCATAGTCTCCGCCGGTAAGGCATCCCAGTTGGTCTGACCAATATCCGCTGCGAAACACCTCGCCAAAGTACTCCCCGGCCTGAAGGACGAATTGAGCGCCATATCCATTTCTGTCACCGAAAGCTGGTTGCGTGTAAATGTGGTCAAGGATCTCATCTGTATAAGTGACATCATAAAGGGTAGCGTCTAACTCCGGTGCGTGGTAAAAGACGCGCCAGAGAACATTTCCTTCTTCAACACGAGGCTTTTCTTCTTTGGAGGGAAAGCCCTCTGTAGGTATGGAGATCCATAGGGGCGGGCAGTCTGGTGAGATAGGATCCGGCAGAGAGAGGGTGGGCTCCGGAGTGGGAGAGCTCGTGGGAGCGGCAAAGAGCGAAGGGACCGGTGTTGCCGGGGGAGAGGGGGAGGGGGAGGGAGCTGTCGCACTGTCACATCCTGTCAACAGTATTGTGAGAGCCAAAGTAAAGGTAAAGGTTGTTTTTTTCATCGACTCACAGCTTTCTGGTATACCGAAGATCTACACAAATGGCGTCTGGAGGGAAAGGGATATCAGTATGGGAGCCATCCCAGACAAAACCGTGGGCAGAATAGAATTTTCGGGCCCTTTCGTTTTCACGTAGCACAAATACAAACGCATACCTATGTCCCATTTCCTTCAGCCGTTGGAGAGCTTCCTCAAAGAGAAGTCCACCGTAGCCCTTGCCTCGCTCTGCCGGATGGGTGTAGAAGGATGCGATCTCCCCCCAGTCCTCATATCCGGTATTATCGAAGGAACAGACCTCTCCGGTGTTATAGTTGCTCTTCCGTGCGCGGCAATAATTGATACAGGCAACTGGAACATCACCCCTGTAAAGGAGAAGTCCATGGCAGACTCCGGTCTCAAAATTGGTTCGAAATACGGCAGTCCATCGGTCGTCTGAAATTTCCTTGGACATATAGTCATCTGGCACATAGCCTTTGTAAGTATCCCGCCACCCCAATGCGTGGATCAGGGACATGGCTGCAAAGTGTTCTTCCTTTTCAGCCTCTACAAAACAAAGTCCTTCAGGAAGTGGGCAGAGCATTGCCGGCGGCCTCCTTCTCCGTTTGTGTTTTACTGAGGGCCCGGGCATTGGCAAGCATCAGCTTGATACGGTTTTCCTGGTTGATTTTGGTGGCGCCGGGGTCGTAGTCGATGGCCACCACGTTGGACCAGGGGTAGTCATCCTTGATTTTGCGAATCATGCCCTTGCCTACGATGTGGTTGGGCAGACACCCGAAGGGCTGAGTACAGACGATGTTGGGGACTCCGGTATGGATGAGCTCCAGCATCTCGGCGGTGAGGAGCCAGCCCTCGCCCATCTTGTTGCCGTCCCCCAGGTAGCCCTTGATATAGCTGTGGAGATCGTTAAAGTCGCCGGGGGCCCGGAAGCCGGAGCGCTTCAGGGCATCGATCATGGCGTGCTGGTATTTCATCAGGTAGTTCTGGAGCCAATGGCAGAGTCGTTCCTTGATCCATTTGCCCCCGTAAATGTTTACGTCCACCTCACGGTTGTTCACCTTGAAGATGATAAAGTCCATCAGTCCGGGGATTACCGGCTCGGCCCCTTCGGCCAGAAGGAAATCGGCCAGATTGTTGTTGCCCAGGGGGGCGTATTTCACATAGATCTCACCTACGATGCCCACCCGGACCTTCCTCTCGCCGGAGATGGGGACTGCCTTGAAGGTGGAGGTGATGCGGTCAAAATAGCCCCGCATGCTCTTGTAGGTCATGCCCTTACCCTGGTCCATATCGTGGAGCAGAAAATCCATACAGTGCTGGACGGCGGCATCGGTATCTCCCTTTGTCAACTCATAGGGCCGGACCTGGTTGGCCACGTTCAGGATAAGGTCGCCGTAGATAATGGCAAAAACGGCTTTCCGAAGCAGGCCAAGACTCAGCTTAAAACCGGGGTTGGACTCCAGACCGGAGAGATTTACAGAGATGACGGGGACAAAGGAGAGCCCGGCCTTCTCCAGGGCCTTCCGCAGCAGATGGATATAATTGGAGGCCCGGCAGCCGCCGCCGGTTTGGGTAATGACCAGGGCCACTTTGTGGGGGTCGTATTTCCCGGATTGGACTGCGTTGATAAGCTGGCCGATGACCAGGATGGCGGGGTAGCAGGCATCATTATGGACATATTTCTGGCCCGCGTCAATGACGGAGCGGCCGGTGTTTTCGAGCATCTCGACCTGGTAGCCCTCACTGCGGAAGATACTTACCAGCATAGCAAAGTGGTCGGGAAGCATCTGGGGGATCAGCAGAGTATATTCCTTTTTCATTTCCTTGGTAAAAAGGAGTCTCCCAGTTTTGTCATACACTAGTTCTGCCATAATTTTGGTTCCTTTCTAATGGGTCTGGGGGCAAATGGGAACGCCGATATGTTTATCTCTACGCCATTGGGGGGCAGGGCCGTCGTCGCTCCAATATTCATCGATGGAAAAAATGAGGTCGTCCTTCAGCTGAATAAAGGAGGCGACGTGGAAGGAGAGCGGCTGTTCCAGGGAGTGGACATGGACCACCGTGATCAGCAGGTCTCCCAAGCGCTCCACCCGCTCCAGCTCTCCATCCCACCGACCGGGGTACTCGCAGTTGGCCCGGATAAACTCTGAAACAGAAAAATGTTCATTGGTACAATGCCAATTTACATGGCCCTCCGGGACAAAAAAAGTTTCCAGAAGGGAGGCGTCCTGTTTTAAAACAGCCCTCCAAAAGGCGTCAATATTCATTTTCTCCGCTCCTCCATGGCCGCCATGAGAGAACGGATACGGATCTTGACCGCTCCCAGGTTATTGATGTCGTCGATCTTCAACTGCGTATACAGTTTTCCGCCCTCCTCCAAAATCGACCGGATTTCATCGGCGGTAATGGCGTCGGAGCCGCAGCCAAAGGATACCAACTGCACCAGCTGCATGTCGGGCTGGCTGCACACATACCGGGCGGCGTTATACATTCGAGACTGGAAGGTCCACTGGTTCAGCACCTTTCTGGCCTCATAGCCCTCTAAATGCGAGAGAGCGTCCTCACTGATCAGGACGAAGCCTTGGCCGGTAATAAGGTCGTTGATCCCGTGGTTGATCTCCGGATCGATGTGATAAGGCCGCCCGGCCTGGACAAGGATAGGAAGATGATGGGCCCGAGCATAGTTGATGAATTCCTGGCCCTTGCTCCACAGGTCTCTCTTATAGGTGTCATAGGCGGCGTAGGCGGCATCGGCGGCAGCTATGCTCTCCTTCTTGGGAATGGAGAATTCTGCCTCCATGAGCTTGGCAATGCGCTTTTTAAAATCTTTGTGGCGATACAGTCCCACATAAGGGGTGAGAAAGCGAGTCTGCTTCAGCAGGGGAACATTAGCGGACAGCAGCTCGGGATAGTAGGCCACCACCGGGCAGTTATAGTGGTTATCGCCAATGCCCTCATCATAGTTATAAGACATGCAGGGATACCAGATGGCGTCCACGCCCATCTCTACCAGTGCCTCCACATGGCCGTGGAGCAGCTTGGCGGGATAACATACCGTATCGGACGGAATGGTGTGTTGGCCTTTGATATACAGCTTTCGGGAGGACTCGGGAGAGAGGACCACTTCAAAGTTGAGCTTGGTGAAAAATTCATACCAGAAGGGGAGATTTTCGTACATATTAAGACCGAAGGGGATCCCCATGCGTCCCCGGACGCCAGAACCGAAGCCCTTGCCCTCCATAGCTCGTAGCTTCCTGTACTTATAGGCGGTCAGGTCGGGAAGCTCCTGCTTCTCCTTGCCCAGAGGCCGGGAGCAGCGGTTGCCGGAGATAAACCGGCGGCCACCGTCAAACTGGTTGACCGTCAGGGAGCAGTGATTGGTGCACAGGCCACAGGTGGTTGGCTTGGCAGAGTGAGAAAAGGACTGTAAGGCAGAATTACTTAACAGACTAGAAGCCTTTAAGTCCAGATCACGTGCCGCCAAAGCCGCCCCAAAGGCCCCCATTAGCCCGGCAATGGTGGGGCGGACCACATCCCTCCCCAATTCCTGTTCAAAGGCCCGAAGCACCGCGTCATTGAGGAAGGTGCCGCCCTGAACTACGATCTGTCTGCCGAGGTCATCAGCGCTGGCGGCGCGAATGACCTTGTAAACGGCGTTTTTTACGATAGAGATGGAAAGTCCCGCTGAAATATCTTCCACACTGGCCCCATCTTTCTGGGCCTGTTTAACAGAGGAATTCATAAATACGGTACATCTTGACCCCAAATTTACCGGCCTTGGAGAAAAGAGTCCCAGCTTGGAGAAAGCGGCGATATCATAGCCCAGAGCTTTGGCAAAGGTTTCGATAAAGGAACCACAGCCGGAGGAGCATGCCTCATTGAGCATAATGGAATCTACCGCCCCGTTGCGGATCTTAAAGCACTTCATATCCTGCCCGCCAATGTCGATGATAAAGTCAACATCAGGGTTAAAATGGGCGGCAGCTTTATAGTGGGCCATGGTTTCCACTAGTCCCAGATCGCATTGAAAGGCATTTTTGATAAGCTCCTCACCATAGCCGGTGACGGCGGAGCCTTTGATGGACACTCGGTCTCCGCAGCGCTTGTAGATCTCCTTCAGCTGTTCCAGCACAATGGCCACCGGGTTACCCTGATTGGAGTGGTAGTAGCTGTAAAGGATACCGCCCTGCGGATCAACAAGAGCCATTTTGGTGGTAGTGGAACCCGCGTCGATCCCCAACCAGGCATCCCCGGTATAGGACGAAAGGTCGGTCTCCGGGGGACGGTTGGCGTTATGCCTGGCCAGAAACGCGTCATATTCCGTCTGACTGGCGAAAAGAGGGGGCATTACGTCCAAAACTCCGGTGGCATCTACGCTCTCCTCCAGAAGCTTTAAATATTCCTCGAAGGGACGTGGGCTATAGTCAACAGAGCATAGAGCCGCTCCCATAGCGGCAAAGCAATCGCCGTCAGCGGGAAAGATCGCGTGGTCCTCATCCAGCTTCAGCGTTTCCACAAATCGATGTCGTAGCCCTGTGAGGAAATGGAGAGGACCGCCCAAAAAGACGATCTTCCCCGACAACTCCCGGCCCTGAGTAAGTCCGGCTACGGTCTGATCCACTACCGCCTGGAAAATGGAAGCGGCAATATCTTCCTTTCGGCCACCCTGGTTCAAAATGGGCTGGATATCACTCTTGGCAAACACGCCGCAGCGAGAGGCGATGGGGTAAATTTTTTCGTGCTGCAAGGACAGTTCGTTGAGCTCGCCGATCGTCACATTCAGCAGGGACGCCATTTGATCGATAAAGGCTCCGGTGCCGCCGGCGCAGGAACCGTTCATCCGCTCCTCCAAGGCGCCGCCAAAGAAAATGATCTTGGCGTCCTCTCCGCCCAGCTCAATGACCGCATCGGTATTAGGAACGAAGGTATTGACGGCGGCGGCTGTGGCATAGACTTCCTGCACAAAATCGATACCGCTGGCTTTGCTGACCCCCAGGCCGGCGGAACCGGTTATGACCATATGTATCTTTTGACCGGAGAGCATCTCCTGAATGGACCGAAGAGTCTCAGCAGCGCGCTCCCGGGTTTTGGAAAAATGCCGCTCATAGGAGCGGAACAACAGATTGTTATCCGGGTCCAGCACCACGACCTTCACTGTGGTAGACCCGATATCGATACCTACACGAAACTCCATAGAAGCACCTCAAAATAAGGTTTGACATAATAACTTAGCCTATATTTTAGCGCAATCTACCTCATTTGACAACCTCAAAACCGACCAAAACCTGTGTTAAATTTTTATGAATATGAAAGATACTGCTTGACATGCCAATATTATACATCATATAATATAGACCGATTCAAAAGAAAGGATGGTGGACCTGTGATCTTTCAATTGACTTCACCGCTGCTGGATGGTTGTGTGCTGGCGATCCTGGAGCAGGGAGATGCCTATGGATACAGCTTGACCCAGCGGCTCAAGCAGGAGATCGATATTTCGGAGTCCACTCTGTACCCCGTACTGCGAAGGCTGCAGAGAGAGGGTTGCTTGGCTGTATATGACAGGCAGTACCAGGGAAGGAACCGAAGATATTATACCATCACGCAGGCGGGCCGGGAGCTGCTCTCCGACTGTCGGGAAAGCTGGTCGGACTATGCGGCCAGAGTGAGCAATGTATTGTCAGGAGGATCGAAACATGAATAAGGAAACCTATCTGCGTTTTCTGCGGGCTTACCTCACCGGGCGTCTGCCCGGAGGGGAGGTAGAGGAGATCATGCGTTACTATACCGAATATTTTGAGGATGCCGGAGAGGTGAGAGAGTCGACCGTCATGGCGGAACTGGGCTCCCCGGAACATCTGGCGAGGCAAATATTGGGTCAAAGGAGCCAAGAGAACATGATCCCGGTGGCAGGACCGGGCTCCGGGCAGGATCCCTATCCCTCCGCGCCCTATCCCGTGGCGAGCCGGGGGGGGATCCCGGGATGGGCGTATGTCCTGATCCTGGTGGCTGCCGCTATTTTCGTAGGACCGGTGCTGGCGGCGCTGGTCTTTGGACTGGGCCTGGCCGGTATCGTGTGCGTTCTGGTTGGACTGGGCCTGGCGGCTGGCAGTTTGGGACGGCTGTCCTTTCCGGGGATCCTCTACCAATGGGGCGGCGGCTTGATTTCCGCGGCGGTGGGTCTTCTGCTTATGTTGGGAGCCATCCTGCTTGTATACTTGACGGCCAAAGTGTTCCGCTGGTTCCGGAGCATGTGGGTGGAAGGAGGAGTGGGCGATGAAGGGAGCTGCTAAGTGGTTTTTGGCCACGGCGGGTACACTGCTGGTGGTCGGTCTTCTTTTACGGGGCGCGGGCTTTGCTCTGGGTGGACGGACTGAGAGCCAGCGTTATTACGAAGACATATGGGAGGATCACGATTGGGACGAGGGAAGCTCCTGGGGCGCCATCCGGATCGCCCCCGGTGAGATACATATAGGCGGAGAAAACGGGATCCATGTGGACGGGGAAAGTGTGGATATCGGTGGGGACCACGGCATCCATGTGGGCCATCGGAGCGGAAACGGACATTCCGGACAGGAACTGCTGGTGGAGAGCGGAGTGTTGACCGGGGTCACTTCGATAGAGGCAGACTTAGACTGCGGTGACATTAGGGTCCGGGAAGGGGAATCGCTTACTCTCTCCCTGAGCTGGAATCTGAACAATTACACGATGCGCTATCAGGTGGAGAACGGCGTTTTAAAGGTGGAGGATGAGAGCTGGGGAAACGCGAAGAACAATCAAATGAATATAAAATGTGAAGCGCTTCTCACCATTCCGGCGGGAACGGCCCTTGACGTGTTGGAACTGTCCACCGGTTGGGGCGATATTGAGGTAGATGCGGCGGCAACCGCGGGAGAGGCCGATCTTTCCACAGAGTTGGGGGACGTGATCTGCCGAAAGCTTCAGGCCATAGAGCTGAGGGTGGAAAGTGAACTTGGGGATGTGACCGTGGCTGTCCCCGCTGAGTGTAAAGGTCTGAGCTATTCCCTTTCCACTGATTTGGGAGAGGTGAGGCTCAACGGAAAGGCGCAAAAGAATCCCGCGGTTGTGATCCTCGGCAATAATGGGTATTATGTGGAGGCGGAGACTGATCTTGGGGACGTTAATTTGGAATATATGGGATAGCGGTAACATGTCCGCCCCCTCTGGCGCATAGAGTTGCCAGAGGGGGTGTTTGCTTTGGATTGGAGCTTTGAGGGGCCCAATGGGGCGGTGACAGTGCGCCGGGAAGGGGAGAAGGCTGTCTGTCAGGCGATCCGGACCGCGGGTAACGATGGACTTTATAAAGCGTGGCTCCATGGAGCGGGAGGACGGATCCTTTTGGGGACCCTGATCCCCGAGGGAGGCGCCCTCCGTCTGCGCCGAGGAATGGAGGTGGCCGCTTTGGAGCGCCAAGGGATCTGGCCGCCCACCGGGGCGGAGGTGTCCTTGGCCTATACCTTTGCTCCCGAGTCCCCGCCGCCCCCGGATTGGTGCTGGACCGACTGTCCCCGGCGGCTAGTGGAGGATCCTTTGCTTTCTCGAAGCCTGAAAGGAGTAAAGCGGGCTCTATTGAAACGGGATATGGAGGGCTTTTTCCTGGCCCTGCCCTGGTCCCAGCATGAACCCTTTCCCATCCTGCCCCTTTTTTGCCTGGCGAGACTGGAGGTCTTGGCAGGTGGTCAATTCGCGGTATTTCGCTTTTCCCGCCAAGGCCGTCCAGAGCCTTTGCATAATTTTTCCGAGGTCGGGGAGAATAGGAGCACAACCTAAAAAGGAGGGAATGTGTATGCCCAATCTCACCGCCAAAGAGCTCAGCGGCATCAGCGATCAGTTGGATTTTGAGAAGGTCCTGTGCGCCAAATATCAGGCCGCTGTCCAAGAGACAGAGGACGCTCAGCTTAAGCAGAGCTTTCAGCAGTACGCGGACCAGCACCGACAGAATTTTGACTGTCTGCTGAATTTTTTGAAGTAAGGAGGAAAAGCCATGAACGACCAGGAACGGGTGACGGACCTGATCCTCACCGAGAAAAAAATGAGCAATAACTACAACACCTTTGCCTCCGAGTGTGTGGATGACCAGCTTCGGGACGAATATCTGAAGATACTGAACCAAAGCCACATGACGCAGACCGCCCTTTTCAAGGCGGCTCAGTCTAAGGGGTGGTATACGGTGGAGGCTGCCCCGGTCAGCAAGATCAGCGAGACCTATAACAAGTTTAATTCTCAGAAGCCCTAAACCATTCCGCGGGAGACGATCATCGTCTCCCGCTTTTTCTTGTGTGAACGGAGGAAAACAGTTGCGGCTTTCCTTTTCTTGGTCTATACTAGATACATAAAATGGAAAGAAAAAACGGACTGGGAGGAGAATACAATGGAAAACCTGTACAGCGTAAAGCTGACTAAGCTGGTGGAGGACTATGGCCTTGAGGTACTGCGGGCCAGTAAGGATTATGAGACATGCGAGATAAAAACAGGAGATGTGAGCCGCCCGGGATTACAGCTTATCGGCTATTTTGATTACTACGATCCCCTTCGCCTGGAAGTGCTGGGAAAGGTGGAAAAGACCTTTCTGGATGGAATGAATCCACGCGAGCGGAGAGAGAGCTTTGAGCAGCTGATGGTACAGGGCTTTCCCGCCCTTATCCTGTGCCGAGGTATGGAGCCCCTTCCCGAATGCATGGAGATGGCGGAGAAATATGACCGGACGATCCTGCGGACAGAGCAGATCACTACGGAATTTATGGGGACCCTTATCACCAGTCTTAGGAACCATCTGGCCCCCCGCATTACCCGCCACGGAGTGCTGGTGGAGATCTATGGCGAGGGTGTGCTGATCTACGGAGAGTCCGGTGTGGGAAAGAGTGAGACTGCCATTGAGCTTATCAAGCGGGGCCACCGGCTTATTGCGGACGACGCGGTGGAGATCAAACAGATGAACGACCATCAGTTGGTCGGCAGCGCCCCCGAACTGATCCGTCATTACATGGAACTGCGGGGGATCGGTGTAGTAGATGTTCGCCGTCTGTTTGGCGTAGCCTCCATCAAGGATTCTGCAAACATTGATCTGGTGGTGAATTTGGAGCCCTGGCGGGATGGGGCGGTCTATGACCGGCTGGGCTTGGAGGAACTCCACACGACCATTTTGGATATTGAACTGCCTGCCGTTACGATCCCGGTCAAGCCAGGGCGAAATCTGGCGGTCATTATTGAGGTGGCGGCTATGAACAACCGCCATAAGCGCATGGGCTATAACGCGGCGCAGGCATTTACCGATCAAATCAACAGACACTTTGAGGAGGCTATGGCGCAGCAGGAAGAAAAAAGGAAAGGAGAGTAAAAAGCAGCGGCGTCCCACCTGTATTTGACAAATGTTGGCCGAGATCACAAAATGAACTGGAGGAGAAGAAAATGAGTGAATTTATGTCTTACGATCCTTGGGCAAATATTGTTTCTCGCAACGGGTTCAAGGGGGATGAGCTGGTGTCCATGCTTCAAAAATCCATCCGGCGAGGGAATGAGGAGAACGCGCTGGCAGCGGCCTATGAAATGTATATTACCAGTCCGCAGTTTGAGGAGAAGCTTTGGCGCAGATTGCTTTCCATTTCTGTTGAGGACATTGGATTTGGAAATGTGGAGGCGCCGGAACTGATCTATACGCTCTATATGATGCATAAGGAGTTCCTCTACGCGGACGGCGACAGGCCCATGTTTTTTATCCATGTGATCCGCTTCCTGTGCCGGCAGCAAAAGGAGCGTACCAGTGACAATGTTAAAAACATGGTCATACGGAAGTTTGCCCATGGAGATATTCCACCTGTCCCGGACTATGCCTTTGATATGCATACGGCGAAGGGGAGAGCTATGGGGCGGAACGAGGAGCACTTTTTGACACAGGCCAGCCGTGTGTCGCCGGAGGTGGACGACCCTCAGGTGCGGAAAATAAGAGAGCAGTATCTGGAGTATCTGAAAGGAGAGAAGGACCGGACGGAACAGCCTGAGGTGGAGCCCTTCAGCTATAATACATGGCAGTATTGAGCAAGTGAGCCCATTTGTCGGGAACCGTACGGGATGTGTTGAAAAAAATCTTGCATTTCCAGCCAATCTGTGGTAAACTACCATAGCCTGCGGCAAATACGCACACTCGTGGGATGGCGGTCTTGTGCTTTCGAGGAGAAAGTAGACCGGGCCAGATGACCAGGGTGGAGGCACCAACAAAAAAGGAGGAAATAAATTATGGCAGTCGTATCGATGAAGCAACTTTTGGAGGCGGGCGTCCACTTTGGACACCAGACCCGCCGCTGGAACCCCAAGATGGCC